>CALGUG010000040.1 GCA_937902315.1 uncultured Chloroflexales bacterium
GCATGCAAGGCGGCTGGCCTTGCTATGCCCAAAAACCGAATGCTTTGCGTACAGATAGCCGCTTGGAGCAGCAAGAATGAAAAAACACACGCAGTCTGAAATCGTGAAGAGGAATTCGAGCCGTTTTGCAGGCAAAAAGAGTGGGTTTTCGCTTATGTTAAGCGCTACCCTCCTGCAGAGCAGATAGGCAACGAAAGCGTTGTGAGCATAATGGCTGCTAGCCTCCCTCATCCCAAAGCTGTACATTACCCACAAATCGACATACGGTCAGCGTTATCTGCCCTCACCCCCGGCCCCCTCTCCCGCACTGCGGGCGAGGGGGTGAATGCACCCTGTTCTGTGCTCTCAAGGATACTCCCGCGATGCTATGCGAACGATCGCCTTTTGCTGCCGACACGACTTTTGGCTAATGCATAGCATCCCAAAGGGCGTATGTTCTCTCATACCAAATCCGTTTACATACTTGCGCTTTTGTAACGCAAAAAACGGGAAAGAGTTGTGTGACATTTCGCGCTGACGCGCGAAATGTCACACAACAAAAATAGTTAAGTTCCACTCTGCCGAAGGCCAAGAGGGAAAGTGATCTACCGAATTTGCTATCACTCATTCGCGATCTTCCAGATTGGCATCCTTACCAAGAATTTCGTGTGAGAGGGCCGCCCGCCGAAACGAAGCAGGCCAAGTCGAACACACCAATAGACCCAATTAGAACAGTAACTAGAACAGTAACTAGCACACTAGCCTAGTAAACTGGATCGTATGTGCGCTTTTGCCTTGGACATTTATCGATAGTAGCGATGCAGGTTTTATCTCACTCTAAAGCCAAATAGAACGTTTTCATCTCTGTGCTAAAGCGCCTAATACGAACTAGGCTTCTCTTCTTTCCAATGCCTAGAAAAACAGAAAATCTGTTCTTGACGAAATCGCTAAGTTCTGATATACTCCCGATAAGAACAAATGAGCGGATTTAACAGAACCCCACTAGTAGACACACAGATAAGAGTTGATACGGTCATCGATGACACAGGGATGCGGTTCTACTTACACCAACTCCTCAACACTCTCTACGGGGTCGTATACAGCCCGTTCCCTTCGCGAAAAGGTAGTTGCGGGCGCAAGCGTTACAACACAGCGGTCCTGAGACACCGCTCTAGCAGCGAGGCCCACTTGTTGTTGTAACACTCTGGTGAGACACCACCGGAGGCTTCTCGCTCATTCACTACCGTTGTTCCAAATCGAGAACAACATTCGCCCACAAACGGCAAAGCAAGCGAAGGTCGCCGCCGACACCCGGAGACCCAAAACGCTTGAAGCGTCTCGCTCATAAGCACAACGCTTCAGGAAGTCCCCCGATCAAACAAGTGGGAGTGTCAGAGAACTGTGCTGCACATTGCTTTCAGTGCGAAGGAGGAAACAGCGATGGCTGTAACAGGACGCGATCTTTACCCTCAACGTCGGACGGTTGTAACGCTCCCATCCCATAGTACAAACCGGCTTGCCTATTGGATCACCACAGGCCTGGCTCTGCTTGTGATCTATGTGCTGCTCAGCAGCATTGTCGGTTGGGGTCAAACAACACTCGACGATATCAGGTATGGACGCCCGCGTACATTTCAGCTTAGCGCAGAAGTTGGTCACGAAAACGGAAGCGGCGCACCGACTCAGTTGATTGCGCTGAACCTAAACCGCCAAGTGATGGTGATCGAAATTCCTGGTGGCGATGCTACTCAAACTCGAACTTTGGTAGGTCCCTATCTCTTCGGTGCTGGCGAGGATCTCACGCCCGTCAAGCTGCGCCTCGAAGATCTCAACCGCGATAACGCGCCCGATCTGATCGTAAGCGTCAAAGACGAAGAGATGGTCTACATCAACCGTGACAATCAATTCCAACTGATCACACCCGAAGAGCGCCTGCAGATTATTGCCAATATGAGCGCCACTCGCCGCTAGATTTTTCGCACACCCATTACGCAAAACCCCTGGACGAAGCCTCTCGTCCAAGGGGTTTTTTGCGCCCTGCTCCACCATCTCTTCGCTAATACGGCGGAGAGTTCCCTAGCTCTCATCCGATCTCAAGCGCGTCCGCCTACGGCTATCAGCAGGGCTAGCCTGCCCTCATCCCCGGCCCTTCTCCCGCAGTGGCGGGAGAAGGGAGCGAGTGCCCTCACCCCCGACCCCTCTCCCGCGAAGCAGGCTGTACATTAGCCACAAATCTCCATAAGGTCAGCGTTATCTGCCCTCACCCCCGGCCCCCTCTCCCGCACTGCGGGCGAGGGGCTGAATGTTGAGGTTGTAGCTCTCAAGAATAATCCCGCGATGGTATGCGAACGATCGCCTTTTGCTGCCGACACGACTTTTGGGTAATGCATAGCGAAGCAGGAGAGGGGAGCATACGTACCCTGTCACCACATGGCCGTACCCTGCGTTTGCCGTACCTTCGCCTCAGGGTACGGCAAGGGCTAGCAACAGGCTGAGCGCGTAGCGTAGCGCTGCTTGCAGCGCTGGCAAGCAGCCCGAATGAGAGGAAAGGAAGTTGATAGCCGGAGGCGGACGCGCCAAGGACCGAATGGAAGCTAGTGACCTCGCCGCCAGAGCAAGACACGATGCAAGATCTTGCTACTTAACGAAAGAGGATAGGCTAAAGCGCTGTTGCAAATCTTACTGAACACAAATACAAACTACTATTCCAGCGCTAGGCGGAGTGGTATAATAGCTGGCTATGATGAGCGATAAATTACCCAATCCACCACACAAAGCTCCTTCTGAAGCGCTTCCCAGCGCCAACCCACTTGTGCGCGAAGTTCAGCGTTTTGCGCGCTCGTATGGCTTTGCTTGGCAGGGCGTTCAGCACCTCTTTCGCAGCCAACCCAACGCCCGCATTCACCTGTGCGCGATGCTGGCTGTGGTTGTGCTCGGCCTGTTGTTTCAGATCGACCGCTGGGAGTGGCTGATTCTGAGTTTGATCTGTGCCTTGGTTTTGTTTGCTGAAGGCGTTAATACCGCGCTTGAGGCTGTGGTCGATCTAGCTTCCCCCGAGTTTCACCCCCAAGCGAAAATCGCCAAAGATGTCGCCGCAGGAGCGGTTCTACTCTGTGCATTCGCTGCGATTGTGATCGGCTGCCTCATCTTCTTGCCCCGTATCTGGGCGCTTATGTTCGCACTGAACACAATCCAAAGCTCTATTTTTACTCTATGCGCATTCTTGTCTTAGCACCTTACTCACCCTACCCACCTCGCAGTGGAGGCGCTTTACGCATCTATAACCTTGTGCATGGGCTGAGCCTTCGGCATGAGCTGACCTGTCTGACCTTTGTCGACAACCCAGAACAAGCGGCCGCGCTCGAACCGCTGCGCCAGAGTTGTCGAGTCGTCACCGTTCAGAATGATGTGCGCCGCTCGCTGCTACAACGCGCTATCACAACCCTTAGTTCGCCCTTACCCGACATGGCGCTGCGCAATGCATCGCCCAGCTATCGAGCGGCGCTCGAGCGCCTGCTGCGCGAAGAGCAGTTCGAGCTAGTGCTGGCTTCAAGCATCGAGATGGGAGGCTACGGGTTGCTGGCGCGCTCGGCGGCTTCTAAGCCCAAGATCGTGCTCGATGAGTTTAACGCCGAATATGTGTTGCAACAGCGCACCGCCCAGACCGATCTAAGGCGTTCGCTGGGCGAATTCAATCCACGCGCGCTCTTAGGAGGCATCTATTCCAGCATTCAGTCGCAAAAATTGCGTCGCTACGAACAGCGTTTGCTGCGTGACTACGATCACGTGCTTGCGGTTTCTCATGAAGATCGAGTCGCACTGGCGAAGATCGCTCCTGAAGCAAAGATCGCGATTGTGCCCAACGGGGTCGACACCGACTACTTCGATCCCAACGGCTTGGCCCGCGCTACGCAAAGCGATTCGCCTCAGATCGTCTTCACCGGAACGCTCAACTTCCGGCCCAACATCGACGCCATCACGTGGTTCGTCGAAGCGGTCTGGCCGCGCGTACTGAATCACTATCCCAAGGCCCGTCTGGTGATCGTTGGCAAAAGCCCGGCGCCGGTTGTGGCAGCGCTTCATAACAGCGAAACAATCGAGGTTCACGCCGATGTGCCCGATGTGCGCCCTTTTATCGCGGCGGCCTCGGTCTATATCGTGCCCATGCGTATGGGCGGTGGCGTACGCCTGAAGTTCCTCGAAGCGCTCGCTATGCAAGCGCCGATCGTGACCACCAGCATGGGCGCAGAAGGGGTCGAAGGCAGTCGCCCCGAGCAGCATTACTTGGTCGCCGACACAGCCGCCGACTTCGGCCAGCAGATCTTACGGATCTTGCAAAACCCGGCCCTCGCAGAGCAACTTGGAAGATCTGGCCGTTCGCTTGCACGTGACCGTTATGATTGGCGCGTAATTGTACCAGCGCTGGAAGCTGTTGTATCGGGAGATAACAATGACCGAATCTTATAGTGAACGCCAAATCCGCGCCTCAGAACGCATTCTCGAAGACGAGAGCTTAACCGAAGACCTCAGCGATGGGCCAGCTCAAGCCCTGATCACGTGGGCCAGCCGAGAGGCCGCTCAGTTAGCAGGCGATGAAAGCCGCTCGGACGAAGAGCTTTCAAACGCGCTCAAAGCCTTACGCAAAGCGGTTCGTAAGGTCGCCTCATCGGGCGAGGACGATCCCGATGTGTTGATCGCTCAAGCTAAACAAGCGCTGACTGCCGCCCTTGGAGACACCGCCCAAACCGCGCCCCAAGCCGCTGCTAGCGCTCAACAAGCTGCTCCAGCCGATAGCGTCGCCCAAACTGCCCCGCAAGCTCCCCCAGAGCCAGCCAAGCACCATGCCAAAGAGGGCAAAGCTGCGGCTACTCCACCCGTCGCTGCCGCACCGGTTGCCCAAGTGAGCAAGCCGCTCGACGCCAAAACGACCAGCGCCGAAACGCCTGTCTCCGAGCAAGCCACTAGCCAAGCGTCTGTAGCTGAAGCTGCTCCGGCTCAGCAAGCAGCAACAGATCAAACCGCTAGCCAAGCGCCCGGAGCTGAAGCTGCTCCAGCGCAGCAAGCTGAAGCGGCCCAAGCTCCCAGCCAGAGCACAGCCCAAAGCGCAGGTAAGATCGACCCCGCATCGCTGCAAGCCCAGAGCGAGGCCGCGCTGGAAGCCCTGCTGAAACGCAGTTCGGCAGCAGAAACAAGAAAAGCTTCATCTTCAGAAGAGGATGCTTCTTCAACATCCACCTCTAAACATGAAGCTTCGTCTTCTGAACAAAGCACAAACGATCAGCATCGGGGCGCGTTCGGGCGCTACCGACGTTGGCTGCGCAAAATCTTGAACGACGGGCGCGACTAGACCAAACTGGTCTCGCCCAAAGGTATTGTGCCACGCACTGTCACACCGTGCTCGCCACCGATCACTTCTAAGGTGCCATCGACTTCGGCGAGCCGGTAGGACAAGGCGCGTAGAGCATGCACCCCGGGGCGCTCGTAGGTGCCATCGAGCAGGCCAACCCCATCATCGCTCACAATCAGCATCAAACGATCCGGCTCATACACCAGCGTCACAAAGGCGTGTTCAGCCCGAGCGTGCTGCTGCACGTTCAACAACGCTTCCTGTGCCAAACGCAGCAAGGTTGCGTAGTGCGGCCGAGCTACTACCGTCGTCTCACCCACCACTTCGGTTTGCACCCGAATCCCGCTGCGCGCGCTAAAGCCAGCCGCCAGCAGTTCGAGGGCAGCGGGTAAACCAGCCGTCGTGCTGGCGGTCATGGCGATCAAGGTGCGCCGCCAATCTTCGATCACCGGATTACTGGTTCGCAACGTAGCCAAAGGAGCCGTGGCCGGTCGTTCGCGCAGCAGAGGATCGCGGTCATAGCTCAACTCGGCGGAAGGTGCCCGCCGGTCGAATAGGCTCGAACCGCTATAGAAGTCTGCATTTGGCGCGATGCTGTTAGTCGGGTAGCTCGCCAAGCCATGCCCTTCGGGCACTGGATAGGCCGCCCAACTGCCAAGCAGGTTATAGAGCATTCGGAAACCAACTACAAACGCAAACGGCAATATGGCTTGCAGCAGGATATCGCTAGGAGACGAGAGCCGCTGAGTATTCCCCTGTAGATACGACGCCCAAAAGGCTATTTGATCGAGCGCTACAAAAAAAGCCCCCGCTATAAAGCCACCTCGCCACTGAAAGAGCAGAGTTGGCAATAACAGGGAACCGAGAGCGAAAGGCCAGAACGGTAAGAACCCGCCGCCACTCACCCAAATTAATGATACAGCCGCTACAATGTCTAAGGCCATCACGATTGGCCGTATCCGTGCAATGCGAATATAGCTTTGAGCGAGGGCCGTTGTTAGTATGTTACAGACGCCAACGAAGATCCAGAGCCAAATAAAAAACGGCAGGTCTTCACTCGATGGCCTTGCAATGACGTATGTTAAAGCGGCCAAACCCCAGGCTACCCAACGATAACCATGAAATAACGTTGGTTCGCGTAGAACCACGCGCAGGGATTGGCGAAAGTTTATCACCAGAACACCTCAGAGATTTAGTAGTTATTAGTAGTAGTAAGTTTTTTCGATTCTCCCAATAGTGTAGGACGAAACACTTACAGTGTAGCAGAAACGCTAGCCTCCGGCAAGATAGCAGTTATATTTCACCCATTTCCACAGCTTGCAACAAGTGGTTCGCCTGCTGCATTCCATAAGCGTCGTACATATGGGCAAAATCGGTTCGGGCTTGGCTGGCGTGTTCAACAACCCAAGCCGTCTGGTGTAATTCTCGCCCGAGCTCAGCATAGTAGAGATGACAGAGTGCGCTTCCGCGTCGATCTCCGAGGCTGTTGTACAGGTCGATCGCCTGTTCCAACATGGCTGCGATCGCCTGAGGGCTGGCTTGGCCGCTCCGACGATACTGAGCCAACATTGTATAGGCTTGGCGGCGCATGGTTAAGGCTTTGCCGCGCTGATCATTTAAGCCATCGTACAGCATACGAACTTGGCTATAGTGCGACAAAGCTCCAGCATAATCGCCGATCGTGCGCTTGATCTCGGCCATACGGCCCAAGACAATCGCCTGCCAATCGCGGCGCGCCAAACGTCGCCAGAGATCGGCCGCCTCTTCCAAATAGCGCAAGGCCGTCTCATAAGCCTGCGTATTACGCGACGGCTCCTCGTCGTCATCAAGATCCGACTGATCGTAATAGAGCAGGCCCAAGGTCGAACAGGCCAAAGCCTGATTGCCCACCCAACCGTGCTTTTGGGCGCGCTTCAACAGCATGGTCACCTGTTCGAGCGTCTCGGCGTGCTGATGGCGCGCCAACTGCGGCCAACAGACAGCATACAAGGTATACCAGTCGGCCCGCTCGGGCAGATTAAGCGCCAAACAGGCCCGCACAATATCTTTGCCATAACGATCGCAATCTTGCACCCGAGTCGGGCTGCCGATCAAATTGCCATCGGTCAGGCGGTCAAATAAATCGATAGCGATCGCATAATGTTTCTCGGCGATAGCCCATTCGATCAAGCTCAAGATATTGGGGCGCGAAGCCGGATCGTAATGACGATTCTTGGCATAGTAATGGCTGGCCTTGATCAGCAACTGCTCACGCTCGCTTGGCAAGAGCTTGCTACGCGTATAAGCGCGCGTTAAGGTCATTATGCTAAAGCGTTCCTGCGGCCCACGCTCGGTCGTCACCTGTTCGCGGTTCACCAACGACAACTGCTCTAACAGCGTAAGGGCCTGTTTTGCGATCGGCACTTCACATTCGGCTACATAGGCCAGCGCCTCGACCTCAACCGCATGAGAGAAGATCGTCAAAGCGTGCAGTACCTTCAAGACAGAGGCATCTTGTTCGAGCACACTGTAGGAATAATCAAAAATGTAGCTCAGCAGCGGGCTAGAAGCATGCTCATTCTGAAGTTCTGCCAAAAGGTGCGACAGCGAACGTGGGCTGTAACGCAACTGCCCTAAAAGCCACAACAAGGCCAGCGGCAAACCATTGGCAGCCTGCACCAACTGATCGACCGTTTGATTATCGAGCACCAAAGGCGGCTGTTCAAGGCTTAACAACTGCTGCAAACAAGCCCGCAGATCCTCTTGGGTCATGCGGCCCAAGCGCACTTGAATCGGCAAAAGCTGCGCCTGAAACTGGGCGTGGTGCTCTTCGTGACGCGAGGTGATCAAGGCTTGGCTCGGGTAAGGCAGCTCCTCAAACAGAAATTCGGTGATCTTGCGCTGCTCTTGCTCGGGCAAGCTTTCATAGTTATCGACGATCAACAGAACTCCGTGTGGGAAGTAGCCGCTCGAGAGCGTCTTTAAGACCTGCTCTTGCTTCTCGCTCGAATCGAGTGCGGTCTGATCGGCACCTAACACGCGCGCCGTTATGTCGAGCAGATCATCTAAAGAGCGGATCGTATGCGAGGCATTGACCGTCTGCAGACGGGTCAATGACAGATACGATTCCTGTGCGCTCAACCACACCACCGCATCGAACAGGCGCTCTTGGCGTAAGACGTGCCAGCCAACATGCTTGGCTAGCTCAGATTTGCCCACGCCGCCGATCCCGCAGATCTCGATGATCGGCATGCGGCGATGGCGCAGTTTGCGCAAGACATTGTTGACATCGGCCTTACGCCCAATAAACGCGCCTTGAGGCGGCAGGTTGGTCATCGAACGCTGGGTCGTAATCGGCTCGGGTTGCGCTGTGGGCGGCGCTTCGCTCAGACGAATCAATTCGCCCAACAGCATTTGTAGGGCAGGTCGTTTCAGTTTATTCTGAATATGCCCAGCAACCCTGCCAACCTCTGCCGAAACTTCATTCCAGCTCAACCCTTGGCTAAAGCGCAGCTTTAAAATCCGAGCATACAGGCGCGGTCGCGACGTTGTTCGCCGCCCTTCAACACTGCTTGGGTCATCGTCACGGTCAGCTAAATTATCAACCAATGAACGCAACAAAGCCGCCAACTCATAGCCATAGATCCACGGCAAAGGAGGTTCTCGCGTTCCAGTAACCCGCTGATCGCGTGCAACTCGCTCATGTACGATATCCAAAGTAGCTAGCGGATTGAGACGCAAGCTCTCTGGATCGTGAAGGTGTTTGAGTGCTGACTCAAGATCGTTGATATCAGGTATATATGGCATTAACGTTCTAGATGATACTTGTACCTGGATGGTTACAAAAAACAAACGGGACAATAAGAATTCGGTAAGGCCAGACTAACTCAGTATCTAAAATTGCGCTTCAGCAAGAAGCAAATCCTCTCTTTACAGCCTAACTTACAATAACATACCAAAACAACCAAAACATACTCTAAAGATCATCCTCACCAGATAGCGTTCAGGGCCTAAGTCGACGATTCTCCGCATTCCAAAGCATACAAAGCCGTCTCAAAACGATGCTCAGCAAGCCCGCAAGCAACGACCTTAGCTAGTTTTTAGTTGATGAAGCGGTATCTCTTTACCAGTTCAACAAAGCGCATCTCTAAGGCGTCATATAAGCAGTAGGCAGCAGCAATGTGTCATTCGAAATCCGCTTGAATCGTCGTATGTTGGGCGGTCTCGGCACACGGCCACAACAGCATGGTTACGGGCGAGCTGTTAGTAGCCGTAGGCGGACGCGCCAGCCGCCCTCTTTGGGGAAAGTGGCCTAGCCGCCAAAGTGCTCAAGTGATCAAACGGATTTGGGATAACTTGTATTAAGCTAGCCCTTTAGCCGCTATGTTTCGAGCGCTCTCACCGCTATAATGAACGCGACTGAAATGCCCCCAATACGTACATGTGTGGCAGGAATCATCTGAAGGGAGCAGTCTATGCGTCTATATCGTTTTCTACTTTTATCACTTGTTAGTGTCTTCTTTATCACAAGTTGTTCGCTCCTCGGCTCAAGCGAGGGAGTTCCATCAAATGCCTTAACGATCAGCATCGCCTATAGCCCCGAAAAAACCGGCTGGCTGAGCGATCGTATCAACGCCTTCAACGCCCAGCGCAACAAGGTCAATGGTCAAACGATCTATGTCGAAGGGATCGAACAGAGCAGCGGCGCGGCTCGCACCAATATCAAAACGGGCCAGTTAAAAGTCACGATCTGGTCGCCTTCGGCCTCAACTTGGCTCGAAGTCTTAAAGCAAGAGACCAACAACCCCAATATCGCTGCCTCGAACAGACCGTTGGTGCTCACTCCTGTGGTGATCGGTATGTGGAAGCCGATGGCCGAGGCCATGGGCTGGCCAGAAACCCCGATCGGCTGGAGCGATATGCTCGAGCTCAGCAACGACCCAGAGGGTTGGGGCCGCTACGGTCATCCCGAATGGGGCCGCTTCTCTTGGGGCCACACCGATCCCGAGATCAGCACGACTGCCCTCTCGACCTTGATCGCCGAATTCTATGCCGCCACTGGCAAGCAGAGCGGCCTGACCGTGAGCGATGTACAAAAAAGCGAAAGCCAACAATTCATCCGCTCGCTCGGCAAGAGTATCAAACACTACGGCTACAACACGCTGATCTTCAGCGACAATATGAAGAAATTCGGCATGAGCTATATCTCGGCCTTCCCCATGGAAGAGATTACGCTGATCGAATTCAACAAAAACAATCCTCCTGCCACACCCCTCGTTGCGATCTATCCCAAAGAGGGTACCTTCTGGCATGATGACCCCTTCATTGTGCTCGCCTCTGCCAGCGAAGCCGAGCGCCAAGCCGCCGACCAGTTCTACAACTTTTTGCTCAACGAAGAGAGCCAGAAGCTCGCTATGAGCTACGGCTTCCGCCCCGCCAACGCCAGCGTCGCTCTAGCCGACCCGATCAGCCCCAACTACGGCGTTCAGCCAACCGGCGTGCAAAATCTGCTCGAAAGCCCGCCCGCCGATGTGATCGTCGCGGTCAAGAATTCTTGGCTGCAAAACCGCAAACGGGCCGACATTATGCTGGTTGTAGACACCTCGGGATCGATGGAGGGCGAGAAACTCGAACTAGTTAAAGCAGGTATCGAAACCTTCTTAATGCGCATCTTGCCCGAAGATCGCGTCGGCCTGATCACCTTCGACACAACCGCGCGTGTCATTGTAGAAGCGGGGCCGCTCAGCGAAAACCGCATCGCATTGCAAAACGGCATCCAAGCCATGCGCGCCAATGGCAAAACCGCCGTCTACGACGCGCTCCAAAGCGCCCGCGACTCGCTCAATGCACTGCCGCCCACTCCCGAAGAACCCGATCGTATTCGTGGCATTGTGCTGCTGAGCGACGGCCAAGATAACGCTAGCGCGCTCAGTCTCGAAGCCCTCGCGGCCGAATTCGAAGAGAGCGGCGTCAGCATCTTCCCGGTGGCCTACGGCGACGAAGCAGACATCGATGCACTCCAAAAGATCGCCGACTTCTCACGCACTCAAGTAGTCATCGGCAGCACCGGCAATATCGCCGAGATCTTCGAAAATCTCAGCCGCTACTTCTAATCGCAAAACGATCTAACACCTTGCTCATCTGAGCCAAGTAACAAAGAGGGGCCTTGTGCACTAGCACAAAGCCCCTCTTCTCAACTACGTCAAACAGCCTCAAGCGCAAGCGACAACAGCTTCACCCCAAAGAAGGCTCTCACCGCGTCCGCCTACGGCTATCAACATCCCTTCCTACCATTAAGGCGATCGGCCTTCGGCAAAGCGACTCAGCACCCTCAGGGCCATTCACTGCCACCAAAGCGATCGTACCTTGTCCTTCGACGAGCTTGGTTAGTGTCCTTCAGCTAGCTCAGGAACCGCTTGTCGAAGCACAGGAAGCGTCTGTCGAAGGGTACGATCGCTATCTGTTTAAAGATGCGAAATGCGCAGGTGTTGAAGCAGCTAGGCACCCGTCTTCCGCTTGCGGGAGAAGGGCCGGAGAAGTGAGCCAGCCACTCTGCCGAAGGCCAAAAACAAAAAGTCATCCGTCGGATTTGGCATTTCTCTGCCTCAGCCAACCTGTAAAAGGCAAACAAAAAACCTCGCATCATTAACGATGCGAGGTCTCTGCGCAAAGATATGTCTTACTCATAATGTTACATAGTCCAGTTACGGCTGGACAGGCCGTAACTCCGGCAAGCCCTCGGTCATGCGCCTGGATCGGCT
>CALGUG010000041.1 GCA_937902315.1 uncultured Chloroflexales bacterium
GCTGCCCTCCCGCCTCCGGGGACCATTCCCCTAAAAAGTTCGGGATGACTCATGTTTTCATAGGCTTGATAGCTTAGCTAAAAAAGCCTAGCTTCTCTAGCTCTGCATTGATCAGCTCATCGACCGCTTGTAGACGTGCAGCGGGATCTTGGCCATGGATAATATCGGCTCGTGCTTTGTAGAGCTCATCCCACAGCAAGCCTCCCGCAGGGATGGGCGGGCGCGTATGCGAGACGGGTAACAGGTCGATAAAGGCTTTTGAGAGCGGATCTTGGTTGAGGTAAGGGTCGGCGGCTACTGCTCTATGGGTTGGAATATGGCCCACGGTTTTGCTGTAGATCCCTTGGCCTTCGGGGCCGCAGATATAGCTGATCACTTTCCAAGCGGCTTCGGAGTTCTTTGTGCCCTTTGGCATCACCCAGCTCCAACCGCCCGCCCAGCTTGCATCGGGCGCGGGGCTGTTGGGCCCAGGGAAAGGCGCTACGCCATAGTTGCCATCTGGTTTATAGAGCTTGGCTTGGGCCACTTTCCAGCTACCGCTTACCACCATCGCCGCTTTGCCCGTCCAAAAGTAATCGTTCTCATTGCCACAGTCCGATACCGCACAAGCTTCGTTAAAAGCATCGAGCTGTTCTACCCCAAAGCTATTGGCGTAGTTTTGAAGCCATTGCATCGATTGAACTACATTGGGGTGGGCCGTCGTGATCCGCTTGCTCGATTCGTCTTGGAACTGACCCTTCCATGCGAAACCGTAGGTATAGATCCAAGCTTGGTCGCTGTGGGGAAGATAGCCCCAACGTGTGATACTGCCATCGCTATCGCGGATCGTAAGCTGTTGGGCGATCTGCAGCAGCTCTTCGGCGTTTTGGGGCGGCCTTTCCGGGTCTAGCCCGGCCTCTTTAAAGATATCTTTGTTGTACCAGAGCTGACGTGTATCGGTATCGAAGGGCAAGGCATACAGTTTGCCTTTGTAGCTGGCCTCCTCCCACGCAAAGGGGAAGTAGTCATCTTTTTTGACGCCGCTTTGCGTGGCCAAGTCAGACAGGTCCGTGAGCAGCTCTTGCGCGGCGAACTGAGCCACCGTAAAACGATCGAACTTATAGACATCAGGAGCGCTGCCCTCTGCGATGGCGCTCACAAGCTTTTGGTCAGACTGGGTTCCGTCGGTGGGGGGGATGTAGCTACGATTAATTTTGATAGTGGGGTTTTTGCTTTCGAAATCGGCAATGATCTGCTTCATTGCCTCTTCTGATGTACCGGTTTGCTGATCCCAGAGCTCAATTGTTACCAGCGCTTGGCCATTTTGGGCCGGAGCATTTGTGTCTGCGCCTTGATCGGCGGGTACGATGTTGCTACAGGCAGCCAACAGTGCCGCGCCCGAAAGGCCTGCGAGCGTGCTAAGAAATGAGCGCCGAGTGATGTATCTAGCTGCTTGGGGAGTCTCTTGTGGCATGCCTCTGTCCTCCATTGGATCTTTATTGATCACGCTCATCTGGAAAGATTATCTCTCGGGGCCAAGCAAATCGACTGTTTGCAAAAGGCTGTACCTTCTCTACTAAATTCAGTTTATTCTTTCAGACTAGGGCGGCGACTGCCCTACCATAAACAGGCTTATGGCGCGTCCGCCTACGGCTATCAACGGTTGCTCCGCTAAAACACGGTCCTATAAGTGTGCCATAAGCCCGCCCCAAATCCAATACTTAGTCAAGACACTATTATTCCACTCTGAGCAGAGCGCTCGTCCTGAATCAGCCGGCCTCTATAAGCCGACCTATCAGCGACACCTACGCACTCATACCAAATCCGTTGCAAGGCTTGCACGCTCTTAGCGCAGAAAAACGAAAAGTCGAGGAAAAAACATAGTCAAGTTCCACTCTACCGAAGGCCAAATAGAAAGTAATCAATCGGATTTGGGATCACAATCCAGCTTTTGCATCTGCAGACAAGCTCGATAAGCCAGATGAGCTGCTCTTTTGTGACCCCGATGACGATGAACCGCTTGAGGGCGTGGAGTTAGCCGTTTTGAGGAGCAGCCAAAAGCAGCTTGATCAAGATGCGGAGTGTTTCACTTTGGGCGGTTGCGCTTCAGGGCTGGAAACAAGCCTCTTTTGATGGACAGGGTGTTGATAGCCGAAGGCGGACGCGGTGAGGACCGAATGGAAGATAAGGATCTCTCCGCCAAAGCGTTAAATGCGGCAAGCGGCCTTGTTGTGACAATAAAAAAACACCAGCCACGGCCTGCAAGCTGCGACTGGTGTTTTTTGTTTAGCCTTTGATGCCGGAAAGCGTGACGCCTTGCACAAAGGTGCGCTGGGTGAAGAAGAAAATGATGATGATCGGCAGGGTGATCAGCACCGCTGCCGCCATGAGCAGGCCCCACTCGCGCCCGTATTGGCTGCTGTATTGGTAGAGACCGAGCTGGAGGGTGTAGAGCTTCTGATCGTTGAGATAGATCAGCGGGTTGAGATAGTCGGTCCACGAGCGGATGAATTGGAATACCGCTACGGTCGCCAAGGCGGGCTTAGCCAAGGGCAGAATCACCGACCAGAAGATGCGGAACTCGTTCGCGCCGTCGATGCGGGCCGCCTCGGAGAGCTCTTGGGGAATGGTCATAAAGAACTGACGCATCAGGAAGATGTAGAGCGCGAAGCCGAAGAACTGCGGCAAGATCAGCGGTCGGAAGTCGCCCACCCAGCCGAGGTTTTTGAACACCAAGAAGACTGGAATAAGCGTGACCTGCGAAGGCAGCATCAAGGTCGCGATCGTGACCAGAAAGAGGAAGTTGCGCCCGGGCCAAGGGATGCGCGCCAAGCTGTAGGCCACCAGCGAACTCGAGAAGATCACACCGATCATGCTTGTGACCGAGATGAAGAGGGTGTTGCCGAAGTAGGTGAAGAATGGCACATAGGTCACCGAGCGCGGGTAGTTCTCCCACATGATCGGGTTGGGGATCCAGACCGGCGGATAGGCGAAGAGCTGCTCGTTGGGCTTGAGCGAGGTAGAGACCATCCACAAAAAGGGGATGAGAAAGATCGCCGCCGCAGGCAAGAGGATGATGTGGGGCAGGATTTGGTGGGTCAGCAGATCGTAGATCTGTTTGCGCCTTCGGCTGTACGATGTTGTGTTACGTGTCATCGGTGTTTCCATGGCTTCCCTACCTAGGTAAAGTCAGCACCGCCATAGTAGACCCAATGGCGCGCAGAGCGGAAGATAACCAGCGTTATTGCCAAAATGACGATGAACATGACCCACGCTAACGCAGAGGCATAGCCCATCTTGAAATAGGCGAAGGCGTTTTTGAAGAGGTAGATCGAATAGAACATCAAGGTGTTGTCTGGCGCGCCTGTGCCGCCCGTCATAATGTAGGGGATCTCGAAGAACTGGAAGGCTCCGATCACCGAGGTCACCAGATGGTAGAAGATCACGGGCGTCATCATGGGCAGGGTGACGGAGCGAAACTGCTGGAACACATTGGCTCCATCGACCGCCGCCGCATCGTAGAGCTCTTGCGGCACATCTTGTAAGCCGGCTAGGTAGAGCACGACCTGTCCGCCGATGATCCACATCGCCAGCAGCACCATGGTCGGGCGCGACCAAGCGGCGCAAGCGTTCCAGCACGGGCCACGGATCCCTAGCCAGTCGAAGGGCACGTTGATCAGTCCGGTTGCCGGGTTGAACAGGTAGATCCAGACCAGTGCGAGCGCCACAGAGGGCACCAGAGTCGGCAGGAAGTAGATCGTGCGATAGACGATACGCCCGTGGATTCTGCGGTTGAGCACGAGCGCTAAGCCGAAGGCCCAAACGATCGCCAAGGGAATGGATACAACCGCGAACCAGAGCGTGTTGTAGGCTGCGGTCCAAAAGATTGTATCCTTGACCATGGCTATGAAATTGTCCATGCCCACCCAGCGTGGTGTTTGGATCGCGTTAAATTCTGTGAAGCTGTAGTATAACGAGGCCAGAATAGGGAAGATCCAAAACAGCAACAGCCCGATAATCCATGGCGATGCAAAGATAATGCCATTTCTAAAGTGGCGCCAAGTATGGCGTGACCAGCCTTGTCGTGATCGTATTTCGGGTGCGCTCTGCATTGATGCCGTCATACGCAGCCATGCCTTTCTCTGTTCGCCAGTCGATGCTTGATACGAATCACAAAAGCGCTGTCCGGCAGAGCGAAAGTACTCTGCCGGACAAACGCTCATATGCTTTATCCACTAGCTAAAGAAACCGAGCTTCTCTAATTCGGCGTTGACGAGGTCGTCGACTGCTTTGAGGCGGGTCTCGGGATCTTGGCCATGGATGATATCGGCGCGCGCTTTGTACAACTCATCCCACAATAAGCTACCGGCCGGAATGGGCGGGCGGGTGTGCGAGACGGGCAAGAGATCGATAAAGGCCTTGGCGAGCGGGTCTTGGCTGTAGTAGGGATCAGCGGCAACCGCCTTGTTGGTCGGAATGTTGCCCACGGTCTTGCAGAAGGTGTTTTGGCCTTCAGGTCCGCAGATATAACTGATCGCTCTCCAAGCGGCTTCGGGATTTTTCGCGCCCTTGGGTACGACCCAGCTCCAGCCGCCTGCCCAGCTTGCATGGGGCGCGGGGCCGTCGGGGCCGGGGAAGGGCACGGCGCCGTACTGCACATCTGGCTTGTACTTCTTGGCTTGGGCCACCTTCCAGTTACCGCTCACCACCATAACGGCTTGGCCGGTCCAGAAGTAGTCGTTGGTGTCGTTACAGGCCGATCCGGTACAGGCCGCCGTGAAGGCGTCGAGGTTATCTACCCCAAAGGTGTTGGCGTAATTTTGAAACCATTTCATCGATTCGACCACGTTGGGGTGAGCACAGGTGATTCGTTTGGTGTTGGGATCTTGGAACTCGCCCTTCCAAGCGAAGCCATAGGTGTAGATCCAAGCTTGGTCGCCGTGCGGAATGTAGCCCCAACGCGTGATGCGATCGTTGTTGTCGCGGATGGTCAGCTCTTGGGCCATCTGCAGCAGCTCTTGGGCGTTCTGGGGCGGCTTCTCGGGGTCGAGCCCAGCCTCTTTGAAGATATCTTTGTTGTACCAGAGCTGGCGCGTATCGGTATCGAACGGCAGCGCAAAGAGCCGCCCTTTATAGTTGGCCTCTTCCCACGCAAATGGGAAGTAGTCGTCTTCCTTGACGCCGCCCTGAGCCGCAAGATCGGTCAGGTCGGTCAAGAAGTCTTGAGCGGCGAACTGCGACACAATGAAGCGGTCGAACTTATAGACATCGGGCGGAGCGCCGCCAGCGATCGCCGTCAGGAGCTTCTGGTCAGACTGTGTGCCTTCGGTTTGGGCGATGTAGGTGCGGTTGATCTTGATATCGGGGTTTTGGGCTTCGAAGTCGGCGATGATCTGTTTGGTTGCCTCTTCGGCCAGACCAGTTTGTTGATCCCAGAGCTCGATCGTTATAACCGCTTGTCCATTCTGAGCTGGAGCGTTGGTCGATCCGCTATCGCCAGTTGGGGCGCTGGTCGATCCGCTGTCGCCAGCTGGAGTAGTGCTGCCACAGGCTGCCAGCAGCGCAGCGCTCGAGAATCCGGCTAGTCCAGTGAGGAACGAGCGTCGGCTGATCGCTCTACCTGCTTGGGGAATCCGTTTAGGCATCTCTCTCTCCTCCATTGGATATCTGTAAACCACAACCACGTGGTGAGATACGTTGAAACCCGTTGTTTGAAGAACGAGCAGGTGTGTAAGACCTCGTTGAGGGAGGGCGTCCTAGCTTAGAGACAACAAATTGGTATAATTGAGTATAACGATGCAAAACTCTCCTTACAAGCGATCCAGTCCGCTAAGAATCCCAAGAGAGTCCCATGTTGTCCTGAGCAAGCTTATGCACGATCAGAAACAAAACCTATCGTTCGAGCTCTTCACGAAATGGGTTCACGATGCGCTCAATCGACTCTACGACTCGGCCTACCTTCAGACTCATCCCCTCGGAGAGCTGTTGATGGGCAGCGAAAGCAGTCAATACCAGCGCAGCCAAGAGGTGCGGCGCGTCTTGTTGAAGAGCATTCGCGCCCTGCGCCCCGAGATCGGTACACCGGCTCAATCGCCCGATTGGCGCGCCTATCGCATTTTGGAATTGCGCTATATCGAAGGGCTTAGCCCGGTCGAAGCTATGCAGCAGCTCGCCTGTGGGCGCAGCCAGTTCTTTCGCGATCAAGCGCGCATGCTCGAACTGCTGACGAGTCGTTTGTGGGAAGAGTGGCAGCCCAAGATCAATCAGGAATCCGAGACGAAAGATCAAGCGCTTCAGGTCGGCGCAGACCCAATGCTGCTTTCCTCGCGCGAGCAGTTGGCCCGCTCCGAGATCGAACGTATGACGGCCCAAGCCACCTGGGAGACCCTCAATCTCGGCCAACTCTTGGACGAACTGCGGCCCTTGATCGAGACTCTTGCGCTCAGCAAGAACTGCGAACTAGATTTCCCTGAAGTAGAGGGTCTCTTTATCGCCGGGGCCGATCGTGTTTTTGTGCGCCAAGTTATTTTGAATCTGCTGACCTATGCCTTCGATCAGATACAAGCTTCTCAACTGCGTATCTCGCCTTTGACAAACGCGCAACAGATCGGCCTCAAAGTCGAAGTGCTGGCTCGCGATGTCAACAAGGGCAGTGTGCGCCAAGGTCTGGGCCTAGAGCTCTGCCGCGAATTTATGCAAGTTATGCAAGGCTCGCTTCAGATCGAGCACCACGCCCACATGTGGCAGGCCCGACTGCTCTGGCCCGTCGCTAGCCAATCGACCATGCTCTTGATCGACGATAACGAAGGTTTTGCCGATCTCTTTCGCCGCTACCTGAGCGGGCACCCTTGGCAGCTTGTGTACTGTCCCGACGGCACTTCCGCCCGCGCCTTCTTGAGCGAACAGCGCCCGACCTTGATCATGCTCGACGTTATGCTGCCCAAAGAAGACGGCTGGGAGATTCTGATCTCGCTCAAGAACGATGCGGCCACCAGTTCCATTCCGGTTGTGATCTGTTCTGTGCTCAACGAGCAAGATATGGCCCGCGCCCTAGGTGCTCAAGCCTACCTCTCCAAACCAGTCACCCAGCGCGCCCTGCTCGATCTGTTACAGCGCTGGAACGGCAGCGAGCTGCGTTCTCGCTAGTTCATTCACCATCTGCTTGACCATTTGGCGTTAAGCTCTCTAGCTTGCATGCGCTCCTTACCGCGTCCGCCTACGGCTACCAACATCCCGCCCTTCAAAAGGGTGGGCTAGCTGTGTGGAGAGGCCACCCCAAAAACCCAACGAAACAGAGTGGACAAACTATCGGAGCGAATGCGCTGAAAGACCCGCCTTTCCGCAACGAGGAAGAGAGTTGCACTAGTCGCGTTTCGTTCCGGTGCAGTCTAAAAAGAGATAACGCTATCGCATCTGTTATCATTCGTCACTCTCAAGTTGCTCCCACTCAGGTGCAAGCGTGTGACAGACTTGTTCGATCACACGCACGATCTCTTCTTGCCGCAAGCCGACCGTTCGCTCTAGGCTGAGCGAGCAGCCTAGGCGAATCGTTGCGAAATCGGGTGTTTGCGACGAAACGATGATCACCGGAATATCGGCGATCTCGGGAATGTTCGCCTTCTGTTCGAGCACAGTCGTGCCGTTGCTGTCGGGCATGCTCAGATCGAGCAACACCAGATTGGGGCGATGCTCGCGCATCATGCTGAGCGCCTCCGAGCCGGTAAAGGCTTCTAAACAGCGTTGTGGTGGCAGGTAGCTGCTCAGCATGCGCTTGAAGAGCCGCACCACTTCGGGTTCGTCGTCGACGATCAACACGCGCTCTGGCTGGGGCTGAACCCGTTTGATGGTCGCGAGCAGATCTTGATAAGCAACTGGTTT
The DNA here is from genome assembly GCA_937902315.1 of uncultured Chloroflexales bacterium. Lineage (GTDB taxonomy): Bacteria > Chloroflexota > Chloroflexia > Chloroflexales > Chloroflexaceae > CALGUG01. Next base: position 7,858 of record CALGUG010000041.1, read on the forward strand.
AACCAAATAGTCTTGGGCGCCCAGCAACAATCCCGCCTGTTGGTTGCTCGGCAAGGGGCAGCGAAAGATCAAGAAATCGGCTTCGATCGGCGGCAGCTTCTGCTCGTTATCGACAACCAAAGCCAGTGCCTTCAATTCATCGACCATCCTGATCCCCTCTTCGAGATCTGTCGCGCCCACAACTTCGAAGTCGTCCATCATATGCTGCACCATCTGGGCGACTCGCTCGTCCTCATGCACAACTACGATCAGGCGTTTGCTATTACCAAGCCAGATCCGTGGGTGCCAGCGCTGTTGGGCCTGCGAAAGAAGCTGTTTGGGGCTTGTGCGGCTGATGGGCAGCGTAAACCAGAAGCGCGTGCCGCGCTTCAGCTCGCTCTCGACCCCCATCTTGCCGTTGTGAAGCTCGACAAACTTTTTGCTGATCGGCAAGCCCAATCCGGTGCCGCTGTGCCAGCTCGAGATCGGCTGTTCGGTCGAACGAAACTCTTCGAAGACTTTGGGCAGATCTTGAGGTGCGATCCCAAGCCCAGTATCGATCACCTCGATCAGAACTTCTTCGCCAGTTAGTTTGGCAACCAGACGAATGCTGCCCTCTTGAGTGAAGCGAGCCGCATTGATCAGCAAGTTGAGCAAGACCTGGCGAATCCGCACACGGTCGATCTGCACGTTCGGTAGATCTGGCTCGACATCGATAATGAACTGGAGTCGCTTTTTGGTGATGTAGTCGCGTACCGTTTCGGCGGCTTCGTTGATCAAGCTCCATAGGGCGGTCTCTTCGCGCGTCAGCCTGATCTTGCCCGCTTCGATACGGGCTAGATCGAGCACATCGTCGACTAGATCAAGCAGATGTTGGGCGCTGTGATAGATCGCGTTGAGGTCGCTGCGATAGCTGCGTGGTAGCTGTTCGTTGCCATAGCTCTCTGGCGAGGTCATCATCACTTCGCTGAAGCCGATGATCAAGTTGAGCGGTGTGCGCAGTTCATGGCTTACATTCGCCACAAATTCGCTCTTGAAGCGTTCGGCCTCTTCGGCAACCTTGCGGGCCGCAACCAAGGCGACATTGCTGCGTTCGAGCCGATAGTAGGCTTGATCGAGCGCCCGCACGGTCTGGGCTAGCTCGGCTCGGTGCTCTTGGGCCTTGCGCATGTGCATGTTGGCTTGCTCGAAGCCGATCAACGACCAATGCGCGATCGTCGAAAAGGTGTATACCAAAATACCTCCCAACAGGCCGCTCAAGATCGCCATAACCATGATCATGGTGGCCAACGGGGGAATGTCTTGACCGATTTGAAGCTGGAAGAACCAGATCAGCAGCATAACGATCGCCACTTCCTCGAAGACGATCGCGCGCCAGCCCGCCGAGAGCGCTGCCACAAAGGGCAGAAGCGCTAACAGTAGGGCTACCTCCTGAAAGTCGAGCAAGAAGAAGGCGAGGCTGATCGCTAGAATCACGCTGCTATGCCAGAGCGCCTGAGCGACTGCGACATGCTGGCGAATCAGCCGCATGCTGAGCCCCGTCCCTAACGTGACCACCAGCGTGATCAGCCAGAGCGTGCCGCTCAACATGGTAGGCCAGAGCATGCCTATCGTGCAGAAGCAGAAGCCGTAGACGAGGGCGCAACAGAACATAATCCGTCGACTACTGCTTTCCAACAGTTCGTTCGTCGAAACGATAAAAGGAGTATTGGCCAAGTTAGGAGACTTTGGTGTGTAGAACATACCCACCTCAAAACGTGCCAGAGTAGTTATATGAAATCCGCTTGAATCGTCGTATTTTGGGACGGTCTTTCGCTACACAGCTACCCCACTGGGCTTACGGGCGGGCTGTTGGTAGCCGTAGGCGGACGCGCTAGCCGCCCTCTTTGGGGAGGAGACCAAGCCGCCAGAGTGCTGAAGTGATCAAACGGATTTGGCATTATTGGAACAGAGCGCTTCTACGTCACTCTACCACGTTTGAGCTGAAGTTGTTGTGAGTTTATTCGCCCAAAAGCGAAACTTGGCTGAGTAAAAAGGCTGCTGCTCCCATAGAAACCACATTATTGCCCAACAGCGAAGGCACAACAGTGACCGCTTCAGAGGGGGTCGGCATAGCCCGCCGACGCATAGCAGTCTCGATATAAGGCACCAGTTGGGGCAAGGTGCGAATCACGCGGCCTCCTAGAATGAGCATGCGTGGGTTGAGCAGGTTGATCAGGTTGGCGAGACCGATCCCGATATATTGGGCTACCTCTTCAAATAGTTCGTTCACAAGCGCATCTTCTTGGCTGGCCGCTTCCGCCAGATGTTCAACGGTGAGCAGGTCGGGCTGGCCGTTGGTAAGGCGCATCAAGATGCTCGAGTTGTGGAAGCGCAGCAGTTCGCGCGCCCGTGCCAACAGAGCCGGTCCGGCGGCGACTGTTTGGAGACAGCCACGATTGCCGCAGGGGCAGAGCGGTCCGTCGGGCAGCACTGTGATGTGGCCCAGCTCACCCTCGCTCATCGAAACGCCTCGATAGAGCTGTCCATTCACCACAATACCCGCTGAAATACCCGTGCTGATCGATACATAAACCATATTGTCGACCGAGCGCCCCGATCCACACCACGATTCGGCCAAGGCCGAGGCTTTAGCGCGGTTAACCACATGGGTCGGTAGCTTGCAGGCTTCGCGCAGCCGCTCGGCGATCGGTACATCGCGCCAGCCTAGGTCGGGTGCCATGCGAATAATGCCTTTTTCCGAATCGACTAGGCCGGGCGTTCCAACCCCGATTCCCAAGAGTTTTTCGGCTGGAACCGTGTTTCTCAGCTCTTCGATCAGGGGAATAACTGAGGTGATCGCATCATCCGCGCTATTGTTTGGCGTAGGCACGCTTAATGTGCGAACTGGCATAGCGTTGAGATCGGTCAGCATAACTTGCGAGACACTGTCGCCCAACTGGAGGCCGATCGCAAAACGGGCCTGCGGATCAAACTCAAGCAGGATCGGTGGGCGTCCCCCGCTCGCTTCGCCCCGCCCTACAGTGCGAATAAAGCCTTGCATGCTGAGATAGTCAACGATCTCCGAGATAGTCGCTTTGCTTAGGCCAGTTTCGCGTACAAGTTCAATTCGCGAAGTAATGCTACGTGTCCGAACTAAGTTTAGGACTGCTGAGAGATTTAATTGGCGGGCTACCTGCGAATCTACGCGACGATGTTGAGTTCCAACCATGATGATCTGTAAAGACTTTCCAATAAAATAGAAAAATACCTTATTCTGTACTGTAGTTCAAAAAAAAGCCTCTGTCAAGCAGGAAGTTTTGTTGACAAGCAGTATCTTCCATGCTAGACTGCCGCTAGAAGTTAGTTAGTATGCCAAACTTACTAAACAGGTATCTTCGATCATAGGGAGGGTCATATGGATTTCGGTTTGCGGGGTCAGGTGCTTTTGATCACTGGCGGCGCATCGGGAATTGGGCGTGGAATCGCAGTCGCTTTTGCAAAACAAGGCGTGCATGTCGCTTTGACCTATATGAGCAGCGCGGCTGGCGCGGCCGAAACCGTTGCAGAGATCGAGTCGTATGGCGTCTCTGCACTGGCGATGCAAGCCGACCTAACGAAGGAAGATGTGGTCGAGAGCGTAGTTGCCCAGACCATCGAGCGCTTTGGCAAGATCGATACGCTGATCACCAATAGCGGCGGCTTGTTGCAGCGCACTTCGGTTCAAGATTGCAGCCTAGAGCTTTGGAACCAAGCCTTCGCCGTCAATGTAACCAGCATGTTCTTGTGCTGTCGCGCGGTCATCCCTCACATGATTAAGGCGGGTAAGGGCAATATCATCACCATGAGCTCGCTAGCAGCTCACAACGGTGGTGGTGCTGGCGCGACCCACTACGCTGCCACCAAGGGCGCGGTTTTGACCTTTACACGCGGTTTGGCCAAAGAACTTGGTCCTAAAGGTATTCGCGTCAATGGTGTTGCTCCCGGTCTGATCGGCACGCAGTTCCACGATCGCTTCTCGACCGCCGAGAGCCGCCGAAATGCGGTCGCTCAGACGCCGCTGGGCCGCGAAGGTACTCCCGATGATGTCGCTGGAGTTGCGCTCTTCTTGGCTTCCGACAACGCTTCTTTCTTGACCGGCGAAACGATCGAGATCAACGGTGGACAAGGAATGTACTAATGCAGACCAATCTTTCAGGACAAGTAATAGTTGTGGCGGGCGCTAGCAGCGGCATGGGGCGCTCGACCGCCTTGGCTTTGGCCCAAGCCGGTGCTAGCCTTGTGATCGCCGGCCGCAATAGCGCAGCCCTCAATGAATTGCAGGCCGAGATCGCTCAGCTCGGCGGCCAAGCGATCGCCGTGCCGACCGATGCGACCGATCGAGCAGCTGTCGAGCGTTTGATCGAAAGCGCGCTCAAGAGCTATGGCCGCATCGATGTTTTGATCAACAGTGTGGGCGCCAACATCAAGCGCCGCGCCCTCGATGAGCTGACCGACGAATCGTGGAATGGCATGCTCGCCACCAATTTGACGGCAGCCTTCAACCTGACTCAAGCGGTGGTTCCGACTCTGCGCTCTCAAGGGCGCGGCCTAATCATCCATATCTCTTCGGTTGCGGCTAAGAAGGCCGACCGCTCTGGTGTCGCTTACCAAGCCACCAAAGCAGGTGTCGCTGCTTTGGCCCACGCCACCAGCGAAGAAGAGCGCGCTAATGGCATTCGTGTCAGCGTGATCTATCCGGGTATGACCGATACGCCTTTGGTGTTGCAGCGACCCGTTCCCACGCCGCCCGAAGTGCTGGCCAAAGCGCTTCAACCGGAGGATATCGCTGATGCCTGTCTGTTCATAATCGGTTTGCCAGCGCGAGTACATGTTCCAGAACTAGTGCTCAGCCCTAGCGAACTTTAGCTATATCGGCGTGAAGGAGTTTCTTTGAACCCTTTACGCTGCAATGACGCCCAGACTCTATTCAAAGACGATACAGATTCAGAGGAGAAATACAATGTCTTTCAACGAAGAAGTTAAGCCTAGCAAGTCTAATCTTAGCCGACGCCGCTTCTTGATCGGACTTGTCGGGGGCAGTGCAACGGCGCTATTAGCGGCTTGTGGTGGCAGCCAGCCCGCCGCTCAGGCTCCGGCAGCTCCAACCCAGGCGCCCGCAGCTCAGGAGCAAGCTCCTGCCGATTCGAACAACGCTCCTGCCACCGAAGCTCCGGCAGCGACTTCGAGCTTGTCTGGTGAAGTGTCGGTGCGTTTCTTCCCCTTCGGTACGGGCGTTGAAGAGATCTACCAAGGCTTTGCCGACGAGTTCCAAGCCGAAAACCCGGGTGTTAAGGTGACCCTCGACCTCCAGCCTTGGGACAACCGCTATCCCAAGATGTTGGCCGATTTGGCTGCAGGCCAAGGCCCCGATGTAATGTTCATTACCACCGACGTCCTGATCCGTTTTGCGAACGCCGATGTCATCGCTCCTATCGAAGACTATCTTCCGGCCGAAAGCTGGGAGGGCTACAGCGATGCCCTGCTGGATGAGGTCTCGCTCGATGGCAAGCGCTGGTTCGTTCCGATGGACCAAGAGGTGCCGATTTGGATCGCGAATATGGACATTATGGAGCGGGTCGGCTATACCAAAGAGACCCTCCCCGGCACTTGGGACGAGATCCGCGAGATGTGTGCGCGCGTTGCCGATCTGGGCGATCCGAACCTGTGGGGTTGGAACTACAGCGCTTCGAGCACCTCGCTCAACACAAGCTTCTATCCCTTCCTGTATCAAGCAGGCGGTCGCCCGATCAGCGAGGATGGCAGCACCCCGACCTTTAACAGCGACGCGGGTGTAGAAGCACTCGACTTCATTGTCGAGCTGTTCGATAAGAACTGGAGCTCCCAACAGTATCTCCAGCCGATCGAGTCGGGCCAAGATCCCTTTACCTTGGGCCAGCAGGCTCTGTCGCAACATAACTTCATCGCCACCCTTGTAACCCTGCGCAAGACCGTGCCCGATATGCGTTATGCGATCGGTCCTGTGGTCAGCCACAAGGAGGCTTGGGGCTTCGGTGGCCGCCGCTCGTGGGCGATCTCGAAGACAGCGCGCAACATCGAGGCCGCTGCTGCCTTCACCGCCTTCTTGACCCGCCCCGATATTATGGCGCGTCACGCCGAGCCGTTCGGTACCTTCCCGGCCAAATCGAGCGCCAACGAACTGGTCTACAAGGATGATCCCGAGATCGCAGCCATGGCCGAGCGCATGCCGCAGATCTTCGGCGAGCAGAAGCACAAGTATGGCCGCGACTTGATGCCGCTAGTTATTCCAGAGATCCAAGCTGCGATTCTGAAGCAGAAGTCCTCTAAGCAAGCCTTGGACGATGCAGCTAAGGCTGTAAGTGAGATGTTCGCAAAGGGATAAACAATGGCAGCACTGACAGCATCGACGGGCCAGCGTCGAAAAGCGCTTCGGCGACGACAGGCCCTCTTAGCTTACGCCTTTCTGGCACCAAGCCTGATCATCTTTTTGATCTTTCGACATGGTCCGGCGATCGTCGGTCTGATCCTTGGCCTTTTCGACTGGTCAATTGTTGATCCGCCGCGATACATTGGCTTTAAGAACTTCGTCGATCTCTACAACGACACGATCTTTTGGCGAGCGCTTTGGAACACCTTCTACTACACAATCTTGAGTGTTCCAACCGATATCGTTTTATCGCTCTGTCTGGCGCTCGCCCTCAATCGCCAACTGCGCGGAGTCTGGTTGTTTCGACTGGCGTACTTCACGCCAGTCGTCACCGCCACCGCGATCGTAGCCATCATCTGGCGTTGGCTCTATATGCCTAACGGCTTGATTAACGGCCTGTTGCAACTCTTTGGCCTGCCATCGATCGCGTGGTTGTCTGACACGAACTGGGCCTTGCCGGCGATCGCTATTATGGCTGTTTGGAAGCATGTTGGCTACAATATGTTGATCTTTATCGCTGGTCTGCAAGCTATTCCGATCGAATTTGAAGAGGCCGCTCGTATCGACGGTGCCAATCGTTGGCAGGTTTTGCGCTATATCACCCTGCCACTGCTGCGCCCGGTCTTCATTCTAGTAGCGATCTTAACCACGATCAGCTCGTTCCAGGTCTTCGACTCGGCCTATGTGATGACCAATGGCGGCCCCTATTACGCGACAACCACTTTGGTCTACTACATCTATTCCAATGCCTTTGACCGCTATCAGATGGGCTATGCAGCTGCGATCGCCTTTGTGCTCTTCATTATCATCCTGACGGCCTCGCTCATTCAACAGTACATTTTCAAGGGGGATGGTGATGTCTAGTATCGAACAGCGTTCGGCAGTGGCGAAGCGCCCACAAGTGTCGCAGCTCAGTTCGCTGAAATGGTTTCGTATCGGCCAGCGCGTGTTGCTCTATCTTGTGCTGATAGTCATCGCGCTCGTAATGGTTGGGCCTTTTCTGGCGATGATCTCGGTTTCATTGCAGCTCGGGCCGCGCGCCGCCTCCTTCCCGAATCTGCTCTATCCGAGCAACCCAACCCTCGATAACTACCGAGCGATCTTGCGTAACGCCCATATCGGAACTTGGTTCTATAACAGCTTTGTTGTTTCCACGATCGGAACGATCTTAGCTTTGATCACGGCGACCACGGCTGGCTATGCCTTTGCCCGCATGCGCTTTCCCTTGCGTCAGTTTTGGTTCTGGTCCTTCTTGGCGATGCTGATGATCCCGGGTCAAGTGACCCTCATTCCAGAATATCTTTTGCTGTCGTGGCTGAAATGGGTCAACACCTATCAAGCCCTGATAATTCCCGGCATCACTAGTGCCTTTGGCACCTTCTTAATGCGCCAATATATCGACGGCATTCCGCTCGATTTCGAAGAAGCCGCTCGCATCGATGGTGCCAACGAATGGCAGATCTTCGCCCTAGTTACGGTGCCCATGCTTAAGCCAGCCCTTGCAACCTTGGGAACCCTGCAATTCCTCAACTATTGGAACGACTTCCTCTTTCCGATGGTTGTCACGAGTCAGGCCACAATGCGTACTCTTCCGGTAGGTCTTGCGACTCTCCAGACCCCCACTGGCGGTTTGCCAGAGGTCTTAGCAGGCACAGCGATCGCGCTCGTTCCAACGATCGTTGTCTTCCTGATGTTCCAGCGCTTCTTTATTCGTGGCATCACGATGTCAGGTTTGCGTGGTTAGATGCCTCTACAAAGTCTTCTGTGTTTGGGGTTGAGCGCGGCCTCAAACACAGAAGCGCTAACGAGGAGCGAGCTACAGGAGCGTAGTGATACCAAATCCGTTTGATCAGTTCAGCACTTTGGCGGTTTGATCTCTACCCCAAAAAAGGGTAGCTAGCGCGTCCGCCTACGGCTACCAACAGCTCGCCCGTAAGCCCGGTGTTGTAGTCGTGTGCCGAAAGGCCATCCCAAAATCCAACGATTCAAGCGGATTTCGTATGAGGCCGTAAACGTTTTAGACGCCTGAGTGATCAGGGCGTTCTCTTCCGTATTGCCTAAATCTGAATCGTTTCACAGTGAAAGGATGCTTCAATGTCTTCAGCTTCTGTTCAGTTCTCTGTCTTTACCAAACCGTGGAAGAATCCGCTTCCCGAACTAGCCAAGAAGATACAAGCCTGGGGCTTTACCGGCATCGAGCTGCCCATTCGCCCGGGCTTCCAGGTTGTGCCCGAGCGTGCCGCTCAAGACCTGCCCGAGGCCATCCGTATTCTGGGCGAACATGGCATCAAGATCACCAGCGTTGCCACCAACCCTAACGACGAGCTGATCGCCATCTGCGCCGAAAACGGCGTTCCATTGATCCGTACTATGGCCGAGATCGGGCCAGAAGGGTACACCGCTAGTGTCAAGCGTCTGCAAGATCAGTATGCCGCGCTCTTGCCCGCGCTCGAAAAGCACAAAGTTATTTTGGGCGTGCAAAACCACTACGGCAACTTTGTCTGCAATGCTATGGGCTTGCGCGATCTGCTCTCGCCCTTCGATTCGCCCTACATTGGCGCCGTTTGGGATCCCTCACACAACGCCATGTGCGGCGAAGAGCCCGAATACGCCATCGATATCATCTGGTCTGACTTGCGCATGGTCAACCTCAAGAATGTCTTTATGAAGCGCCAGAACGGCCCAGAGGCTCAAGAAGCCTGTTGGAAGCCCTATTGGACCAGCGGCCGTCATGGTTTGGCTTCGTGGCCGCGCGTGGTAGCCGAGCTGAAGCGACGCAACTACAACGGTGTCATCTGTCTCACAGCGGAATACAGCGATGAGGACGAGGTCGATCGCTTGATCGCTGAAGATATTGTTTATGCCAAGTCGCTCTTTAATTGTTAAGCGTTTTTAGGCAGTTTGCTGCCCTACAAACAGCGAGGTTCTCTGTATGGGACAGAAGGAACATCTGCGAGTAGTCGTTATCGGTGCGGGCAGTATGGCGACCAAAGTTCACTATCCGTCGCTCGCCTCTTTTGAGGATGTCACCATTGCCGCTGCCTGTGATCTTGATGCGGACCGTTTGCAAAGCGTTTGTCAGCAGTTCAAGATCGAGCGCTCCTACAGCGATTATCGCCGCATGGTCGAAGAGATCCAGCCCGATGCGGTCTATGCGATTGGCCAGCCACATTATCTTTTCGATGTCTGGACATGGTGTTTAGCCAACGGCCAAAATCTTTACATCGAAAAGCCTATGGGCTTGAGCATGCATCAGGCTACCATCCTGAACTACTTGGCTCAAGAACACAACTGCATCACCCAAGTTAGTTTTCAGCGTCGTGCCACGCCCATGGTGAGCCATCTACGCGAGCTGTGCCTTGAACGTGGCCCCATCTCACACGCGGTCTGTCGCTTCTACAAAGATGAAATCAAGCCTTTCATCAGCGCCCGCGACCGTATGATGGATGACGCCATTCACTCGATCGATACGCTCCGCTGGATGTGTGGTGGCGAAGTGATCGGTATCGAAAGTATCTCGAAGAGCATCGGCGTGCCCGATCTGAACTTCTTCAGCGCTTTGCTGCACTTCGACAATGGCGCAACTGGCATTCTGATCAACAGTTGGGCCAGCGGCCGCCGCATCTTCTCGGTCGAAATGCACGCGCCCCATATTTGTGTCGAGGCCGAACACGAAGTTGCTGGCGTGGTGTATGCCGACGGCGATACCAAAGGAGTGCGCTACGATAGCCGCGAGCTGGCTGGTTCCGACGAGCTCTATGTGTACGGCGGTTTCAAGGCCAAACATCGCGAGTTCGTCGATGCGGTCAAAGCGGGTGTTCAGCCCAGCTCGCACTTTGGCGATGCCATCAAGTCCATGCAGGTCGCCGAAAAGATCCTTGCTCAGCATGTTTTGCAGAGCTAATACCAAAATCTGTTTAAAGACTTGCCCTCTTGTAACGCAGAAAACAAAACCGGGGAAAGAGTTGTGTGAGATTTCGCGCTGAAGCGCGAAATCTCACACAACAACAAGAGTCAAGTTCCATCTGCCGAAGGCCAAATAGAACGTAATCAACAGGATTTGGCATAAGGTAAGGCAGGCGCTGTTGTGTAGCCCACAAAAGTGAGGATACTGTGTCAGAAAAAGTGAAAGTAGCGGTGCTCATTCCGCCAGCTATGCGTCAACGGATCCTCTCTCCAGAGGCCGAAGCACGTTTGGCATCCTTTGCCGAGGTTGTTTCAAGCCAGAATGAACGCCTAACGAGCGACGATCTGCCAGCCCTCGTTGAAGATGCCAAGGTTTGTATTACCGGTTGGGGCAGCCCGTCGTTTAGCGATGAGCTGCTGCAGGCCAACCCTCAGCTGGGCCTGATCGCGCATACGGCGGGCAGTGTGCGCCACCTCATTCCCGAGGCGGCTCTCGAGCGTGGCCTGCGTATTTCGCACGCCGCCGCCATCATCGCCGATGCGGTCGCCGAGTTTGTGATCGCCCAAGCGCTCTTGTTGCTGCGCCAGGTTCACTTGGTCGATCGCGACATGCGCGCAGGCCAAGAGTGGGGTACGATCCGCTCTACATATCCGGGCCATTTGTTGGGAAGTCGTGTGGTAGGTGTTGTGGGAACCGGCCGAGTCGGTCAAGCGGTGATCAAGCTGCTGCGGGCCTTTGGCTGTACGATCCTTGCCTATGACCCCTATCTTACGCCCGAGTTGGCGGCAGATTTAGGTGTAGAGTCGGTTGAGCTCGATGAGCTCTTCCGGCGCTCCGATTTGGTGACTCTGCATGCGCCCGTATTGCCCGAGACCATACGCATGATTACAGCCCAGCACCTGGCTAGCATGCGCGATGGCGCTTACTTCATCAATGCGGCTCGTAGCGTCTTGGTCGATGATGAAGCGCTTCAAGAGGAGATCGAGAGCGGTCGTTTGCAAGTGGCACTCGATGTCTTTGAGCAGGAGCCGCTGCCGCTCGATAGTCCTATGCGCCAATCCAAAGCGCTGATCTCTCCGCACCTCGCAGGTCAAACGGTCGAAACCTATCTACGTCAAGGCGATGCTATGGTCGATGAAGTGCATCGCTTTTTAACAGGCGAGCAACTTCGCTACGAGATTAAGCCGGAAGTCTTCACTATCTTGGCCTAAATTTTTGCCATAACACCGCTTGAGAAGGTCTTGCCGCTAGCGCAAGGCCTTCTTGAATTGTTTATACCCCTAGTGCCTGGAGCGTTGGGTATTGGAGAGCGCTTTCCACACCGATGGCGAATAGCCCCGTCTTTTGCGGAAGGGATGTTGGTAGCCGTAGGCGGACGCGCTAGGAGCCTTTTTGGGCGAGAGACTACGCCGCCAGAACGCTGAACATATCGAGCGCATGCTGCTATTAACTATTGACCTCTATTGCGTGAGTTAGCTCACTGATTTGGTCAAGGTTGTAGTTTTTCTGCACCTGCATAAAGGCATCGACGACCATGGGGTCGAAGTGATGCCCGCGCTGCTGTTGGATCTCTTCTAGAGCTTCTTCGATCGTCCAAGCGACTTTGTAAGGCCGCACATGTACTAGGGCATCGAAGGTGTCTGCTACGGCGACGATTCTTCCCGAGAGCGGGATCTCCTCGCCCTTCAGTCGGTTTGGATAGCCGCTGCCATCCCAACGTTCGTGGTGCGAAAGCGCGATCTCTTGAGCCAGATTCAAGAGTTCGAAACGGCTGCCAGCCAGAATATCTGCCCCAATGGTGGTGTGCGCGCGCATCATCTCGCGCTCTTCTTCTGTTAAAGCGCCTTTCTTCAGCAGCACTTTGTCGGAGATGCCGATTTTGCCGACATCGTGCAAGAGGGCGGCCTTCCCGATCAGCGAGACCATATTTTGGCTCAGGCTGAGTTGCTGAGCGATTAAACGAGTGGTTTGGCCCACTCGTTGGGTGTGCTGACCCGTATCGTAGTCGCGAAATTCTGCTGCTCGCGCTAGCCGCAACAAGATCTCGAGTTGTGCTTCCTCTAGTTCGCGCGTTCGAACAAAAATTTTGTGTTCGAGGCGTTGGTTGTGAAGACGCAACTCTTGGTAGAGAATACGGCGCTCTAACATATGGTGGATCCGCAGCATAATTTCGATGATATCGAAGGGTTTGGTGATGAAGTCGCTGGCGCCTGCCATAAGTGCGCGCCGTTTTGCATGCGGGGCGATATCAGCGGTGAGAACAATGATCGGTAAGAATTCCTCCTTGGACATGTATTGACGTAGTTGTTCCATTACCGCATACCCATCTAGGAAGGGCATGCGCAGGTCGAGCATGATTAAGTCTGGTTGTAAATCGATATATAAGTCTTTGACCTCGCGCGGATCAGTGGTTGTATAAATATTTGAATAGCCGTTTTGGCGCAAGATACGTTCTAGTAAGTGTACGTTTACCGCTTGATCATCAACTATCAGAATAGTCGATTGCTGAACTACATAAGAAATATCATGCATGTAAGACTCCTCTGAAGCGGTTAGCTGTAAGCATAAACGTAACGTTCTGCATACATCGTTGATCTATGGTTATTGGTTTGAATAAAGAAATATTTGAATACTGTTCTTGAAAAAAACCGAAGACTATGGGTACACTTACATAGGCAACGCTTTTTAACGCTCTTTATAGATGCCAAAGCGGCTCCATCGGTGAGCCGCATCTACAATATTTAATCAATTTTCAATACTATTCACAAAAATACCGTCTGTCCTATCATTACGTGACGGGTATAATGATCGATATTGGTTCGTAAAAAGTCGAATTTCGAGAAAAGGTTAGTGAATAATATGCTAGACATTTCAACGGACCGTGGAAGACGCACGCTTATTATCATTGCAATCGTTTTGTTTGCAGTGATTCTGGTTATAAGCATTGCAGCCCCATTTTTACGCTCATCGATCGCTCAAAATCAAACTACAGAGGCTAGCCAAAACGTCGCTTCTGCTCCAACCATGCCGGTTCTAACCCAAGGCACGCCGGTTGATCCGCCGCGAGCGTTGGCCGACTGGACTCTTACGAGTTTTAACGAAGAGCCTTTTAAGTTGAGCGATCTGAAGGGTAAGGTTGTACTCCTCTTCTTCGGCTACACCTCGTGTCCAGATGTATGCCCAACGACCTTGGCAGATCTGGCCGATGTGAAGAAGGAGTTAGGAGATAAGGCCGATGAGCTGGCCGTGGTGTTTGTAAGTGTGGACCCTCAGCGCGATAACCCAGAGCGTTTGAAGCGCTATGTGACGGGCTTTAACCCAGACTTCATTGGGGTTACGGGCAGCGATGAGGAGCTGCGAGCTATGGGCAAGGAGTACGGTCTCTACTTTGAGCGACGCAACGTTACAGGTACCGAGGCGGGTTACCTCGTTGATCATACGGCGGCAATTTTTCTGATCGATCCGGAACAAAATATGCGTATGATCTACGGTTTTAACACAGCTCCCTCGGTGATCGCTAAGGATGTGTCTGGATTTGCTGCTCAGTAGTGTGCTACTAGGGTAAGAACTCTTGCAGCCAACGCTTAAAACGTTCGAACCATGAGGGGCCAGCGTGATGGTGCTGATGCGACATAACGCTGGTCTCTCCATCGCCGTTTTGGCTACCCCAGCGCAGCAAACCGACGCCCGTCGCCATACAGGGCGTATTGACCTGATCGGTTAGGCCGGTTACCCGGGTGGGAAAGCCGATGCGCACGGGAACGCCCAGCATCTCTTGAACCAGTTGGTCGAACTGTGGCAAGAGTGCGGAGCCACCTGTTAAGACGATCCCCGCAGGCGGGAGTTTGCTTATGCCGCTGCGCATGACTTCGAAATAGATCATTTCAATGAGCTGCTCGGCCCGCGCCGAGAGGATCTCTTCGACCATGGTGCGGCTGATGGTTTGTGCGCTTCCGAAGCTGGCATCGAGTTGAATCTCTTCGTCGGGCTTGCGCGCTTCTTCTGTCGCTAGCTCTTGGTTTTCGCCTACAGCCTGTTCGATCGATACCACCCGTCCATAGCGCCGTTTCACCTCTTCGGCTTGGTTGTGGGGTAGATGCAGAATATAAGCCAAGTCATTGGTGAAGTGGTTGCCACCAACCGCTAGAACACTGGTATGCCAGATCGAGCCTTGTAAAAAGACGGCGATATCGGTGGTACTGGCGCCGATATCGACCAAGACCACACCCGTCTCGCGCTCTTCCGGTTTGAGCACACCTTCGCTTGCTGCAAGCGGCTGGAAGACGAACTCTTCGATTTCGATCCCTGCTCGCTCAACGGTTTTTAGCAGGTTTTGAATCGCCATCGCTTCGCCGCTCACGAGATGAGCTTGGACTTCGAGCCGATAGCCGCGCATGCCGATTGGGTTGCGTACCCCTTCTTGGTCATCAACGGTATAGGTTCGAGGAATGACATGCAACACTTCGCGTTGTGAGGGCGCGATCACCGCTTCGGCAGCATGGGCTGCCCGTGCGATATCATCTTCGGTGATCTCTTGGCTGCTCCGCCCGATCGCTACCGCTCCGCTGCTGTTGAGTGAGCTGATATGGCTGCCTGTCACGCCAACATAGGCGCTATCGATCCGCACGCCGCTCTGTTTTTCGGCCTGCTCGATACTGCTTGCGATCGCCGCTGCTGCATCATCGATATGAACGACGACGCCTTTCTCGAACCCTTTGCTGGGTGCTGTACCTACACCGAGAATGTGTGCTCCGCCACGCTCGTGAACTTGAGCTACAACAGTGCAGATCTTTGTAGTTCCAAGATCAAGCCCAACGATTGTATGCCGCATACCGTCTCTGTTTCTAAACAAGCGCTATGCCCATTGCATAGCGTGAAGTGTATCTTACCATAGCCTGCAATAGTGTTCATCTTAGCAGCTTGGTTTGTAGTTGATTTCGAGTGTGCTCTGTTGTGGCGAGATGTTTCAAAAATAGTATAGTGAATTAATCTGTAATTGTATACTTGGACAATTAAAAACGCGGAAAACTAAACGTTTATATTGTTAATAAAGATAACAGCGATATGCGTATAAAAAACGTCAAAATAGCTATAAATATTGTGAGAATACAATTAGCCTTTGCTTTTAGCGAAAGAAACACGCTACAATACTAAAAGCGTTATTTTAAAGCGATTTGCTACTTTTAAGAGAGAAGCCTATGAAGTGTTCCAGCGCGCGAGAGCTTATCGCCCAACGAGATTCAGATTTATCTGCTCTGCAAGCTGAGGATCTGGACAAACATATTGCGCATTGCCCCGATTGCGCTGCCTATCATAAACGTGCTGCAAGCGCTTTGCAAAATGATACGGAATTGCTTACACAGTTGTTACAGCAAATCCCTCTATCAAAACCAAACGACACTGTGAAGGTAAATTCTCGTATGCCAGCTCGGCGTTCGCGCAAGCGCTCTCAAAGCTTGCTTACTTCTGCTGTACGCTGGCTTGGCTATTCATCTCTGCTGCTTTTGTTTGTGATTATATGTGTTCTGTTGAGCCTTTTTGTTGTTGTGCGCCGTAATGTGCAGGCCCTGATCGTTAGCACGCCGACCGTGTCCCTTCCTATCGCGCTCTCCGATGGTCCTATGGCAAGCGCTATCACTCCTCAACCGTTGCGCCCATCTGCGACTTTAGCGCGTTCCGATCTCGCGCTCGACTCACCTTTGCTGCCGACCTTGTTGCCTACCACCAAGATCGCTTATCCCTCGACTACTCAAGCTATCAATGTGCTCTTGTTGGGGAGCGATGAACGCCCTGACGAAACCGAAAAGGGTCGTACTGATACTGTTGTTATTGTTCATATCGACCCCAAAAACGAGCGTGTTGCTCTGCTCTCGCTGCCACGCGACCTGATTGTTTCGATACCGGGCTACGGCCAGGGGCGGATCAACTCGGCCTACTCTTATGGCGGGGTGCCGCTTGTACGCAGCACTGTCAGCAACTTGCTTGGCATTCCGATACACTACTACGCTTCGGTCAACTTCGATGGCTTTATGGCTGTAGTCGATGCGGTCGATGGGATCGACGTAATGGTCGAGAATGAGCTTTACGATCCCCAATTCCCGACTATGGATTATGGCTATACGGTCGCTCACTTCTTGCCCGGCCTGCAACATATGGATGGCGAACGGGCGCTTATGTACAGCCGCATTCGGCATCCCGACAGCGATTACAACCGTATCAAACGCCAGCAGACCGTTATTCTGGCTCTTATCGATCGCCTCAAAGAACAGAATATCTTGCAAAATTTGCAGAGCATGATGTCGATTAGCCAGTCATTGAAGGGTTATGTTCAGACCGACATGCCCGAAGAGCTGATCTTCAGCTTGGCTTGGACCTTTCGTTCCTTCGCGCCCTCTGATGTTGAGCTTTACTCGCTCGACGCTAACGATGTGAGCGAGGGTGTTATTCCCGACGATCCCTACGCTTCCTTCGCGCTGCCCGGTCGCATCAACCAGCGTGTGCGCGAGTTGCTTGGGAATGAGTGATATCACATCCGTTTGCTTGCTTCAGATTGCTGCGGCAAGGTTTTGCTCCAAAAAGCGGGTCCTTGGCGCGTCCGCCTACGGCTACCAACATCCTGCCCAACAAACGAGGCTGGTATTTGTGTGCCGAAAGACCTCCCCAAAGCCGACAATCCAAACGGATTTAGTATGACCTTCGCAACAATCTCTCCCGGTATGGCGTCTAAATGTCCAGAGCAAACTTGAGAAGCTGCGAACTAAGGAGAGAGATGTGAAATTTGAATATAGCGATTATGATACGGAACGAGTTCGTAAGGCCGAGTATTCGTCAGAAGGCAAGGTCACTCAACAACTCCCCAATCCTGAAGCGATTCGTTACTATACTCCTAGCGATCAGGGTCAGGCGCCTCAAACAGCGCAACCCGTTAGTGGGAAGATTAACAGCAACCTTATAGCTTTGCTTTTGATTGTGATCGGTGCTCGTTTGTTTTTCCGCAACCTGTTTCCTTCTGGGGAAGAGGTAACGGCGGGGATGATCTTGCTCACGATCGCCAGCCCGTTTCTTTTCTTCGCTTTTTGGAAAAATATTTATGGGCTTTTGATCCCAGGGAGTATTTTGGCGGGACTAAGCATCGGCTTGACTTTCGTGTCATTCACGCAAGGGGCTTCGATCTTATTTGGCCTCGCGCTTGCATTCGCTACCATCTACTTCGCCGGTAACATGTGGTTTCAGGTTAAGAACACTTGGCCTTTGATACCTGCTACGATCCTTTTTGCGGTAGGTTCGATCGTTGCGATCTCCTCGATGCCGTTTATTGGTGGGCTCTTCGCCTTCTTGCCAGTTCTGTTGATCTTGGCTGGTCTCTATCTCGGTTGGCGTAGCCGAATGGCCCCCGATTCCTAAAAAGACATTTCCCTAGCAACAGCCAAGTTAAGGTCGCTTCTAAGGCTCTCTGAAGAGCAAGAAGCGACCTTTGTTTTTTGTGTATGGGCTGTTTGACAAGAATAGGCCAGAGTGCTATACTCTTCGACGTCGCAAGGACGACCGTTTCACTCGAAAGAGTA
>CALGUG010000042.1 GCA_937902315.1 uncultured Chloroflexales bacterium
GCCTTGCTCCCTTCTCCCGCAATGCGGGAGCTATGCATTAGCCAAAAGTCGTGTCGGCAGCCAAAGGCGATCGTTCGCATACCATCGCGGGAGTATCCTTGAGAGCACAGAACTCAGAGAGCTTGTATGCGATTTCGCGTAGCGAAATCGCATACAACATCAACATTCACCCCCTCGCCCGCAGTGCGGGAGAGGGGGCCGGGGGGTGAGGACAGATAACGCTGACCGTATGTTGATTTGTGGCTAATGTACAGCAATGCTGGAAAAGGGCTGGGGATGAGGGCCTGCTAGCCCACCTGGTAGCCGTAGGCGGACGCGCTTGGAACTGCATGGGAGCTAGCAGCCTTTTCGCCAATCTGATGCGACACATGGTGCTTGTCGAGTTATACCAAAAAGGCGCACCCTGCGACAGGCTCAGGGTACGCTGGTAGGCTTGATGGCACTGCATCGCGCGAGGTGAAAGAGGCCCCAAAACGCACGATTAAGTTGTTGAAGATACTCATCACAGCGCGGTGAGATGGTGTACAATAGCAGGTAGCAATACTCGATTCTAGACGTGAATGGATAACCACAATGTTCAGACGACTCTTTGGCCGTGGCCAAGACGCACCGCGTACCCAAGAAGAAGCAAATGAGGAAGAGCGCAAGGTCGAACAGGCCACTGCAAAAGCGCGCCAAGGCTTCTTTGGCCAGATCGCCAGCCTTTTTGCCAACGATGATCCCATTACCGATGAACTGTGGGACGATCTTGAAGCGCTGTTGATTCAGGCCGACGTGGGTGTCGAAACCACGACCTATCTTGTAAACCGTACCAAGGACCGCACCATTCGCTATGGCACCAAACGCGCCCGCGAAGCCAAAGAGATGCTCAAGGCCGAGATGGTTTCGGTCTTTCAAGAATATGCCGGTCGCCCTCCAGTTCAAGCCAAACCCTACATTATTTTGGTGGTCGGTGTAAACGGGGCAGGCAAAACCACACTGATCGGTAAACTGGCCCACCGCTACCGCGTTCAGTTCGGCAAAAAGGTCTTGCTGGCGGCTGGCGATACCTTCCGCGCCGCTGCGACCGAACAGCTCGAAACCTGGGCCGAGCGAGCCGGTGTGCCGATCATTACGAAGGGTCAAGGCGCTGATGCAGGTGCAGTGGTCTACGAGGCGCTCGATGCAGCCATCGAGCAGGATGTCGATGTGCTGATTATCGATACTGCTGGGCGTCTGCAAGCCAAATTCAACCTTATGAAAGAGCTGGAAAAGCTCACCAACATCATCCGCCGTCGCGTGCCCGATGCGCCTCACGAGGTCTTGCTCGTGATCGACGCAACCACCGGCCAAAACGGTGTGTTGCAAGCCAAAGCCTTCATGCAAGCGTCTGGTGTCACCGATGTAGCGGTCACTAAGCTTGACGGCACCGCCAAAGGTGGTATCGCCTTTGCGATCGCTCAAGATATCGAACGTCCTATTCGGTATATCGGAACAGGCGAGAAGATTAGCGATCTCGCGCTCTTCGACTCGCAGTCGTTCGTGGACTCGCTCTTTGCTGATGACTAAAGGAAGAGAACCATGACCATCGCTTTCGCCCAGTGCCCGGTTTGCAAACAAAAACTCGCCTTGCAGAGCTATATGCAAGTTGTGGGCACCCGTTTTGTCTGTGCCAACCCAAATTGCGATACGAACATCAAGGTTACAAGCACTAATCCCTTAAAGATCGAGCTTCTGCCCGTGAGCGAGACTCGCGACGCCGATGCTCGCCCCGAATCGTATGGTTAATCACAGGCTGGCGAGAAGTGATCGCCCGCTGTTGGCTGGGGTGCGCAGCTGCTATCGGTTCGCTGCGCACCTGCTTCTGCTGTTCGCGTCGCTGCTGCTCTCGGGCTGTCTGTTGATCTCTGGCGAACAAAGCGCCCAAGACACCCAAGTGGCTGGCGGCAACCTCAGCACCACCTTTGTAAGTGCTGAAGGCAGCGAGAAGCGCTTTTTTGAGATCGGCGGCGAGGAGCGCTACATCCATGTGATCGGCATCGTCTCGGTGAGATCGGGCGATCTCGGCATCGATCTGCTCGATGAAACCGGCTCGGTGCTCTTCTCGATCAACAGTCGCCCCGGCGAGTCGATCACCCGTAGCGGGCGTGTCAAGATCGATCAAGAAGGCCGCTTAAACTATCAGATTCGTGCCCTAGGAGCGCGCGACGGCATGTTCCAACTGCTCTACCAAGAGGAGTAGGAACAGGGCCACAAGCACGCAACGGTGCGTGATCTCCTGAGCCACACAGATATGATTGAGCAAACTAGGCTTGTGATCGTAGCCGATGATCTGACGGGTGCCGCCGATAGCGCTGCGCGCTGTTATGGCGCAGGTCTGCCCGCGTCGGTGATTGTGGCTGCGCCCCAAGCGCTTCCGCCGGGCTGTCTGGCCTGCAGCAGCGACTCGCGCTACCTTAGCCCGCAGCAGGCCAGCCAACAGATTCACAAGCTGCTCGCACAGCTTACACCCCTGAGCACACCCAACACCGTTTGGTACAAAAAGATTGACTCGACCCTGCGCGGCAACCTCGGCAGCGAACTCGACGCCATGCTCGATGCGGTCGGGGCGCCCTGCGCGATCATCTGCCCCAGCTTTCCGGCCCAAAAACGCGGCCTGCAAGCCGGGCGCTTAGTCGCGCCAGTCAGTCCAGCGCACGGCAGTGATCTGCCAAGCTTGTTAGCTTCTCAAAGCCGCGAACAGGTCGGCCTGATCGAACTTGAGCAGGTGCGGGCCGGAGAACAAGCCTTGGTCGCCAGCTTGAGCCAACACTTCGCGGCTGGCGAGCGCCTGATCGTGATCGACGCCCTCAGCGAAGCCGACCTTGCCACGATCTGCGCGGCCCAAGCCCGTGCGCTGCCCCAAGCCTTGTTGTGTGGAAGCGCAGGTTTGGTCGGCGCGCTGGCCGCCCGTTTCGCGGGCAGCTTCCAGCCCAGCAATCCAAACCACTTGCCGCCCGCAGGCGACGCCCTTGTGGTAGTCGGCAGCGCTAGCACCATGGCTCAGCGCCAGATCGAAGCAGCCCGCACAGTCTGCCATAGCTATCGCCTCGATCAGCTTACAACGCTCGACAAGCACTTCGAGCTAAGCGGCGACCTCTTGCTGCACCTACCAGTTCCTGCCCCTGACCTCGCGCTCGATGGTCCCGTCGCCCGCGCCGAAGCCGACAAGCTGGCCCAAGCGACCCTTCAACTGTTTGAAGCCAAACAGCCCGATCTGCTGCTGCTCGTTGGCGGCGATACCGCCCAAGCGGTGCTGGGCCGTTTAGGCTTGCACAAACTCGATGTGGTGCGCGAACTCTTGCCGGGTATGCCGCTCGCCACAGCTCAACTGCCCGACGGACGCTCGCTGCAGATCATCCTCAAAGCGGGCAACCACGGTGAGCCAAACAGCCTCGTCGATCTGCTGAACGCTGTACGTCAGCCCGTCGCCACCACTTGCTCTGAAGCTATCTAAAAAGAGGTTTCTATGTCTCTCCCACTGCTTGCTCTTACATTGGGTGACCCTGCCGGAATCGGACCCGAGGTGGTCTTAAAAGCCCTGTCGCACCCCGAGATCTTCACGGTCTGCCGCCCGGTGATTTTGGGCGACCGCCGTATCCTCGAACGGGCCGCCCAAGTGAACGAACAGCCTTTGCCCAACTTCGTTGAGCTCGATCCCGAGCTTTCGAGCGAGCCTAAACCCAATCAGATCGGCCTTATCGATCTCCACAACGCCGATCCGCGCCAAATCCCCTTCGGCCTCTCCTGCGCTGCGGGCGGCAAAGCAGCCGTCGAATATGTGCTGCTCGGCTGCGACCTTGCGCTGGACAACAAGGTGGCTGGCATCGTGACCGCGCCGCTCAACAAAGCGGGCATGCACTTGGCTGGCTATAACTTCCCGGGCCACACCGAACTGCTGGCGGCTCGCTGCAAATCGGGCAAGGTCAGCATGCTTTTGGTCGGGCCACAGTTGCGGGTCGTGCACGTTAGCACCCATGTCTCGCTGCCCCAAGCCATCGAGCTAGTGCAACGTGATCGTATCCTCGAAGTGATCGGCCTGGCCTATCGCTCTTGCCACGCCTTGGGCATTCACGAGCCACGCATCGCGGTCGCAGGCCTCAACCCCCACGCGGGCGAGGGCGGCCTGTTTGGCGACCACGAGGCGCGCGAGATTCAGCCCGCCATCGATGAAGCGCGCAAACGCGGTCTGCATGTCAGCGATCCTCAACCGCCCGACACGGTCTTTTTGCGAGCGGTCAAAGGGCATTACGACATCGTGGTGGCCATGTACCACGATCAGGGCCATATCCCCATGAAGTTGCTGGCCTTCGACAGCGGCGTAAACGTCAGCATCGGCCTGCCGATTATCCGCACCTCGGTCGATCACGGCACAGCCTTCGATATCGCAGGCCAAGGTATCGCTAGTGAAAACAGCATGTGCGAAGCTATCAAGGTCGCGGCCCAAATGGCTAGAGCTAAACATGCAGCTCAGACGGCCTAAAAGATGAGCCAAGCTTGCCCTTTTGGACAGGGGACTTTCGAAAGTTTTTACTTGACAAAGTCTTTATAAAGCGTTATACTCCCAACAACTTAGTAGTGGTTAGGCTTATAACAGCTATTCTAGAATGAAGCGTTATGGAAATCGAGCGTAAAGAACAAGGAACAACTCGTTCAGCGATCATTAATCTCTTGCGTCGTCAGGGGCAAATGACAGCTGGCGAGTTGAGCGATGCGCTCGACATCGGC
Source organism: uncultured Chloroflexales bacterium (assembly GCA_937902315.1). Taxonomy (GTDB): domain Bacteria; phylum Chloroflexota; class Chloroflexia; order Chloroflexales; family Chloroflexaceae; genus CALGUG01. The sequence continues at coordinate 4,747 of CALGUG010000042.1, forward strand.
GCGGTTGGTGTACGTCAGCACCTTGCACTGCTCGAACGAGATGGTCTCGTGAGCGTGGCAGGCGTGCGGCGCGGTGTTGGACGCCCCAGCAACCTCTACGCCCTTACCGATCAAGCAGATAAACTCTTCCCCAAACATTACGACCGTTTTGCGGCTGAAATGATCGGGTATGTAGAGAAAGTTGGTGGAGAAGAAGCTGTTACAGGGCTGTTAGATCGACGTCGTCGCGATCTGTACGAGCGCTACGAGCCGCATCTGCGCGGCAAAGAGCGCGAAGAGCAGATCCGCGAGCTCTGTCGCCTGCTCAACGAACAGGGCTATATGTGCGAATACGAACGGTTGCCCGATGGCACGTTTGTATTGATCGAGCACAACTGTCCAGTTGACTGTATCGCTCGCGAACATCCTCAACTCTGCCGCCAAGAGATCCGTCTCTACGAAGACCTGCTTGGTGTCCCGCTTCAACGCGACCTTACCATCGCCGAAGGCGAAAACTGTTGTCGCTACCATATCCCAGCCTAATCACATCTTTCTCGCTTTCTCCCACTACTTGTTGGTGCAGTACATAGACAATGTTCTTGTCGGTCCCTCTGCTGAAAGCCCTTGTTGGTTTTCAGTTTGTGTATCCTTTCCTGTATAAAATGGAGGAACATCATGGCTTTTGAACTTCCGCCGTTGCCTTATGATTACGCTTCGCTTGAGCCGACCATCGACACCCTGACGATGCAGATCCACCACGATAAGCACCACGCTGCTTACGTGAACAACCTCAACGCAGCTATCAAGGACTACGCCGATATCGCTAACAAGGACATCGTTGATATTCTGAAGAACATCAACGACGTTCCCGAAGCGATCCGCACCGCAGTTCGCAACAACGGTGGTGGCCACGCCAACCACACCCTCTTCTGGAATACACTGAGCGGCAACGGCGGTCAGCCGAGCGGCGCTCTAGCAGCTGCTATCAACTCGACCTTCGGCGACCTAGCTTCGCTGCAAGAGAAGATCAGCGACGCTGGCGTCAAGCGCTTCGGTAGCGGCTGGGCTTGGCTGGTTGTCGACAACGGCAAGCTGGTCGTCACCAGCACCGCCAACCAAGACAGCCCCTACATGGACGGCCAGATCCCGATCTTCGGTATCGACGTTTGGGAGCACGCTTACTACCTCAAGTACCAGAACCGCCGCCCCGACTACCTGAAGGAGATCTGGAAGGTCGTCAACTGGGCAGTGGTCGGCGAGAACTACGAGAAGGCCATCGGCTAGTTTCTAACTTGCTGATACAAAAAGACGGTGAGGCATTACGCTTCACCGTCTTTTTTATTGCCATAGCACATCTGCTTGATCACTTCAACGCTTTGGCGTCATGGTCCTTACCTTCCATTCATTCCTCAGCGCGTCCGCCTTCGGCTATCAACATCCCTACCTCCCATTCAGGCTATCGCCTCGCAGCTTGCGCTGCGACCTGCTTGCTGCGCGCAGCAAGCAGGTGCAAACGCTACCCTCTCGCCGTCGAACGCCGAGCGCTGCCTCGCTCCCCCTCGCCCGCAGTGCGGGCGAGGGGGCCGGGGGGTGAGGGCAGATAACGCTGACCGTATGTCGATTTGTGGGTAATGTACAGCTCCCGCATTGCGGAAGAAGGGTTGGGGATGAGGAGCAGCTAGCCCATTTGATAGCCGAAGGCGGACGCGCTACAAGCCGAATGAGAGCTAGAAGCGTCAACGCCAACGTTTTATAACAAAAGAGCAGACTCGCGACAGAAAGTGTATGCTTGCGACACAAAGGGGCGGTTCGGCTCGCCAAAACAAAAGCTCTCGTTGTGCCTGCACACAGACGAGAGCTTTTTGATGAGTCAAAAGAGTGGATGAGGCGGTTTATTCGACCGTGGTAACTTTGCCGCCGTGCAAGAATTTGCCTGCCTCGAAGCCGATGCGCTTGGCGATCGTGAGTGAGAGCACATGCATGGGCAGAATCTCGACCAGCGGGCGGGCGATCTCATCGACTTGAGGGATCTTGATCCACTGCACGCCTTCGGCTTGGGGCGCGTCGCAGCCGATCCAAACCGCGCGACCACCTGCGGCGACCACATCGCGCGCGAGGCGACGATTGAGTTCGACCGTCTTCTTGGCACCTTGGAAGACGAGCACGGTGATACCTTCGCGCACGATCTCGAAGGGGCCGTGGCGGAAGCTGGCTACACTCATACCGTGGGCGTGGTACTTGGTCGATTCTTTGATCACCAGCGCGCCGTTGGTGGTAGCCGCCATCGAGCTACCGCGTCCGGTTACAATCAGCGGCTTGGCTTCGCCGATAATCGTATCGTACTGATCGCGCAGCTCAAACAGATCGCTCAAGAACTCGGCCATTTTGTCGCTGGCGTCTTTGAGCGAGGCATGCACAGCGGGCAGCTCGGCGGGCGCGCTGATCTGAGCGCCCAGCAAAAGCCCAGCCGCGATGGTGGTGACAAAGGTTTTGCAGCCCACCGTGTACTCGTCGCCAGCTTGAGTTAGCAGCACAACATCGGCCTGCAGCGCTAGGGGGCTATCGGGCGTATTGGTGATAGCAACGCGCGAAATGCCGCTAGTCGCCTCCAGCAGCATCACGATCTCGACGCTGCTGCCCGACTGCGAGGCGATCACCAAGAGCGTATCGGGAGTGATCAGCGGCAGTTGATAGTGCAACAGCTCGCTCGCTTCGACCGACATGACGGGCAAGCCAGCCTGAGCCAGCATATAGTGCAAAGGCATCAACGCGCTGAACGAAGCTCCCATACCGGTCAAAACGATCCGGCTCCAAGATCGGCTGGCCCAGAGCGCTGCAACATTCCGAAGGCTTGGGCTAGTGGGAGAGAGGCTCTCCAGGGTGGCTCGCATGGCCGCTGGCTGGGCCTGAAGATCCTCGATATAACGATTGGTCATAAGCTCCTCATTTTGAGCAAAAGCGCACACCGATCACCGATTATCGGCACGGACAAGATGTTACAGGATATGAATTCTTAGACACTGGGTTTAGCGGGTTGACCGAGATAGATCGGTTCAAGTGTTGCGATATCGTCGAATTGGCCTGCTTGGAAGCGCTTCCAGCCCAATTCAGCCAGATAGCCAGCGCGGCGCATATTGTCGGCGGGAGAAGGGAAGCGCGCTTGATCACCCAAGCCTTGCACCAACTGAGCCTGAACCGCCTCGCTCAGGTCGCCGCAGAAGAGCGTGCGTTCACTGATCGTGCTGGCGATCTCGGACAAAGTGGTGTTGCGCGGCTCGCTCAAGCGCTTCCATTCGCCTTTGTATTGAAATTCTGCCGTGGCAAAACGGTCGCGCCCTAGGTGAATCAAGGGATAGACCGGCATCGAAGGGCGTTGATGCTGATAAGCCAACATATCGAGCGTGCCGATACCGATCAAGGGCAAATTGGCTGCCATCGCTATGCCTTTGGCTACGCTCATACCGACTCGCAGCCCGCTCCAACTACCCGGCCCTAAGGCCACCGCTATGGCCTGAATATCGCTGCGCTTTTTGCGAATATGCGCCAAGAGCATATCGAGTTGAGGCAGAAGTTGGGTTGTCTGATTGTTGCCCGACATCCACGAAACTTCGGCCAACAGGCCACTGGCATCGTAACAAGCCAAACCAACTAATCGATTGGAAGTATCAATAGCAACTAACATATACAAAAAAAGAAAGCCAACAGCCAAATCTATACGATTCGGCCTTGTACCTTCCGATTAACTGAAATCTCGTTTAAGCTGGGCGACCAAGCTTTCATAACGAACGCCGTGAGGCACAAAACGGAAGACACGTTTTGTATCGTTCAAATAACGAATATGAATAGCGAGATGCTCCTCGGGCAGCATGGCAGCGGCTCGCTCGGCCCATTCGATCAAACAGATTCCGTCGCCGCTCCAAAGCTCTTCCATGCCGATCGCCGTCAATTCGTTGGGATCTTCGATGCGGTAGAGGTCAGCATGATAAATCGTAAGGAAGTTATGGGCGCTATCGGCTTGATATTCGTTGACCAAAACGAAGCTCGGGCTGGTGACCAAATCTTCCGAGCCGAGTCCCTTGGCGATTCCTTTGACCAAGTGGGTTTTGCCACTGCCGAAATCGCCCAGCAACAGTACAAGATCGCCAGCCTGCAATAATTCACCCAAACGTCGACCTACACGGTCGGTTTGGCTTACGCTATGGCTAATGAAATCAAGCTCTTTTAACGATTGTACATTCGACAACTGCTGACGACTCATGGAACCCACACTTCTCTTTAACGCAAAATAATCACCGCTCAATATGGCTTAAGTATACCATAGGGCTTGCTGCGACGGAGTCACTGTTAAGTAAAATCAGCCTTATTTAGCGCCTGTAATAGTTTATTTGGGCGCCGTTTTGTTGACACGGTTATTGCGCTGCGCTACACTTGATGCAGGATTGATGGGTAGTAAGGGCGGCGGCAGATGCTCACCACATCTGCGAGGAGCCTATTTTCATGGGACGCGTCATTGCAGTTACAAACTTAAAAGGCGGAGTCGGCAAAACAACCACGGTCGTAAACGTCAGCGCTGGTTTGGCTCTGAAAGGGGCCAAAGTTCTTCTGATCGATGTCGACGCACAGGGCAACCTCGGAATGGCCTTGGGCGTAGAACCGCGCCGCACGCTGTACGAAGTCTTGATCGACAAGGCTGCAGTGGAAGATTGCATCACCCCTGTGCGACCAAACCTCGATCTGCTGGCTGGTGATGATACGCTGCTCAATGTGCAGACCGCCATCGGCGATCGGCCCGACAAAGCCTACGTCCTTGAGCGCACACTGCGTTCGTATGTGCGCCACTACGATTTTGTCTTTATCGACTGTGGCGGTTCACTCACGATTCTCAATATCAATGCGATGATGTTCGCCAGCGATCTGCTTATTCCAACCGCCGTCGAACATCTTTCGATTCGAGGTCTCGCTCTCCTCTTCAAACAGATTCAGCGTCTCAAAGGCAAAATGCCGGCCACAAGCGTGATCGTGCCGACCATGTACGATACCCGCCGCAAACAGTCAGAAGAGATTCTGACCCAACTGCGCCAAACCTATGGTTCGCTTGTGGTCGATCCGATTCGGGTCAATGTCAAGCTTTCGGAAGCACCAGCGGTCGGCCAAACGATCTATGAATACGATCCACGTTCGCGTGGTGCGATCGAATACGCCGCACTAGTCGAGCATCTTGGCCGCCTATGGAAGTTCCCCGAAGCCAAAGCTGCACCTGCTCCTGCCACAACCAGCCCTTCAACGCTTTCCAATCCAACACCTATTCAATCGAGCCCTGCGGAACTACCCAATTCAGTCCAAGCCAATCAAGCTAGTGTGCCAGTTCAGGTGGAAACTGGAAAGCGGCCCTTACGACGGCTCTCAATTGAACGGCCTATGGTCACAGGTAGAGGAGCCACCGAGCAGTATTGTCCCGATTGCGGACATCTTTTGCAACGTTCTACGGCTGCAGGCTATCGCATCAGCTTTTGCAACCATTGTAAATATCGCCGCCAAGAACTGATCAATAGTTCACGGCCCTAAGCACTATGGATGTGACGTGGAGATTCAGCGTTTAGATACACACCTGAAGGCTATCGATTCGCTCTTGTTTGATGTAGCAGGTTTAGGCTTAGTGTATGTGGTTGAGGGCGATCAGATCGCTCTGATCGAAACAGGTACACCGCGCAGCGCCCAGCACACCCTGGCTGGCCTACGGGAACTAGGTATCCACCCCGAAGCGGTTCAACACATCATCTGCACCCACATCCATCTCGACCACGCAGGCGGTGCTGGCATTTTGGCTCAGGCGCTGCCTAACGCCACCGTTTACATGCACAGCAGCATGATTCCCCACTTGATCGATCCAACGCGCCTGATCAGGGGTACGATTCGCGCTGTGGGTGAAGAGTTGTGGCGAACCTACGACGAGCCGCTTCCGATCGCGCCGGAACGCCTCAGCCCTTCCGACAATTTGCGGCTCGATCTTGGGCGCGGAATCGTCTTGGAAGCGATCGCTACGCCGGGCCACTGCCCCGATCACATGGCCTTCCACGATTTGCAAAGCGGTGCGCTGTTTATCGGCGATGCAGCGGGCACAGCGACCCCGCGCTGGAATCTGGTGCGCCCTATGACACCACCGCCCACCTATGATCTCGTCGCTCAGCAGCAGACGATCGCTGCCCTGCGTAAAGGCAACTTCAGCCGTCTGTACTTCAGCCATTGCGGCGCCTACGACAATGTTGATGAGACTTTGGCCGAACTGGCCGATGGCCTCGATCGCCTGATCGAGGGTGTGCGCCGTGCGCTGGCGGCCGGCGAGAGCGACCCGAACCTGATCGCCGAACGTCTCTTGCCTATTCCGCCCGATGCGCCCGACTCGATGCCGCTGCGCACCTGGGCCAGTATGAGCATCGCCGGCCTGATTCGCTACGAGCAGAAGCGTACCAGCAACGCATAAGCGATCTCAAACATCTCCTTAGCCGAACAAACAACGAAAAGAGTCAGATAAAGGCTTGAGCCTTTATTTGACTCTTTTAATTTACAGTTGTATTATCTAGAACCGAATCTTTCTGAACTCCATACATCGTATGAACTCCGTTTGTAGTCTTGGGTTTTGGGCAGTCGCTCCGCATGGGCTGATACCCACTTTGTGGTGGCGGGCGAGCTGTTTGTAGCCGTAGGCGGACGCGGTTAAAGCCTTGCTTGGGGGAAAGACCACGCCGCTAACACTATGCAAGTTACTTAGGCCAGAGATAAGCGCATAGAGTTGGCGCTCTCAACACAACGCACGATCCAGCTCTGTCGGGCTTGCATAGGCTCTTTGAAGCAATCAACCGGATCTGGGATTACATAATTGCCTCTTTAGCGGCTTATCGCTTATGAGGTATGTCTTTGTATACCAGAAAGGAGGAGTTTTGTTTGGGCCTGAGTAGAGCGTATTATGAAAAAGAGTGAGTGGAGCTATGAAAACGCGACTTTTCATTGTAGTGGCCCTCATTATGGCAGTAGGCGTAAGTCTTCCTTCCAGCATTCAAGCTCGAGACCCGCACCCCAGCAACTCCCGCACTTCATTGCGAGACCTTCCACGCGAAGCGCGCCGTATCGTTGCAGAACATGGCCAACAAATCAAACCAGCTCGTATCAGTTCATCATCTAAAGTTCGGGTCATATTGGAACTTGAGGATAGCCCTGCTATCGACGTCTATCTCAACCAATCTGAAATCGCCATCGCCGACGCTACCACGGCGAGCCGCAACCAGATCGCAACCATCGAGCAGGCCCAACAACGTATCTTAGCTCAGCTCTCCGGCCTGCAAGCTCAAGTTCTCTATCGCACCCAACGCGTCTTTAACGGTATTGCGATTCAAGTCGATGCCAATAAACTCGCTCAAATCGCCAAGCTCAAAGGGGTAAAAGCGATCTATCCTTCTGTATCGGTGAAGCCAGCTAATAGCACCAGTGTGCCTTTTATCGGGGCCGACAAGCTCTGGAGCACAGGCGTTATTACCGCTACAGGTAAAAATATCAAAATCGGGATTATCGACACCGGCGTCGATTATATCCATACTGATTTCGGAGGTTCGGGAGCTTCAAGCGATTATGATCGCAACAATGTGACGCACAACAACGAGACACCAGCGCTCTTCCCAAGCGTCAAAGTGGTCGGCGGTTACGACTTTGTGGGCGATGACTTCGATTCCACAAGCGATGACCCCAACAAGCAAATTCCGACTCCCGACCCTGATCCAATGGACTGCGACGGCCATGGCACCCACGTTGCGGGCACCGCTGCTGGCTATGGTGTCAAAAGCGATGGCAGCACCTACAATGGGCCTTATACCGATTCGCTGGTAAGCTCTGATTTCAAGATCGGCCCGGGTGTCGCACCTGAAGCATCGATCTACGCTTTGAAGGTATTTGGCTGCGAAGGTTCGAGCGATATCATCGCTCCGGCCATCGAATACGCTGTTGATCCCAATGGCGACGGCGATTTCAGCGACCGCCTCGATGTGATCAACATGTCGTTAGGAGCCGAGTCGGGCAGCAGCATCCATGCCGATGCGATCGCAAGCAATCGTGCCGCTAATCTGGGTGTGATTGTGGTGGTCGCAGCGGGCAATAGCGGCGATTCCTACTACATTATGGGCAGCCCAGGCTCGGCAGAACGAGTGATCACGGTCGCTGCCTCGGTCGATGATGGCTTGGTCTTCTCGGCTATCCAAGTCAATGCACCTGCCGACATTGCAGGTAACTATATCGCCGCAGATGCCGATTTTGGTCCAAAACTTACTCCTACAGGCGTGACCGAAGATCTGGTAGCGGCACAACCTGCCAACGCTTGTAGCCCGCTCAGCAATGCGGCCAGTATCGCTGGCAAAATCGCTCTGATCGATCGAGGAACATGTACCTTTGTCGAGAAGGTTAAAGCTGCGCAAACTGCGGGCGCGGTTGGCGTAGTGGTCGTTAATAACCAAGATGGCGACCCAGTCACCATGGGCGGAGACGACGCGACGATCACGATTCCTTCGGTTATGATCAGCAAAGCAGACGGCGATACGATCAAAGCACAACTGGGGAATGGCGTCAATGTCACGCTCTCATCGGACATCACTACTGTTCGGCCCGAACTGGGCGATACGCTAGCGACCTTCTCATCACGTGGCCCGGCAGCAGGTAATTCGTGGCTGAAGCCCGATATCGCCGCCCCCGGCCTCTCGATCATCTCTGCCGCCAGCGGCACAGGTAACGGAGAAGCGAACGCCAGCGGTACGTCGATGGCAACGCCTCATGTCGCCGGAGCTATGGCCCTGCTGCGTCAACTGCACCCCAACTGGAGCGTCGAAGAGCTCAAAGCGCTGGCGATGAACACAGCCACCAACGATGTGCGCACCGCAGCAGCTGACGATTCAATACCGTTTGGGCCGGGCCGCATCGGTGCAGGTCGTATCGATCTGGTCAATGCTCGCGATGCTCAAGTCGTAGCCTTCAACGACACCAACGATGGAACGGTTAGCGTTTCGTTTGGCGCGCTTGAGATCACCCAAACCACGACCCTGAGCAAACAAGTCAAGGTCGTCAACAAGAGCCTGACGCCACAAAGCTACAGCCTTAGCTACCTCGCTCGCGCTGAGGTTCCCGGAGTCAGCTATACAATCTCGCCGACCAGCGTCGATCTCGGCCCCGGTGCTAGCAGCAGTGTCACCGTGACCTTGACCGCCAACCCGGCGCAGATGAAACATAGCCATGACCCCTCGGTGAACGAGGCCCCCTATGGCTTGCCAAGCCAGTGGCTCAGCGAAGCGGCTGGTTATCTGCTGCTGCAGTCGAACAGCGCTCCAACCCTGCGCGTGCCTGTTCACTCAGCGCCGCGCCCTGCCTCGCGTATGCAAGCGACAGAAAGCTCGCTCAATCTCGCAGGCTTTGGCGTGGTTACAAGCACGATCGCGCTGACTGGAACAGCCCTGATCGGCGAGAATCCGCCGCTCGACTATCAATCGCTGGCCTCGGCCTTTGAACTCCAGTACACCAGTCCTGTTTCGAGCACAACAGTAGGCAAAGAGGCGGATCTGCACTATATCGGTATCGCCAATTCGCTGCGCGCGACCGCTACACCTACCGAGCCTTTAGGCGTGCTCGAAGATGCCTACATCTATTTCGCAATCACGACCCATCAAGATTGGAGCTCGCCGCACCAAGTCGAGTTCGATATCTACATCGATACCGATCAAGATGGTGTCGAGGATTTCATTCTCTTCGACTGGAACTATGGCAATGCCAGTGGTGCGTATAGCAGCGGCAGCTATATCTCGGTGCTCTACGATATCGCTCTCGACGAGCTCTTCCTCGCCGACTTTATTAACGGCTTCCCCGACATGGACACCGGCCTCTTCAACAGCAACGTGATGGTGTTAGGTGTAGCGGCGAGTGATCTTGGGCTAAGTGCAGAATCGCCTCAATTCGACTACAAGGTCGTAAGTTATAGCACCGAGCGTGCCGACGGCGAATTCTCCGACGACATTGTCATATACGGCGATCCCATCGACGAAACGCCCGTCTTAAGCTATAACGCCGCTCAACCGGGCATCAGCACGGGCAATCCCGATCTCGATGGCATGCCGTTCTACAACGACCAGCCCGATACTGTCATTCCGATCGAGTTCAACGCCCAACACTACCAAGCCAACAACTCGCAAGGATTGCTCTTACTCCATCACCACAATACCAAAGGCCGACGAGCTGAGGTGCTCGCAATCAATAGTGGCACCCGCATTCTGATGCCCTTGGTCTTCAAAGCCGAGGAGTAAATAAATCCTGAAAAATAAAGCAGAAAGACCTGAAAGGCTGTTATACAGACAACACTTTCAGGTCTTTCCTTTTTCTCTCTCTTTCGGCAAAAAGAGATTTGTATGGTAAACTCAGACAGCCTACTTATTAATAGAGCAGGAAAACCTTAGATATTACCCTCTCAATTCTAATAGAAACAGTTTCGATAAACCTATTCGGCCTTATGGCTCAGTTCTAACGTATATAAACGACTATTTAGTCTTTATGGATTTCCAAAGGCCTTTCATCCAAAGGGCTATTTATTTGAAAGGGATTACTTCGTATGCGCACTCTTGCAGATAGGATGCTCAAATATACTGATGGATTAACTGTTCTTGAAGATACTGTCAATCACGATAAGGTCCATGCCCAAGATGATCTTATCTCTTTTTATGGTCTCTACCACGCTAAACGCCTCGCTTATAGTCTTGAACGAATTAAAGCTTGGCAGCCTAAACAAGATCGCCCACTTCGCATCTTAGAAATCGGTAGCGCACCCTTTTTCTTTTCCTATGCCCTTAGTAAAGAGCTTAATTGTGAGTTAGTCGGTGTTGATACAGCCCTAGGTACCTGGCCCGGCCCTGAAATCGAGCCCTCCCGTACCCCAAATCAGGTGACCTTAGGCGTGTATGGTAAAGAAGTTTTAAAGCTTCCCGTCTATGTGTTTAATATTGAACGCGACCATTTCCCCTTTGATGATGGTCAATTTGATTTGGTCCTCTTTATGGAGGTCTTGGAACATCTTTCCTACTCTCCATCTTGGGCATTAGCTGAAATGCATCGGGTTTTACGACCACAGGGACGCCTTTTCCTAACCGTTCCAAACTATCTCTCTTTCACCCGTCTCTGGATGCAATTTATGCATCTAAGCGATGAACATGAATATAGCGGTTTAGGACTTTATGCACGCCATCTTCGCGAGTTCACCACCGATGAAGTAGCTCTTCTGCTTCGTTCCTGTAACTTTAACCTGCTCCATATGGAGCAAGCTAATGTCTATCCTTGGGTTCCACCTATCTCTCTCCCTATGCGTATCATTCGTTCTTTCACTCATGTACTACAACAGTTTGTACCCTATTTTCAGAAGAAACAAGAATACATATTGACTATGTCTGAAAAGGTGGGTACACCCCAAGCAGGTTTTCCACGTTCACTCTATAGTTTCCGCGACCTTTATCCAGTTCCTAGAGGGGCGAAAAAGGTCTTAATCGACTAATTTGATGAGTCTTATACAAGTATGTAATTTATAGACTATGTGAGATACGGGTTTATGTTATTCCACATGGTCTATAAACTTACATACAATTATTTTCTTATGTAGGGCGTGGTATACTAGCAGCCACCATTGAGAAAGCTAGAATGGTTTGATGGGTGTATGGCTATCGTTACCTTTGATACCTTGTGGCTCATTGCTAGCACCGGACTGCTTTTATTCCTACCAGGTATCGCTCTCGCACGTCTCCTTGTGCCAAAAACAACGATCGATCAGCAGATTGCGCTTGCCCCGGCTGTAAGCACAGCCTGTCTGGCTTTGATCTGGCTCTATGCCACACTGATAGGCGCTTCGATCCAGACTCTAGCGATCTGGGGCGTGCTCGGCTGTGCAGCACTGCTGCTCGTTTGGAGTCTTTCCAAACCTGCCTCTTGGCTCGAAAACACGCGCCGTCCCGCCTTCTATGCCAGTATAGCGCTCGGATTTGTAGCATTGATAGGCACCGGGTTGCGCCTCTACTGGTGGCGCGAGGCGGTGACGGCGCTCGGCAGCGATGGCTACCACCACTCGCTCATCACTCAGTTGATGATCGACCGAGGTCATTTGCCCGACAACTACGAGCCATACGCTCCCATGGCTTCTTTCTCATATCACTTCGCTTTCCATACCGTTGCAGCCTCGCTCCATATGCTGACCGGCCGCGATGCCGTAAACCTCACCCGCTTTCTGGGTCAGGTCTACTCTATGATCGGCCTGCTTCCGATCTATGCGCTCGCCCGCCAGTTAGGCGCTCAACGAATAACTGCGCTCTGCTCGATTGGGCTGATCGCACTCCTTTCAGCCTTCCCGAGCTTTTTTCTCAACTGGAGTCGGCTCACCCAACAGACCGCACTCGCCGTTATTCCAGCAGCATTAGCGCTCACAATCGCTTTTTTTGAAGAGAAGCGCTTCGATTGGCGTTTGCTCTTGCTGAGCGGCATGCTGGTAGCTGCACTCTTCGCCGCCCACTACCTGATTGTGTTGTACTACCTATACGCTTTCGCGCTGCTCTGTCTCTACGATCTGATTCGACGAGCGCGTCAACATATAATCGATACAAGCTACCTTTACTGGTTGACACGTCCGATCGCATTAGGAAACCTTGCGCTGCTGCTGGCTGGTCCTTGGATCTACCGTCTGATCTTCCGCTTTGTGCCTCAAGTAGCCTTGGGCACTATCGATGGAAGCGCCGATGAGGGCTATTACAAGGTCAATGAGCTAGGCATTTCGTGGGAGAGTTACCGATTCTTCTTGTTAGCAGGTCTACTTGCAGCCTTCTTTTTGGTTTGGAAGCGAAAAAAGGGTGCCTTCTGGCTCCTCAGTTGGGCCGCGCTTAGCATCGCCTATTCCAACCCAACCTGGCTCTGGCCCGGCCTGCCTGGGGTCGGAAGACTCGACTTTATAACCGTGCTCTCTTCTAGCTATATTCCGGCTGGCATTCTTTTGGCTTTAAGCCTAGAAGAGCTTTGGAATAGCGCACAATCTATCGCTTGGCGGCCCGCGCTCTTTGCACTTCCCAGTCTGGCCTTAGTGCTGATCGGCATGCGCTTGCAAGCTAGCCTTTATGTCCCGAGCGAACGTTATGTTCAGTTGCCTGATCTGCAAGCCGCTCAATGGCTGGCCGAAAGCACCCCGAACGATAGTTTGATCATGCCGAACTGCTTTACTTGGCCCTGGTCACCCAACTATGTGGTCAGCGCCGATGCTGGCGGCTGGATGCCACTGCTGGCAAATCGTCCCGCTATCATTCCGCCTGTTATGCGCAATCTCGAGTGGGTTCCCGACGCCAGCCTTTCAGAGCGGCTCTATCAGCTTTGTCAAGGGTTAAGCAACTATCCAGAGAGCGATGAAACGCAACAGCTCTTACAAGAGAATGGTATCGAGTTGATTTACTTAGGCGAACGAGATGGATTTATTGATCCTAACCGGCTTGCCGCCCTTCCCGATCGCTATAAACTGATCTATCAGCACGACAAGGTCGAGATCTTTGAAGTTATCGATCCCTAACACAAATCAAGAATTTTGGTACAATGCCAAAATCAAGTTTTCGGTTTCAAACTGATGAGACGAACCCTGAGTCTCTAGTGTTATATGAAATCCGCTTGAATCGTCGTATTTTGGGAGGCTCTCTCGGCACACAGTTACAACACCGAGGTTACGGGCGAGCTGTTGGTAGCCGTAGGCGGACGCGCTAGCAGCCCTCTTTGAGAAAGATACTAGGTCGCCAAAGTGCTGAACTGATCAAACGGATTGAGTATTAGTTTATCTTCCAAGAAGCAGCGCTGCTTTTGTTATAGGGAAAAATCGTGAAAATTGCATTTATTGGCCCAACATATCCATTTAGAGGCGGAATAGCCCACTATTCAACACTTTTAGTGAAACATCTGCGTCAACGTCACGATGTTCGTTTTTTCTCTTATATCAAACAGTATCCAAAATGGCTCTATCCGGGCAATACCGCTATGGATCCGAGCCCAGATTCAAGCGCGCTGCGTATCGAGTGCGAGCGACTGCTCACACCGATGAATCCTTGGACTTGGTGGAAGACGTATCGCAAGATTGTCGAATATAAGCCCGATATTCTATTGTTGCAGTGGTGGACACCTTTCTGGACACCTATGCTCTTCTTCCTCACTCGTCTGATCCGTCACCGCACCAATATCCGTATGATTTTTATCTGCCATCACATTATCGCACCCGATGGCGGACTATTCGACTGGTTTTTAGCAAGGCGCATTCTATGGCGCGGCCACGCCTTTATTGTGATGTCGGAAGAAGACTTCGCCCTTTTACGGCGGGCGCTGCCCAAAGGGCGCATTCGCGGCACCACTCACCCGCCATACGATGTTTTCAGCAGCACCCCTATGCCCAAGGCCGAGGCCCGTGCTCAGCTAGGGCTCGACCCCGATGAGCCAGTGCTCCTCTTCTTTGGCTTGGTTCGTCGTTACAAAGGTCTTCGCCACCTGATTAAAGCCTTGCCCGAAGTGCGCAAGCAACTGCCCGTCAAGCTGGTGGTTGCAGGCGAGTTCTGGGAGGATCAACGTAGCTACGACGAACTGATTCGGCAATTAGGACTTGAAGATGCTGTTCGCATCGAAAATACCTATATTCCAAACGACGAAATGACGCTCTACTTCTCTGCGAGCGACGTCGTTATTCTGCCTTATCTCGAGGCGACTCAGAGCGGTGTGGCCCAAGTTGCGTTCGGCTTTGAAAAGCCGATGATCGCGACCTCAGTCGGCGGCATGCCCGAGGCCATTAGCGACGGCGAGACGGGTCTGATTGTGCCCCCTGGCGATAGCAAAGCGCTGGCCGATGCGATCCTACGCTATTTCAACGAAGGCCTTGCCGAACCGTTCGCCCGGAACATCCGCCAAAACAAGGAGGAAGCATCGTGGCAACCGTTGGTTCGCTTGATCGAGGAGCTGGCAGTACCAGAAGAATCAGAACAAACTATCGCAAGCAGCCAAACAGCCTCGCCTCGTATTCTCTAAGATCGCTATGTTCAAAAAGCGCAGATTCAGCCAATGGCTTAAAGAACGTTTGCGAGCCCGGATCTGGCAATTACAGGGCAGACGGCCTAGCCTCCAAGAGCAATATCCCCATTTTGCCATTGGACGAGCCAGCTACGGCGATCTGAAGATCTTGGAATGGGGGAACGATGCTCAGTTGCGCATCGGAGCCTTCTGTTCGATTTCAAACGAGGTGACGATCTTTTTAGGAGGCGAACACCACATCGACTGGGTGACAACCTACCCCTTTCCTGCCTTATGGCCTAGCGCAAGCCATATCAAAGGGCACCCTCTGAGCAAAGGCGATGTGGTGATCGGCAACGATGTCTGGATCGGCTATAAAGCAACGATTCTGTCAGGTGTTACCATCGGTGATGGCGCGGTTGTGGGTGCGCACAGCCTCGTCACAAAGGATGTACCGCCTTATACAATTGTCGCTGGCAACCCTGCGAAAATTGTGCGCAAACGCTTCGATGATGCAACGATCGAGCGGCTTCTGAAGATCGCCTGGTGGAATTGGGACGATCAAACTATTGAGCACTTTCTGCCTCTTCTCTTACAAAACGATATTGCGGCCTTCTTAACTGCCGCCGAATCGCTCCAGAGCAATAGATAGCAGTTCTATGCGTATAACCTTTCTCTCCACATCGAGTCTCGACTACCCTTCGCCACGTGGGCGCTGGTTCCCGCTCGCTCAAGAGTTGCAGGCACAAGGGCACAAGGTTCAACTCGTTCTTCTTCACCACATGATGGACAAATTAGCGCCTCAGCAACGCCAACAGCTCCACCAAGGAGTCATGGTATACTACGCTAGTCAAATGCATGTCTATGGTCCCGTAGGCCAAAGGCGCTATTTTGGTCCAGCAGAGCTTTTAAAAGTTTCGCTTTTAGCTGCGCTGCGTTTGGGCTGGTTGGCCGCTCGTTTGCCTAGCGACGTCATTCATGTTTGCAAGCCTCAGCCTATCAATGGCCTAGCCGGCTTACTCGCCGCTCGGATCACAGGTCGTCAGCTTTATGTCGACTGCGATGACTACGAGGCAGGAGGCAACCGTTTCGGCGCGAAGTGGCAACAACAGCTTGTGCGTTTTTGGGAAGACTGGCTGCCACGCCAAGCAGCAGGAGTAACGGTAAACACCGCCTTTCTCTACGAGCGTAACCGTAACTTGGGCATAGCAGAAGATCGTTTAGCGCATGTACCCAATGGCATTAGTCCAGACCGCCTTCAAGCTCCAGACCCTCGCAACGTTATAGATTTACGCACGGCGCTTAACCTTGGCAATGCTCCTGTAGCGGTGTACGTTGGAACCATCAGCCAAAATACGCACAATGTCGGTCTCTTAGTCGATGCGTTCGCCCAAGTCGTCGAACAGCTTCCCCAAGCCCGTTTGCTCTTAGTTGGCGATGGAGAAGATCGACACGCGATCCAAGAACAGGTTCAATCGCTCGGCCTTACAGAGCATGTCGTGATGACGGGCGCTGTCTCTGCAGAACAAGTGCCGCTCTTTTTTCGTTTAGGTCACTGTTCGATCGATCCCGTCTCAGACGATGAGGTTGCTCGCGGGCGCTCACCGCTCAAGATCGTCGAAAGCATGGCGGTAGGAGTACCCGTTGTAACAGGAGATGTGGGCGATCGACGTATTATGCTCGGAGATCGAGCTGGCATCTTGGTGGAGCCGGGCAGTCCTACAGCGCTCGCCCAAGGCATGCTGAAGATCCTAAGCGAACCACAGCTTCAGCGACAACTCAGCGAAGGTGCCCACGAACAGGCCCAGCTCTATCGTTGGGACCGATTGGCAGAGCGTTGGTTTTCGATTTACAAATAATACGAAATCCGGTTGAGCACTTTGGGTGTTGACCTTCGACAGATTTGATAGCACATTCCGCACGCTTGGCTTTTCGGGTAGCGCTTGGGCGCAGGCAGACGAAAAGCCGAATGTAGTGAGCAAGCTGTTGATAGCCGAAGGCGGACGCGCTAGAAGCCGAATGGATGGTTGAGAGCTCTCCGCCAACTGATGCAGGATCTGAAGTGCACAAGCGAATTTGATATAAGAGAGTTATACAGCATGAGTCTTAACAACAGCGAATTAGATTCTGAAAAAGCTAGCTTTCGAAGCTACTACCAGCGAATGTATCAAGAGGCGGCGCCAAGCATCAGCGCCGAGGACCTAGCTGTTGCCTATGCCGACAATCGGCTAGCGCTCGAGTATCATGCTGCTCTCCGCAAATTCGTAAACGACTACCAGCTCCAAGCAGCCAAAGCGCTCGAGATCGGCACTGGCTCGGGTATCTTGCAAAATGTGGTCGAAGACTATATCGGAATCGATATCGCCTCTTCTTCGGGCTACTACGTCTCGAAACCTTTTATTGCCGCATCAGCGACGGAGCTTCCTTTTCAAGACGAAAGTTTCGATCTCGTCTGGAGCATCTGGGTTTTAGAACATATTCCAGATCCTGAAGCGATGTTGCGCGAGGTGCGACGAGTACTCAAACCCGGCGGCTATTTCTTCCTATGCGCCGCTTGGGATGTGCCCCCGTGGGTCGCCCAAGGCTACGATGTGCGACCTTACAGCGATCTCTCTTGGCGCGAGAAATTCATAAAATTCACCCTTACATGGCGTAACACTATGCCATATCGCTTAGGTGTTACATTGTTTCAACGTATCATGCGCCATATGACTGCTGTGACCACAGGCAAACAAGGGCTTTGTTTCAGAAGATTAGAGCCCAATTTTGAAACCTACTGGAGCAGCGACGCCGACGCCTGCATCGCGATCGACTCGCATGCGGTCTGGCAGTGGATGCGCGCTCAAGGCGACCAAGCGTTAGGTGTAAACTCAGCTCTCCAGGCTCTTCTTTTGCGTCATACTAAACCGCTGATCTTTCGCGTTAAACCTACTTCAGCACAGGCCTCTCATGCGCGTTAGCGTTATTATCCCTAGCTTACACTCGCCCTTAATCACTGAGGTTATAGCGGCCCTCCAAGCGCAAACGCAGCCACCCCACGAAATCATCATCGTTGGCCAAGACCGCTATGGATTGATCCAGCCAGATAAGAATGTGACGTTTATTGAAACGCCTCGCCCTATCTCGGCCGCGGCTGCACGCAACCTAGGGGCAAAGCATGCCCAAGGCGAGCTATTGCTGTTTATCGACTCTGATTGTATCGCTGCCAGAGATCTTATCGAACAAACCCTCAAGCACCATCAACAAGGGGTTATGGTAGCGTGTGGCGGTGTCGCCTTTGAAACGAAGCCCTATTGGAATCTGTGCGATAACCTCGTCGCCCTCACCCCTTTTTTAGCTTTTCAACCAGCAGGCAACCTACCTTATCTGCCAAGCCTGAACCTTAGTATTCGACGCGAACTCTTTTGGGAGGTGGGTGGCTTCGATGAGCACTTCCCTGGCGCTGCTGGCGAAGATACCGACCTAAGCTTTAAGCTGCGCAAACGTGGCTACAAGCTCGCTTTTCTTCCCAAGGCCCAAGTTCTCCATCGACATAATCGCATCGGAATGAATGCTGTGTGGCATCATCTGGCCCGCTTTGGGAGCACTTGGGGTGAGCTTCAGCATATTCATAGTGATCTCACTGGCACATCTCTACGCATTCAAGCCCTCAAGACAACCGGAGCTTGGGCTGTAGCCTTGGCAGTTGCGCTGTCAATAGTCGACACGCTGTTACTGTATATCCAACAACCCAAATTAATACGTTATTGGTATACAATGCCTGGCATAGTGTGGGGCAAACTAGCTTGGCACTACGGCCTGATTTTGTATATCAATCATAGGTAAAATATGCTAACCGACCAAACCTCGGGTTCGCGCTTGTTACACAAAATTCGTCAACGTATTCAGCATGTTATAAGCTCATTCCAGAGCCATAGATGGCAATGGCTTTTAGGCATAAGCTGTTTTTTTCTTGTTAATGGTTATATTGGATATTTACTCTACAAAGACTGGGGAGCCTTACAACAGGACGGTTGGAACTGGCTACGACCCGATATTCGCTGGTTAGCGCTGACGGCCGTCGTTCAGTTTATCGGTTTACTGTTTGCGATCTCTGGTTGGTGGTTTATTATGCGCCAGTTTGGTTACGATATATCCTTCCGGCGCCATTATAAAAACTACACCATAGCTAGTCTTGCACGCAAACTGCCAGGAATAGGCTGGGATATCATCAGTCGTGTCTACCTCTATCAAAAAGAGGGTGGCAGTAAAGTGCAAGTCTCGATCGCTACAGTGACCGAAACAATTATCCTCGGCGTCTCCAGCACCATCATCGCACTTATCACGCTGGCATTGCCCGGCAGCCTTGTCAATAGCATCAATCCTTGGATCTTAGTTGCTATCCTTGCGGTCTTTGTTTCACTTGTACCAACACCGCTTTTCAAACGTTTCCTCGACTGGCTTAACAGATATAACCAAGCTGGAGCCAATTTACGTTGGCAACATCTCTTCGCTTGGGTCGGCTTCAACCTGATCTCCATCACTTTAGGCGGGGTTGGGCTATATTGCTTTTGCAGCGCCTTCGGCTTCGATGGGAGCGCCTCGCTTGTGCCAGTTATTCAATGCTGGGCCTTGGTTATGGTTTCTGGGATCATTTTGGCCTGGATTCCCGCCGACCTCGGTGTAACCAATGGTATTATTATCGTTGCCCTCAGCACCATGATGCCCGCCCATCAAGCGATTGTTTTATTGGTCGCCTGGCGGGTTTGGAACACAATTAACGAGATCGTCTGGGGGGGAATTGGACTAACACTATGATCGAATTGCGACGAGAAACTCAAGGGGCCGACAACACTCAATCGGCCTATGATGTGTTATATAGCGATGTTGCCGTTATGCAACATTGGGATTCTTATTTTCACTGGATTCTCAAGCAACTAAAACCTGCGCCTGGCAGCTCTTTGCTTGATGTCAGCTGTGGCACTGGCCTTTTAATGAAAGCTGCCCATTCCTATAAACTCAATGCGATGGGCGTTGACTTCTCGCGAGTAGCGATCGAAGAAGCTCGTAAATATGGCCCTGCCTTCTTGGGAAACGGCGAGAAGCTCCCACTGCCAGATAATTCATTTGATTATGTGGTCAATTTAGGCAGTCTCGAGCACTTTGAAGACATGGCGAGCGGTGTTAAAGAGATGGCTCGTGTCCTTAAACCGAGCGGCCAAGCCTGCATTCTAGTGCCCAACACCTATGGCCTTCTCTGGACGATCTGGCATGCCAAAAACACTGGCGAAGTATTCGCCGACGATCAGCCACTCCAACGCTATGGTTCACGTATGCAATGGCAACGCCTGCTTGAAAACAACGGCTTGCACGTCGAACGCGTGATCGGCTATGAACTTGCGCCGCCAAAAGGTTTACGTCATTGGTGGGCTTACCTACGCCATCCAAAGATCCATATGACAAAGCTCTTGCTGTGGCGCTTCATTCCGGTTAATCTTGCCAGTATGTTGGTATTTTTCTGTCGTAAAGGATAGCCTCGGTGGATACACCTGATTGTATCACTGTTGAATGCAATCTCTGTGGCTCTACGCATGCAGAACCCATCCGCGTAGGTAGGGACCTGATGCTCGGCCATCCGGGGGAATGGACGCTCGTTCAGTGTCGACGCTGCGGATTTATCTACTTAAATCCTCGCCCTCGCGATATGGCACCCTACTATGAAGGTAGCTATCTGCCTTTCGAGCATCGGCCCAAACACACGCTTATACCGCGACGGCCTAAATCTAAGATAGAAGAGGTCAGCGTCGGCGCAGCGGGCGGTTATTACTCACTCTTACAACAGGTGACAAAAGCCACAAGTGGACAGCTTCTCGACGTCGGCTGTGCTACTGGAGATTTTCTTGTTGTTGCAGCAACAGCAGGCTGGACGGTGACAGGCTGTGACCTTAGTATTTTTGCGACCGAGCAAGCCAAACAACGAATGCGCCCATTTCCCGATGCACGGATTTTTCATGGTACGCTCGAATCCTTGCAACTATCTTCCGACTCGTTTGATATTGTTACCCTCTGGCATTCGATCGAACATGTCGAAAATCCTAAAGCGACCTTACACGAGGTATACCGCCTTCTCAAGCCAAACGGCAGACTGATTCTTCAAACACCTGCTTGGCTCAGTCTTGAATCTCAACTCTTTAAACACTACTGGGCTGGTCTTGACTTCCCTCGCCACCTATCACTCTTTTCGCACACTACACTTAAACGATTATTGCAACAAATAGGTTTTAGCTCGATTCGTTCACTCTATCAAACTAGCTACTATTTCTCGCTCACTAGCATAATCTTTGCTGCCCAACAGTATCTACCCGCTACATTGCTGAGCAAACTCTATCAATTGCTTAGCCTTGGGCCCATGATGTTATATAGCTCTCCTTTCTTCCGAGTGATTGACAACTGCGGCCTTGGATCACTTTTGACCTTCGTTGCAAGCAAGCCAATGCCTCTTAAACACCATGACGACAGATTCTCTTAAATTAATTGAAGTAAGCTGTTATCTTTGTGGTAGCAGTAAAACGAAGTCTGAAATTCAGCTTCCAGATCGCTCTGGGCTGGTAAGAGGAGTATTTCGTTTTGTCACTTGTAGCGAGTGTGGCCTAACCTATCTCAACCCGCGTCCCGATAGTCGGTCTTTTTCACTGATCTATCCACAAGATTATGCGCCATACCAACCTGTTACAGTTGACGCAAGAGATCTTCACCCGGATCTACAACGGATTTGCGCTTTTATCAACAAACTCCAGCCTCAACCAGGCGCACTCCTTGATATCGGTTCGGGCTCAGGAAATTTCCTTCAGGCCATGCGCCTGCTTCACCCAGCTTGGCAAATTCAAGGTATAGAACCCGATCAGCGGGCATCAGAATTCGCGCGCCAGCAGGGTTTACACGTTCAGACACTCTCACTTGATGAATGCGACTTCCCAAAACAGAGCTTCGATGCCATTACGCTTTGGAATGTATTTGAACACCTTGCCGATCCGCGAGTTGCTCTTCGAAAGATGCGTAGCCTCTTAAAGCACAATGGTGTGCTCTATCTCGCCGTGCCCATGTGTGATAGTTGGGATGCCCGTTTCTTCCAAACCTACTGGACGGGATGGGAAGCCCCTCGACACTTCGCCCTCTATACGCGCAGAACCTTACCTACAATGTTGCAAAGCGAAGGATTCCAGATCATTAAATCGGGCTGTATTAGCGGAAGCGAGTATTGCACCACCGAAAGCCTGAGGATCGTTATCCGTAATCGCATTCAAGATTTCACCGCCAAACGTCTAGCGACTGCTGTGACCTACTCGCGTCCCTTCCGTTTCTTGATTAAACCGTACATTCAGCTTGAGGAGCTTCTTAAGCGCAGTACGGTCCTCACTATTGCGGCTCGCTATACATAGGTCATTGATGTAAACCTAGTTGAGACAAGCAAGGCTTTTGCTCTTATTTGTGGCATCATACAAAATCCGCTTTAACCATTTAATTTTGAGGCGGTCTCTCGGCACGCAGCTACAACAGCCCGCTTACGGGCGAGCTGTTAGTAGCCGTAGGCGGACGCGCTAGCAACCCTCTTTGGGGGAGAGAGCAAACCGCTAGAGTACTGAAGTTCGTATCAATTATCCGATCCTGTAGTACTTCAAGCATCCTGTATCATTTTGGCTTTAGAATGGAAAATTTAGCACTAACCCAAAAGTAGTAGTGGCATTAATCCTTAAGTTATAGCAAGATTAAGCAGCAAAGAGTATAGTAAACAAGTCTTGGATTAGAGTATCCTGACCCTCGTTGATGTAACGACATCGTTCGTTGCTGAGTAATTTAGAGAGTAGTTCCATACTATTGAAAGGTTTGCAGGAAGAAATGAAACGACAGATCATTGCCATCCTTGCGGCACTTGTGCTGGCACTCCTTCCATTGAGTGCATTTGCCCAAACCACAGTTGCTACTAGTGGTTTCCAAGTTCTTAACATGGGTTCTGATGATGCGAAGATCACCATCGTCTATTACAACCCTGATGGCTCAGAGGCGGCTCGTCAAAACGACACTATCCCAAGAGAGGGTTCTAAGACCTACCTTGGTGCAACCATGCAGGCTCCTGCTGGTTTCCAAGGTTCGGTAGTTATCTCGTCCGACCAGCCTGTTATCGCTATTACCAACCTTTTGAACTCGCTCACCGCACCGCGGCTGGCAGACAGCTACAGCGGTTTCAGCGGTGGCGCTACCACTATTAACCTGCCCCTGATCCAGCGCGGCAACTTCGGAACCAACTCTTGGATCACCGTGCAGAATGCTGGCAGCGCTGATGCAACCGTTACTGTTGACTATAATCCTGGTCTCGTTGGTAGCGCTGCAAAGGACACGGCTACTATTAAGCCCGGTGCAGCTCATACCTTCTACCAGAAGAACAATGCAGCGCTTGGTGAGCGCTTCATCGGTTCGGCCAAGATCACAACCAATGGTCAACCTGTGGTAGCTATCGTGAACCAAGAGAATGATGCTGGTACATCGCTCTTGACTTATGGTGGCCTCGTTACCAACGGTTCGACCACTGTTTCTGCACCTCTGGTTGTTGCAGATAACTTCGGCTCCTTTACTGGTATTCAAATTTTGAACACTGGTAACAGCGATACCACTGCAACTATCACCTACAGCGCTAATACAGCAACTGCTGCATCTGGTGCGAAGGATGCTTGTCCTAATCCTCAAGCCAAGCAGTACAACATTGCTGCTGGCAAGTCGGTAACCATTCTGCAGGGTGGTGGCGATGCAGCTGAAGGTTGGGATAACCAGTTTGCTAACTGCCGCTACATCGGTTCTGCAACCATCACTGCAAACCAGACATTGGCTGTGATTGTAAACCAGGCTTCTTTGACCGGTAGCAATGGTTCGGCTTACGCTGGTGTAGATCCTGCGACCACTGGCAGCAAGGTTAGCGTCCCGCTGATCAATGCTAATAACTACGGTATCTACACTGGTATCCAGGTTCTGAACACCGGCAACTCTTCTACCACTGTAACCGTTACTTACGGTCGTAACACTGCTGCCCAAGATAATGTTGACAACAATAGCGCTACTTCGATTTGTCCGACCTTGACTCCGACCAGCTTCACCGTGGAGGCGGGCAAGTCCTACACTATCATTCAGGGTGGTAATGGTCCAGCCGATGCCGGCTTCGACCAGAAATTCAACAAGTGTGTCTACATCGGTTCTGCTGTGATCGAGGCTTCCTCGGGCGGTAAGATCACCGCTATCGTCAACCAGCTGAGCCCCTCGAGTGGTGACGGTCTGTTGACCTACAGCGCCTTCGTTGAGTAAGCAACTTTCGATAACTCAGTAACGAACGCAAATCGGCCCGTGGGAAGTTCCCACGGGCCGATTTCGATCTCAAACAAACTTGGTGTTAGGGCTTTCGTTTCAGGATCGTCACACCATCCTGTTGATAGACGGTTTGATAATGTGGGTTGTCGGCAAACCACTCTAGTTTAAAGGAATGATTGGTCCAGCCGATATAAACATAGTCGATAGCATTTTCGACAACGAGTCGCTCAAGGGTTTCAGGCTCTTGCCCAGCTGGCAAATGCGAGGTGAGACGAGTACGAGTTTGGATCTCAGCGACGGTCGCTGGATCGGCATAGGTAAACAATACAGGCGGTGTACTCGACCAGCGCTTAGCCAAGGGCACCAACCACCAACCGCCGTCTGCACCCCGCTCGGCATCGGGCAGCCAACCGGTAGAAGCCGTTAAAAAGCGCGCATCTTCAGGCGTGTTTTGCTTGGCCCACTCGATCGCTGCTAAATCAGCCGCATTGGCGATACGGGTGGTTGGGTTGATTACGTTGGTGAGCTGGCGCTCGCCCAAGCCAAGCGCAACCAACAACACTAGACTAAGCACAGCTTGTTGTGGGCTAAGCCCGAACCAACGTTTCCCCTGGCTCCAAGCAGCAGAGAAGAGCGGTCGCTCTTGAGCCGCGGCCTGCCAAAGCAATGCTACGCCGCCACCAATCAAAGCCCCAACAGGAATATAGAGACTGACCAATACTTCGGTGTTAGCGACCAGCCAAAAAACCGGCAGACCGATCAGATCGAGGTTAGCCATAAACAGTAGCAGAAAGGGCCAAGCCGCCAAAAACAGCCCTGCCCGCTGTCGTCGCCAAATCGAAAGCAATAAGGCCGCAGCCGCTAGACCAAACAGCAAGCGATTTTGGCCTGCCCACAATAAGCCTTCATTGAGAGCGTTATAACTTCCACCACCGCGTAATGCATTCGGCTCGGCAATGTAATAAGCGAAGACACGTTTAGCCAAAAAGAGCAGCCAAGGTGTGGCAAATAGCGCGCCCAACACCAAGGCAGCGCCTATCATCAGTAGCTTGCTCGCGCTCTCGCGAAGGTGCAGACCAGTCTCCTCATGGCTCCGTTCGAGATCGTTATGCCACAAGAAGAGTAATCCCAAGAGTGCTAAGCCAAAGATCGCGGCAATGTAGTGAGTTAGCAAAAAGCCTCCCGTCAAACAGGCCAGCATCAAGCAAGCTCGCCAACTGCGCTGACGCAAGCCAACCAGCGCAAGGATTAAAAACGGCGGCAGAATCAAGAGACCATATAAATAGGTGTAGCGACCCCAAGTCACCAAATAGGCGGGCATCAACGAGACAAGACCAACCACCGCCGCTGCCGCCAAACCTGCCATACTCTTACGCCAAAAGAAGGCCGCCAAAGCTGCGACTGTTATCACCTGAAAGGCATTGACCAGCTGGCCCGACCACAAGAGCAAGCGCGGCAGATCAAGATCGCTCAACTGCATAATCGTGGCAAGTGTGACATGAAAACCCCAGTGATAGGGCAAATCGCTTACTGGCAAATAGGGGCGCACATCTATCGGAACGCTGCCCGTTTCAGCGGCGACCCGCAGCAAAACAGCGTGGTGAACTGAGTCGACCCAGAGCGGCAAAACATCGTTGGAAACCTCGAGGAAGCGGCGGGTGATTGTGGCCGCCAATAATAAAAGTGCGACTCCAAGCGCGGGCCAGATCTCTTTATGCGATGCGACAAGCTGCGAGCCAGCATCCTGCCAGAGGATCCAGATAATTGCGATGTAACAAGCGCCCGCCAAAAAGAGCAATGGCAACAGTGTCAGATGGAGGCCAACGAACCAGGTCCAAGCATATAGTATCGGGATAACGCTTAGACTGAGAGCGAGCCAAAGAGCTGGACGCACCATCCAAGCTACGGGCAGAGGAACGCGCAAACTTCGCTCGATCAGAAAACCAGGTCCAAAAAAGATCAGTGGAAGAACAACAATAAAACGTCCAACAGGGCCAATCAAAAGCAATGGCAAACTGATCAAAACTACACTTACAAGCAAGCGGCGATACGAAACAGCCATGATTTTCCTTATTTCACGCTCAGAGATAGTGCAAGCTTAGTGGTCCTATTCGGCCAAAGTAGTCTGCTAAAGATATTCCCCAATATGTCTATATATGCTACACTATTAGGCATAAGAATGCCCGATTCTTATTTGAACACATCTTCAAGGCTCCACAAACGGTGTACGATATAAGGCTCTAGAGCATATCCCAATTACGGCCCCACTTGCAAAGCCAGCCCGTCGAATCGACGACGGTCGTTTAGCAACAACGATAGGCTATTATGCGCAAACTCCTGCACACAAACCTTGTCTTATTGGCCTGTGTCTCTATCGCTTTCATCCTGTCGTTCCAAACACCAATCGCTGCCCAAAGTAATCCCGACCTCAAACTTGATGTCACACTGCTCTACGATGGCAATGTCATCGAAGGTACGTGGTTGCCAGTAAAGCTCCAACTCCAAAACGGCGCGGGCGGCCGAACCGTTCAAATCGACGCCAGCCTGCTCGATAGTGCACAGCACTATACCCAAGAGATCGCGCTGCCAGCTCAGAGTAATTTTGAAACAACGCTCTATATTCTACCGGTAGGCAACGCCACAACGCTCGATATCGTTGTGCGTGAAGGCGAGCGCGAACTTGTACGTAGCGCGCCGAGCTATCGCACGCGCGTCGGTGAACGCATGCTTGCACTCGTCTCGAACGAGCCGATCGCGATCACGTTGCCTGCACGTCAAGACCTCTCGATCCTGCCATTCCTGCCCTTCGACCTTCAAGTCAGCGATCTACCCGAGCGCAGCCAAGGTTTAGAGACATTATCAGCGATCGTGCTGCATAATGTCGACTCAAACCAGTTTACTACCAGTCAGCTAGAGGCGCTCGAGACCTGGGTCAAGCGCGGCGGACAACTGGTTTTGAGCGGCGGCACGGGCAGCAGCGCCCAGATCGCCAATCTACCTTCCGAGCTGGTGCCTGCCCAAATCGTTGGAGTGCGCTCCGATCTGCCGGGAGAAGCGTTAGCCGAGCTGATCGGCATTACAAACAGCGTTGGCTTACAGCTCAATGGAGTTGGACTACAAGCCAAGTCGGATAGCAGCATTTTGATCGGCGATGAAGCCAACCCCTTGGTGATCGAAAAGCGTTTGGGCGAAGGGCATATTCACCAGTTGGCCTTTGCAGTCGACGCGCCTGAATTGCGTAACTGGAATCAAAGTAGCCAATTCTGGGATCGCTTTCTGCGCCCAACGAACCCTGACAGCGCTATCACCGGCTTTGTTGGCAGCCGCCTTATCGATGCGCGCGAACGCGAGCTGACCACCAGCCTCAACAATTTGCCAGCGCTCGATCTGCCCTCGGGACTGCCACTAATCGCCTTGCTTACCCTCTATTTTCTGATTGTCGGGCCGATCGTGCATGTAGTTTTGCGGCGTTTAGATAAACAAAATTGGGGTTGGTTGATCATCCCCGGCATCACCGTACTGTTTAGCTTGATCAGCTATGGGTTTAGCTTCGCCTTGCGGGCCAGCGATGTTTTGGTTAACCAAGTGACGGTTATCGAACAAGTAGCAGCACACAACCAAGCAAAAACCTTACTCGGCTTTTATGGCTCCAAGCGCAACGAATTCACAGTCACCTTCCAAGCAGATAGCCTACTCAGGCCACTGCGCTCGGTCAGCGGAGTTTACGGCGATGTCAGCGGTAGCAACGGCAACTACTTACAAGGCAATCCCGCGATAGCCGATATTCAGAGCAACGCATGGTCGATTCAGGGTATACAAGCCGAAACCGAGCTAGACCTGCCGCAAATCGACGCTACTATCACTATTCAAGATGGTGCCATTAGAGTTCGGGTGCCCAATCCGCTCGACCAGACCATGCGCAACGTTGTGGTGCGCTATGGCCAGCAAGTCGTTGTGTTAGGCGATATTCCTCCCGGTCAACAAGCCGAATCAGCTTGGATCGATCCCAAAGTCGTCGATGCTAATGGCCTGCCACCCGCAGGCTCATCACTGGGTTCGATCATCTTTCGCCAAGCGCTTGAGGAAGGCCGTAAACCTGGAGCGATCCCCGACCGCTCGGTCGTTTTGAAACAGACCATGCTCGACGCTGTGCTGAGCAACGGCGCGCTGCCTCAATCGCCTGGACCAACCCTAGTAGCTTGGTTAGACACAAGTCCGGTGGGTGTTGAAGTGGAGAGCAACAGCAAACACGTCTTGCAAGCGACCACGCTCTTTATCGCTCAACCCAAGATCGAGGCTTCTGGTTTGGTTCAACTGGGGCCGGGCTGGCTCAACCTCGATTATGCAGGCAACACAAGTGCGATTGTCTGCTCAAACAACAACGGTTTGATCGGCCTAACACCCAGTACGACCACTGAACTCCTTTTTCGGCTGCCAAATAGCTTAAACAGCCTAGAAGCCAGCAGACTCATTCTCTCTTTTTCGAGTCTACGCACATGGCCCAATGCAGGTATTCGCACCGCGCTCTATAACTGGGAAACTGATCGCTGGGATGAACTAGACTACGATGGGCCGGGCGATCTGCTCGTTGATCAAGCCAAAGCGTACCTACGCGAGGGGAAGGTCGCAGTCCGCTTTGAAGGCCGCATCGCCGAAACCGGTTGTATTTTTGGTCAGGGCAGCCTCACAGGGCGGATTCCATAGAGGAAAAGCATGAATCTCAATCCCATTCTCTACCGTGAATTGCGCACCCAACTGCGCGGAGTACGTTCAACAGTGTTGATTTCGACCTTTGTCGGGCTGTTGATCGCTGCTCTGATCTTTATGTATCGAACGATCAATGCCCGCGCTGGTCTCGGTACACCGCTGCTCAATGCCCAAATCGGCCAAGCACTCTTTAGCGGCCTAGCTCTGCTCTTACAAACCTTGGTGGTGTTTATCTCACCTGCGATCACGGTCAGCGCCCTAAGCAGCGAATACGAGCAGCGCACGCTCGACTTTGTGATTATGACGCCGCTGAAAGCCGAACGGATCTTGATCGGCAAAATCTTCGCCGCGATCTGCTATCTAGCGGTGCTCTTATGCAGCGTTTTACCGCTGTTTAGCATTGTGTTGCTGTTTGGTGGTGTAAGTATAGACGATATTGTGCGCGCCACTGGGGTAGTGCTGGTCACCGCCCTGTTTGGTATCACCTTCGGCTTGTTCTGTTCGGCTTTGATTCGGCGCACTGCCGGAGCGACCATTCTCTGTTATACCCTGCTGATCGCGCTGGTGGGCGGTACGCTCTTCGCGGCCAGCTTCTGGAGCATCACCAACAGCCAGCAGGTCGCCTCGCCGCGTTTCGTCTACCTCAACCCGCTCTCGGCGATGGCCTCGGCGCTGGCGGGCGCGCCCGACCCCAATCCCAATATCACCCGTCAAAACGCCAGCCTGATCACCCCTGATACGCTGCGACCAATGGCACTGGTAGGGGTCTTTTCGCAAGGCACCTATGTACCCGCCCTCAGCGGGCCGGGTGTGTTTTTGATCCCCGTCTACCGTGCCACAGCGATCCTCTATGCGATCATCGGAGTGGGGCTGTTTTGGATCAGCTGCCACCTCATTCCGCCCAAACGCGGCTTTCAGTTCAAGCCGATCGACATAGTGATGCTGATCTTGATGTTCGCCCTGCTGGTGATAGCCTATGTTTGGCGCGATTGGTGGTTTTTTATGCCGGAAGCGGGCTAGATCGGCTGATACCAAATCCGGTTGATTAGGTTCTCTTTGGCCTTCGGCAGAGCGGAACGTGACTCTTTTTGCTTTTCCCGGCTTTTTGTTTTTCTGAGCGAAGAGCATGCACGTTTTTAAACGGATTTGGTATTAGTATGAAATCTGTAGATTGAAAGACAAACAATCGGGGCGCTGTAGGAAGGTTGCGCGTAGCGCAAGGTGTGACACGTTTGGAAGGAAAGACCTTTTGTAGCCGTAGGCGGACGCGCCAAGGAGCGAGTGGGAGCTAGAAGCGTCGCCGCTGAAGCGTGATGGCGCGATAACAGATTGAGTTTATGTAAAGAAGAAGGCTTTGCCAGCGCTGGCAAAGCCTTTGAGTTTGTAGAAGCTTGTTTGATTTAACGAATAGGAATAGTGATGCTGTAGCGCACGCTAAAGCCGTACATGTAATCGGTGGGTTTATTGTGCAACTCGCCACCGGTAATGTAGAAGACGCCATCGCGATAGGCCAACGCAGGTTGGGCGCCGATCGGCTGCGGGCTGGTGTTCAAGATCTGCCACTTGTCGCTGCGCACATCGTAGCGCAACGGGGCTTGAGCTTGGTCGCCTCCAAACACATAGATCTCGTTATCGAGCGCGCCACAGGCACTTTGTGAACGTGGCTCATCGAGCGGCTTGCGCTGATTCCATGGGAAGTCACTGGAGGAGCCTTCGAGAGCCGGATGGTACGATTCGTTGGTGTACAAACGACCCGTGCTGTTCTGACCGCCTATCACAAACACTTCGCCCTCGGGACTTACCGCCGCACAACTAAAGGCGCGCTGGGTTGGCATCGAGGTCAGCACTTCCCAGCTATTTGCATTCGGGTCGAAACGAAACACCTCAGAACGGTACTCTTGGCCGTCCCAGCCGCCAAACAAATACATACGCCCTTCAAAGACCGCCAAACTATAGGCGCTACGCGGTTCGGGCAAGGCTTGGCCCGTGCTCCAGGTTTCGCTTTGGGGATCGAAAATCTCGAGCACATCGCTGGCACGACCATCGCCAAGCAAACCCCCGGGCACAAAAATCTTTCCTCCAAGAATAACAGCCTGAATATCACGCACAGCGGTCGGCTTGGGCGGCAACTGGCGCCAGCTATCTGAAAGCGGATCGTAGCGTAGAGTCGTATCTAAAACGTTCTGACCGTCCCAACCGCCGATAACAAAAATGGGGCCGAAATTGACAGCGGCTGCCGCAGTAAAGGGCTTGCCGGGCGCAAGGCGCTGCGTCCAGGTACCTCCAGCATCGGCCACGGCAACTTGAGAGGTAACAGTCGGCTCAGGATCGATCTGGCGCGTGATCCCCTGCCAGAGGTTTAAAGCAACGACGGCCAGAATGATTCCGATCAGCATGCCCAAAACTCCGACCCAACGCCGCGATAAATGCGGATAGGCCGGAGCTGATACAGCGGCCTCCTGAGTCGGAGGCGCATCGGAAGAGGTTTGATGAAGTTCTACAGTCTCAAGCAAGCCACTTGATCCAGCTTCGCTCGACTGATTCTCGACAAGCATAGCTTGCTCACTCGAGTCCAACCGCTCAGCTGGCGATTCGGTCTGAGACGAGCTAGGAAGGCTGTCGATCGTATCGGGTGTGCTTTCGACCTCGCTTGTTTGGTTAAGCTCGATAAGACCAGCCCGTACTGCAAAAAGAGACGCCTCAGTTCGTGATGTTACCCCTATCTTCCCAAAGATATTGCGCAAATGAACTTTGACGGTATTAGGGCTAATATCAAGCTGTTCCGCGATCTGCTGATTAGTCGCACCTGTCGCCACCAATCGCAAAACAGCACGTTCTCGTTCGCTTAACAGGCTTAGGTCATTAGTCATAATGAACTACTACTCTATCTTTCTCGATCTTTCTCATTCTAGCATATCGATCATCAAGAACCAAGAATATTCCAATCATACAGCAAAAGAGTTTAAAGCGGTCTAAAACTCTGCTTCAGAACAGAAGTATAATGTTTTCTACTTCTAACGAGAAGAAAAGCTTTAACCCAAAGACTAGCTTGGCATACCTAGAGTGTTAGCTATGTAACACTCATAAGGATATCAATTTGTGGAGTTTGACAGTTCCTGCGCACCGAAGCCGTATCCTTTGCGATACAGAGTAAGGAGAACAAAATGAAAAGCCACGCCGAAGTCGTTATCATTGGTGCAGGAGTGATTGGAACAAGCATCGCTTGGCAACTGGCGAAAGCAGGCTGTCGCGATGTGGTCATCCTTGAAAGAAGTCACATTTGTAGTGGTTCAAGCAGCAAAGGTGTGGGAGGCTTTCGTCAACAGTTTAGCACTGAAATCGATGTGCGCCTCTCCCAAATCACCCTGCCGATCCTACTTGAAATCGCAGACGAGATCGATCTCCACCAGAACGGTTATTTGTATCTTGCCCTCAACGAGCAAGAGTGGCAACAGATTCAAGCCCGAGCCAAGCGACAACAAGCTTGGGATGTTCCAGTAGAGCTGTTGAGCACCGACGAAGTGGCCTACCGCTGGGGCTTCCTCAACACCAGCGATGTCTATGGGGCCGCCTATTGTCCCAAAGACGGCCTCGCACGTCCACCCTTGGCCACCGCAGCCTTCGCCAAGCGCGCCCGCGAGCTCGGTGTTGAGATCGTCGAACAAGCCGAGGTGATCGCCTTTGAGCGCAGCGCTGGCGGCGACCGCATCACGGCGCTACAAACCAGCCAAGGGCGCATCTGTGCCGAGAAAGTGGTGATCGCAGCCGGCCCACAATCGGGCGCTGTCGGTGCGCTGGCAGGCATCGATCTGCCCGTCAAACCGATGCGCCGTCAAGCCTTCCACACCGGCCCAAGCCAAGCCGCCCCCAGCACTGCTCCGCTCACCATCGATGAGACAACCGGCTTCCACTTCCGGCCCGATGGCGACGGGCAACTGCTCGCCATGAGCAATAACGAGCCTTTGGGCGAAGAAAATCTTACAGTCGATTACGAGTTTGGAGCGCGCATGCTCACATTTGCGCGCCATCGCTTGCCGCAATTAACGGTCGAGAAGGTCGCAACTGGTCGTGCCGGTTTGTATGAAATGACGCCCGATGCCCACCCGATTCTTGGCGCCGTCCCTGGCCTCGAAGGGCTCTACTGCGCCTGCGGTTTCAGCGGCCACGGCTTTATGCACTCCGGCGCAACCGGCATTCTCATGGCCGAATTGCTCACCACAGGCAAAACCAGCACGCTCGACATCAGCCCCTTCTCGATCACGCGTTTCGCTGAAGGCAAACTACTCGGCGATGGCAAGGTGCTCTGATCCACGATCCAGCGCTCTGCTAAGCGCTATCAAGCATAAAAAGGGATCATAGCAAATCGGTTGGATGTGTTCAATGCTCTAGCGGCTTGGTCTTTACCCCAAATAAGACAGCTAGCGCGTCCGCCTTCGGCTATCAACAGGGAGATCCTGCCCTCATCCCCGACCCTTCTCCCGCAAAGGCGGGAGAAGGGCGTCACAGCACCTTATACCAAATCCGTTTACAGACTTGCGCTCTTGTAACGCAAAAACGGGAACAAGTTCCACTCTGCCGAAGGCCAAATAGAATTAATCAACCGAATTTCGTATTATGCCCAGAGCTTCGCCCAAAAGCTTGAGCAAGCCCAAATCCACCTAACGAGGCGCCTGTTCCAATACACAGAAAAAGCTCTCCTGCAGCAAACAGGAGAGCTTTTCCGTTTAGATCAAACTACCAACGCACAATCGTTGTGGTTCCCACCGGTGCCCATTTGTACAGCCATTCGGCGGCGGCCAGCGGAGCATTGATACAACCATGGCTCATGCGGCGAATGCCGAATTGGTTGTGCCAATAGGTGCCGTGAATCGCCACGCCTCCATTGATGTACATCACATGCGGGACATCGGGCACATAATACGACTCCCCACCGATCGTTCCCTTCATATCCTGAATAGGCAATTTGGCATAAACCGAGAAGGTGCCGGGAGGCGTATTAAAACCATCACGTCCGGTTGATACCGGTGTGTCAAAGACCAAGGTATCGCCCTCATAAGCGTACAAATGCTGATCGCTGAGATCAACGATAATGGTCTTAGCCCCACCACTGCTAGCGCGCGGTTTAGGCGCAGGCTCTTCCTGCGCGGTCACAGGTTTGGCAGCAGGCTTAGCCGCAGCAGGAGCTTGAGTCGGTTGCGGTGTGGGCGCGAGGGTTGGCTCGGGAGTAGGCGTGGCTGGGACATCAAGCACAACACCGTTAAAGAGAGCCATATCTCGCCCAAGCGAGCTGATCACAATGCTGTCGGGCCCAGAAAGCTGAGGATGTCGTTCGAGACGAACCCGCTCGAAATACTGAACCTCAACCATCTGATCGCCGATATATTCCCAGCGCGGCTCGCTGATCGGCAGACCGAATATCTCGATACCACCATTGAGGTGCCAGAAGCTGCGGAACGGTTCGCGCAAAGTATGGCCGGTCTCGACAAAAAACTGACCATTGCTATCTTCGAGAGCTTCGCTGCTAGGAGGATCGAATTCGCGCCAAAGGGCACTGGTGTATTCGGCGCCCAGTCGCCCAAGGAGAATCGGAGAACCTTCAAGGTCGCGGTGCAGCTCAAAACGAGCGCGTTCGAAATATTGTACAACTAAGCCATCGGCCTCGATCGGTGCGCTGATGGCAGCACCAAAAAGCTGGTCGCCTTGATGCTCACGCCAAAAGCTAAGGAATCCATATTCGTTTGACAGGCTATGGCCTGTCTCAAACTGGATGACATCATCTTGAGCTTGGAGTAGCCCGCTGGGAAACAGTATAGCTACTAACAAAGCCACAGCGATGAGAGTTACGATGACATGTCGCCATTGCACCACGTTCCGGTTCATTCGAAGCTCCTTTGCAGCCATGGACGTGTTCAAGAGTGTCTGGAAAAGGAAAGGAGAAAGGCCAATACACAAGCTGGATGGTAGTGCCTTCCTCAAAGTGCACTTTGTGTCGTACGATCGTTCTTCAAAACCGCAGGTCTGAAAAGTGCGAGGGTGTAAAGTGTAAAAATATACCTCTTTGTTGATTATAGTATAGATGCACAAGCAAGGCAATAGGATCGCTTATGCGAACCCAAACCAAACGGCTCACGATCCTCATAGGTTATACCGCATTGACCACCGATTCAACTACGATGCGGTCGTGTACCATTTCGTCGCTAGCGATCGAACCGTCGCGCACGGTAATAACACGTTTTGCATGGCGCGCAATATCGGGCTCGTGGGTTACCAAAATGACGGTGATGCCTTGTTCTTCATTGAGCCGCTGGAAGATACCCATAATCTCTTCGCCCGTTTTGCTATCGAGAGCACCCGTCGGTTCGTCGGCCAGAATAATGCGCGGGTTGTTGACCAAAGCGCGCGCAATGGCCACACGCTGCTGTTGACCACCAGATAACTCATTTGGCTTATGATCGACACGTTGACCCATGCCCACCGCTTCTAAGGCGGCTAATGCTCGCGCCCGACGATTTTGGCTGTTGTTGTAGAGCATGGGCAGCTCTACATTGCGTAGAGCCGATGTGCGCTGCAGCAACATATATTGTTGAAAAACAAACCCGATCTTACGGTTGCGGATCTCAGCAAGTTGGTTGTCGTTTAGAGTTCCGACATCAACCCCATCAAGCCGATAAAGGCCGCTTGTTGGTTGATCTAAACAACCCAAAATGTTCATCAAGGTGCTTTTGCCGCTACCCGATGGGCCCATAATTGCGACCATTTCGCCCTCTTCGATCGCCAGCGAAACGCCTCGCAGTGCCTTTACCTCCACATCGCCCATCTTGTAAGACTTCACGACATTTTGGATCTCGATAAGACTCACGCCCAACCTCCTGTTCTATCAAGCAACACTATCTGTTGAAATTGACGATGGAAATAGTCATTTTGATACAGTTTTTTGAAACAGACATCATTTCTTATAAAAAACAATCAATTCCAAAGAAATATTACACAAATTCAAATAATATTGAGATTAAGACGAGAAGGTCAGAATTGAAAAGTTAAACGCTGGGTTCAGTAAGAGTATCCTTTATTTTCGCTATATTTGAGTATTTAGTCAGGTCTTCGCTCCTTAGAGCCAGCAGGAGATAGCGAGCCCTGCAACCTCCTTTACTGTTGATTTTCAGCCATCTAATTGTTTTTAGCACATTCATTCTTTTATTGTCTTTAAAACACTTAGCTTTCTAAACAGCAATATCGTCCGCATATTTAGCTGATAGCTGTTCTACCGCATTACAATCACATAACCTCTTGACAGATACGGTATACTGCATTGCAAAGGGATATTTAAAAGTAGTACATCTGTACTTATTAAGATCCCCTAGCGGTGTTAATACGCGTTCAATGTTGATAACATTACGTACGGAGGAGTGCACAATGCCACTACAGAAAACGGAATTCATCAAATTGGTCGCCGAGCGAACCGGTATCTCTCAGAAGGAGACCAAGCAGGTGATCGATGCTGCTCTTGATATCATCTCGGAGACGCTTGCCAAGGGCGACAAAGTGACCCTGACCGGCTTCGGTACCTTCGAGGTGCGCTCACGCCAGGCTCGCGAGGGTGTTAATCCCCAAACTCGAGAGAAGATCTCGATCCCTGCAACCAAAACCCCTGGTTTCAGCGCTAGCAGCACTCTGAAGGAAGCTGTTAAGTCTTCCGGTTCGTAGGAACAATCTGTTCCTTGCTGGGCGGTAGGCGCACCTTGCGCCTGCCGCTTATTACTGATAGTGCCCCCTCCTTCCAAGCCTATTCCTCCGAAGCTTGCTCTGTCGCAATCATCGCAATCTGATGCAAAGCCTCCTGCTTCCAGAAGCCCTCTTCAGCAAGGCTAACATAGCGCTTCAAGTCTGCTAAAGCTTGCTCGTATTGTCCTGAAAAGCGTAAAAACAAACCGCGCTGCAGATAGGGATCGGCCCATTCGGGCGCAAGCGCGATAGCACGACTGAGATTATTGAGTGCTGGAACATATTCGCCAAGCTCACGCCCACGAATCAGGCCAGCTCGATAATAAGCGCCAGCAAAATCGGGCCATACACGGGTGGCACGCAAAAACGCTTCAACCCCTTTTACATACAAATGGCGGTCGAGCGTGCGATTAGCGCTGTAACAAACGCTTAAACCCCAAACATACCACCAATACGCTACAATGCGCCGCCAAAAAGAAGGCTCTGATGAGGTCGAAGAGTGTGGCATAAGCTTCCTCATGTAGCAGATGTATCACATTGAACGATTCAGCAAACCTCTCTGCATCGTTGTTGGAAGCGAGATAGTTTAAGAGAAACTTATATTGAAGAGAAATTACAGAAGGATTTTCATCTCAATGCTGGCTGAATTATCTCAGCATACTGCATTATGGAATCGAAATCAAGCATATATTGACGCTCTCACAGTTGATAATAGTATTATACAATCTAAAACTCTAATTATACCGCGTAAATCTCTAACAATTTACGAAAGAAAACAATCAGTAGAAGTAGTACAAAGATCAGCTCTCTCATAGATATGAACGTCGTGGCTTTCGCTTCGCCGTTTAAAGCTGTATAAGCAGTCAAGAAGGCCCGATTATAAACATATACTCTATTGAAAGAGCGGATCATATATTTTTCGTATTTCAATCGAATCTATCTATGACCTTAGTATACCTATTATGTATTGCAGTGCCCTGTGGGAGCAGCTATAATAGAACCCAACACATAATGTACCTTACAAGCTGAACAGTATGCGAACGAGTATATCCTGCACGTTCATGTCAATACATCGTTATGCGACATAGAGTTCTGGTGTAAACAGATCACACCGACTTACGCGCAGATGGAGATATGATCGTGCGACTACCAAATCTTTCAATCAAGCAGATCTTTTTCTTTGTGATTGCTGTTGGCATCGCACTCGGGCTATTCAGTTATGGTATTTTGTACTTTCTAGTCCAACGATTTACACTCAACAGCCCTTTGGTGCTCTTTGTAGCGATCTTAATCGGCATTGGTTTGGGCTGGTGCCTCTTTCTGAGCAGTCGTGTAAGTCTACGAGTCGCGCTGGTGATGCTTCAAAACAGGGCGATACAAAAAACTAACTCACCATCAGAAGCTTTTGTTATTAACCCCAACGACGATGAACTAACAGCACTCACCACCCTCTTCGACCAAGTTCAAGGCTTTGTTCCCGACCAAGAGCTACACAAAAGCCTTGCCCAAGATATCGCGACAAAGCCAATCGAAACACATACCCTTTTCAATACAGTGATCAGTCGACTTGTACAAGATCTGCCAATCCGAAGCGCGATGCTGTATCGTTACCATCCCGAGCGGCAGGTCTTTGTTCCACTCAGCAGTTGGGGTACAACTTTTACTATTCCTGAATTGAGCGCCAACCAAAAACAGCTCAAACGTTTGGTCGAAGAACAGACAGATCTCACCTTGTTCGGAAGTGAAGCGCGAAAATTTTTGCCGATTCTCGACAGCAGCGAAAATAGTTTGCTTTGTTTACCTGTTTTAGTTAATCAAACACTGATGGGCATGGTTGTTTTTGTAAGCCACGAACACGAACTGTTCTGGTCTCCCCAGCAACGTGCCCAAGCATACAACCTAGCCAATCAACTGAGCATCGTTATTCAGTTCGAGATCTTCCAAGAGCAAGCTTGTCAAACCCAGCAGCAGCAACAGAAGAACATTGTATTGTTGGCGCACCTTTTAAAACAGCTTCCAACAGAACAGTTTTCTGCTTCGCTATTGCAAGCTTGTATAAGTGTGTCGCAGTCGTCGCACGGTTTGATCGTACTCAGCCCATCTACAGAACTTACGCGCCGATTGGCGATCGTAGATGGCAACGCGGTAGCGCTACCAATCAGCCATCAACTTCTGCAAGAGAGTCTAGTTGGATCTACCCTGCGCACACGTAACCCAAGTTTGATCAACGATACTCAAAACGATATTCGCTGGCTGCCGTTGCCAGGCTTCGAAGCCGTTCGCTCAGTTTTGGTAGTACCGCTCTTCTCGGTCGAGCAACTGGCTGGAGTACTGCTAGTTGCACACACAAAAGCATATCACTATAATGATCAAGTGCTCTCTGAGCTAACAAGATTAACTCAGAGCTTACGTCTACAACTGAGCATGTTGATCTCAAAAGAACATGCTTCAGTCTCTGACAAACAAGATACATCGCTCCAAACGCTGTTACCGCATGTATCACCATCTTTGTTTCAAGCGATCAATCAAAATGGCGATACAATGCACTATGCACAGCCGCAGTATCTGCAGGCTATTGTCTTAACAATTGGGCTACAAAACCTAGCCGAGGCAAGCCAACAGCTTGATCCTAATCAGGTTTTCGACAAGATCCTACAACCCTTTACGCGCCTAGTCTCAGAAGTAGCAGATAGTTATCAGGGCTATATCGATTATGCTCATCCAGAAGGGGCGGTTCTTATCTTTGGCTACCCCGAAACACATAATTTGGTAGCATCTCAAGCCCTTGAAGCTGCCCATCAGCTTCAGCTTGGTTTGCAAAAACTACAGGCTACGTGGCGCAATCAGCTTCATGTTCGTATCAGCTTCTCGATAGGACTAGCAACTGGTGCTATTATGGTAGGACAAGCTGATATGTATCCGTATCTCGGTCGGCGCTTCGTATTAGGACAAGCAGTAGATCACGCCCAGCAACTGAGGGAAATCGGGCGACCGGGCGAGGTGATCTGTGACCAAGCTCTTCAAGCGGCTGCTGAAGCATTCAATCTCGCAGATAAAGGCATTGTACTAGAAGCATTACAGCCGTTTTTGATAGGAGAGCAGCAAGTGCAAGCCTATCGTTTTACAAACGCCATATAGAGGTTGTTATGACTGTAACTGGACCACGTCCTGCAGATTTGCGCATAGACGCTTTACTCCACATGACGCAAGCGATCGAGACAGCCGCAACCATCGACGAACTGTTGCTACTGGCTCTGAACGAATATACGCGTCTGCTTGGATTGCCTCAAGGCGGGGTTCTGTTACTCGATAACGATCACGTTTACGCTTCGCTGGTTAGCACTTTCCCTCCGCGCGTCAAGCCGTCGCCCTCGATCTTGCTTTCCAGCTCACCCTCGTTGCAACAGGTTGTCGATACACGCCTACCGCTTCACGAACGTGATCTGCAACGCAGCCAAGCGCACAACGATATCGCGCTAGCATTCGACTTAGCGCTTCCTATTCGCACCTGCTTGCTCCTACCGCTGATAGCACAAGACAGCGTGATCGGCGTGGTCGGCTTAGTTTCGACCGATGAAGTGGTTCAGCTTTCGCAACACGCCCTCAGTCTGGCGCGCGTAATGAGCGGTCAACTCGCAGCGAGCATCGCGGCCTTCCAAACCACCGAAGAAGCGCGCCGCCGCAGCACCGAGCTCTTGACCTTGAGCGAGATCGCCTCAACCGTAACCTCATCGCTCGACCCACATGAAGTCTATCGTTTGGTGCAGCGCAAACTCAACGAGCACTTTAACGTTGAAGCGGGCTCGCTCTTGATGATCGACGAAGCGACAGGCGACTTAGTCTTTGTGATGCAGTTGGAAGACGGCAAAGAGCAGCTTTCGGGGCGACGTGTGCCCAAGGGTCAAGGCATTGCGGGCTTAGTGGCGCGAACAGGGCGCTACGAGCTTGTACACGATGGCGAACACGACCCACGCATCTATCGCAGCGTCAGCGTCGGCCTAGAGACCGTCACCCGCTCGATGCTCTGCGCACCTATGCTTGTGAAAGGCCAAGCCATCGGTGTGGTGCAGTTGCTCAACAAACGCGACGGCCAGTTTACCGATGAAGACGGCGAACGCCTGACTCGCATGGCTACCACGATCGGCATCGCGATCGAAAACGCACGGCTTTTCCAGCAGGTCACCGACGGCCGTGACCAGCTCGAAGCGATCCTCAA
Organism: uncultured Chloroflexales bacterium; assembly: GCA_937902315.1. Taxonomy (GTDB): domain Bacteria; phylum Chloroflexota; class Chloroflexia; order Chloroflexales; family Chloroflexaceae; genus CALGUG01. Next base: position 45,779 of record CALGUG010000042.1, read on the forward strand.
CTCGACCACCGATGGCATTTTGATGGTCGATCTAGCCGGATACGTGGTGATGGCAAACCCCATGGCCGCCCAAGTGCTTCGGCATCCGCGCGATACCTTGATCGGCAAAGAGGCAAAGTTACTGCTTCAGGAGCTGCATACTCAAGCCCGCGACGCGGTACCCGTGCCTGAACAGTTCCACGATCCGCATCCCAGCGAGCCGATCGAGCTTGAGATGCTGCCACCAGACATACCCTTCCGTTACCTGCGTTACTCGATTCTGCCCGTTCACGACGCAGATGGAGACGAGATCGGTCACTTGATCCTGATCCAGGATACCACGAAGGCCAAAGAGCTCGATCAGTTGCGCGACGATTACATTGGCATGTTGGTACACGATCTGCGCGCGCCGCTAACCGCCATTATGAACGGCGTGTTAATGGTCAGCCGTGGCATGGGCGGTACGGTCACACCGCAACAACAAGAATTGCTGGGTATCGCCCATCAGGGCACCCAAACCATGCTTGAGATGGTCAATACCTTGCTCGATATCACCAAGATGGAACAGAAACGTATGGTCTTGGATATCGAGCGTGTTGCACCCAACTTTATGGTGGAACAGGCGCGCCAACGTCTCCGCGCCTCGCTCCAAGAACAAAATATTCATCTCGATCTGGCTATCGCAGCCGATCTCCCTCTGATCGATGTCGACCAAAACAAAATTATCCGCGTTTTACAAAACCTGCTCGACAATGCGATCAAATTCTCTCCTAGTGGTTCCACCGTTACCATCGGTATCGATGCTATTCCACGTGATATAGATCATTTCCCGATCGCCTTGCCCAACAATTTAGAGCACGGCGTCGAATATGTCGTCTTTTGGGTCAAAGACCAAGGTCCGGGTATCCCAGCCCAGTATCACGCCCGTATCTTTGAAAAGTTCGGTCAAGCTAGTGGAAGGAAGTCGCGCGGGACAGGCCTCGGATTAACATTTTGTAAATTAACCGTTGAAGCACATAAAGGTCGAATCTGGCTCGAAAGTGAAGAAGGGCACGGGAGTACATTCGCCTTTGCTTTGCCTTTAGAACGCGCCTAAATCTGCTATTCCTAGCTGTCGAAAAGACCTCTTTTCCATAAAAAAACTTTACACACTCAGATGAATAAGTGTGCAATTTCTATACATTGATTGTGCTTATTTAATCCCGTATAATCATGAAGTGCGACCATCATTCCATCATTATATCGGGTGCATGAGGTATAGTCGTTTGTAAAGAAGTTCATCTACAGTATCCCATTGTTCTTGCCCTTTCCACTCCACTTTCCACTGCGAACAATGTGTACTTGACAGGGCAGGTATGCTGCAGTTCCTCAGGAGCGGGCGCTATCGCATCTTATACCTCATTATCGTGCCATACTTACTGCTCACCTTGGCAACGGTGGGTGTAGGTGCGCTCTTGACTGTCTTCTTTATCAGTAGAAATCAACAAGAGCGCTTCGATAATCAATTGATCGAGGTTAGCAACCGCTTCAACGATGGCCTTCTTGCCCAAGAAAGCGAAAACCTCAACGTTCTATATCAAATCGCCTTCGCTCCGGCCAATACCAACCCCAATCGTAGCGCGCCTGCTGTCTCGGCTGCAATGAAAGATCGCGATACGGCTGGCTTGCGGTCAGCACTGATCCCATATTTCCAAGTAAGTGTCTTACGCGACGATTGGAACTTCGATCGTCTGATCGCCTTCGACACCGAAGGCCAATCGCTCTTCGATTGGCAACGTAAGCCGAACGATACCACCGGCCAAGAGCCGATCGAATATGCAAGTAGCGACCTTTCGGCTATCGTCGAAATTCAAAAGGTCAACAGCAACCAATCCGATGAGACCGGCGATAAATTCACCGGTATCATTCGCTTTGAAAACGACCCCAATACCTACTACCTCTATACGGTGGCTCCAGTGAGGCATAACAACGAGGTGGTAGGAGGTGTATTGGTTGCAGCACGCATCCAAGATATTTTGTTGCGGCTCGAGCGCCAAAGTCAGTCAGCAATGACCTTCTTCTACAACAACAACGGCAGTGTCATCGAGACAACCGCAACCCTCAATCCGAATCTGAGCCTATCGCCCGATCAGAAGTATAACGATCTCTCTCAATTTGTCATCACGCCCGAGCAGATTCAACTGCTGCAACAGGGCACCAACCGCCGTATTCTGACGGTAAACCAACGCGAATACGAGTTCCTTTATGCGCCTCTAATCATACGTGATAAGCAAGTTGGCTACTATTCGGTCGCCCTCTCAACCTCATTTCTATTCGAAAACACCACATTCAATGCTTGGTTTTATACCGGAATCGGCGTCGGGCTTTTGCTCGGTATTATCGTTGTAGGCACCATAATCACAAGCATAATCACTAAACCGCTCGACGAGTTGGTAGCAACCGCAGAAGCTGTCAGCAGCGGTCAGTTAGATCAACGCAGTTCGAGCGTGAGCGTGGGCCACGAGATTGGCACGCTAGCGGTCGCCTTCAACCAGATGACCGAGCACCTTTTGCAGCTCTACCAAACCAGCCAGAATCTAAACACCGCCATCGATATCGATCAGGTCTTGCAGATTGCCACAACCGCCGCCAGCGATATCGTTCCCGATACGCATGCGATCGCCCTGTTAGAAGAGCCAGAACAGATCCGCTATCACGTCAATCTAGCTACGTCTAGCACCTTCTTCGCCCTTCATAAAACTCAGTCGAACAGCACCAGTAGCGAACTTGAAGAGCTGATCGAGCGTTACGACCAACAAGTCTTGCATACCGATCAGCTCGAACTGCTGGGCCGAGAGCTACAACAAGTCGGGATTCAGTCGGTGCTGATGACGCGTATCAGGCTTCAAGAAGAGCAAACAGGCCTATTGCTTTTGGTTCACAAATCCAGAAACAGCTTCGAAGCCAGTACGATTCCTTCGTTGCAAGCGCTATCAAACATGACCGCTCCCGTACTGCATAACAGTTTGCTCTACTTCAGGGCAACTCGCGAAAGCAAAAAGCAACAGGCCATTCTGGAATCGATCACCGACGGCGTGCTCTTGATCGATCGTTTTGGCGTTATTGCCATGGCAAACCCTGCTGCCGAAAAGCTGCTTGAACTCACAAATTGGCAGAACCGACAGATCTTCTTCCGAGATCTGCCGTTGCGCCAAATTCCCAATAACCGTGAGCTGTTTGGTAAGACCGCCAGTGCAGACTATTATGAGCTTGGGCCTTATACCCTAGCGATTAGTCGCGCCCCTGTCACCGACCACGAAGAGCAGGTATTGGGCGAAGTTGTTGTGATTCACGACTTAAGCGAAGAAGCGGCCGTCTCGCGAGCCAAAACCGACTTTATCGCAACCATCTCGCACGAACTACGCACGCCATTGACGCCGATTTTGGGCTATCTCGATCTGCTGTTGCGCGGTTATACCGGGCCGCTTACCGAAGAGCAGTTGGATATGCTCAAACAAGTACGAGAACAATCCGACCACATCGCCAACCTCGTCAAAAATATGATTATGGTTGCCAGCCTCGAATCCGAAACCCTAACGATCGATCTACAAAATATCGATCTGGCAACGGTAGTAGAGACAACCTTGCAACCTTTACGCCCAGCCTTCCGAGAGAAGAATCTTGAGGTCAAGATCGACATTCCAGAAGATCTACCTTACATTCATACCGATCGCGAATGGCTCAAGGTAATCTTGACCCAATTACTCGATAACGCTCGACGCTTCACACCGCAAGGCGAGGTGCGTATCCGAGCCCATGCCGACGGCGTGATGATTCAGGTCGATATCGAGGATACAGGTATCGGCATCCCAAGCGATGCACAAGGTCGCCTCTTCACTCGCTTCCAACGGGTCGAAGGCAATAACTCGCCCGTGCGTAGTGTTGGCTTGGGCCTCTCGATCACACGGCAAATTGTAGAACGCCTAGGTGGGTATATTTGGTTGACAAGCCAAGAGGGCAAGGGTAGCACATTTAGCTTTGTGTTGCCGCAGTCACAGGAGCAGATCATTGCGGTCACGGAATCGGGAGAATTCACGACCTCGTAGCAAACTGCGTTGGCTTATTCTTGCGGCTCTTCTTCTCCTTCTTCTTATCCCTAGCTGTGCAAGCAATGTGCTGATGCCATATTTGCTACCCAACAATAAGCTCATTATCAGCGACGATCCTGTGGTATCGATCGGGTCGCTCTATGAGAAGTGGTCGGAATTTGGACCAGGATTGCCCGCGCTCGATCCCCAAGCCGCCGAGGCGATCGCTCAAGCCGCTCAAGAGGTACGCGAAACCAACGAGGCAACTGCCCTGCCGGGCATACGGCCGACCGTGCCGATCATCGAGATCGGTGCTGCACCCAGCGTTGAGGTGACGATCCCGGCCTTTCCTACCTCGTTGCCCTCTGTGATCCCGACCCTCAATCCAAGCGCTGTCGCCTATGTTACCAATATCGCCGCGACCAATGAAACAGTCGCCACATCGATCGCACAGCTTCCCGAAACGACTCCAACAGCGCGCACGCCCACGCAAGCTGTCACGCCCACAGCCTTCGAGCCAACCTCTGCACCTAACATTACACCAACGCCAGCGGTCAATCAACCCACCAGCGTAAACACAACCACGGTCGCCAATACAAATACACCTATCATAGAAGAGACGGTCGTCGATATTCCGCCGACCTTAACGATCGCACCGGTCTTCTCTACGCCAACATCTCCACCACCGCCGCCGAGCGCTACCAATCAGCCACCTAGCCCAACGTCCGACGAAGAGACTCTCGAGCCGACTCTTGAGCCGACCGTCGAGGAGGCTACGCCCACGCTTGTTCCAAGCGACACATCTATTCCCGAGCCAAGCGCTACCCAAACGATTGCGACATCGACCTCGCGCCCGGCGAGTCCATCTGCGACCCTTGAGCCAGTTACGGATACGCCGACCGCTACAGCCACAGCTACGGTCAGCAATACGCCGACTGCCACGGCAACGGCGACCGCCAGCAATACATCAGTTACTCCGGCGACGCCAACTGTCAGTAACACTCCAACCGTCAGCAATACACCAAGCGCCACTATCACGTCGATTATCACCGTTAGCCCGAGCGTAACGGCTACGCCTAGTGAAACGCTGCCTCCAAGCCCAAGCGCTACACCTAGCGGGAGCCCAACGAACATCTCTAGCCCTACATTCACAGTTACCGCCAGCCCAACGCAGTCTCTGACGCCGAGCAACACCCCAACGCTCGTGCCCAATCAATTCTCGGCGATTTTGACCAATAGCCCCTCGGTTGGCGGCACTCAAACCACCGTTGAATACACCCTGACGGTGTACAATAACAATGCGCCCACGTCTCAATCTGTTGTTGAAGTTCTTATCGACTTCAACAATAACTTCTTCCCGGCAGCAAACTGCGTGGCTAGAGATAACCAAGGCAACCCGCAAGGAACCTGTACGATCATCGCTTCAAACAGCTTACAGTGGACTGGCAATGTCGAGGTCTTGGCAGGTCAAACCTTTACACTGGTCTTCCAAGGGCGCTACCCTGTCGGCCCGGCGCTCTTTGGGCAAATCTTTAAAATGGACTCGGCAACAATCCGCTACAACACATCTCCGACACCCGTAGCGATCGACGATCAATCACACTATATGGTGCTCAATGGGGCTATGTTGTTGCTCGCAGACGATCTCTATCCCGAGCTGCCAACCCACGCCAACCATACTCTTACACCGAGTCTAACGGCTAGCCCGTATCCAAGCGTTACGCCGACCTACACAGCGAGCCGCACGCCGAGCGCCCATAACACGCGCACTCCAAGCGCTACAGCCAGCCAAGTTTCCAACATTCGACCGAGCGCCACCGTCAGCCATATTCCTGGTATCCGACCGAGCGCCACCATCAGCTCAACGCCGAGCCGAGCCGCAAGCCGAACGGTTGAGCCGAGCGCTACAGCGCTTCTGCCGAGCCCAAGCCCAGAGCAGCTCGCCAGTCCAACACCGACCATACTGAGCAGCGTTACGGCCACGGCCGAGCAGCCGACCAGCATCGCAAGCCCGACACCGACCGTGCTTCGCAGCGTTACGACCACGGCCGAGCAGCCAACCAGCACGCTCGACGACCCAACAGCGACCTCGGAGAAACCGCGAGCGACTAGCACGCATCGGCCAACCAGCACACATCGCCCAACCAGCACACATCGCCCAACTAGCACACATCGCCCGACCCAGACGAAAGAGAGCGGACCAAGCCCGCAACCGCAGCCAAGTGAACAGCCCGAGCCAAGCCAGGTGCCCCAACCGACCGCTGCACCCAAGCCGACAGGCGCGCCAGAGCCCACTCGCGCCTCTGAGCCGACCCAAGCGCCTGAGCCAACCTATGCGCCTGAGCCTACCCAAGCGCCTGAGCCAAGCCGAGAGCCTCAGCCGACACATGTGCCCGAGGCTACCCGCGCGCCAGAGCCCACGCGCGCTCCTGAGCCGACCCAAGCGCCAGAAGCTCCAGCCCCAGAGCCGAGCAACGAGGCTAAGCCAGAAGAGCCAGAAGCTCCAGCCCCAGAACCGAGCGACGAAGCCAACGATGAAGAGAGCGACGCTCCTGCGCCAGAGCCGAGCGATGAGGCTGATGATGAAGCTGATGAGGTCGACCCTGAAGAGTCGGAGGCTTCCGACGATCAGCCTGCGGATTCAAGCGATGAGGATCAAGCAGACGATCCCACTGCAGAACAAGAAGCTGAGTCTAACGAAGAGCAAGATTCTCAAGCTGATGAAGACGAGCAGGCACAGCCCAGCAGTAAGTCTGATGAAGACGAACATCGCCAGAGCACGCCTTCGGCAGATGAAAGCAAGCGGCCCAAAGCCACCAGCGAAGCGAGCGCTGAAGACTCAGAGCCAGCGAGCCCGCCACAAGCCCCTAGAGCGACTGCCAAGCCGCAACCAGCGCCCACTCCCAAGCCCTAAGCCAGCGCCTGAGGGTGGACTGCCTACCAAATGGAGCCTCGGCATACCAAATCCGTCTCACAACCTGCGCTCTTACAAGGCGCAAAGACGCGATCTTACAATAGCTAATACCAAATCCGGTTGATTAGGTTCTCTTTGGCCTTCGGCAGAGCGGAACGTGGCTCTTTTTGTTGTGTGCGATTTCGCGCGGCCGACGAAATCGCACACGAGCCTTTGCCCGGCTTTTCGTTTTTCTGAGCGAAGAGCATGCAGGTCTTTAAACGGATTTGGTATTAGCTTTGCTAAAGGCCAAATATAGGGTTCGGTAGCGCCTCGTTTTGGGGAGGCCTTTCCACACAGATAGAAGCCTCTTTTGGGGGCGGGATGTTGGTAGCCGTAGGCGGACGCGCTAGGAGCCGAATGGAAGGAAGAGACTTGGCCGCTAGCGCGATAGTATGCTCGTCAAGAGGATGGGCGAACAGGAGTTGCATAGCTACGACAGCGTTAGGCGGAACTCCAGGCGCGCTTTTGGCGTCACTTACATGCAAGCGAGCATAGCATCTTCAGATTTGCCCGGCCCTATACGCGGGGGTATAATAGTCCTTTTAGCAGAACACATTAAGGATCTACTTCGAGACTATGCTCTACGATGATACGATAACGGCGATCGCAACGCCTCCCGGCGAAGGGGGGATCGGGATTATCCGCCTGAGCGGCCCCGAAGCTATAGCCATCATCTCGCGGATCTTCGTGCCCGCCAAACCCGGGCCACTGCACCCTTTCCGGCTGCGCTATGGAACGATCAACGATCCTCAGACCCAACAGCCGATCGATGAAGTTCTGGTGTCGGTGATGCGCGCGCCGCGCTCTTTCACACGCGAAGATGTCGTTGAGATCTCGTGTCACGGCGGCCCGCTTCCCCTGCAAAGCATTCTGCGCCTAACGCTCGCCGAGGGCGCGCGACTGGCCGAGCCGGGAGAATTCACCATGCGCGCCTTTCTCAACGGCCGCATCGATCTCAGCCAAGCCGAAGCCACCCTCGATGTGATCAAGGCCCGCACCGAAACCGCGCTTGCCCTCGCTCAAGCTCAGTTAGGCGGCTGGCTCGCCCAAGAAGTGCAGCGTATTCGCAACGCGCTGCTGGAACCCTTGGCCTACTTTACGGTCTTAGTCGACTTTCCCGAAGACGAAGTGGAAGCCCAAGACCCGCTGCCGGTTCTGCAAGACGCCTACAACTCGATACAGAAACTGCTGGCTAACGCCGATCAAGGTATCATCTATCGCCAAGGAGCGAAAGTCGCCCTAGTTGGCCTGCCCAACGTCGGCAAGTCGTCGCTGCTGAATCGGCTCTTGCGCAGCAATCGCGCGATCGTAACGCCCATCGCAGGCACCACCCGCGATACTCTCGAAGAGACCGCCAACTTGGCAGGCATACCGGTCGTTTTGGTCGATACGGCTGGCATTACCGAAACCGACGATCTGGTCGAACAAATCGGTGTCGAACGCAGCCGCAGCGCTCTGGCAGAAGCCGATCTCGCTCTGCTGGTGCTCGACAGCAGCCAAGGCATTCGCCCCGAAGATCGGGCCATGATCGACTTAACCAGCAACAAACCAACCATTTTGGTTTGGAATAAAAGCGACCTGATCAGCGATCCGCCCTCACATCAAGAGCCGCTCGCGCCGCATATCCAAGAGCAGGTCGCGATCTCAGCTCTCACCGGGCAAGGGATCGACAGCTTAACCGAGGCAGTGGCAAAAATCTTGCTAGGAGGGAGAATAACAACACCTTTCGACCCTGCCAAAACAAGTCGTGCTGTCTCAAATGTCAGACATCGTGATGCCTTAGCACGAGCAGCCCAACACCTCGCCCATGTCTTAACAGGCTATCGCCAGCACGATCCTACCGATCTGCTCACGGTCGACCTGACCGCCGCCTTAAATGCATTGGGTGAAGTGACGGGAGAGACTGTTGGAGACGATCTACTCGCGACGATTTTCAGTAAATTTTGTATCGGAAAATAACCAGCGCTCTTTATACGGACATTTCTATCTGTTCACACGGGTGCTTATTTCCTCAATAAGTGGCGATCGGCATCTTGGCTTCAGCTAAGCAGCCCGCTTTGCTTGAGAAGTTGGGAAAAAACACGACCTACAGCTTCAAAACTATCAATTCGGTCATCGAGTCGTGTTATAATTATTCCAAATTTCTCATACAAGCCATACTGTGAACAACATCACACCCCTATACACAAGGGGCAAAGGAGGGCGTACGCATGTCGACACTTGAGCTCGATCGCTTGATTGACCAGCTCATACCACAAGTCCTTGCGGATCGCGATCTAGGTAATGGCCGAACTTTCACTAAACTGCATCTGTATCGTTTGTGGGCGTTAGGATGTCTGCAAGTCGGGGAATGTTTCGACGAGGAATTACTCGCAGATCGGGTCGCGGCCCGATTGCCTTCAAGTGTCAGCCTCTCTCTAGACATGCTCAAAGAACGCAGCCTAGCTTCTTAAAGGCTCAATAAACAAACGAAGTTTTCAATAAGGGGGCCTCGGCTCCCTTATTTTGTTGATACGCCACGCTCGCTTTCCAACAAGCTCTTCGCTTAACAAACTCGCTCGATACCTTCAGCGCTCTGGCGATGTGTTCTTTTCCTTCCATGCGGTCCTTGGCGCGTCCGCCTACGGCTACCAAATGGACTACCCTCATCCCCAACCCTTCTCCCGCAAAGCGGGAGCTGTACATTACCCACAAATCTCCATAAGGTCAGCGTTATCTGCCCTCACCCCCC
>CALGUG010000043.1 GCA_937902315.1 uncultured Chloroflexales bacterium
TCAACATTCACCCCCTCGCCCGCAGTGCGGGAGAGGGGGCCGGGGGGTGAGGGCCAGCTAGCCCATCTGATAGCCGTAGGCGGACGCGGTTAGAGCCGAATGGAAGGGATGGACCTTGCCGTCAGAGCGCCGAAGGTATCACACGCATTTAGCGCGCCTCTACTTTGCGTAAGGCAGCAGCTTTAGCACAGAAGGCAATAACAAAACGAGCGCTGCGCTTGTTCAAGGGCAACGCTCGCTCCAAACACAAAATCAATCCGCTGCCGGTGCTAGAGCACCTGCTTTAACCAAGGGTAAACCTCAGTGCCATCCCAACGGTGTACGCCAGAAAAGACGCTATGGGCCAGCTTCTCTTGGTCGCCGCTGAGAGCGTAGGCTTGGCGTGCAATCTCCAACTGCTCGTCGACATTGATCAAACCGCGCGGCCCGTTGAGCGGGTCCTTGTCGCCGCTCTCGATATGCAGTGGGCGGGGAGCGATCAGCGCACCCAAGTCGCCCATATCAACCGTCTGCCACAGGTTGGGCACATAGTTGCAGCTGCAGTTTTCGTTCAAAATCAAGAGCGAATCGCGGTAGCCATAAAAGTAGCCGCTTACCACCGCCACACGCACGCGCTCGTCGAGGGCCGCCAACCAAAGCGCTTGCGCGCCGCCGCCCGACAGCCCAAGCGCACAGAGTCGCTCTGGGTCGCAATCCTCGCGCGTCGTCAGATAGTCGATCAGCAGCATCAGATCCCAAGTCCACATACCGATCATGGTCTGACCGAGCGGAATCGCCATGTTGTTGAGCACGCGGCACGAGCTCGCCAAAACCTGCTCGCGCTCATCGCCCTGCACGGCCCGTTCACGCCGTTCGCCGAAGCCGCGCGCATCGGGGCAGACCACCAAATAACCTTGGCGCACCAAGACCTCGCCGTAATTGTAGTGGTACTGATCGATCACCTCGGCCATAAAGGGCAGATCGCGCCGCCCCGCAACCGATTCTTTGCCGCCTCCGCCGTGACCGTGGGTGGCGATAATGGTCGGCAGCGGGCCGCTCGCGCCGTCCGGCTTGAGCAGATAGAAAGGCATACGAATGCCCGGCTCGGTTGCGATCGAGAACCACTGGCGCGTGTAACCATCGCACTGTACCGGCTCTTGGCTTTCGAGCGCGAAATCGGTGTAACGCATCGTGGGTAGGCCGATCATTTGGCCTAAGCGGGCGCGTGTCTCGGCCTGCCAAGCCTGCAGCTCTTCAACGCTTCGCGCGCGCAGCCCTGCTTGGCGGCTAATCAGTTCAAAGCGCTGTAACAGGTAGGATTCGCTGCTATATGGGCTGCTCATTCTGGCACCACACCGATCGTCAAAAGAATGTTGGCATAGACCCGCTGCTCGCCCGTTGCAATACAGAGCGCTAGATTAGGGTTGCGCGCCGTATCGTAAAAGCTAAAGCGCTCTAGCGGCTGCAGGGTCAGATCGGGCAACAACTCGCGAAACTCACTAAAGATCGGCGGCTCCGGTCCCTCGTTGGGCTGCATCACATGGGCGGCCTCGATCGGAATAGCCGTCGTCAGCACCTTCAAGACATCGGTAACGGTCGGGAAGCCGCGCGTCAGGTTCAAAAAGACCTTTTCGGCGCCGACGTAGCTGCCCGTGCTAAACGGATAGTTGCCATCTGCGATCAGCACCGTGCTGCCATGCCCAGCCCGAGCCAGTGCATGCAAGATCTGTGGGTGAGTTAAAGGATAGCGCAACATTGAGCACCTCTTTCAGAATAGGCGATGAATGGATGCGCTGATTATAGAAGGTTTCCCCGCTTCGTCAATCGAAGAAACCTGCTTAGCTGCCTGCTATTTTTTCAAAATATCGACCAGCGCTTCGAGCGATAGCTCTGAAAGGTGTCGAACGGGAGATTTCGCTGTGCCACAGAGCAACAAGCGCTTGTTAGGGTGCAAATACCAATCAGCGCCCGGGTCGGCCCGCAACAAAGCGGTATACACCGACGAAAGGTTGACGCTCGAATTGGCCTGAGCCGCGATTCCGCAAAAGCCGCGCCCATCGCGATAGGCATAGATCACAGCCCCTTCGCGATAAGCCAATCGGCTCGATCCTCCATCTTCGCTCTCGACTGCGATGCCCTTGCCCCAGCGGGTTTGGAACTCGATCCGGCGTTTGAAAGCCTGCTCCATACGCATCAAGAGTTCTTCTTGTGCGTACCAAGCATCGAGGTTGGGCAACATCGCGAGCGTCACACGGGTGGGATCGTCAGGATACAGGCTGTTGTAACCGTGGATCAGATCGTTCACCGTCAAGCTATTACCGAGATCGCCGCGACGGTTATGGGCATGGTCGAGAGCGACTACGTGACGCACCAAACGCTCCAAAACCGGGTCGTTCGGAGCCACTGCACGCCGCACCAATTCGGCGGCGCAGATCTGATCATCGTCGTCGTTATGATGGTCAAAACGGCCTAAACCGGTGTCAACATGGATCGTGCGTGGATCGGCATCGGCAGGGCTATCGCTATAGGTTGAACCAGCAGGTACAAACACAAGTTCAGCGGAGCTTGCTCCGCCAAAACGCCGCAAAATCCAAATCGCAGCGATACAGTCGAGATCAGGTGCCAGATGTCCAACAATACGTTCTGGGGGTATCACAGACAAACCTTAATACTAGGGCAATCGTTCTTGTCAAAATGTAGCATGCCGACTAAAGGGCGTCAAACCTTCCGCCCGATTCCAGATTTTCATGTATAATCAAGTTCACGACAGTATAAGCTTTCTACATTTAAGGATACTATAATCAATGGCCGGTATTGATTCCAAACAACAGCCGAAGCATGCATCTGAAGTGACCGTCGAATGGTTGCAGTCGATCGAATATAAGATCCAGTCACCCTATCGCAAGCCCACAATCGAAGGTGTTGTGCTTAAGGAACTCAACCCCCTTCCCGATGGTCGTGGTGATGTCATCGAACTGTGGAGCCGCCCTTGGCTCGAAAAAGATGACTTGGTTATGCCCGCTCACGTCTACCAGAGCGCAACCGACTACGGCGTAGTCAAGTGTTGGCACTTGCATGATATCCACACCGATCAATTCACCGTGACCCGTGGCAAACTGCAAGTAACCCTGGTCGATATTCGCCCCGATTCGCCCACCTTCGGCCATGTCAACCCGATCTTCTTGGGTGTACAGCGTCCTCGCTTGATCAAGATCCCGCCCATGGTTATGCACGGCTGGAAGGCTTTGACTGCTCCCGAAGTGATTGTGGTCAATCTCCAGAGCCACGTCTATGATCCTGCTGATGAATACAAGTTTCCTTGGAACTGCGTGTTGGAAGAAGTTTGGGAGCCCCGCAACGGCTAACGTGTCCTCTTTCGCACCAAAAAACGGAGGTTACTAGCGCGGTAACCTCCGTTTTTATGCGCTTTTCAGCTCCGTTTTTCGTCTCAGCGCTCTAGCGGTCTTGTCTCTCCCACCCATTCGGTCTTCACCGCGTCCGCCTACGGCTACCAACATCCCGCCCTCCAAACCGAGCTTGTCTCTGCCTGCAATGCAGTCATCGCTATCGATGAGCAGAATCCGCGCAAACTGGGCAATAGCAAACCCGCTTAAAGAGGTGCTGGCTTACAACGCAGAAAAACAAAAAGCGGAAAAGAGTTGAGAGAGTTCGCGCTACGGCGCGAACTCTCTCAACGAAACTCATTAGGCGGATGCGCTATTAGCGGCTGACGAACGGCAACAAAACGGTGTAGTTGCCTGCTGGCTGAGCGCCCTCCAGCTTGAACGGACCATAGACCTGTCGGCTACCATCTAGCTCAACTTCTTCGAGCCAGTAGTGATAGAGCAGGCCCGCTTGAGCGCTTTCATCAACGATTTGGTAGCTGGCACCAAGACCGCCGCGCCCTTGACCGAGCACAAGCGTGGAGTGCACCCGTGTGGCGTTGGCGCGCGAGCTATCTGTGCTGCGTAGCACATAGAAGCCCCAAGTCTCTCGTTCGCTACTCGTCACCCAGCTCACCACCAGCTTGTCTGCCTGCCACTTGGCCTCAAACGAGATCAGCGAAATAGCACTGGGGGCCCGTCCATAAATACCAGCATCGAGCGTGGGGTTATGCTCACCCGGCGCCAATGTGATTGGCTGAGTGCGTCCCGTTGTAGCATCGGCGTCGCTATCCAACGAGTCGTCGCCACCGCGATTCGGTTGAGTGAAGCGATCTAAGCTTACCGGCAGGTTGCTAAAGCCCACGCTATAGGTTCCCGGAATCAGACCATCAAAGCGATAGCCGCCCGTGCTGTCGGTAGTTGTGGTCGCGATAGGCGTTCCTGACCCATCGTAGAGTGTCACCGTTACACCGGGCACACCGGACTCGTCCGAATCCTGAATGCCGTTTTCGTTCTTGTCGTGCCAAACATAGTTGCCTAAGCTGGCTGGCTGGAAGAGACCGAAGTCGATCGTCAGGTTGCTATTGGGATTGCTATCGCCGTCGTTGGTCGGCTCGCTGTTGGGGCTGAGCGTGACCACACCGCTGCGAATAACGCTGCCGTTGAGCGTGCCGTTATCGTCGTTATTGACGTCGTTGTCGGGATCGGGAGCGGCCTCGTAAGGACCGGTCGCGCTGCCGTTGGTTCCAGTGCTGGTGACATAGCCCGCTGGCGGATCGATCTCGACCATATAGTCGCCCGGAGGGAGCTTGTCGAACAGGTAGTTACCGTTGGCATTGGTAGTCGTGCTCGCCAGCACCACTCCATTGCTGTCAAGTAGACGCACGGTTACACCGCTGATACCGCTTTCACCCGCATCGACGACGCCATTGTTGTTGACATCGT
>CALGUG010000044.1 GCA_937902315.1 uncultured Chloroflexales bacterium
TGGTATGCGAACGATCGCCTTTTGCTGCCGACACGACTTTTGGCTAATGCATAGCATTGCGGGAGAAGGGAGCATCGCTTCCATCAGCACCCTCACATTTCACATCTGCTCGCTTGCTTCAAGCTTTTGGCCTTCGGCAGAGCGGAAGCTGCCTCTTTGTGTCGAGAGCTAGTTCGCACGATCGCGAACTAGCTCTCAGGTCTTTCCCTGTATTCGCTGTTCCCACATTGTGAGCGTGCCAGCTTTTAGGAGGATTTGCTATGTCAGCAGAGGAAGAGCGGGTTAGCTTTACTCGCTTGAGCTAGGGACCGGTTTATGGTTGAGCAGGCTGCGAATCGCTATGCCTAAGCTGAGCGGTGTAAAGGGTTTAGCAATGAAGTCGAACTGATAGGCCGGATTGACCAATTCGGGCATGGTTGGGGAATCGTAGCCCGAAGTGAAGAGCACCTTGATCGACGGATAGAGTTGATTGACGTATTCGGCCACCATAATGCCGCCCATCTTGGGCATCACTAAGTCGGTGACGAGCAGGTCGACACGGGGCAGTTGTTGAGAATGCAGACGATTGAGGGCTTCGCTGCCGTTGCTGGCTTCGAGCACAGTGTAGCCACAGTTGCGCAATGTTCGCACCATCAGCATGCGCACGACCTCTTCATCTTCTACCACTAAGATGGTCTCGGTTCCACGCGGAATCTCGTCTTCATCGAATTCCTCTTCGCAGAGCTCGACTTCATCTGTCGCACAAGGCAGATAGACCTTGATTGTGCTGCCTTGGCCGACGCAACTTTGCAGCACGACAGTACCCCCTTGCTGTTGGATGATATCGCGACAGATCGAAAGCCCGAGGCCGGTGCCTTTGCCAGGAGCCTTAGTGGTAAAGAAGGGTTCAAAGGCGTGTTTGAGCACATCTGGCGGCATGCCGACGCCCGTATCTAGCACCTCCAGAAGCGTGTAATCGCCGATCTCAAGAACCTTTTGCACCTGGCTTGGAAGCTCTTCATAACTGACATTGGCGGTCGTGATGCGCAACGTGCCTCCGTGCGGCATGGCATCGCGCGCGTTGATCACTAGGTTGATGATGACCTGCTCGATCGAGCTCGGATCGACTTTGACTGATTTGAGTTCTGGGGCAAGCTGGAATTGAAATTCGATATCTTCTGTGACGATGCGGCGCAAGAGTTTGTCTAAGTTCAAGACCAGATCGTTGAGGTTGAGCACAAACGGCTCGCTGGGTTGGCGCCGAGCGTAGGTCAGAAGTTGTCTGATGAGGCTGGAGGCGTGGTTAGAGACCTTTAACACTTCGCCTAGATCTTCGTAGATGGGGTCATCGCTTGCGAGCGAGGCGCGTGCTAAGTTGGTATAGCCCGAGATAGCCGTCAGAATATTGTTGAAGTCGTGGGCGATGCTGCCCGTAAAGAGGCCGATGCTCTCCATTTTTTGGGCGTGAATAAATTGGGCCTGCATGCGCTGGAGATCGGCTGGGCTGCCGCTTTGAAAGGCGGCGGCCGATGCTACAACTTCGTTTTGGCTTGAGTCGCTGTGGCTGCTTTGAACGCTACCTTCTTTAAAGAGCTGCTTTTTAGTGGGTGTGGTGCTGGCTGCTTGTTGGCCTTGAGCCTGAGTTTGTTTTGAAACCTGAAGCGCTTCCGGCTGCTGTTGGTAGATTGCAACGCTCAATACAAAAATAGGAAGCTGAGTCAGGCCTATCAGCAGTTGGGCCGCGAACTGGCTCTCTCCTTGGAAGCTGCTTGTCATGCAGAGCAGCGAGCTGAGTGCAATGACGCCAGCAACAGCGCGCTGATCGAAGCGAATGGCGACCCACACCTGCACTATGGGAATGAGTAGCAAATATTGGGTCGAGAAGTGGGTTGCCAAGCGCACGATTACGATGATTGCGACCCCGATGAGGAAGGCCTCTAATAGCACTGGGTAGCTGGGCCAACGGTAGGGTTTTGACGATGTGGCCCATAGAATGATACACGGCGTTAAGAAGAGGTAGGCTAAGCTATTCGATACACTCCACGTGAGCCATGTCTGCCAATTTGAGCTCTGGTCGCTTAACCAGCTTGGCAGCGTTCCTAACAAGGTAGCGAATGCTGTTACAAGCACAGTGGTGAGTATGAAAAGAGCCAAGTCTCGCACTTTGTTCAAGCGCAGGGGTGTGCTGCTCAGCTTTTGCATGATGATGGTGATGAGCAGCGCTTCGACCTTATGCAAGACCGAAATGTACAAAGTATAGAGTGAGATAGAGCCTAACAAGTAGGCGGTGACAATATCGATCGCTAGGGCGCAGAGAAGCACTTTAGACCATAGCTGACGTCGACACAATACCAGGGCTGCGAGTAGTAAGACATTAGGTAGGCTAACAAGGATCGGAAAATTAATATTTGTAACAACAACTATATGTAAGAAGCTAGATACGAAGTAGATGATACAGCTACAGGCAGCTAGAAAGAAGGAATATACCTGGTTTGGTGCAGTCATAAGGATACGTGCAGGTTTCGAGCTCATGTAATTCTATCCATAGAGATCGCGTGCCAAGACGCAACAAGCAGCTGGAACGACACTAAGAGCATGATTAAAAATGCTAGGTTTATTCTTTAACCGACTAACCCAAACTTGTGAAGAATAGGCTGAAATGTCATGGCGATTGTTGATAAAGCCGAAACACCGAAAAAGCTAAAATTTCTTTGAAAGATCTCTACTGAGATAGAATATCTATGCTGACATATTTAAATTCTGCCAGTTCTGTAGAGTATAATTTTGTTAATCTATTCTACTATGTCCGAACGTGATTTTCCTAGAGTTTCATCAACAAAAAATCATCATTATAGTATATGTTCAATATTTTCAGGCTGTTTTTTATTTATAAATTGACGATTTTTACAAATTATTAACAATATTAGAAACGATTCAAAAATGAATAGATTGTTGGTAATGTAAAAATTTTGTCAAAATCGGGATATCTTGCAAAATACAACGTAATAATTGAGCGAAATTATCATATGTGGTACGAGGAATAGATAAAAACTTTTCAAGTATTGTCAGAATAAAGAGTAGATAGTGTGAGAAAGAGAGATCTAGAGCCTAAATGAGGAAGGCATACCAGAGACAAAAGTGCTCGGGTATGCCTTGTTTGTTGCCCTAGAAATGGGGCTGGTTTGTGTGAGAGGGCCTAAAAGCTAGCCGAGCGCTGCGCAACCTGCTCGCTGTGTTAGGCGCTTCTCATAGGAATGATGATGAAGTGAGTGTCAGAGCGCTTAGGAGACGGCTTCAACACAGGCGCGCGCGATGCTGGTGATCTGAGCCCAGTCGTTGCTTTGAACGGCCTGCTTCGACACCAAATTGCCGCCGATACCTACTGCCGCTGCTCCGGCATCGAGGTAATCACGGGCATTTTTGGCATTGATGCCGCCGGTCGGCACGAGCTTGAGCTGGGGTAAGGGTGCCAGAATGTCGCGGATGTAGGCCGGCCCAAAGGCGCGAGCTGGGAAGATCTTGATCATATCGGCGCCTAGCTCGTAAGCGTGGAGAGCTTCGGTGGGCGTGAGCGCGCCACAGATGATCGGCGTTTCGCGGGCGCGGCTGAGGGAGATCACTTCGGCATTGATGGTAGGTGTCACCAAGAATTGGGCGCCTGCATCTATAACCTGGCGGGCTGCATCGGGGGTCAAAACGGTGCCAGCTCCGACCTGAACCTTATCTCCGAACGTAGTACGGATAGCTTGGATCGCTTCGGAGACGCCTTGTCCTGTCAAGGTGAACTCGATAGCGCTAATGCCGCCATCATAAAGAGCTTGAGCGATTTCAACCGCTCGATCATATTGATCTAATCGCACGATCGCAACGATGCGCGTGGAAGCGATGGCGTCTAAGACTGCATTCATAAGACTATTCCATTCTATGGACCGTGGGCGACACAAGTATATGGGTAGTATACCGCATGTTAGTCACCATTCAATCAACATTGGTAGCCTAATGGGCAGTTTCGTTGTTGGCTTTTGAAGCAAATTTTTATGATAGAAACTAGAGCAACTTTGTCGTAAATGATGTACAATGTTGAAATATAGGGCAGAAATAATGAAAAGGAGCCAATATGACGAGTACAGCCCAATTTTCGGCAGAGACAAGTCCCGATGGTGCCTTTGTTCGGCAAGCCTATACGATACGCGGGCGTTTTAGCGCTGATGGCTCGACGGGCTTCCCGGCGGAAGCGGGTCGCTATCATCTTTACGTCTGTTACGCCTGCCCTTGGGCCCATCGAGCGATCATCGTGCGCTCGCTGCTCGGCTTGGAAGATGTGATATCGATGTCGGCCGTCGATCCGATTCGCGATGAGCGCGGTTGGGCCTTTCGCGATGGGCCAGGCTATAGCAAAGATCCGATCAACAACTTCGCCTTTTTATCGGAAGCCTATCTGCAGACTGACCCGAACTACACGGGGCGCTACACTGTCCCCTGCATTTGGGATCGAGCGACTCAGCGCTTGGTGACCAACAACTATCCCTACATCACGCTCGATTTCGAGACCGAATTCAAAGCATTCCATCGTCCGGGCGCGCCCGACCTCTACCCCGAGGCGCTGCGCGACGAGATCGACGCCATCAACGAAGTGATCTACGAAGATGTCAACAACGGCGTCTACAAGGCGGGCTTCGCTGTCTCGCAGCAGGCCTACGAGCAGGCCGTCGATGCGCTGTTTGCGCGGCTCGACTGGCTAGAAGAGCGGCTTAGCAAACAGCGCTTTTTGGTGGGCGACCAGATCACCGAGGCCGATATCCGGCTCTTCACCACCTTGGTGCGCTTCGACGCGGTCTATTACGGCCACTTCAAGTGTAATCTACGGCGGATCGTTGACTACCCCAACCTGTGGGGCTATGCGCGTGACCTCTACCAGCGCCCGGGCTTCGGCGATACGGTGAACTTCGATCATATCAAACGCCACTACTACATGACCCACGATGCGATCAATCCAACTCGAATCGTACCGAAGGGGCCGATCGTCGATTGGAATAGCCCGCACGGTCGCAGATAGACGGGAGATTGGGGAAGATGAGTGAAGAGACTATCGAGATACGGACAGCGCGTGCGGATGAGTTTGAGGCCATCAACAGCCTAACGCGCTTGGCCTACGAACAGTATGCGACGATTATGGCTCCCAGCGCTTGGGAGGGCTTGCGCTCGGCGATTGATGCGGCCTTAGCGAGCACTGATCCACGCATCGAGCGGATTGTTGCTCTGCGCAACGGCCAGCTGGTTGGCAGCGTGATGCTCTTTTCACCCGGACTGAATTTACATAAAGAAGCGAATGCCGGCGCGGAATGGCCGGAGTTGCGCATGTTGGCGGTGCACCCTGATGAACGAGGTAAGGGTTTAGGCCGCCTATTGGTGGAAGCCTGTATCGAGCGGGTGCGGGCCAATGGCGGGGAGTGGTTAGGCTTACACACCTCTGAAAGCCTGAAAGCTGCGATTCGGCTTTATGAACGCTTGGGCTTCGAGCGCGATCCCGAGCGTGATTTTCAGCCCGAGGGCGCTGAGCTGGTGATGGGCTATCGCAAAGCGCTCTGATCAAAGCGCTCTGCTACCAAATCCAGCTAATTACTTTTGGCCTTCAGCAGAGCGGAACTTGACTCTTTTTGTTGTCCTGCATTGAGGGAGTACAAGCCTTTAAACAGATTTGGTATGAGCGACGTACAGCAGCCCTGTCTCGATCGGCAGGGCTGCTTGTTGCTCTAGGAAATGCGTTGGATCGTCACGTTGTCGCGCGCTTTGCTAGCACAGCTAGAAGCTCGTTTTGCTGGGCGGGATGTTGATAGCCGTAGGCGGACGCGCCAAGCACCGAATGAGAGGGAGAGCGCACAGCGCCAGATCTAAACACTGATTGCTGTTTTAGTGCTTCACAACCGGCAGAAAGATCTGATGACTCGTAACAACTTCGAGTGCGCCGATATCGCACTTGCTATTGACGGGCCGAGCGGTGCCGACTTGATCGACAGCGATGCCGCAGGGCTCAGAGATCGCGTCGATGGCCGGGTTGCCCGCTAGCGGTTTGCGGGTTTGGGTTGGGCCGCCGTTATTGGCCAAGGGGCCTAAAGGCAGGCTTTGGTTTTTGGCGTCGCCCGGCTGGGTGAAGCTGGCGCAGTTGTTGTCGCTGGCGAGGTTGTTGCCCAAGGACGTGATCACTCCATCACAGTCGCCCGTGCTATTGCCGCTGAGCAGCGAAGCCTTGATCGAGAGTGTACTGCTGGCCAAGCCATCATTGTAGATGCCCGCTCCGAAGGCGGCTTCGTTCTCGCTGATTGTCGCGTATTCGATCAGAGCAGTGCCGCTGCCCGCTTGGTAGATCGCGCCGCCTCCGCCAGCCGCCTGATTGTTATCGAAGGTGCTATTGCGAATCGTGATGTCGCAAAGGCTATAGATCGCTCCGCCGTTGTCATTGGCGCGGTTGTTGGCGAAGGTCGAACGCTCGATGCTGGCCGAGCCAGCTTGACAGTTGATGGCTCCGCCTTCGTTTTGGGCTTGGTTGCTGAGGAAGCTGCTTTGGCTGATGTTGAGGGTTCCGTAGTTGTTGATCGCTCCGCTGGCGTTGCTCGAAGCGTTATCGCGCATCACAACCCGATGCAGGTTGAGCTCGCCAAAGTTCTCTAAGGGAGCAGCGCTGTTGAAGCGCCCATTTTGCAGAGTAAGCTCGTTGAGGGTTAATTTTGCCGAGTTATAGACCTGGAAAAAAGCGTACTGCCCTTGGCCGTCGAGCGTGATCGCGCCCGCACCGTTGATGGTGACCTCGCCGGCCACTTGAATGTAGGATTGAAGCTGGATAACGGCAGTGCCGCAGTTGAAATTGATCGTGGTGACACCAGCTGAGCTAGCGGCATTGCGCAGTTGCGTGTCGTTGCTGCAATCGCTGATCGTGACGTCTCCGGCGGCTTGTACAGGAGCCACAAAGAGTAGAGGTACTACGAAAACTATGCTAAGTGTCAGAGCGACAATACGGAACAGTAACATACTCTATCCTCCGTGCTATCTAGATAAACACACTTCGTTCGAGCCTATACACCCTAGACGGAGAGAAAGCGGGTTACTTTCCATAGAAATGCCGATCTATCTTGAATAGTATCGGCATTTCTTTTTCTTGGACGATTTTTGCTGTTGTGGATCGCTTATTGTGGTGGCTCGATCGTGATATTGGGGTCGTAGGTGATGGTCTGAACCATCTTTGTGATCTTCCCATCGATATTCGATTCGCTCTCTTGTCTGATCGGTAGGCCGCTATCTTTAGCGATCCAGACCTTGGCATCGGTGACATAGGTCTTGCCATCTGAATCGTAGCTGCTGGTATAGCTATAGAGATCGGCTGAAACGCCGTCGATATCTTCGCTGCCGAGGTGCTTGGTATTGCTAAGGGTAACTCCTATGCTTGCGGGGTCTTGGGCGATCTCTTCGATCATTGGGCCGATCTGGCCTGCGCCGGGCGCCTCGATCCAGCTCTCGCCCATTTTGATCCACATCGTATCGTCGATCACGATCATCTCGCTTTGAATGTCATCGTTATGCACAAACGTGTGAATTTTGTTTGGCAGGATGACATAACTTTCGACTTGGTTCAGTTTGCCATCGCTCTCCATATCGAGCTTGGTATGGAAGGGGCCAGCTTTGGTATAGGCGCGGAAGGAGTTCATGATCAGCTCGGAAAGATCTTCGTCGCTGGCGGCTGGCGCAGAGGTGGGTTCAGTGGTTGGCTCGGCTATCGCTTCAGCGGTAGGAGGCGGCTCGGTTGGCTCGGCTGCGACCTCGCTTGGTGCTGCAAGCGCTTCACTGGCAACACTGGTGGGCGCTGCTTGAGCGGCTTCTTGATCGCTGGGCTGGTTTTGGCTCGCGCTCGGTTGCGATGCGCTGCCGCATGCGCTTAAAAAGAACAGTACACAAATCAGCCAAACAAGAGATCGCATGGAGGTTTCCTTTCGATGAGGGTGGATTTGTAGAGTCTGTTCAAGCAGCACGAGGAATGCTTCAGAATCTTTACACCAGCAAGACGTATGCTATCAACAGAACCTTTCCAAGCAAGCCATAGCCCTGGCGGACAGGTCTCAACCTCCCATTCGGCTTCTAGCGCGTCCGCCTACGGCTATCAAGTGGGCGCTTCTGCCCTCATCCCCGGCCCTTCTCCCGCATTGCGGGAGAAGGGTGCAGCGCGGCGTACTCGCTGTGTCTGCGCCGAGTTCGCGGAAACAACAAAGCGTAAGCGGCTGTGCTATCAGCTTCCTCTTACGCTTTGGCTGAAACGATCTGCGCAGATTGCGCGAGTTTGTTTGGACTTATTTTTGCTAGATGGGCGGTTCGATCGTGATATTGGGGTCGTAGGTGATGGTTTGGGTCTGCTTTGCCCCGTTCGGGCTTGGGATGAACTCTTGTTTGATCGGCAAGCCGCTCTCTTTGGCGATCCAGATTTTGGCTGCCCAAGAGTAAGGCTGGCTGCTTGGGAAGGGGGCGTCATAGCTATAGAGGTCGGCGAGAATACCGTTAAGCTCTTCGCTACCTAGGTATTGGAAGTTGTTGAGGGTTAGACCGCCAGCTTCGAGGTCTTTCACCGTTCTTTCGATCATGGGAGCGATTGCGTTTGCACCCTGACTCTCCTTCCAACCGCTTTCCGATTTGGTCCACATCCTATCATCAATCACTATTGCTTCAGAGGTTATTCCATACTCCTCTACAATCACATGGATTTTGGATGGAAGGATGACAAAACTTTCTATTCGCGAAGTTATGCCATCTTCTTCCATAATCAGCACACTATGGAAAGGTCCAGCCTTGGTAGAGGCCTGCATGGCATTACGGATAATGGCGCTGATATCCTCTTCGCTGACAGCTGGGGCGGAAGTGGGCTCAGCGGATGGCTCGGCAGTTGGTTCGGCGGTCGGTTTAGGCTTTGGTGTGGGCTTGTATTTGGCTGTCGGCGCGATCCTTGGCCATGGTCTGGTGGGAACAACTTGGGCGGCTGCTTGGTTGCTGGTTGGGTCTTGGCTCGCGCTTGGTTGGGCTGTTGTGCTACAGGAGCTGAGCAAGAACAGCGCGCAGATGAGCCAAACAAGAGATCGCATGAGATTTCCTTTCGATGAGGGGAGATAGTTTCTTCAGACCGCCTGACGAGTGTTTCAGATCTAAAAAGATCGCTATAATGATGCCACACACGGCCCCATCATTTCAAGGAGTAGTCATGAAATCTCTCGTTTGGGAAGCAGCGCAGCTGATGGTGATGCGCGATGTCGAGCAGCCCACCCCTGCCGAAGATGAAGTGTTGATCCAGGTCGCATATGCTGGTATTTGTGGTTCGGAATTGAGCGGCTATCTGGGCCACAATGCCTTACGTGTGCCGCCCTTGATTATGGGCCACGAGTTCTCGGGCACGATCGTGAGCGTAGGCGCGGCGGTCGAAGGCTTCTCGCCCGGCCAAGCGGTCACGGTCAACCCGATGATCTATTGCGGAAGCTGCGACTATTGCCAACGTGGACAGCACCACCTTTGCACCCGTCGCAGCTTGATTGGAGCGGCTCGCCCGGGTGCCTATGCCGAATATCTGACTGCGCCCGCCAAGATGGTCTCGCGCTTGCCCGAAGGTCTTTCGTTGCGGACCGGCGCGCTGACTGAGCCAGCGGCGGTTGCTGTGCGCATCGGTGAGATCGCTGGCGACGTAGAAGGCCAAGATGTGCTGATCATCGGCGCAGGCCCGATCGGTCTGCTGGCGCTGCAGGTGCTCCAAAATAACGGCGTTGGGCGGGTCTTTATCGCCGATCTGGGCAGCGAGCGCCTGGCCATGGCCAAGGAACTGGGCGGAATCACGATCAACCCGCGCGAGCAGGATGTGGTGAAAACGGTACGTGAGGCGACCAATGGCATCGGTGCCGTTGTAGCGCTCGATGCGGTGGGTACAGCCCAGACCCGCGCCCAATGTGTGGCGGCCCTGCGCTCGGAAGGCTTGTTGATTCTGAGCGGTCTGCACCAAGAGGTGAGCGAGATGCCGGTGGCCGAGATGATCCGGCGCGAGATTCGGGCGCGCGGCAGCTTTTGCTATACCGTGGATAACTTCAGCGCGGCTTTGCGCCTGCTGGCCGACGGCAAGCTGCGCCTCGATCCTTGGATCGTCGAAGCGCCACTAGAGGAGGGCGGCGCATGGTTCGAGCGCCTGCTGAACGATCCCGGCCCGGTTGCCAAAGTCTTGCTCTTGCCAGCGCGCTAAATTGTCCATCAGCGGAACGATCGATCCAGCTGGGAAGCTAGGCTCTGTAAACGAATAGAAGCAGATTGCAGCCCTTTGACTGACCTGCGGCTTTTCGATCTTTCAACAGATTGTAAAGTCGGGCTAGTGCGAAGGGCTGCTATTTATTGAGCTGTACGCCAAGCTTCAACAAAAACGGTAGTAGTTGTAAAACATAATCGTAGTTGTAGAACGAAACGACTGAGCGAGTAGTTTGGGTTATAATGCCTAAGTTCGAGAGCAGCATCGCTCGTTGCCCTGAACGGGCTGACGAGCTACAGTTGTGTTAGAGAGTTTTTGAGGAGAGAGCGTGCGCGAGCTGGGATATAAGCAGTTTACTTGGCTAGATGCGGTGCTTGTAGTGCTCTTGTGTGTGTCTGCGTGGGGTCTGAGCTTTCTCACCTACAGTCAGCCACGCGAGACCGCCTTTGATATGAAATCGCCGCCCGGCCTTTTGCCTGCTGCGGGCCTCTACGATATCGAGTCCTTCCCCGACCGCGAAGGGCGCTATCGTTGGAGCAACGGCATGGGCGTGCTTAAGCTGCCGAACTTAGGCGGCCCGATCCAACTCCAGATCCTGCTGGCGGGTGGCCCCGAGCGCCAAGTGCCGGTTCACCTTAGCACCAAGGAGTGGGCGCTCGATTTTACGGTGAGCTCCGATCTGCGTTCCTACCAACTGCTGTTACCTCCGAGCAGCGGCGACCGCATCAGTTTACATATCGACTCTCCGGTCTTCGACGAAGGCAACCGTAATTTAGGCGTATTGCTCAGCAGTATGCGCATCGCCAATACCGCCACTCCGCCCCAGATTCCGACCAGCATTTTGCTCGCCCTGTGGCTCGCCAGCATAGGCGGCTTTCTGCTCTTGCGGCAGGCCGGAATCGCTTGGTCTTGGGCTTGGGGCGCGCTCTTGCTGCTGCAGTGCGCCACGATGGCATGGCAAAGCTTTGAAGGCTGGCGCTACGGCCTATTGGGCACGGCCTGTCTGATGTTGGGCGGCGCGAGCTTGGCCGCGATCGCGATCGAGCGCTGGTTTATCAAGCCCGCCCCGCTCGAGCCGCCCGCAGCTCGCGTTGCGCTCGCGCGGCTCGATTGGCTGCTGCTGGCCGGCCTACTGCTGATCGCCTTTGTGATTCGGCTGCCCTACATCACCGCGCCCGACCCGGTCGGCGATATCGACCTTTCGGCCCGCCAGCTCCATCTGCTCTACTACGACGGCATTACCGGGGCCTATCAGTTCGGCAACGACTACATGCCCTTGCGCCTGTTTGTGCTGCGCCTGCTCGGCCTGCTGATCCCATGGACGGGGCCGGTGTTAGATAAGCCGCTGCCCGACCACACCCTGATTATGCTCAAGCTGCCCGGCCTGCTGGCCGATGCCGCTACGATCGTGTTGATGTATCTTACAGCGCGGCGCTGGCGAGGCCCTTGGCTTGCTGTATTCTTCAGCGCCTTGTATGCCTTTTCGCCGCCGGTCTGGATCAACGTGGCCTGGTGGGGGCAGGTCGATGCTTGGCTGATGCTGGCCATGCTGGCCTGTGTGTTGTCGCTCGATTACGCAAGAGGACGCTGGAGCTGGCTGTTTTGGGCTATCGCGATTTTGATCAAACCTCAGGCGATCATCATCGCGCCGCTGCTCTACACCGTCAGCTTGCAGCGCTATGGCACGCGCGGTTTGGTCGAAGGCGGCCTGATCGCGGGCGCGTTCTTGCTGGGCTGCATCGTGCCGGTCGCGCTCTTGCAGGGCGGCGCGGGCGGAATCGTGCAGGCTTATCTGGGCGCGGTCGAGCGCTTCCCCTTGCTGACCAACAAAGCCTACAACTTGTGGTATCTGGTGACTTGGGGCGGCAACGGCTACGATGTTGGCCAGGGCATTGGCCCGCTCAGCTATCGCACCATCGGCCTGTTGCTGACCGCTTTGGCGACCGCTGTGGTAGTCGTCGTGCTGTTGAAGCGCAACGATCTGGCGACCCGTTTGGAGTGCGCTGCCCTCTTGGCGCTGGCCTTCTTCCTTCTGCCGACCCAGATCCACGAGCGCTACCTCTTCTTGGCGCTGGCCTTCTTGGCGTTGCGCTGCGTCTCGGCGCCCAGCCTGCTGCCGATCTACCTGATCTATTCGCTCAATGCCACGCTCAACATCATCGGCACCTTGAGCGGCTTCTACAGCGGTTTTTACTATCGAGCAGCCAAAGCTTCGTGGCCGCTCTTGGTCTCGGGCGTGAACTTAGCGCTCTTTGTGCTGCTCTTCGTCCACCTGCTCTGGAGCCTGCGCCGCCCAGCCAGCCAGCCGCAGACCCATTCCTCGCGAGCCGCTCGATCGCCCGTGTTGGCCGAATAAGCGCTTCAGAGGCTGCATAGGGATCTCTCGTGCCTCACACGAAAGATCCCTTTTGTTGCGGAAAAGTCTCTAGCTTCCATTCGGTCCTCACCGCGTCCGCCTACGGCTATCAAGTCTTCTTCCAACCAAGACGGCGGCATTGCGCTGCCTGCGCGACGCTCAACGTGCGGCACGCTGCGATCAGCGCCAAACGCTGCCTTTCACTGCCACAGCTGTGTGCGACAGCGCGAAAGCTCAAACGAAGTCCACTTGATTGTCGGCTTTGGGGTGGTCTTGCGGCACACAGCTACAAGCCTCATTTGTTGGGCGGGATGTTGGTAGCCGTAGGCGGACGCGCCAAAGACCTTCTTTTTGGGGCAAAACCTCGCCGTAGCAATCTGAAAAACCTAAGCAGATTTGTTACTCCACAATAAAAGGGAGATGCCAGCCGTGGCATCTCCCTTCCTAAAGCGGCCTACTTCCACTCACAGAGCGTTTCGACGTAGGCGGCTGAGCCATCGCGCAGCCAACCGTCGAGCTGGGCTTGGTCTTTGAGCTGCTGGCCGCGCAGACGAGGCACAGCGATATAGGAGCAGTTCACCTCTGGGAGGGCGGAGAGATCTCCCCAAAGTTTTTCGAACTGAGTCACAGGGAAGACATCTTCTTGGCCGTAGCCCCAGCGCTTTTTAACCTCTTTGAGGGTGATGTAGGTCGGAATGCGCGCCGCCAGATTGCGGATCGCTGTGGCGACTTTGGCTTCGTTGCGCAGATCGCCGCGCTGCAAACCAAAGATCTTCAAAAGCTGCTCGATGTCGATCCAGCAAGTGAGGGTGTTGTAGTACGAGAGCGCGAACTCGTCCTCTTCGCGCGGCATGGCCAAGCCTTCGATCAGGCGCAGGCTGCCATCGACCCGCGCTAGGCCGCCGCCGCGATCGTCGATTCGGCGGCTGATCACCTCGAAGCTCAGACAAGCGCCGCTTTCGATGTGTAGACCGAGCAGGGCCGGATCGAGGTTGGCGCCCAAGGTATCGATGTTGTGCAGCATCAGATAGCGCAGGTTGGGTCGCTCTTCCAACAGTTGGGCCAGCACACCGTTGCGCATCATATTGGGGATCTCGTACCAGTGGCCGACCGGATGCAAGCATTGCAGGGGCAGATTGTCGGTATAGTCGCTGCCTTCACCCATGCTGATGGCCCAATCGATCAGGGCGGCGTGCAGGCTCTCGCGCATCTTCTGGGCTTGCTCGTCGAGCACCTGTTGAGCGGTCTCTTCCCACATAAAGCGCAGATCGCGCGCCATGGGCACCATGCGCAGCCCTACCGAGCGCCCGGGCGAGAGATAGAGCGGGCCATCGTAGCCATAGGGGCGGCCTTGGGCGTCTTGTTCGGCGCGCAGGAATGCCTCGATCGGCTCGTGGGTCAGATAGCTGGTGGTGAAGATATGCGGCACGGCTGTGCCGAAGTGTTTGCCGATCTTGCGGCTCTTGGCGAGGTGTGTTTCGATAAAGCTGCGGTGTTTGCCGCCCAAGCGAGCGAAGGGATGCAGGGCCTTCACCACGCCCGCGCCTTGCGTCCAGCGGCTACCAGCACCAGCCGCCAAAGAGACCACCGCGATCTGTCCGTCTTGGAGGGCTTGTTCGCCCCGTTTGCGGTAGGAATCTGGTAGGCCAGCGGTCGCGTCGATCACATCGCCCGGCTCGACATCGCGTACGCTGCTGCTGGCGGGCAAGCGATTCTGCATCAAACCGATCGCGCCACGCCGCAGGTCGGCGCGGATCTGCTCGTGTTGCACGCGATCGAAGCCGTGGGCTTGTAGCAGACTCTCGAGGTTGTTGCCGCTTTGGGTGTTGGGCGTGTTGCTGCGCGGTAGCAGGCGATCGAACAGGGTCTGGATCATTCCGGCCATATCGGGCCTGCTGCGGCTGGCTTGGGCAAAGCGGTCAAGCTCGGCTCGGCGCGAGATCGGTAGGTTGCGCGGATCGAGGCGCAGCAGGTTGGGCATCATCAAGCCGTAGTAGCCTTGGGGCAGCAGCGCCTCGCCTTGGGTCAGTAGGGTCGCGACGGTGCCGTATTCGTTGATCGAGAAGTCGTAGACGACCGGATCCATAGCGAAGGGCAGGGCGTGTTCGAGCCGCTGTTTGGTGGCGCGCATCATCTCCAAGAGCCGATCTTGGGCCTCGCGTTTGCGTTCGGGCGCGACGATAAAGCCCATACCGCCGCCCGACATGCCGCCCAGCATCCAAAAGCCCCAGAAGTCGTCGCCGAACGCATCTTTGGCCTGCTTGATCAGATCTTCGGTGTAGAGCGTGCTAGCCCACGGAATGATGGTCTGGATCGGGCCGAAGAAGTTGCGGGTGGTGGCTTCGCCCAAACGCTTGATATCGCCTTGGCGTAGGGCGTCGAGCACTTCATCTAAGATATCGATCGCCTCTTTGCGGCTCACCCATTCGGCTTCAGAGCGCAGCAGATACTTCTCGGTCACCATTTCTAAAATCGGGCCGACGTTTTGGGCCATGCCGCCGTGCACCAGGATCAAGCTGTCTTCCAGCTTTTGGCGCGCCTCGGGCGAGACCACATCGGGGCCGAGCAGGGTGTGTTTGGGCAAAAGCCGTCCGCGACTGATGCCGTATTCGGGATCGCCTTCTTGTGCTTCAACACCTTCGATCAGCTTGATGCCGGGCCAAACGCCGCCCGAGTCTTGCCAGCCGCCGCCCGATCCGGCCAGCCACTCGCCCAAGATGGCGCGGGCGGCCACCAGTCGGCGCTCGCTCTCTTGCAGTTGTCCATCGAGCTTTTCGGTTTGACCGGTCGCGCGCATACAGACCGCGATCAACGAGGCCAATAGGTTGGTCGAAACCGCCAAGCGCGAGCCTTTGGGAATGCCGTTGACCGAGCTGACCAGCTCGAGACCATGGCCCGGTGCTACCAGTCTGGCCAGCAGATCGCTCAGCTCTGCGCCCGAGCCTTCGATGCCGGGCGGAATCAGGCCCGCTGCGATCACGGCGGCTTTGAGCAGACCGAGGTAGTCCCGGCCGAAGTCGAAGACTTCGTCGAGCGAGGTGATGTCGCTGGTGGTGTTGAGGTCGATGCTGGTTAGGCGCAGAATCGGCTCGTCGATCACGCGCAGATAGGCTTCGACCGGCGGCCTTGGCTCGGCGTCGCGGCCGCGCACACCCAGATCGACCGAGATATTGAGCACGCGCGCTCCGGCCGGGAAGTCCATGCCGAGGAAGAAGATATCGCTCCAAGCGCTATGTGAGAGGTCCATACGCACGGGCGTGGCCTCGCGCAAGATCGGGAAGGGTTCTTCAGGCGAGTTGCGCGAGCGTAGTTCTGGCCTGATGCGCAAGGGCTGGTCGGCGGGGTGTCCGACGCGGAACATCCACTGGTTGCCGCGCACCGAGCGCACGCTGCGCCGCACTTGGTCGGCCAAGGTTTGAAAGCCGAGGCGATGGTAGGCAGCCGCCAGCGCGCTGGCGATCGCATCGCTCGGCTCTTCTTGATCTTGCTGTTCCAAAAAGGTTTGTATCGCTTCTTCGAAACGACGCGTCAAAAGATAGCGATGGCCCTCGAACGGAATCAGGCCGCCGAGCTTTACGCCTGCTTTGTCGGGCAGATGGAAGCGGTAGATCGCATAGAGGAAGAAGCTGGCGCGTACTCGCTCGTAGAGGTTATCGCTGCTGCGACGCAATTCATCAAGCGCACTGCATTCTGCCAACAGCTCTTCGAGCGAAGCTCGCTGACAGAAAGCGGCGAGCGATTGGTCACGAATGACCGGGTCGGATGATGTGATTATGGTCGTAAGTTCTGACATACGTTCCTTCACGGGCTGTGGCTAGAGTGCCAGATCTTCTCGTTACAAACGGCTGCTCGAACGGAGCGCCAGCAGTTCAACCAGATTGCTCAAGACTTCGTCGCGATCTTGTCCATCGAGTGCGAGCGCGAGCTGGGCGTTGATCAAGCCATATTTGATACCGACGTTGTAGCGCAGTCCTAGATCGGCTAGCGCCAAGTAACGCTCTTGGCGGGCTAAGCTGTCGAGCGCCTTTGAGATCGACTGAGGCTCGTCGGTCAGGGTCTTGCCCAAGATCTCCATAATGGTCGGCGTCAAGACGTGCATGCCAAAGAAGCAGAGATAGTGTCCGACCCGCAGGCCCGGAATGAGCAGGTCTTGCTCGGCTCGGGTAGGAGTGGGCTTCTCGACGACGCGTTCAACCTCGTAGAGATTGTTGCGACCCGTTACGCGCCGCCCGCCGATCGTACCGAAGTAGGGCAGTTGGCTTTCGCGCGAGGCTTGCACTGCCGAGACCGAGCAGTTGAACTCTTTGGCGACCGCCACCAATTGGCTTGCACAGCTTTGTTCGCGATGGCTTACATACAAATGGTCGCTCACTAAATGCAGAAAAGGCTCGTCAGCTACGAAATCGCGGGCGCAGTAGAGTGCTTGGGCATAGCCGAGCGGTTCTGTTTGTTCGATGAAGGTTAGGCGTCGGGCATGGCTGCCTGCCGCTTCGGTGTAGCTGGCGGCATCGCCCGGACAGATCACCACACAAATCTCTTCGATCTCGGCCTGAAGTGCCTCTTCAATAATGATTTGGAGGACGGATTTAGGAGTGCCATCACGATCGATCAGATTTTGCAAAGGAAGGCGGCGTTGAGGTCTGCTAGCCGCTGTGATGACAGCTTTTCGCACATTCACAATGGTTCTCCTCACAAGGCAATATGGCGAGCGTAGAGTACAGAGATAACAAGGTAAAAGCGTTCTAGAGTTTTAGTTGCCATCAGGACGGCGCGACTCGAGGAACAGCGCGGCTAACAAGAGCAGCTCGTTGGTTTTGTTGATGTAGCCTAGCGGTGAGCGCATGCCGAAAGCGAGCCAAAGCACGATCGTCAGCAGGGTGTACACCATCAGCGCCTGGCGAATCAAAGGGCGAGCTGGTTCCATGTTGGGCGCAAAGAGCATGTAGAGTATCCCAAGATAACCAACTCCATTCAAGATGAAGACCGGGTCAGGGAAGTTGAGTGAAATA
Organism: uncultured Chloroflexales bacterium; assembly: GCA_937902315.1. GTDB lineage: Bacteria > Chloroflexota > Chloroflexia > Chloroflexales > Chloroflexaceae > CALGUG01. The sequence continues at coordinate 17,600 of CALGUG010000044.1, forward strand.
TGGGTAAATGCAGTTCCCAAGGTCAAAATAATAATACAAATCTGGAGTATACTGAGACCAAACCAACGAGGAGTATACATCGCTCTCTCCTTTTTACCAAAATACCCTCAACTGCACAGCTAGGAACTTGGCATAGTATACCGCGAATATGCCGTATAGTGGGAGAGGAAGTCGCGAATGTCTCACCTCATTCCGCCATCTGCCAACTACATCTCTACCACAAGCCTGCCCCAGACCGATCAGCTAAGCGAACTGATACGAATCAACGGTGACGATCTGCTAACCGCCTTCGGTGTACAAGATACGCGAATTCGCGATCTTATGCGCCCTTTGGTCTATTGGCCAGCTAAGCGTTTCGCCCACGAAGTGATCGCTTTCGATCAGCGCGTCGCAAGCGAGAGTTTGCAGCAGGCCAGCGCTTGGTTGTTAGACCACTTTTCACCCCAACACCGTTTTGTAGGAATCGAACATATACCTGCCACAGGCCCGCTATTGCTGATCTCGAACCATCCGGGCCTGAGCGATGCCCTAGCGCTCTTTACCGCGATCTCGCGCAGCGATCTGATGGTCATCGCAGCCGATCGTGATTTTTTACGCGCTCTGCCCAACGTTTCGCAACACTTATTGACCGTGAGCGAGGGCACGAACGAGCGATTTGGTCTTTTGCGGCGAGTCACGCGCCATCTGCGCGACGGCGGTATGGTCTTGACCTTTCCGGCTGGCAAGATCGAGCCAGACCCTGCCTTGGAACCTCAAGCCGCGCTCGATTCGCTCGACACCTGGTCACAAAGCCTGGCCCTGCTTGCACGCAGCGTTGAAGGCTTGCAGATCGTACCAGCTATCGTCGCCGGTGTGATTTCTCCGCGCGCCAAAAACCACCCTTTGACACGTTTGCGGCGCAGCAAAAAAGACCGCGACTGGTTGGGCGCAACCTTGCAGATCCTCTGGCCGCCTTACCGTGACGTGCCGCTGCTGCTGCAGTTTGGCCCTGTGCAGCTTGTGAGCGATGCGGCCCAAGCCGAGCAGGTCGCCGCCCAGACCATCGACCAGGCCCGCCAATTAATCAAAGCTTGTTCTGAACAATAGTGAGGAGATCTATGACAGTAGAGAGAGATCAGCTCTATTCCCCCGAGGCTATGCAATACGCGATCGAAGCCAATGGCGCGGCCTTTCTGTTCGCAATGGGTCAAGCTGGCGGTGGCGATCAATACAGCGACCACTCGATCACATGGACGCTGGGCGGCTCTCCCATCGACTATCATAACGCGGTCGTGGCCGCCGATCTTTCGCAAGAGGAGCTTGATAGTGTGATCGCTCAAGTTGAAGCTCGTTTGAACGCCGCCCGTCTGCCCGGCACCTGGCATCTTGGTCCCTCGATGCGCCCCGCCAATCTGGCCGAGCGCCTGCTAGAGCGGGGCTGGCAGCACAACGGCTTCGATCTCGGCATGGCGATGCGTCTCGATCGACTGCCGGATGTGCGTTTGCCCGACGGCTGCCAGATCGCGCAGGTTCAGAACGCCGCCGCGTTAGATGTCTGGCGACAGACCTTGGGCAGCGGGTTTGGCGCTGGCCCTGAAGAGGCTGATTGGGCCGCCGAAGTTTTTGGGCGGCTCGCTTATAGTGCGGAATCGCCTTGGCGCCACTTCATCGCCTATCTCGATGGTCAAGCCGTCGGTGTGGCGACTCTCTTTCTCACGGGCGAGCAAGCGGGCATCTACTTCGTCTTCACGCGGCCTGAAGCGCGCCGTAAAGGTATCGGGGCGGCCCTCACCGTGCATGCCCTCGCGGTCGGGCGCGAGCTAGGGGCAACGGTCGGGGTTTTAGGCTCTTCGCAGATGGGCCAAAGGCTCTACGAAAGCATCGGTTTTCAGCCCTATTGCGAGATCCAACTCTATCTCTGGCCCGGCGACGCCTAAGCCTGTCCCTCTCCCTCCTCTCTCGATCTACAGATCGCTAGCCAACCTGCTCACCCCTAAACCCCGTTTCATCCACACCCAATCCGCTTGATCACCTTCGATTTGGCCTTCGACAGAGTGGAGCTCGGCTCTGTTTGTTGCGTTGAGATTTCGCGCAGTCGGGCGAAATCTCAACATAGCACGATCAAGAAGAAATACCGATGTGCTGAAGGCCGGTTGGCTTAGAAGAACGATATACCCCTCTTTGGTTGCTGTACATTACCCACAAATCGACATACGGTCAGCCTTATCTGCCCTCACCCCCCGGCCCCCTCTCCCGCACTGCGGGCGAGGGGGTGAATGTTGAGCTTGTATGCGATTTCGCTACGCGAAATCGCATACAAGCTCTCTGCGTTCTGTGCTCTCAAGGATCATCCCGCGATGGTATGCGAACGATCGCCTTTTGCTGCCGACACGACTTTTGGGTAATGCATAGCTTTTGTTGGGCGGGATGTTGATAGCCGTAGGCGGACGCGGTGAGGACCGCATGGGCGCTAGCCGCATCTCTGCCTGAACGATGGAATCGTGTTATCGGTCTTAAGACCGATGTAAAACTAATGTTATTAGTTTATAAACTAACTGTATTAGTTTTATGGAGGAGGGCGCGATGCGAATTCAACAGTTGAGCGAGAATCTGATCGAAATTACGCAGTTTCCAAAGATCTTTCCGGTGAGCACCTACCTAGTGCGCGAGCCCGACGGCTTTACGCTGATCGACGCTGGCATTGGCGGTATGGAGAAGGCTATTCTGGAGACGGCGGCCCAGCACGGCCTGCCGATCGTGCGGATCGCGCTGACCCACGTGCACGGCGACCATGTGGGCGCGCTCGATGCCTTGGTGGCGGCCCTGCCCGAGGCCGAGGTGCTAGTGGGCGCGCGCGAAGCCCGCTTTCTAGAGCGCGACTTCAGCCTCGACCCCGCTGAGCCGCAGACCAAGCTGCGCGGCGGCTGGCCCGAGATCAAAACCCGCCCTAGCCGACTGCTTCACGACGGTGATATGATTGGATCGTTGAAGGTTGTTGCTTCGCCCGGCCATACGCCCGGTCATCTGTCTTACTTCGACACCCGCGACGCGACCTTGATCGCTGGCGACGCGTTTATGATCCAAGGCGGTCTGGCGGTTTCGGGCACACTGCGCTGGCGCTTTCCGCTTGGCCCGTTCGTGACTTGGAATCGTCCGACAGCGCTGCAGAGCGCCTATAAACTGCGCGCTCTCAACCCCAAGCGGCTTGTGGCTGGCCATGGCCCCGCTATCGAAGCGCCCATCGCAGCGATGGATCGAGCGATCAGCGACGCGGAACAGTTGTTAGCAAAAGAAAGCAAGCATGCCAAGACATCAAACCACGCTTAATCCAAACATTGTGATTCAAACCGCAGCAAGTATCGCCGACGAAGTCGGATCGATCGATAACTTGACCTTGGCCCAAGTGGCCGAGCGGCTCGATGTACGGGTTCCATCGCTTTACAACCACGTCGATGGCTTGAACGGACTGCGGCGCGGTGTAACCTTGCTCTGCCTGCGCGAGATGAGCGAGCTTATGCGCGATGCCGCGGTCGGCGCGAGCGGGGCGGCGGCGATTATGGCGGCGGCTGCGGCCCTGCGCGACTACGCCATACATCACCCGGGGCGTTACACCGCCGCCGTTCGGGCCCAAAACGACGACGATGAGATTCGCGCAGCGGGCGAGCAGATGGTCAATCTGTTTGTCAGGCTGCTCGAACCTTATCAACTCGACCGCGAGGAGCTCATCCATACCGTGCGCGGTCTGCGCAGCTTGGTGCATGGCTTTGTCGCTTTGGAATGCGCTGGAGGGTTCGGTCTGCCGATCAACACCGAGCAGAGCTTTCGCCGCTTATTGCAGACCTTTCTTGCCGGATTAGAGCACAAAGTGAGCTGATCGCTCGGCGACCAGCTCGCTTTTGTCTTGTTTATTCCTTAGGAATCTTTTGGATCTCGAGATAGGCCGGGCGCGGGCTCCAGTCGGGGTTCAAGACGCCGAAGGAAGCCTGTTCGTGCAAAGGATTGCCCTCGGCCTGCCATGGAATGGCGAAATTCAGGTTCCAGACGAACATCGCGCCGACCCAAGGCGCATATTGGCGTCGTCCGATCTCGATGGCGCGCACCAGATATTGAGCTTGCTGCTCTTGCGAGATGCTATTGCCGTATTCGTAGCCGGGCGTGTTGTTAGCGGTGGCCCAGCCGAACTCGGTCACCCAGATCTGACGGTCGCCTAAGCCCGCATCGAGCATGGCTTGGCGTACATCTTCCAGCCGTCGGAAGTAGAATTCGCGACTGTTCTGCCAGTTCGGTCCCGGACCTGGGTTGTCGGGCCAGAGCGTATCGGGTGGATTGAGCTGGCCGCCCGGGTGAGCGCCGATCACATCGACGTGGGTGCGGAACTGCGGGTTGGCAAACATCTGGCGGAAGTAGGTGATGTCGTTGACGGCGATATCAGAGCGATCGGTGGCGGTCGAAGAGGGCGCGCCGCTCACAACGATGGCGGCGGGGTCTTGGGCCTTGATGGCGTCGTAGGCTGCGACCAACATGGCAACGTAGTTGTTGGGATCAGCCACCTGTCCGGCGTTCTCGACCGCGAGATTCTGCTCGTTCCAGATCTCGTAGGCGTGTACGCGACCCTTGTAACGAGCCGCCATCTGACCCATAAAGTTGGCGAATTCCCCAAAGTTCGCCGGGCTGGGCATGCCGTTCTGTCCATCGGCGGTCGCCCACGAAGGCGCTCGCACCACGCTGATCAGCAGCTTCAGTCCGGCCGCATTGGTATCGGCCACAATGTCATCTAGCTCTTGCCAACAGATGCGATAACACTCGGTGCCGGGCGCGCTCTGCAGGTCCTTCCAAGCGATCTGCTGGCGGATCCAGCCCATGTTGGCGTTGTTGGCCAAGGTCAAAACCCGTCCGCGATCTTGCCAAGCGGTGCCTTGTCCATAGAGTTGGGCGTTAAAACCATAGATAAAGTTTTGCGGCAGAGCACGATCGGGACCGCGCGGTCGGAATGAGCTCAGATCTTTATGCTCTTTATCGCGGTACTCGTTGCCCAATAGACCGAGCTGAATACGGTATTGGGGATTCGGCTGGTCGGGGTGCCACTCCATACGTTGGCGCTCAAAATACTGCACCCAGTAGGTATTTCCGTCAGCCTTGTTTTCCTCCTGAAACTGCTCTGAGAGCGGTCGACCAAACACGGCCAAGCCGCCGTTGTTGAGCCAGAAATTGCGGAACGGCGCGGGGCTATTGCGCAGGGTATGGCCCGTGATGGGGTCGTAGGTGCCATCGCCCGGGTCGCTCACGCGCTGGAAGGCTGGCTCGTTCTCGCGCCCTTCGGCCAGCTTAGCACCCATCAAGCGACCCAAAATGTAGTATTGATTGTTGTTTTGACCGAAATTCTCGGGGTGCTCTTCAAGCACAGCGCGCTCGAAATATTGTACGCGATAGTACTCGCCCGGATTGGTAAAGCTCTCTTCGATAAACGGTTGCGAAATCGGGTAGCCGAGCACAAATAGCGCGTTGGGGGTGTTTTTCCAGGTTTCCCAGAACCAGTTCACCGCTGCGAAGCCTGTCTCGGGGAAGTAGTTTACTTTGTAGGGTGGGTAGGTTGGGGGCACATTGCGTTGCGCATCGACTTGGCTTGGCTGCAGCAGCAAGCTCGCGACGATCAGCAACACAGACAGACTCAACAGCACGGGACGAAGTCTCATTTCAAGCCTCCTCTGCAAAGATCGGCAACATTGCCCGATCGTTCGACGCAGCGATACCCGTCGCTCGGATTGAGCGGAAAGCCTCTTCTGTTCGGGTTGAGATGTTTGTGCTGGTTGCAGGTGGAGAGAAGGCGGAAGTTGTCTGGGCTGTTTAATGCGATCGAACAGAATCGTTATCGCGCTGTACGTCCTTGGACAGGTCCAAACTGTTGCGCAAGGAGTATACCATAGAACAGATCGCTGAAAAAAGTGCCACGCTAGAGCAGGCAAATGTCGGGCGAAACTGCTTTGGCGGGGGCTTCCTTCGCTCCCATTCGGCTTCTAGCGCGTCCGCCTACGGCTATCAAATGGGCGCTCCTACCCTCATCCCCGGCCCTTCTCCCGCATTGCGGGAGAAGGGAGCGCCACACAGCCCGCTTACAACGCTGCACCCTTTAAAGGCTTGTGCTCTTGGAACGCAACAACACTGAGGAAAGAGTCAAAATGGTCAAGTTCCACTCTGCCGAAGGCCAAGTAGAAAGCGATACCAAATCCGTTTATCGGCTTGCGCTCTTGGAATGCAGGAAAATGAGAAGCCGAGGAAAGAGGCACAATGGTCAAGTTCCACTCTGCTGAAGGCCACAAAAAAGGACGGCTCGCTGAGAGCACGCCCTTTTTGATGAAGCAATGAATAACTATGCCAACTTAGGCACCGCCTGGAACTCACCTTCGGAGTCACCGTTGCTGCCCAGCGACTCGATATAGTTGAGTGACTGGTGGCGGAAGTAGGTGTTGTAGAGATCGGCGTAGTGGCCGCCACGGCTCAGCAGTTGTTCGTGGTTACCCTCCTCGATAATCTCGCCCTTGCGCAACACCAGAATGCGGTCGGCGTGTCGCACAGTCGAGAGCCGGTGGGCGATCACAATGCTGGTGCGGTTCTGCAGCGCCACATCGAGCCCTTCTTGAATCATCGCCTCGGTCAGCGGGTCGATGCTGGCCGTCGCCTCGTCGAGAATGAAGATGGCTGGATCTTGCAGCAGCACGCGCGCCAGAGCCACCAACTGACGCTGCCCCATCGAGAGGTGCGCGCCACGCTCGCCAACGTCGGTATCGAGACCGTTGGGTAGACCGCTGATCCAGTCGCCTTGGCCGACCAGCTTGGCGGCTCGCTCGACCTCTGCATCATCGGCATCGGGCCGACCGTAGCGAATGTTCTCGCGCACCGTTCCATCGAAGAGGAAGGGTGTTTGGGTCACAATGCCCAGTTGCGAACGATAACTGCTTAGGTCGAAGCTGCGAATATCGTGGCCGTCGATCAGCAGATCGCCCTCTTGATACTCGTAGAAGCGCGCGATCAGCTTGGCGATACTCGACTTGCCCGATCCGGTGTGACCCACCAAGGCGATCGTCTCGCCCGGTTTGATATGCAGCGAGAAGTCCGGCAACACAACTTCCGACTCTTTGTAGCTGAAGCGTACATGCTCGAAGCGAATCTCGCCCTTGAGCTTGGGCGCTGGCTGCGAGTCGCGCTGCACTACCTTCGACTCGGCGTCGATCAGACCGAAGACGCGCTCTCCGGCAGCCAGACCTTGTTGGAACTGGCTCCAGAACGAGGCGATGCTGGTGAGCGGGAACCAGATCAAACCGAGTCCTTGAATGAAGAGATACCAGTCGCCGGCCGTCAATACGCCGCTCTGCACATTCATGCCGCCGAAGTAGACCAGCGACGCCGTTCCAAAGCCCGCGATCACATTCAGCACCGGGAAGATCGTGCTAAACACATAGCGGGTACGCTGGTTGATGCGGCGCGACTGCTGGTTGACCTTCAGAAACTCTTGGTAGATGGCTGGCTCTTGGCGGAAGGTCTTGGCCACTCCGATTCCGCTGACCGTCTCTTGAATGTGGCTGTTGACGGTTGCATTCATACGACGCGACATCGTGACCGAGTTGCGCGCGATCTTGCGGAAGGCCAGAGCCGCCGCAACCACAAAGGGCAGCATGGTTACCAAGATCAAGCCCATTTGCACGCTGACCGAGAAGAGATAGACTAAGAGCACGCTCACCAAGAAGAGGCGGCTGAACAGCTCCATGGTCAAGGTCATCACTTGAGCGAAGGCTTGGGTGTCGGATGTGATACGACTTACGATCTTGCCCGAGGCGAAGTTGTCGTAAAACGACATATCGTGGCGGAAGACCGCATCGGCGGCATCTTCGCGCAGCTTCAAGACCACATCGCCGATCGCACGCGAGGCGATTGTCTGGCGAATGGCATTGAAGAGCCAGTTACAACAAGCCATAATCGTCAGGCCGATGCCGATCGCCAGCAGTTGAAGAGCCCGCATATTGGCTTGCAGACTATCCAAACTATACGAGATAAAGATCGGCAGGGCCGCTTCAAGCACCGAACTCAAGAGGATCGTGCTCGAAACGATCGCCATGCGCTTGGCATGCGGGCGCATGTAGCCCGCGATCCGTTGTACCAACTGCTTGTCGCTATATTTTCGGTCGTAATCTTCAGCATCAAGACCGTCAAAGAGAAAACCCATATGCTCCTCACTCCAAGCTTAGGCCAATGACGCTTCTTCTTCGACATGGGCAAAAATACGGCGGTAGTGGCGCGATTCGCGCAACAGCGTTTCGTGATCGCCTTGAGCGATGATCCGACCGCCATCGAGCACGATGATCAAGTCGGCCCAACGGATCTGCGACAGGCGATTGGTGATCAGCAACAAGGTGCGGCCCACCTGCGCTTGACGGATCGCCTTCTGAATCTCGTCTTCAGTTGCGCTGTCGATCGCGCTGGTCGAGTCATCGAGAATCAAGATGCGCGGATTACTCAGGAATGCGCGTGCCAGTGCGATACGTTGGCGCTGTCCGCCCGAAAGAGTTACGCCGCGCTCGCCCACCACGGTCTGGTAGCCCTCGGGCATGGCCAGAATGAAGTCGTGAGCTTGGGCCGCTTTGGCAGCCTGCTCGATCTGCTCTTGAGTGGCGTTGGGCGCACCGAATGCGATATTCTCGCCGATCGAGCGCGAGAACAAGAAGACATCTTGCTCGATCTTTGAGATCTGCGAGCGCAAGGCGTCGAGGTTCCAATCGCGCACATCGACGCCATCGATTAGCACCCGCCCGCTCGTTGCATCGTAGGTGCGGTTGACCAACTGAGTCAGAGCACTCTTGCCGCTGCCGGTCTGGCCCACGATCGCCACGGTCTGGCCAGGCTGCACTTCAAAAGTCAGATCGCTCAGAATCGCGCGTCGATTCGGATCGTCGCTCTGCTCGAAGTGGAAGCTGACGTCCTCAAAGGTGATTCGGCCTTGGATCTGAGCGCTATAGCCCGAGCGGTTCTCGTCGAGATCGGTCTCTTCGTTGATGATCTGCAGAATGCGCTCGGCGCTCGAGATGCCGGTGCGCACCGTCGAGAAGGCAAAGACCGAGATAAAGGTCGGGAAGCGCAGAACGCTCATTAGGGTCATCACCGAGATCACATCGCCGATCGAGACACGCCCTTGCTGAAACAGAATCAGCGAATGCAGGAAGGTCAGACCGAGCGCGATACCGAAGACCAGCAAGGGCAGATAGCGTGCTTCGGTCTCGCCTTGCTTCACAAACAGGTCGCGGAACATACGCGCGTTGCGTCTAAACTTCAGGCGCTCGAACTGTTCGCGCGCGCTGGCCTTCACCACTTCAATACCGCTCACGCTCTCTTCCAAAGCGGCGTTCATCTTGCCGAACTGCTCGCGCTGCTGGCTAATGATCGGGTTGAGCTTGGCTAGATAACGTCGCACCAAGAACGCGAACGAGACCAGAAAGAGCACTGGCACAAGTGCTAGTTCAGCTTTGATGCTTGCGATATACGAAAGTGGCAACAGAATGCCGATCATCACCTCGAAGACCATCGAGCTGCCAGGGCTGATCATATCGCTGATGCGGCTGGTATCGTCGGTGGCTCGCGCCATAATGTCGCCAGCCCGTTGCCTATCGTGGAAGGCTTTGCTCTTGCCCAACAGGCTTTCATATAACTCTTGGCGCGAATCGGCTTCGAAACGAGCGGCAATCGTCTCGTTGAAGAGGTTGCCACACAGGAAGAACACGCCATCACCGATCAGTAGCAGAAGGACGGTGATCGAGATCCATAAGACCGAGTTGGCGCTGCTCGGAGTGATAATTTCATCGATGGCAACTCCAAGCATACGTTGCGCTGTGGCATAACAAGACCAGCCTGCCGCCATTAAGAGGTAGGCGGGCAAGGCGAAAAACTTGTAGCGCCAGATGTGTGACCAGATCCAGCGCAGTGGGCTGCGGTAGTCGTACGGATAGGCGTTGGCTACCGTAAACTCGCTACGTTGTGCCACATAGACCTCCCTTTGAACACATTGAAGTTGTTGCGCGGAAAAAAAGTGTGGCGTGAACGTTCACGCCACACAGATGGGAGCCACTTTTCGTTTATCGTATCTCATGGGCTTCTCCAGGGCGCACAATAATACAATTGTAGTAGGTTACCTACATCGTTATGGGGGGAACCAGACATATCACACCTGTCCTACAGTTGATCTTGTGCGTTAACTTGTGGAGAAAGAAGGGATTGAACAAATCTATGATAGCACACTTTCGCCGAGCGATATCGGTCTAAAGGTGGAAAAGGAACTGAACGGCCGAACGGATATTCTAGGCAGCAGAGCGCCCTCAAAGCTTTTGTGAGATGGGTGTCTGCATGGCTTCAACAATCGTATCTGCGATCTGGGTGATATCTTCAACTTGGGCGAAGAGCTCGGCGGCTGGCCCGATCACCAACAACGGCACTGGGTTGCGGGTATGTACGCGCGTCGAACGGTCTTCGAGGTTGCCGTGGTCGCTGCTGATCACCAAGCTGGTATTGGCCGCTTTGCTCTCTAAAAAGGCCTTAATACAGCTATCGAGCATGGTCATGGCTTGCTCGTCGCTTTGCGGCATGCGCCCATGACCCGCCAGGTCGGTTAGGAAATATTCGTAGAGCACGAAATTATACTCTTGGCAGAGCCGCGCTAAGATCCGCCCGCTCTCTTCAGGGCTGCGCTCTGGTGCACTCGCGTCTTCGCGCAGACGCAGCACATCGCCCACCAAGTCCCAAGCAACCGCTTGTTCAGCATGGTACTCCTCCAGGCCGCGCAAAGGCAAATCAGCGCCCATGGCAGCGATCACACTGGCGCTACGCCGTAGTTTGCGTTGTTCGAGCGCTTCCCAATAGCGTGGGCCAAAGGGGTTGGCGTGCGTGCAGCTACCACCGATCGCTTGCACACGCCGGAAGATATTGTTGGCAGCCAGTTGGGCGTGCAGCACAGTGGGCGGCGCATGCGGCTGGTGATGTCCGATCTGTTGGGCTGCGTTAAAGCCCCCGAACAGGGCAACATGGCCCGTTCCACTTTGGGGCAGACCTGAGACTCCCATCGTGGCATCGATGCCTTTTAACAGCAATCCGGGCCGTTGCTGTATTTGTTCAGCGGTAAAAGGCCCACCTAACAAACTCTCTAAAAATGGCATAATCCGCTGTGAGAGCGGGTTTGTCGGACTCGCAGGTGCCAAGCCTACGCCATCGATAAAAAAGAAAAGCACATGTTGGTGTATCATAGACGTATTCTACAACAAAGCATCTCTGTCTCGGGTTGTATTGACATTCTTAGACTTTGTGATATATTTAACATTGTACCGATGAACCGCATTCCAATCGTATCCCAGAACTTGGGACAAGCCTAGAAAGAATGCCCATGGCTGTACTTTCATCGCCCGTTCAGAGTGACCTGACTGGCACTTCTTCAGCACACGAAAGAACGTCGTGGCGTTCTTCGCAGGCTTCTTTCGGTGCTCAACAATTGAATGCTCACGATATCTTCGCCCATGCTGGCATTCTGGAAGATCTCTCAGCGGTAGAAGAGCTGCTGCTGTCGCGCACCGCTTCGCGTTCAGCGGTGATTTCGGCGGCGGGCGAACACATTATACGTGCTGGTGGCAAACGTCTCCGCGCAGCTCTGGTGTTGATGGCTGGCAAACTTGCCAACTACTCGCTCGATCTGGTGATCCACCCGGCGGCCTCTGCCGAGCTGATTCACGCTGCTTCGCTGATTCACGACGACTTGGTCGACAAAGCGAGCCAACGTCGCGGCCAAGTGACAGTACACGAACGTTGGAGCGATCAAGCTGCCCTTATGGTTGGCGACTTCTTCTTCGCATTAGCCGCAGGCGAAATGGCGCTCTCGCCCGATCCACGCATTATCTCTTTCTATAGCGACGCTGTTCAGACTCTCGTTGAAGGTGAGCTTAGCCCCGTTACGGTGGTGACACCCTTTGAACAGTCTTACAAACAGTATATTTACAAAACTGGCAGCAAAACTGCCGCTCTCTTTGAAGCTGCGTGTAAAGCTGGTATCACGGCCACTGGCGGCAGCGCCGAAGATATCGAAGCGCTAGGTCGCTACGGCTACGATCTGGGTATCGCCTTCCAGATCATGGACGATGTGCTCGACTTTATCGGCAGCGAAAAGACCTTGGGTAAACCGGCTGGCAACGATATTCGTCAAGGTACCATCACCCTACCGCTGATCTATGCGGTTCAACAAGGTGGCAGCCAACGAATCAGCCAAACCGTCTTTGAACCCAATCCTAGTGACGCAGACGTTGAGGCAACCCTCGCGGAAGTGATCGCTTTGGGTGGCATCGAATATGCGATCTCTGAGGCCGAGTCGTATATTCAGCGCGCCTTAGCTGCCCTCGATCGTTTTCCCGATACCTCAACCCGCCAGGCGCTCCATATGATCGCCCACTTTATGCTGGCGCGTAACTCCTAGCTCTCGAGCTTTTGAGCAAAATAGAAACGGGTTTTGAGCTGAAAAGTTCAAAACCCGTTTCTGTTTTACACACAAATATCGGCTTTCGAACCGACACTGGCATACATCTTGCATATTTTTTCCCTGTTACGAGAAAAGCCGTAACAATTTGTGACAATTCTTCTCGCTACACGTATTTTCTGGCGAGTTTGTGCGGTCATGTGAGTAAGGTTTATAAATATCGTCACTCAACCGAAAGATTACTCACACACATCTGAAAGAACAATTATTCAGTAATGCATATGCTTGCTTACAACAGACGCACAAACATAAAGACCCGATAATCCTTGGCGAGTACGAGTAGTTTGAGATTAAGACGGTTCGTGTAACGGTCAAGCGAATTTGGTAAAACATCTATATAAGGAAGTATACTTGGGCCCACCGAAGAGTAAGATGCGCTGTAGGACGAACCTACTCGCTTTTTTTTTCTCTAGCATTTTTAGCTACCTTCGGACCGATGCTTATCACAAGGGCTGTGTATACCAAACAGATGTGACAAGGTTCTGGGCTGCCCATAGATTCGTTGACTGGTTTGGAGAAGTGAAATGAAAACCTTCCGTAATGCGCCAAACGATACATCAATGGGGTCCATCATATCTAATACATCCCATGACGACGAATGGGAAGAGCTTGAGCTGGAAGAAGAAGACCTGGTAGACGAAGAACTTGAGGAGGTCGCAGCTCCAAAGTCTTCGATCGACGACTCGGTGCAACTCTATTTACAAGAGATAGGTCAAGTCGCTCTGCTTACGGCGGAAGAGGAAGTTACACTCGCCCAACAGATAACCGAGGCCCAACAGGCTCAACAAACTCTGCTCGCGAATAAATCGCTCTCTTGGCTCGAACGCTTCTCGTTAGAGGCCACCTGTGCCGCTGGCGATGAGGCGCGCCGCAAACTCATTCAAGCTAACCTGCGCCTTGTGGTGAGCGTTGCAAAACGCTATATCGGCGGCCCACTCTCGTTTATGGATCTTGTGCAAGAAGGCAATATCGGTCTGATGCGTGCCGTCGAGAAGTTCGACTACCGCAAAGGTAATCGCTTTTCGACCTACGCCACTTGGTGGATCCGTCAAGCCGTGACGCGCGCCATGGCCGAGCAGGGCCGTGTGATCCGCCTGCCCGTCCACTTGAGTGAGTCGATCGTTCAGATGCGGCGCGTCACCTATAAACTGGAACAGACCCTTGAGCGTGAACCGACCGCCGAAGAGCTGGCAGAGGTTTTGGGCATCAGTCTGCGCAAAGTCAAGCGTCTGCTACAAGCCGCTACCCAGCCGATCTCGCTCGAGCAGCCGACCGGCAACGACGGCGAAAGCCATATCGGCGAGCTGGTTGCCGACGAACAGCTCAAAAGCCCGATCGAGATCGCGACTCAACGGATGCTCCAAGAGGAGCTGGCCGAGGCTTTGATGGATCTGCCCGAGCGCGAACGCAATATCTTGCAGTTGCGCTATGGTCTGGCTGATGGCCGACGCCGCACCTTAGAGGAAGTCGGTAGCGCTTTCGGCATCACGCGCGAACGCACACGCCAGATCGAAGCAGAGGCTCTGCGCCGCCTGCGCCAACCCAGCGTAGCGCCGCGTCTGCATAGCTACCTCGAATAAGCAGAAATCTTTCTCTTCCCCCTGCACGGAGGCCAGCGATGGCCTCCGTTTTTTGTGTAGCTGTAGCAGTATCGCGAGCTGTTATTATACCAACTCCGTTTTAAAGAGTTACATTCCCACAACGTGGAAAAACTACAAGCTGAGAAAGACAAGAATAGCCTCGTTCCACGCTGCCGAAGGCCAAAAAACACAAAGTAATTAGTCGGATTTGGTATTACTACTGTTCCTCATTGTGTAACTTTCGAATTTGCTCCTCGATAGAGGTGATTTCGTAGTTTTCTTGCTCTAAAGCATTGATAATGTGAGTAGGGGCAGACGCTTTACCATATGTAGCGATTTGTTGTCGCAATAAATTTGCATTTGCTCTGTGTATCTCAAGTAATTCAGATAGGTGTTCTCGTTCGATTTGCGCACTCGTGCTCGATTCAAAGTAAGTCGGACTCACCATGTTTCCACTTATAAAATCGCCTGCGATATTAATATCGCCAATTGAATTGCCTGTGACGATGACAGAAATATCTTTATCTTGCGTGATAGATACAGTTTGAATGTTGAGAGCCGATTGAAATGTGGGATGAATGACTATTTCGGCTTGTTGTGCTAATGTTATATTGGGATTATCGAATATAAATATGCTAGTATCGTTTATCCTTGTCCCTAAAAAACCGGTAGCATATAGGATTTGCAACATTTGATTGGAACTTATTGCCTGCAGATCGACATTGTTTTTGAGTTTTTCTAATGTATCCTGATAACGCCATTCGAATTCAGTTCGTGTGAAATTGGCTTTAAAGCCTTGAAACATACTAAGCACATCTTGGAGATAAGGATATTGAACAACAAACTCGCTAACCATATCTTTTAGTTTCCAAGCAGAATACTGAATCTCTGCCTTTAGAATGTCGCTGGCTAAGATTTTATGATGACCGCTATTTTGTGCTTCTGTTAAAGCATTGTTACAAAACTGAATGATATCGCGCGGTCGTCTAAATGTTCTGGTAACGATATAGCTAAAAGAATCATCTCCCATTACCCTTTCATCGAAAATCTCTTCCCAGATCTCATCAACATCGTCTTTAGTCAAACTGGCTGAAAACTTCCCTCTTGTTGCGATAAGGTGCTTAAGATCATTTTCTTCCCAGATCAATCGCTCTTCTAAACCGTGAAACTTATCTGAATCATTAAAGACCAAAGAGCTGTAGATATCATCACGTAGAAAGACCATAAACTGACAATGGTGCAGCGATACATTGAGCTCATGAATGGCTTTTATCAGACCTACAATAAGATTTTTTGATTCCTCTGTTTGGTGCCAAATATCATCAACTCTATCGATTAAGATAAAATACTTTTTGTCTTGTGCTATTGCGAGCACCTTGCTAACGTGGTCTTGAAACCTCTCTATACCGTCGGCAAGATCTTTCTGTTGGGCAGCATTAAGAGTAGGTCTTACTGATCCCTCTACTCCGAAACCGCTAAGTTTGAGTTCTGTGGAACCTAAAAATGGAATTATACGTTGTAAGAGTGATTTCTCGATTTCAGCGTTATCGCGCAGAAATTTCCGAATCCATTTGAAAGATACGCTCTTTGTATTACTTAGAGTTTTGATCAACTCTATAGAGAGCTTAACCAAGAGAGCGTATTTCCAACTTAGAACAAAAGACTCGCTTTGGTTAATGCTATCTGTCCGGAGTTTTTCCATTTTGTGGCGCGATAGGGACTGAGGTGTTATTGTGATAACAAAATGTCCTTCATTATGAAGGGCTTTTTTTAGCATCAAGCAAATGGCACTTTTGCCTGAACCCTTTCGCCCAATGACAAGTTCTCGATCAGCTTTCTCGACCCTTCGATAGACCGATGTTTTGAGAAATACTTTATCTAGAAAGCCGCGTTTTTCGTCTAATTCGGCATCATCGCTTCCAAAGTGTAAATTGAAAAGTATGGGATGGTTTGTCATAGCATATACCTCCCTATCATTGTCACCTAAACAACGGCTTTCTCGTTAGACCAGTAATTACTAATTGAACGCTAAAGGTATTGTGTTTTCGGGTTTGTTTCAAGGATACTAAAGGCCTTCCCAGTCGTTAAAGGGAAGGCCTTCATTCTGAAGTTCTAAAACAGCGAAGTTTGTACTAACTCTTCGGGCGGCGGCTCGCTCAGACCCGCTTGGGCCAGCCGCGCCTGCAGATCTTTACATAAACCGGGCGAGTAGGTGTCGTCAGGACAATGACAGATAAAGTAGATATCGTTGCCTTGGGCGTTCCAATCCTTGATGCGTTCGGCCCACTCATCGAGGAAGCTGGCGTTGAGTTCGCGCTGCGGGTGGCCGATGTAGCGCACAAGGCTGAAGGGCGCGGTCAGATCGGGCAGCAGCGGCACATCGGGTTTGCGGTCGAGCGCGGTATCGAGCGCTTCCTGATCGCCCTCGGCGACAGGGTTGAGCCGAATCGGACGCACATCCATCAGCACGCGAGCGATTGCGAAGTCGGCCAGCAGCCAGTTGAGGGTGGTATTGCCTTCGGGCGTGAAGAAATCGGGGTGGCGCACTTCGACCGAGAGCTGTACACCGCGCGGCCAAGCCTCTAAAAAGGCTTGCAGATCATCGATCTGGTCGATGCCGTAGCTGGGCGGCAGTTGAATAAAGATCGGGCCGAGTTTATCGCCCAAGCCCTGCATACGCTCGATAAAGGCGTAGGCGGCCGCCATATTTTTCTGTAACAACCCGCCGTGACTGATATCGCGCGGCAGTTTTGGGCAAAATCGAAAGCCCTCCGGTGTTGCAGCGGCCCAACGCGCCACCGTCTCTTCGTTGGGCACAGCGTAGAAGGTCGTATTGCCTTCGACTGTATTAAAGGTGCGGCTATAAACCCGCAGATAATCGCCTTGTTTTGTGCCTTTGGGATAGAACGTCCCCTGCCATCCCTTATGCGTCCAGACCGGACATCCTAGGTAAATCATTCTCTACCACCTAGCACTAGATCTCTGTTTTCTTCTAGTGTACTGAGATTTTGCGTTTTGTGCTCATCGTAGCGAAAAATGCTTCGCGGGGCGTAATACTCATTGTGATTCCTGTTTCATTATAGAACATTTGTCTGAAAATTGGGTCTAGCTTGCACGTGATGCTCCTGTCTGTAGCAAGCGAATCTGGCGTATATGTCCCAAGCTCTACAAAGGCTTCAACCGCGTCCGCCTCCGGCTATCAAAATCTTCAACCAGAACCAGAGGCTTCTAATCGCAGCCCAAGCGCTCGGGATAAATCCGACAGATCATACGCAGTCCGTTTGAATCGTTGTATGTTGGGGGCCTTTCGGCATACTGTTACAACACCCTGTTTACGGGCGAGCTGTTGGTAGCCGTAGGCGGACGCGCTAGCCGCCCTCTTTGGGGAAGAGACCTAGCCGCCAGGGCGCTAAGCCAAAGGACAGATCTTTCATACCAAATCCGGTTGATTACTTTCACTTTGGCCTTCGGCAGAGTGGAACTTGATCATTTTTGTTATGAGAGATTTCGCGTTACAGCACGAAATTTCTCACAACCCTTTTCCCGCTTTTGCCTTACAAGAGCGCAAGTCTGTAAACGGATTTGGTATAAGCAGATGTGGAATCAGCTTAGAGGGCAGAGAGTAAAAAAGCTCCCTGCCCTCTGTGTGATGGTCTTGAAGTGAATAAATGTCAGCTTTGCGCGATGACGCTGGCGATAGCGTGTTCGCGGGTGTGCGAGAGACTGAGCGCCAGTTCGCGAATGGCGAGTTGATCGGCTGTTTGGGCTGCTGCGCCGTAGAGCTGGAGGCTTGGGCGTCCGTTGGCGGCTCGTATCACCTCGATCTCGAGCAGGCCCAACAGGCCGCAGGGCGCATCGGTGCGGCTTAGCTCGCTCGCGCCCAGACCGCGAATGCCAACCCCCAAGGCTTTGGCGAGCGCCTCTTTGGCGGCCCAGCGCGCAGCCAGCGAGGCCGGGCGACCGTAGCTGTTGGCGTCGACGCCGCAGCTCTGCTGCTCGTAGGGCGTAAAGACTCTGTTCAGAAAGCGCCGTCCCCAGCGCTCAAGCGCATGTTCGATGCGCGCGACTTCGATCAGATCGATACCTGTGTACAACATGCTAAGCTTCTGCGAGCAGTGCGGTGCCGCGTCCTACCCCGCGATAGATAAAACCACGCGCCTTCATATCGGCCGGATCATAGATATTGCGGCCATCGAGTAGAATCGGGCGGCGCATGAGCTGTTTGATCTTTGCCATAGATAACTGTTTAAATTCGTTCCATTCGGTCAATACCAACAAGGCATCAGCCTCTTTGGCCGCGTCATAGGCCGTCGCACAATAGGTTACGCTGGGCAACAGCTCCGCAGCGGCCTCTTGGGCGACTGGATCGAAGGCTTTTACACGTGCGCCGCCCTCTTGGAGCGCTTTGATGATCTCTAGCGATGGCGCCTCGCGCATATCGTCGGTATTGGGCTTAAACGACAGGCCTAACACGCCGATTAGCGTGCCCTCGAGCGAGCCGAGCACATCGAGCAGCTTTTGCACAAAGCTGACCCGCACATCGCGATTGATATCCATCACGGCTTGCAGCAATTGAGGGTGGCAGCCAGCGCTAGCGGCCATATGGTGCAGGGCAAGCACATCTTTGGGCAGACACGATCCGCCGTAGCCGATGCCGGCGTTCAGGTAGTGCGGTCCGATGCGCTTATCGGCTCCCATTCCGCGCGCCACTTCTTTAACATCGGCACCCAGCTTGTCGCAGATCTGAGCGATCTCGTTGATAAAGCTGATGCGTGTCGCCAAGAAGGCGTTCGAGGCGTATTTGATCATCTCGGCGGTGCGCAGGTCGGTGATCATCACCCGCGCGCCGAGCGGGGCGTGCAGTTCGGCGACACGATGGGCGGCCGCGCGGTTGGTGGCTCCTAGCACAATGCGGTCAGGGTGTTGGGCATCGGCTAGAGCCGAGCCTTCGCTCATAAACTCGGGGTTCGAGACCACATCGATGGTATAGCGCCCGCCCGAGGCTTCCGAGGCGATCGCATGCACCAGATCGCCCGTGCCGACTGGGACGGTGCTCTTATCGATGATGATGATATCGCCTGAGAGGTGTTGTCCGATGCTTCGCGCCGCAGCCTCGACTTGCGTCAAGTTGGCTGCACCTGTGCCGCTCATGGGTGTGCCGACCGTAATAAAAGCGAATTCAGCGTCGCGCAGGGCCTCAGCATAGTCGTTGGTAAACGAAAGTCGACCCACGCGCATATTGCGCTCCATCAACTCTTCGACGCCCGGCTCATAGAAGTACGAACGGCCGCTCCGCAGCAGATCCAATTTATGTCGATCGATCTCTACACAGGTGACAGTATTGCCAAGGTCAGCGAAACAGACGCCGGTTACTAAACCAACATAGCCCGTGCCAACTACGCATATTGTCGCCATCGATCCCTTTCCTTCTTGTCGTCTCACGGCGAGACAAACAGCTACGGCTGAAGCGCTAATTGCTCATCTTGTACGCCAACCAACGAAACATTGGTCACTTCGACATTGTAGTCGTGTCCATTGGCATAAACAATGATCTCTTTGAGATAACGCGCATCGGGTAGGCGCTCGTCGCGGCGCAGCTCATCTTCGAAGTGGTACCATTCGTAGGGTTCCACATACTGCGGGAAGATTTCAGCCGCAACCTGATTGCCACCCGGCTCATCTTTGGCATAAAAACACCAGATCAGCGATTGCTCCGAGTCGGCTGGGCTCTCTATCTTGTAGTAGAGCCGCACCATAACCGGACATTCGACCCCGCCCTGACCGGCCCGATTGAGCGATTGGTTCAGAATGCGCAGATCGAACGACAGGCGCAACGAACGATATTCCGAGATATCGACATCGAGATCTTGGCGCACACCCGTCAAGAAGGGCGTTGTCTGGCCGCAACAGCGCTGGAAGTTAGCGATATTGACCCGTTCGGCTGGACTGCAGTTATTGGGGCCGCCCAAAGGTGTGCAGAGCTGGGTTAGCTGGAAATAGCCGTTGGCTTCATCACCAGCAAACTGGCGTTCACTGGTAACTTTCCAGGTATCGGAACGAATCAAGGCCGGCTGTTCTTCGATCGGTATAGTGGTGTTGTTGTACTCTTGCGTGGTGTAGCGCGCAAAGTTACCATCTTTAATCAGCTCCCAACGCGCTGGCATCACGCGGCCCGGCACACCGACCGTATCGATCGCGACCTTTTCGCCTGGGTTCAAGGTCACCTCTTGGCCGCGTCCGCGCACCAGTGCCTGACCACTACGCACCGACACATCGACCCGTTCGGGAATCTCGATCGTTACCTCGGTAAAGTGAGTTTGGCGAGTCGAGGGCAGAACTTCGATGCTGTAACTGCCGCCCGGCTGCAGGTCGATCAGCGAGTCACCAACTACCACTTGGAAGCTCACCTCATCGTAGGGCTGGCCCTCGCTCAGGTCATAGCGCACATAGCCATTGGTCTGAATAACTTTGACCTGCTGAAGCTTGCCGCTCCAGCGCGAGGTGCGCAAGGTATCGAGAATAATATCGGCGCCGGCCCATAGATCGAAGACGGTTTGATCGAAGAGCCGCACGCTTGCGGCTTGCCCATAGGGCGAACCGACCAGGCGTGCGATGCGCAGTTCGCCGCCCTCCTCTAGCACTTGTTGATCGTTGACCGCGCTCGGCCGTGCGAAACCGCGCGGTGTCCAAGTGATGCTATCGATAAAGTTGGTGCGTACAATCAGCAGGCCGCCCTGCTGTTGAGTGGCATCGTTATAGTAACGCCAAATGAAATTGGAGATAGTCCCTACCGAAACGCAGAAGATGAAAAAAGCGCCGAGCAACAAGACCCATGCTGCCCGAGCAACCCGTTTTCGTCCGAGTTCGATCTGTTCTTTTGTCAGTTCCATCCGCTGCATACAATCTATCTAGATAGCGCTTCGTGTCGAGCAAGCACCAAGGGGCAGGCTCGAGCTTTGCAGAGAACGAAGCGGCTATAAGTCAAATGCGCATGCTTCCCACGGTAGGGGAATGCTCTTCACTTGTACCATACAGCTTCGCGAAATACAAATCAGCTTGTGATTCTAGATACACAAAAAGCCGATTTGTATTACACCATCCACAGAATTCTACCGTTCTGAAGCCAATATCTAAAAATAATACGTTTTGCTGTAACAAGCAAGAGAGATTTCGCAATGGCATACGAAATCTCTCTCGATCGAGCGCCTCTCTTTAGCCAACCTGCTTCAGGTCGGCTATAACACAGCCATGTATACTACATCTGTTTGATCAGTTCAGCACTTTGGCGGTTTGCTCTCTTCTCCAAAGAGGGCTGCTAGCGCGTCCGCCTACGGCTATCAACAGCTCGCCCGTAACCTTAGTGTTGTAACTGTGTGCCGAAAGGTCATTCCCAACATAGCAATGTTTCGTTTTGCCTAGGCCAAAAAAGCGACGAAGTGATCAGGCAGATCTGTTATGAGTGGGCCACGAGCGCCGAGGGAAGACGATCAAGTTCATAGAGCAAGAGCGCTACCGCTCCCAAAACCCCCACTTGATCGCCCAACTGGGCCACATCGATAGGTACTTCGCGGTAAACTTGGGCGATGGCCCGCTCTTTGACCACTTGGCGGGCGTGATCCAGCAGCCAAGGGTTTGCGGTGATCACGCTTCCGCCCAAGAGCACTTTCTCTGGGCTGAAGAGGTGCATGGTCGACACCAAGCCGAGGCCGAGCAGCTCCGACTCGCGCTCCATCAACTGCTTGGCGAGCGCATCGCCTTGGGCCGCCGCCTGAGCGACATGGGCGGCAGTCACACTCTCGGAGCTAGCCAAACTATGCAAGAGCGAATCGGGCCATTGGGGCATGGCTTTGGCGGCGGCCCGTCCCAGCGCCGTACCCGAGGCGAGATCTTCCCACGACAAGCGGCCTTCGGGCTGAAGAATCATATGGCCCAATTCGGCACCCGCGCCTTGGTAGCCGAGCACCAAACGTCCTTGCTCGATCACGCCGCTGCCGATACCCGTGCTGATCGTCAGATAAACGAAGTTGCGACAGCCTTTACCGCCCCCGAAGACCCATTCGCCCAAGGCAGCGGCGTTGGCATCGTTGCCGATCTCGGTATGCAAGCCGGTGCGTTGCGATACGATCTCGCGCAGAGGCACCTGCTCCCAGCCGGGCAGGTTCGGCATGGTCAGAACAACGCCGGTTTCGGGGTTGAGTGGGCCAGGGGAGCCGATTCCTACACCGAGCAGCGTATCATTTGGAGTAAGTTTAGCTCGTACATGATCGATACAGGCAATGATGCGGCCGATCACGGCCTGACTACCTTCCGCTGCTTGGGTCGGCACGCGGATCTGTTCATAGATCGTGCCATTTACATCAGTAAGCGCTGCACGCAGTTGGGTACCGCCTAAATCAACCCCAATACAGTATTCCATACGATCCTAATTCCCTAGTTATAACAATGCCGATAAAGCTGCTTTATCGACCGCAAGAGTGCACCAATATTGAGCCATTGTGTAAACGCTGTGCTGCCTTATGGCTAGCATATGCGAGCAAGCATCGCAAACAACACTAAACGCATGTAGCATAATCGGTCTTGGATCATTGAGAAAGAACGGCTATGCCCATGCGTTTCCAGACAGTACACAACAGATTTATTATTTACAGTATCAAGTTATATAACGGCAAATATTATAACATGTTCAACTCGTCGCGCTTCGATCAGCACCAAACAGGGGCCTTGCTGTCGCTGGCCTGCTTAGGTAGCGACTGAATGCGAAAAACGTGGTACAGGGCTGCCAATTCCTTCAAATAGCTCACAGGCTCACACCACTCACCAAAGTTTGTTTGCAAGAACTATTCCGCTATTCATTAAGATAAAAAGTACTCTAGATCACGTAAAACGCTCGTATAGATATTTCGGATTCCAGATCCAAAATCGTTTAAAATCCCTTGCAATCATGTAGAGAATATGTCATAATAGGCCGAGAGTTTTATAAATTCTCATTAATAAAATTTCATCTTACTTTTCAACACCAATATCATTCGCTCTCTCTCAGACAGTGGAGTGTGAGAGAAAGCAGGGTCTGCGAGGATGCTATGCGAAGTCAGGTTCATCGATGGTTACTTCTTTCTAGTGCGATCCTGTTCTTAGGCGTTGGCTCAGCAACTATTAGTCAGGCTTTTACTGGTCTGCCTTTCTTGCTCGGCACTGCGATCCTCGGTATCTTCTACCTCTGCGTCGGCAATATGTGCATTTGGCAGCATGTTAGCAGCATTGCTGGCGATTGGGACGATGATGAGTCCTACCACTCCTACTGACAACCTCAGCTAGCGGTCGCTTTAAAGCAAAACAGGAATGACGCATTCGCCATTCCCATTTGTCATGCTTATCTGAAGCGTGTCGTTTGTTACGATCGATCTCCGCCCCGGCCACGGTTGCGGCGACGCGACCGACGCCCCGACCCCGAAGAAGGCTGTTGCTCATTTGTCGAAGCGGCTGAGGGTTGGCCTCCCTCGCTAGACTTCTCGTGCGCTTCGTTTTGCGGGTTTGTTCGGCGCTGCTCTTCGTGGCGTTGTTGCGAGCGATTGCCCTTGTGATGTTCGTGATTCGAACCAGTTTGACGACCATGTTCGGCATCAGCAAGGTTGCGCTGTTTGTGATGCTGCTTGTTATCGCGCGACTGCGTTCGGGTCGGCAGCTCATCGAACACACGTAGATCTTCTTCATCCTCATCTTCTAATAAGGCCAACGCATCGAGAATATTGCTATTGTTTTCTAGCTCATCACGCAAGAGTCGCCGCTCGCCTCGTTCGCGCCGATTGTTGTCGGGCTTAACCGGTGCAATACCTTCTTCGACTCGTGAACGGGCTACTTCGCCCACCTTGCGGGTCGCTTCCTCGATCTGGTCTGCGCTAAACTCCACTGGCACCTGAATGCCCTGAACCGCGACCATAACAGTCTCTTTGAGCACATTCACCGACATAACCTCGCCCGGGCCTTCGGGGGTCTGAACCCAGCTGCCACGGCTCGGCATGGTGGCCTTGATCTCGAGGTATTGTTCGTGTTCATAGGAAAGACAGCACAAGAGACGCCCACAGACACCGCTGATCTTGGCCGGGTTGAGGGGCAAGTCTTGATCTTTGGCCATCTTGATACTGACGCGGGCATAGTCGGGCAAGAAGGTCGCACAGCAGAGCAGGCGTCCACAGGGGCCGATTCCGCCCAGTAGTTTGGCCTCATCGCGCGGGCCGATCTGACGCAGCTCGATGCGACTTTTGAAGGTACGCGCTAGATCGCGCACTAGCAGACGAAAGTCAACGCGCTTTTCCGAAGTAAAGTAAAAGGTTAAGCGGCTGCCATCGAAGCTGTATTCGGCTTTTACAAGCTTCATGGGCAGCCCATGCTGGGCGATCTTTTCGGCGCAACGGGCCAAGACTTCATCGTGACGTTGCTGCAACAGCGCCAAACGTTCAAAGTCTGAAGGCTCGGCTCGACGCAGTACGGGCTTCAGTTCGCTTACAAGCTCGGCTTCGTCGATTTCGTGGCGAGGATAGGCAACTTTCGCCAATTCGGGACCACGAACGGTTTCAACTATGACATGATCGCCAACCTGTATATCAAGATCACCAGGATCGAAAAAGTACGTTTTGCCACTATCTTTAAAACGAATACCAACAACTATTGGCATAGATCACCTATCGTATGGTGTGAGGTATTAGGAATGTTTCACACAAGGGTGGTTCTGGCTGGTTTCAAAACTATTATACGTTCTTATGAAACCAAGCGATCCATGGAATTTAAGAGAGCTAGTCATCGTCTATGCTCTGAAACGGTAGTCATATTTTAATTAGGTATAATCTAATAGCTTTTGATAGTACCATACCCTACCGTCAGCGTCCAGTATCACAAAAAGCCCAAAAAGTGTTTTTTAAGAGATTGCAAGGCCATTTCTGCCTGTTATCAACCTCGCTATACATTTCAACAATTACTTAAAAAACCAACAAAAAAGCCACCGCTCCTGTGTGGCAGACCTGATACTAAGTTTCATTCGCTTGTTGTTTTGGCCTTCGGCAGAGTGTACAACTCTTTGCCTTGTTTTTATTTTCTCCGTTGCGAGCCTGTAGGTCTTTAATAGATCTTGAAACGGATTTGCTATGATCCAAGTTCTATAAGCTGGTTTTTATTGGCCTTCGCCGAAGAGGATCCTGACTATGTTTGTTGAGTGAGAGTTGGTACGGTAGCCCAACTCTCACTCACTACTTTTTTCGTTTTCCCGCGATGCGAAATTCGTTTGAATCGTTGGTTGTGGGGGCGGCTTCGCGCACAGCGATAGGCGCCCGTTGCGGCGGAAGAGCTGTTGGTAGCCGTAGGCGGATGCGCTAGAAGCCTTTTTGGGCCAGAGGACCTCGCCGCTAGAGCGCTGAATGTATCAGGCGGATTGCAGTGAGAGATGTTGTCCATCAAGACAACATCTCTCACTGACGTATGTTTTGATCTGTATTGCTTTCGCCATAGCAGAGCGCTACTAGCGGCTCAACAGGGCAAATCTTATTTGGCCGCGAGCACTTTATAGGCTCGCACGCGCTGTTCTTTGCCTTTCAACTGCAATTCGCCGACCTCTTGCAAAATGTATTGGTCGCGGATGTAGTTGGCGGTGCTCTCGCCGATAAAGGTCGTGCCCGGCTCAGCGGCGCTCTCGAGGCGCGAGGCGGTGTTGACGGCATCGCCGATCGCGGTGTATTCGAGCCGGTGGCGGGTTCCAAAGAAGCCGGTGTAAGCCAAACCGGTATTGACACCGATACGAATGGTAAAGGCGCGGCTGGGATCGCCCTTCTCGATCAGGCGGCGCTGGGCCTCTAACATATCGAGCGCGGCCCGCACGGCGCGGTTGGCGTGGCTATCGTCGCGTGGCTCGTCGGGCAGGCGCGGCGCCCCGAAGACCGCCATAATGCCATCGCCGATGTATTTGTCGAGCGTGCCGCCATAACGGAAGATCACCTCTGTCATCTCGTGCAGATACTCGTTTAAAAGATCCTGCACCTCGTGGGGTTGGAGGCGCTCTGAGAGCGAGGTGAAGTTCTTGACATCGGCAAATAGAATGGTGACTTGCTCCTCTTGCGCATCCCAGAGCTTGCCGTGCTGCAGGAAGTAACGCGCCATAGCGCGGGCGACATTGGGCGACAGAAAGCGCTCGAGGTTCTGAACTTGGCGAGCTTGCTGGCGTAACTCTTCGCTCAAACGGGCTCGTTCCAAGACTACTGCCGACTGGCTGGCGATCGCCATAACCAGATCGCGTTCGCGCTCGGTGAACTGCTCGCGCCCGGGCGAGTCGAGATAGATCAGGCCGAAAGGCTGGCCCTGAGCCATGAGGGGCACGCTAATGGCCGAGCGAATATTGGCCGAAATGATGCTTTGGGAACCGGCGAAATCTAAGCGGGCATCGCGAGTCAAGACCGCCTCGCCCTTTTCGATCGTTTTACTTACGATGCTGCTGCTGATCGCGATGTGTTCGCGCTCGCTTGTATCGGAGGGAGCGGGCGAGATCACCATCGGCACCAGCTCGTTATCGCGCCGCAAGAAGAGGAAGCCGCGTTGGGCTGGCACAAGCCGCAAGACCTCTTCCATCACGACATCGAGCAGCTCGTGGTAATCGAACACCTGATTGAGGCGCGTGCTGATGCGGAAGAACTCTTGCAGATCGAGCGCCATCATCGAAGCAGGGCCGCTCGGGGCTACCTGCGAGTCTGATTTCAGCGGCAGGTACTTGTTATCATCGAGAAGTACGCTCTGAGCGGCACGATCCTCGTAAACGATATCGAAAGGCCCAATCGTCACTATGTCTCCATCGACGAGTTGCTCGCGTTTGACCCGCAGCCGATTAACAAACACTCCGTTCCTGCTGTCGAGATCGACAACCCACGCCTCGCGTCCACGCAGTTCGATCATGGCATGCCGCCGCGAAACAACCGCATGGTTCAATACGATATCGTTATCAAGCTGACGTCCTATAGTTAGGTTCTTCTGGGTGAGGGGAAACGCGTGGCGTTCGCCATTTATCGTCACAGAGAGTCTGGCCATACAGATACCTCAAGTCACAAATTATGAGCACATGCTGGCGGGAGAATCTGTTTACCGAAACCGGTTCGTTAGATCACTTAGGCGCGCCGATAGTAGTGTTAGATTGCCATAGTTTTTATCCAATCGCTCTTGATTGTAAAATCATTCAAGCGAATCGATTCGTACTTATAGCAATAAACGCATAAAAAAGCAGGCCTAACAAGATATACAGATCTGATTCGGAACAGATCTTGCGCGAACCCCTGTTTACCATACAGCCTCATGGCGCAATATGGCTCAGTCGCTAGCAGCATTCCTGTGCATTAGGGCCGAACAACCCAGAGGCTGTGGTGCGACAAAGCCTCATCGAGCGATGGAGACTCGATCAGCTGGCGCGCCGCATTCAGGTAGGTTCCGGCCCGTTGAACGTAGTGTTTAGCGGTCGGGTTCGCTTGAATATCTTGCGGGCGAACGATGCCTTGATTGTGCCAAGCCGCCAAAGCACGCCACGAAACGGGAACCTGTTCGTATTCGGCACGGTAGACACCCCGCGCCAAATTGGCCGCCAAAAACTCAACCGCCATATCGTCTTGGCTGATCTCAGCAGTGATCTGGGCGTATAACTCACTTTGGCTCAAACCAGCATCGAGCGAGATTCGGCTATTGGCTACGTTAACTGGCACGCTGATTGGTTCGCTCTGATCGGGAACGGGCAATTCGTGCCGCAGAATCTCTAAAGCGACCGACGGGCGCAAGTTGGCGGGCCAGACACTAAAGTTGCTGCCCAAACCGCCCTTGTTCAGTTCGACTTGTAACTGTTGATAGAGCGGAGTAACCGGCCGAACGGGCGTGACAAGATCTTCAAACCAACCGTTGTGCTCATTGTAAAGCACAAGTGCAATGATTGTGGCAAACTCTTCGTCGCTCATCCCCGATAGCTCGCGCGGGTTATGGCGCGCCGCCGCGTCGAGAATGGTAGGACGCAGGAGTTGCATGCGTTTTTGGAACTCGGGTCGGATATAGCCATCTCTTGAGGGAAAGAAGTCGTCTAGTGGGCGTCGCATGCGCCCAAGCGATGGGGAATCGATGGTGCTAGTGTTGCATAGATCGAGTGTATTGCATACGTCAGAAGCGAACAATAGGCGCAGAATGAGCATATGAATATCACCTGACTGAGGCCAGGTTAAGAACACAATCGGTATGAGAATCTGTTGGAGTGCAGCAAAAACAAATCGTACCATAAGCATATACATACAAAACGCGCCTCACAACACCGGCGCGTCACTGCTATTTCAAACGTTGTTATCAGACGCTCAAAAACAGTTGTGAGTTTCACTGGTCTCACGCCACTTCTGAGTTCAATCCCTTCCAAACCCTTTAGCCTCTAGCAAATCTGGCCGATGCCCGCATAGCTCAGGCGGCTGCGGTTTGCCCTTCAAACGGGCTTCTAGCGCGTCCGCCTACGGCTATCAACAGCTCTCCCGCCACAAGGGGGCCTATCGGTGTGGCGACGCCGCCACCCAAAGCCCAGCATCTAAACCAGTTCATAGCATGCGCCATACGAGGCTGATAGTCTATGGTATCATACTTCCGATGATCACAAAGGGGATCAACGATCTAAAAATAGAGATCAAACTTCAGGGAGAGCACGAGAACTATGGATTCAGCAACAATTATCGCCAGCGAGCTAGAACACGAGACAGGCCTGTACCCAAAGCGCAATCTTGCGATTGTGCGTGGTAAAGGTGCCCGTCTGTGGGATGCCGAAGGGCGTGAATTTATCGATTGTATCGGCGGACAAGGTTCAGCGAACTTAGGTCACGGCCACCCGGCTGTGTTAGCGGCCATTCACGAACAGGCCGACAAACTGATCAGCTGCACCGAGATCCTTTCAAACGATGCCCGCGCGGCTTATCTCAACGCGCTAACAGCAGCTTTACCTTTCCCTGCCCGTATTTTCTTCTGCAATAGTGGCGCTGAATCGGTTGAGGCTGCCCTGAAGTTTGCCCGTCTGCTCACCAAACGCACCAAAATCATTGCCACCATGCGCGGCTTCCACGGGCGCACCATGGGCGCGCTCAGCGCGACTTGGGATCCCAAGTACCGCGAGCCCTTCGCACCCTTAGTGCCCGATTTCCAGCATGTGGCCTACGATAATCTCGATGCGCTGGCCGAAGCGATCGACGATCAAACCGCTGCGGTCTTGATCGAGCCGGTACAGGGCGAAGGAGGGGTACGCCCCGCTAGCCCGGGCTATCTGGAAGGCGTTCGCCGCCTGTGCGACCAGCATGGCGCTCTGCTGCTGCTCGACGAGATCCAGACCGGCTTCGGGCGCACTGGCAAGCTCTTTGCAGTCGAACACAGCGGCATCGAGCCCGATATGTTGCTATTGGCCAAGAGTATTGCAGGCGGTCTGCCCTTTGGCGCGGTCGCCCTGCACCGCAAGCATGGCACGATTCCGCCCGGCACGCACGGCACTACCTTCGGTGGCAGCCCGCTGCTCTGCGCTGCGGCCTCGGCGGCCCTCAAAGCCATGCTCGAAGAGAATCTTGCCGCTCAGGCCGCCGAGAAGGGCGCTTGGCTGATCGAGCGACTGCGCTCGCTGAACCTGAGCCGAGTGCGCGAAGTGCGCGGTCTCGGCCTCTTGGTTGGGCTTGAGCTCAAAGAGCGCGTTCAGCCTTATCTGATGAAGCTGATCGATGTTGGCGTCTTGGCGCTGCCAGCCGGACCGACGGTCTTGCGCCTGCTGCCGCCGTTGGTGATCAGTTACGAAGAGCTTGAGATCGTGGTTGAGCGCATTCAAGAGGTGTTAGCTTAAACCAAAGGAGTGTTACATGCTCGAATCGCTCCTACGGCCCGAAGAGACGCTCCGTTCCTTGCCAGCCCAGCCCCAAGATCTACCTTGGGGTCGCTGGCTAGGACTGGGCGCGGGCGCTGTGCTTGGCTCGCTAGTGTATGGTGCAAGTTTGGGCGCTGCCCTGCCCAAAGGCTCGGCAGGCGATGCGGCTTGGAAACTGACGCTGGCAACCGGCCCCAGTTGGCTGCTGCTCGGCCTTGCGAGCTGGTTGTTTCTGCGCCCGCGCCAGATCACGCTCTGGCAACTGGCCCAAACCTGCCTTGTCACGATGAACTACGGTATCGCGGTCTTGTTGGCCGGAACACCCCTGAATCTGCTGCTAGCGGCGAAGCAAAAGCGTTCCGTCAGCACGCCCAGTAATCTGGGCCTGATCTTTTTGAGCAATAGCTGCATGCTCTGGCTGTTTGTGCGCCAGCTCAAAGCGTTGGGCGTTCCTGCTTGGCAAGCTGTTTTGCTCTGGATGCTGGTCTTGAATGGCTGTGGCGCACTGCTTTTTGCTCGTCTCAAGCTGTTTGATAGCGCTTCCTAACCAAACTTGCCAGATCTCCATTGTTGCGGGCCTGCAGTCATGGTACAATGCAGCTAAGATCAAAATTCGTGATTTTGTTCACAGGACTGAGAGAGCTGTAGTCGAGCACCATGGCTGCCTCTGGCTTCGCTAACCAAACAATACCTCGCCAACGTGGACTTCTGTCGCGGCGACAAACACGGCCCACGTTGTTTTTGGTGTGCGCTGTGTTCAGCATCGCTCTGCTCAATCCCTTACTCTGTATTTTACACTGCCAGATGCAGCACCAGCACGCTGATGGCCACTACGCGCTCGGCTATTTCTGCGATCTCTCGCTGAGCCATACGAGCGGCTCGGAAGATCTAATGCAAAGCGATCTGCCTCAAACCGCGACGCCGCGCGCAGTCCACGAAGCCGTTCAGCCTAGCCTGCTGCTGACTGGCATTCTGAGCGGCATCTATCTTGCTCTGGTGCTTTTCCAAAAGCGCCCGCACGAGCGACCTGCCTCGCCGCCGCTCTTGCCTCCTCCACGCATCAGCTTCTAAGTTCTTTAAAGGCACACCCTCGGCGTCTGCTTGCCTCTGGCGAGACGCTTAGGTCTGTTTTGTTTCCAAACAAGCTCTGAACGAGTTTTCGTGCTATCACCAACAAGGGGATATTTCAAATGTTACATTCGATTCGTATTCTGGCGCTGAGCCTGATCATCGGGCTGCTGTTGGGCGCCTGTAGCAGCGATTCTGGCAGCGTCGATCATAGCAACCATAACACCGGCGCTGTGCAAGCCCAAGATGGCAACAGCATTCAAACCCAAACCGTCGACGGCCTCACTATTGCGCTCGACGCTCCCGCCACGCCGCGCCTGCTTCAAACAGCCGTGCTCAGCGTTACGCTCAGCGATAGCGAGCAGAAGCCGGTCGAGGGCGCCGATGTCTATTTTGATCTGACCATGCCCGAAATGCCCATGGGCTCGAACAAACCGGTCGCGAGCGAAGAGGAGCCAGGCGTCTACAGCGCTCAAGCACTCTTCAATATGACCGGCAAGTGGCATGTCACCGTTCACATCGATCATAATGGCACAACGACCGAAGCGCTCTTTGAGTTGCAGGTTGTAGAAGCAAAATAAAGGAGTTCTAGCTATGCGGTATCTCGTTCATCTGCGCCTTGTAGCCCTTGTGCTCTTGGCCAGCTTCATCAGCGCCTGTGGCGGCTCCAACAGCGCCAACGTCGCGCCTACGCCCACCACCTCGCCCTTCGATGTCGAAGGTGGCATGACCATGCAGTTGGTTTTGGCCGCCTCGGAAGTTGTGATCGGCGAAAATCGCTTCCCACTCGGCTTGATCGTTGGCGGTACGCCCGCTCGCGATCCCAATATCAAGATCCACTTGCAGTTTAAGCACGCTAAAAACGACCCCGATCGTGTTCGAGCCGAGGCCGATGCCATCTATCGCGGCGAGAATCTGCCGGTTGGCATCTATGTCGCCCAAGTAAACTTTGAAGAAGCTGGCGACTGGAATGTTTTGGCCCAAGTCGATAA
Organism: uncultured Chloroflexales bacterium; assembly: GCA_937902315.1. Taxonomy (GTDB): domain Bacteria; phylum Chloroflexota; class Chloroflexia; order Chloroflexales; family Chloroflexaceae; genus CALGUG01. Next base: position 49,652 of record CALGUG010000044.1, read on the forward strand.
AGGCGATGGCAAGCTGGTCTACCTCAACCCCATGCGCATCAATGTGCTCGAAAAGTCGCCCACGCCCGCAGTCGGCGAAGCAGCGCCACCCAGCGACAACCTGACCGTTCGTGACCAGCCCGACTTGGCCAAGCTGACCTCAGACTACGCTCCCGATGAGAAGCTTTACCAGCTTTCGATCCGCGAGGCGCTCGCACAAAAGAAGCCCTTCGTAGTGCTCTTCGGCACCCCGGGCTTCTGCCAGACCGCAACCTGCGGCCCTAATATGGTCGTGATGAAGAAGTTGCAAGAGCAGTACGGCGATAAGGTTAACTTCATTCACGTCGAAGTCTATCCTTACCCCTTCAGCGAGGCCTTCCAGTCGCGCACCGTTGTGCAGTCGATGAAAGACTGGAACCTGCAGACCGAGCCTTGGACCTTTATGGTCGATGCTGAGGGCAAGATTTTTGCTAAGTATGAAGGTGGCATCACCTTTAGCGAACTCGAGCCCAAGCTCAAAGAGCTGATCGAGTCCTAAGAGCATTCGAAGCGAAAGTTACAGCAGAGATTTGGCATACTTATGCCGAATCTCTGCTTTTCAAACTCGCGCATGCTCTCATCTCGTTCTGCCTACACCGTCAAAACACGCAACGCACCGCGATTTTAGCGCTGTGGCTCGCCAAAGTTTCGGCTTCGTTGTACAATCCAAACCTAGAATTGCCAAGCAAATCATGCAAAAATCGGCAGTCGAGGTTATACTAGAAGAAGAAGGAAGGAGTAGCACATCGAATCAGCGCTTATGCAACTAGGATTTTACAGCCAACGTCAAATGTGCTACGATCCCAAGATACTATAACTTGGACAGGAGGCAGAACTATAGACGCCCAACAGTTTGCACACTTAGCGGTAGAAGCAGCTGACGCAAAACAAGCCAGCGACATTATCATGCTGGATATTCGCGAAGTCAGCACCATCGCAGACTATTTCGTAATCTGCTCTGCTGAAAGCGATCGTCAGATCCGCGCAGTTGTTGAAAGTATTGACGAAGATATCAAGAAGAAAACAGGGGTCGATCCTCGTATAGAGGGTACGCCCGATACAGGATGGGTTGTACTCGATTATGGCGATGTTGTTGTGCACGTCTTCTCCGAAGAACAACGAGAGTTCTATCGTCTCGAACGGCTTTGGAGCCAAGCAGCACCTGTGGTCGTCCTGCAGTAGAGGCAACGATGCAAAAAAATATGTCACCACCTTACACACGATACTTGCTCTTCGCCCTCGGAGCAGCTGTTGGCAGCGCCCTTGGTCTCGTCCTAGGATCGCTCTTAACTTTCTGGCTGGGTGAAGGTGCTGTACGAACCATTCAACGGGGTATTCGCCGTCTCACCGGGAACGACGATCACCCCAACTTCGATCTCTTGCTGCAATAGCAATCCGAGATCCGAGCAAGTAAAAGCCTCTGCGCGGCGATGCGCGGCGGGTACATGGCTTGTTATGCCCAAACAAGTCCCCTCCGCTGCCCCGCGCACGATCTACTGCTCCCCCTTTGCCCTGATCGGGCATTCTTGATTTTCGTCTCTAGTCGTTGTAAAAGGCCCGCCGTGGTCTCTATACCGCTATTTTACGCACGAAAGAAGCTCTCTCCCTCGCGAGAGGGCTTCTTTTTCATTCACCACACGAGGCACCGAGACACAGAGTTTTTTAGAGCTTGGATTTGATTATGTGCTTGGATCGTACCTGCGACAGGCTCGGGGTACGGTTGTTTATATGCATAGGGTGCGGTTTGCTCCATATGGCGGAGAGGCAGCTAGCTCCCATTCGGCTTCTAGCGCGTCCGCCTTCGGCTATCAAGAGCTCTCTCCACCACACGAGGTCATTGCTACGCCATGTGAGATCATTGTTTCACCATGCGCGGCCATTGAAACACTAGGCGAGGCACTGAGTCGCTGAGAAAAACGGCGTTGGCTGAGCCTGTTGATGCCAAGGCCCTAGCATTGTGCGATTACAGTGGCGATCTATTCGTACCCTGAGCCAGTCGAAGGGTACGAATAGATCGCCGGGGATGAGGGCGGGTTAGCTGCTCTGGTAGCCGGAGGCGGACGCGGTGAGGACCTTTTTTGAGGCTAGAGCTGTCTCCGCCCACAGCTTAACATAACCTGCGACACGCTAAGAGAGGTTGAGCACAAGCAGCTTCATCTCGGTCATCTCTTCGATGGCATAGCGCAGACCTTCGCGCCCGAAGCCGCTCGACTTGGCGCCGCCGTAAGGCATATGATCGACTCGCCAGGTCGGCACATCGTTGATGATTACACCGCCGACCTCGAGCGTCTCGAAGGCTTTCCAGCTCAGCTTCAGATTGTTGGTGAAGACGCCAGCTTGCAAGCCGAACTCGCTGTTGTTGATAGCCTCAAGCGCTTCGTCGAAGTCGCTGTAGCTCTGCACGGTGACAACCGGCGCGAAGACCTCTTGGCAGTTGAGGCGCAGCTCGGGGCCTGCCTTCACCACAATCGTCGGCTCGACCTTGCCGCCATCGATGCCGCCGCCCAGCACGACTTCGGCACCAGCAGCGCGCGCTTCTGCGAGCCACTCTTTGATACGCTCGCCGTCGCCTGCGCTGATCAGCGCCGAAAGATCGGAGCTTTCATCGAGCGGGTCGCCGAGCTTGAGGGCCTTGACAGCGGGCACAAAGCGCTCCATAAAGGCGTCGAAGATCGTTTCGTGTACAAACACGCGCTGCACGCTGATGCAGGTCTGGCCTGCGTAGGAGAAACCGCCCATCACCGTGCGGCTGACCGCCAGATCGAGATCGGCGTCTTCGTGGATGATCACACCCGCATTGCCGCCCAGTTCGAGCGTAACTCGCTTTTGGCCCGCCTGCTCTTTCATCTTCCAACCGACTGCGGGCGAACCTGTAAAGGTCAGCAACTTAAAGCGCTCATCGCTGATCAAGGGGCCGGCATCGCTGCTCTTCATGGGCAGCACGGCCAAGGCGCCTTCGGGCCAGCCCGCCGCGTGCACCACCTCGGCCAGCTTGAGCGAGGTCAGCGGGGTCTGCGAGGCGGGTTTGAGCACGATCGGGCAGCCAGCCGCGATGGCGGGCGCGACTTTGTGGGCCACCAAGTTGAGTGGGAAGTTGAAGGGGGTGATCGCCGAGATCGGGCCGATTGGGAAGCGCTTGTACAAGCCTTGGCGACCGACGCCGTTGGGGTGAGCATCGAGCGTCAGCAGCTCGCCGTGAATGCGGCTGGCCTCTTCGGCGGCCTGGGCGAAGGTGAAGATGCTGCGCCCTACCTCGACGCGGGCCTGCTTAATCGGCTTGGCGGCCTCTTGGGCGATGGTTCGGGCGAACTCCTCCGAACGGGCCGTGATGCCATCGACGATCGCGCGCAGAATGCGGGTGCGCTCGTGGGCGGGGAGCTGTTTGGTTTGCGCGAACGCAGCTTGGGCCGCTTGGGTTGCCGTCTCTAGCTGTTCGGGGCCAGCGCGATGCACATGCGCGATCAGCTCGTTTGAGTATGGGCTGCGCAGCTCATAGCTGGGCGTATCGTCGTGCCATGTCCCTTTTAAAAAATAGCCATAGTGTGGGGCGTCTTGCCCCGACGTGATAGCGCTCATAGTAGGCATTCCTTCCCTTACGAACTGGCTTTAGCTTCATTGTAGCACGGCTTTTTTGGCCTATACGGGCGCCGCCAGTTTGACACAGGCGGCCTGCAAGGGGATAATACGCCCACGGAACCGTTACGCTACAGTTGATGATACGCTCTTGGCAGAACGCATACAACAGGCAGATAAAGAGTGGGCTAAGGCTTTGACAAATGCCTTGAGACAAGAAGCTGCTGCTTGGCAAGGGCTCTTGCGCGGTTGGCAGCTGTATGCCCTTTTGGTGTTTTTTGCGCTTGGCCTGCTGATCGTCCCACAATTACCTTTGCGCTATCAGATCGATGTGGGCATCGGCGAAGGTTATGGCGGCGATCTTCCGCTCTTGCGCGGCTTCAACGACGCCGAATTCGATGATCACGGCACCTATCGCTGGACCAACGACTATGCGCAGATCCAATTGCCCGGCGTTGGAGCGCGCTCGTATGCTCTGCGCCTCAGCTTCTTTCCGATCGGCGGAATCGTTGTTGAACAAGGCCCCAAAGAGATCGAGCTTTGGAGCCAAGAGCGTCGCTTCGCTGTTTTGCCGATTCGCCCGGAAGGCGTGACTTACACCGTAGGCATTCCCGCCGATCTGCTCAGTGACGGCAATCTAGCGCTTACGATCCGTACCACGACCTTCTCGCCCGGCGGCGACGATCCGCGCGAGCTGGGCACCCCGCTCGACAAGATCGAACTGATCGCGCTCGATGAACAAGGTTTTGTAGCGCCGAGCTGGCGTAGCAGCGCTCTTTGGCTGCTGAGCGCCCTGCTGGTCTGGGCGATCGTGCTGCGGGCTGGTTTTCGGCCAATGCCCGCCTTCTGGCCTGTGCTGGCCTTAGCATGTCTCGCCCTGATAGCCGCCTACTGCGACCCGGCCCGTTTCGCTTTTGGAGCCGGAGCTGCCTTGCGAGCCGCATTGTACAGCTATGTTTTGCTGCTGGCCTTGCGCGCACTGCTGCCTTGGGCTGCCCAACGCCTCGAACTGCCGCTGAACGAGCGCGCCCTTAGCTGGCTGCTTCTGATCATCGTGTTCGCCTTCGGTATGCGCTACGGCGGACGGCTCTTCCCCAGCTCGATGCACGGCGATATCAACTTTCACTTCAACCGTATGACTGAAGTGATCAAAGGACGGGTTTTTCTGCTCTCGCGCAACCGTGGCGTCGATTTCCCCTATCCGCCCGGGCCGTATTTAGCACTGGCTCCCTTCAGCGTGCTCGGGATCGAGATTCGCACCATACTGCAATTAGGTGCTGCCATCGTCGATAGCGTCAGCGCGGCCTGTGTCTATGCCATCACGGCAACGCTGGTCAACTGGCGACGAGGAGCCAAAGCGCTGTATGGCACGCCTCTGCTGGCGGCTGGCCTGTACGTCTTCACTGCCGCGGGCTTTATGACGACCTGGTGGTCGTTCGATACCCATATCTACACCCAGTTTGTTAGCGTCGTCTTCACCACCACGCTGGTCTTAATGGCTCGCAACTGGAGCCAAGCGCCCGCTCGCAAACCGAGCGGCGGCGAGCTAGCTCTGCTCTTCCTGCTGCTGGTCGGCGTCTTCTTGGGCCATTTCGGCTTCTTTATCAACACGGTGCTGCTGGGCGGCGGGTTGCTGGCCCTGCTCTGGCTGCAACGTTGGCGCGGTAATCAATGGGCCGCCAAGAGCGCGCTGCCGCTCTCGCTGACCTATGTTGGCGCCGGTTTGAGCGCGGCTCTGCTCTTCTACAGCGCCTTTATGCCGCTCTTCCTCAGCCAGCTCGAAGCGACTGCCAGCGGCGGTCTCACTGGCTTGGCTCAGCGCGCCCCAGTGCCGCGCTCGGTGCTCTGGGATACGCTCTGGGACGCTGGTTTCATCGTTCACTTCGGCTTTTTCCCCTTAGTGCTGGCTCCGCTCGGCTTGCTAGCCTACTATCTGTTCAACCGCCAGGCTGCAAGCGCTGAGCCGCAAGCTGCCATCGCGCTGCCCACAATCTTGATCGCGATTCTGGGTGGCAGTTTCCTCGTCAGCAGCATCTTCGCGATTCTGCCTTTTATCACGCTTTCGACCCAATCGACGCGCTGGCTGATGTTCTCGGCTTGGGCGGTGGCTGTGTTGGGGGCGTTTGCGATGACTTTGCTTTGGAAGCTGGGGCGAGCAGGCAAACTGGTGGTGATCGCGATGCTGGGCTTTGTGGCTTGGAACACCGCCTCACAATGGCTGGGCGCGCTCGCTTGGCGTATCCGCCCTCCCGAGCCGTTTTAGTTTTGTTCACCACGCGAGGCACTGGGTCTTTGAGGGTTTGCTCGTACCCTTCGATAGGCCCAGGGTACGAGAGACGTTGGCTTCGACTGGCTCAGCCAAGGACTGATCTCATCACAGAGATGCTGTGGCGATTAGCCATATCCTTGACAGGCGGTTCCTGTGGTTTGCCAAGCGGTTCCTGAGCTTGCCGAAGGGCGCCAACCAAGCTGCCGAAGGGCAGGGTACGGCGTTTTGAGGTAACGCAGCCTGCACCCCCTCTCCTGCTCTGCTATGGATTAGCCAACAGTCGTGTCGGCAGCCAAAGGCGATCGTTCGCATAGCATCGCGGAAGTATCCTTGAGAGCACAGAACTCAGAGAGGTACAACATCAGCATTCAGCCCCTCGCCCGCAGTGCGGGAGAGGGGCTGGGGGGTGAGGGCCCTGCTCGGGGCTAGCCCTGTTTAGTAGCCGGAGGCGGACGCGCTACACGCCGAATGGGGGCTAGCAGCCTCTCCGCCAAAAAATGGCGAATAGCCGCCTGCTTTGCGGCAAGAACAAGTGCCGTAAAAGAAAAAGAGCTTTGCGCAAACCTAGCGCAAAGCTCTTTTGTATCGCTCGTCTTGAGTGCTAACGGGTGATGATGGTGATCACCGCGATGCCGAAGAGCACCTGTACAAGGATCGAGGTAAGTTGTAGCAGGCGCGCTCCATCTTTTTGGCGCAAGTAGATGCTGAGACCGAGGGCGATGTTGAATAACAAGAGGCCGAAGGCTGCCAGTGGTAGAAAGAGCACTTGGTGGCGTGGTTGTGCGCCAGCGGCTTCTCCAGCGGCGTTGAAGCGCATTTCGATCATCGGCTCGAGATCTGGATAGGAGGCCGCTACAAAGGCTCCTAGCAGCAGATTGAGCACAATTGCGATCAAGACTGCATTGCGTACCACGCGATCTCTCCAGAAGTCGTAGAGAAAGATGCGCCCCGCTTGTAGCTCAGAAGTGAGCGCTTTGACCGCACCGATGTTGCGGCGCTGCTCAAGATCTTGCACGAAGGCGTCTTGGTCGGCGGGAGAGATCGCGAAGGCCTCGTTCTTGGTGTGGATGACTAGGCTCTTTTCGGGCGGCAGAGTCGAGAAGATATGGAGCGGTCGCCCATCGGAAGTTTTGCTTTCAGCACGGTAGTAGCCGATCGCTTGCAGCGGCCGTAGCGCGAGTTTGGTATTGGCTTCGCCTACATCGATTCGATCGATCTGCGAGAGCGGCACTACCGAGCGGTTGCCCAGCCACGAGATATAGAGACCGTTGCGGTCCATCAGATAGGCGAGCGTAAACGCTCCTAACACGCGGTATCCTACAACACTTGCAAGCGCCAAGAGCACAAGGAACAGTAAGACTCGTCCGTAGAGCGCAAGGTCAACCTGCCAAAGTTGGGGCGGTTGAAGCACGAACTGAACGAGCTCTGTTCCTATCAGAGCTGCGGCGATCAGTATCAGAATGAGTAGCGCGAGGCCGATCCAGCGACCAGCCGTGGTAAAAGCAGTCCATCGTCGCATAAGACATCTACCGTCCTGAAAAACTGTTGGGGTAAACACGTTACCCCAACAGCGTGATGATGTAGGGTGCGAGCGTTCGTTCGCACTTCAGATATTGGGAAACGCCGTTGCTTGAGGCTTGCGTTTTTAAGATTCTGGGGTGGCGGTTGGCTCCACCTCGATCTCCAGTTCTTCCTCAAGGCTTGGGTCAGGAGTCACCGTCGGGATCGCCGTCGGAGGACCTGGCACAAAGGTCGGCGGTGTTGTCGGTGCAGGCGGTGTGGTGGGTACCACTATGGTGGCCGTCGGCTCGTTTTCGATCTTGATGGTGGCTTGGCTGCGCTGTTGCGCCATCCACTCATCGAAGGCCTTGGTGCGAGCCGAGCTGAGCTGCTCTTCTGCACTTGGTACAACACGATTGGTCAGCTTGATGATATGCCAACCGAATTGAGTGCGAACCGGATCGCTGATCTGGTCGACTTCGAGTTCGCGAGCGGCTGCTACGAATTCGGGCGCATAGTGGGCACCGTTTTCGTTGACGCCATCGGGGCTGAATGAGCCGAGCGCGCCACCATTCTCTTTGGAGCCTTCGTCTTCAGAGTATTGCTCTGCCAGTTCGGCGAAGTCTGCACCGCTCTTCAGCTCTTGGACGATGCGCTGAGCCTCGGCTAGGCGATCAGCGAAGAGCTTCTCTTTCTCGTCGTCGCTGGCACCCTCTGGCACGTCAACCTTCAAGAGAATCTGGCTGGCCGAGAGGCTGGTTGGCTCTGTGGAGGGAGTGAAGCTCGCCTCGGGCACTAATTGCTCTTTGATTCTGGTCTGGAGCAGTTCTTTGCGATATTGCGCCTTCAGAGCTTTCTCGAAGTCCTCTTGGGTCAAAGCGGGCTCTTGGCTGTAGAGCACGACGATCTCGCGGAAGCGGCTGTAGATTTCGGTCATGATCCGCGGGAAGTCGGCTTGCGCCTCGGCGATGCTCGGGGTTGGCTCAGGCGTAGCGGTCGGCGCAGTTGTTGCTGTGGCCGTTGGCTCTCCGTCCGCTACTGGCGCAGAAGTCGGCTCTGCGGTTGGCTCGGCAGTCGCTTCAGGTGTAGCGGTCGCGCTGAGGTCGAGCATGGGCGGGGGCAAAAATTCGTTCAGTCGCTGCACGATCAGTTGTGCCACTTCATCGTCGTTGACCATGATGTTCATGGCCATGGCTCCCTGTTCGGTGAGCTGTGTATCACGCCAGTTGCTCAACGTGGCTTGATCAAGATCAGCCGACTTGAGAGTTAGCACCTGTTGATTGGCGATAGCAGGCTGGCTGCGGAACTGATCGGCGAAATCTTGCCCTGCAAACATTTCGATCAGTTGCAGGTTTTGCACAACATCACGTGCTAAAGCTAAACGGCGTTCTTCCCAATAGCCATTGCGGCTTAGGATAGTCGAGTTTACCTGAGCGACGGTTTGGTTTGGTAGCCAGACGAATTGGTAGATCGCTCCAGCAAGGGCGACAAGGAGTGCCAGACCAATAGCAACACCTGTCACCTGAAGAACCAAGCGCTGACGGGCTTCTTCCCGCTGTTTGCGCGTTTGAGCTCGCCGCTCAGCGACCGGGTTAGTCGGTTTTGTTGCCCGGTTGTCGCGGTTTGTTTGCTGCTGTTTTTTGGTTGTTGGTGGCATTTATTTACATATAAAGATGGGCATAGAGCAACAACCGCTCTATGCCCGTAAGCATCTTAACTAGTAAATGACATAGATGGCAAAACCAGCGGTGTGCATTAGAATGGAATATCCTCATCACCAATGTCGCCGAGCGAACCGTAACGATCGCCGGGACGATCTGGATTTAGGCGCGGTGGTTCGAAATTGTCACCACCGCTTGTATCACGTGTGGGGCGGTTGTCGAGAATAATCATGTCGTTGGCAACCACTTCAGTCCGGTAACGGGTTTGGTTGGTTTGCGGATCTTCCCAAGTGCGTGTTTGTAGACGCCCTTCGATATAGACCCGTGAGCCTTTGCTCAAATGTTGGCTGCAGATCTCAGCAAGCTTATTCCAAGCTACGATACTGAACCATTCGGTTTCATCGCGCTGTTCCCCATTGCTATCTTTCCACTGGCGTCCAGCGGCTACTGTAAAAGTTGCTACCGGGCTGCCAGTGCCGGTATAACGCAGCTCAGGGTCTTTGCCAAGCCGTCCGATGATCAACACCTTATTCAAATCTTTAGCCATCTGTCACCCCTGAAGTAGTTGCCTCAGACAGGCTACTCATCGTCTGCGGCCTCATCCTCGCTGCTATCTTCGCTCACAACCTCTGGCTCAACATCCAGTGCCGAGCGGCCTTGCTTCTCAACAAGAGTGAGCATGTAACGCAAAATCGCATCGTTGAGCTTGAGGCTGCGCTCAAGTTCGCCGAGCTGGGTTGATCCAGCGTTGAAGTTGATCAATACGTAGAAGCCTTCGGTGAAGTTGCGGCGGCTTGCCTCGCCTTCAGCGTATTCGCGGATGGGGTAAGCCAGCTTGCGGCGGCCCCAAGGCGAGCTGGTGTTGGTCGACTGGACCTCGCCACCGATGCTGCTAATTACTTGCTGTACACGCTCAATGACAGCTTGAATCTGCTCTTCACCCGATTGGAGTGGGCTGATGATGAATAGTAATTCGTAATCACGACGTCGTTCGCGCACACATTCCTCCTTTGACATGATCCCCCGATCGGTGAGTAGGGAAGCGGCGCGGGCTTCACTACGCGTCGGAGAAGAAAGGTATCGCCTTAAAAAGAGACGATAACACGTATTCTATTAACGGCGCGTGATTATAACACGTTAAACGGGCAGACGCAAGCTCTTATGCTCGTGTCACAGGTCAGATATGGCTTAGTAGCCCCTTGTTTGCCACTTCGATTATGCAAGAAAATAATCGGGTGGCAGAAGCTTTAACTCTCCAAATGTGACCTTCACTCGTACCGCCGTTCGCTCAACTGTTGCGATCTCTGTTTCGAACTTTCGGCCCTCTTCTTGCCAACGTACGATATCGCCGGGCTGGAGATCGTACTGTTCAGGTTTCATATAGGTTCCTTCACAGCTGATCTCGAATCCTTCAGAGCTTAAACTATCTACCGGCAACCACGTATACCGACGCCCATACCAGCGACGGTCAACATTTACAGTTATAAGCCGACGATCAGCCGAAAGCTGTTCCATAACACCCTAACAAGACACGTAGCTCAATGAAGTGTTGGCCTGCTTCTATTTTGTTCAGCATACCACACTTATAACAAGGTTTGCGCTTCGATTCCTTGGCAATGTTCGCGTAGCCACTGTTCAAGCTCTTCTTTGTTTTTGCGCGAATGGTTCAAGTCGAGAATAAGATCAAAGAGTTCGCTTGAGCCGATCGAATCGCGTAAACGCACCTGATTAAGATCTAAAAAGCGTAGCAGGGCAAACAGCGCCGTTGATTCATTCGCACTTACAAAGGGCCGATCTTTAATCAGCAAATAGAGCAAGGCAGCAGCTTTGCTGGGAATATCAGGGTAGAGTTCTTCCCCAAACATGCGCCGCTGTGGTGCGAAGAGCGCGTTTTTGAGGCGATCTTGGCTGCGGATTCCCATGCGTCCACCGTATTCCATCACCAAAAAGGTGTGGAGATCCAAGATCTCGTTTATTGTAAGGTAGTTCATGGCATAAGAGATTGAGCTTCAAGCGAAAGCTATAGCTCGCTTTCAGCCCCTAAACCCGCAAGATCGCGGAATGCTTTATCGTAGCTATCGCTGACGCCCTTGGCCCACTGACGCATTTCAGGACTCATCGGGCGGCGCAAAAGCACCTCGTTTTCGGTGAAAACGATCTCGACCAGCTCTTCAGACTGGAGGCCAACCGCCTTGAGCCAGCCTTGGACTACTTGGGGTAAATTCTCACGCTCTATTGTAAATGAACGCGGCATCCATTCCTCCTTACAAACGAGCGTGTAAGTGCATAACACTATTGTAGTATGTTGCTTGCAAGTTGACAATCCTGCAAACCGCTTCCATAGCGCACACTTACACGCTCGACTTCGTTTATTGACGCTGACGCAGGTGTGGGAAGAGAATCACTTCGCGGATATTCGGCTGATCAGCGAAGAGCATCGTCAAGCGGTCGATACCGATTCCCAGGCCACCTGTGGGCGGCATACCGTACATCAAGGCGTTGATGTAGTCGCGGTCCATTTGCTGAGCCTCGTCGTCGCCAGCAACGAAATCCTTGACCTGTTCGAGGAAGCGCTGCTCTTGATCGATCGGATCGTTGAGCTCGGTGAAGGCGTTGCCCAGCTCGCTGCACATCGCAAAGGCTTCGAAGCGCTCGACGAAATCGGGGTCGCCGACCTTGCGCTTGGCTAGGGGCGAGAGCGCTACTGGATAGTCTACCATAAATGTTGGCTGAATCAGGGTCGGCTCTACAAATGTGCTGAAGAGCTCATCGACCTGCTTGCCCCAGCTTGGCTTGCGCTCGACCCGCAGCTTGCGCTCCGTGATCGCAGCCCAGAGCGATTCGAGATCGCTATACTTGGTAATGTCGACACCGCTCTTGTCGGCGATCGCTTGGGCCAGCGGCACACGCGGCCAATCGGGGCCGAAGTCGATCTCGTGGCCTTGCACGCTGATCTTCGTGCTGCCAGCGACTTCGATCGCGATCTCGCGCATCAAATCCTCGACCAAGCGCATCATGTCGCGGTAGTCGGCATAAGCTTGGTAGCACTCCATCATAGTGAACTCGGGGTTATGATAGCGGTCGACACCTTCGTTGCGGAAGTCGCGCCCGATCTCATACACACCCTCAAAGCCGCCCACGATCAGGCGCTTGAGATAGAGCTCTACCGCGATGCGCAGATAGAGATCTTGGTGGAGCTGGTTGTGGTGGGTTGTGAAGGGCCGAGCCGAAGCGCCGCCATAGATCGGCTGCAGAATCGGGGTCTCAACTTCCAAAAAGCCGCGCTGATCGAGGAAGCGCCGCATAGTCGAAACGATCTTGGCGCGCGTGCGGAAGGTCTGCTTAACCTCGTCGTTAACGATCAGGTCGAGGTAGCGCTCGCGCAGACGCGCTTCCGTATCGCTGAGACCATGCCACTTCTCGGGCGGCGGGTTGAGCGCCTTAGCGAGGATGCTCATCTTCTCGACAAAGATCGATGGTTCGCCCGTCTTGGTGCGGCGTAGGGGGCCTTCGACCTGAACGATGTCGAACGAATCGAGCTGATCGCGGAAGCGGCCGAACCACTCATCGCCCAAGTCTGCCTTACTGATCCAAAGCTGAATGGAGCCGCTTTCGTCCTTGATATGGGCGAAAGCCAGCTTGCCCATGATACGGCGGGCACCCATAATGCGTCCCGTCAGGGTGACCCGTTCGCCTCGCTCGATCATGCCATCGATGTCGTTGAGTACGGCTCCGATCGTATGCGTTCGTTCGCTGCGCGGTGGGTAGGGATCGATCCCATCGGCGCGCAGACGTTCGAGCTTGGCGAGCCGTTGCGCTTGGAGTTCGTTCAATTCCATATGTTTTTCCTATGTGTCACGTTTGCTGGTAGATCTGCCGATCTCTCCACCCAAGAATCCAAATCTGTTTACAGTCTGAAAAATACTGTTTTTAGGCACATGACCGCTATTGTACCAAAAGCTTGCTGCAACTTGGCGATAAAAAAACATCCGAGATGGCGTGCTACTCGCCATCTCGGAGCTTTCTAGGAGGATTTGGGTAAAACCCTAGTTGATCTTCAAAATAGTGAGCTTCATCACGCCAGAGGGTGTTTGCACCGTTACTTTTTGGCGCGGTTTTTTACCCAGCAATGCAGCTCCGATCGGAGACTCATTGGAAATGCGCCCCAAGCGCGGATTGGCTTCGGTGCTTCCTACAATAGTCCAAGTTTCTTCCTCATCCTCATCCTCGAGCCTGACGGTGACGCGCGAACCAACACGCACTTCACTCGTGCTAATGTTAGTGTCGTCTATGATCTCAGCGCGCGAGAGTGTATTTTTGATGTCGCGAATCCTGCCCTCAATAAAGGCTTGCTGATTCTTAGCCTCTTCGTATTCACCGCTTTCAGAAATATCTCCCAATTCCTTAGCGGCACCAATGCGGTCGGCAACTTCTTTGCGCCCTACTGTAAGGAGGTTTTCAAGCTCTCGTTCTAGCTGGGCCTTGCCTTCGCGAGTCAGGTAGGTGGGTTTCTCACTCATCGCAATACTGCCTTATAACTTGAACTGCGGAAACGTCTATGGAAGCTGACAGATTGGAAGAGCCTTCTAGCTCTGCTTCCCCTTTGACGTAAACAAAGAACTGAGAGTAAATACCTCTCAGTCCGTATCCAGCTCACAGCATGACAGTCATGTGAGTTTCTGGTTGCAGCCATTATACGCTATCTATAACCAAATGTAAAGAGCCTTGAGATTGTAAATTCTAATTATGGCGTTTTTAGATTCTCTATAAAATGACGATTCGTTCATACAAAAGCGAAACAGCCTCGCTTCTGCTCGCAACATAGCCACTGTATCCCTTTGCTTATTTCAATATGCTGGCGGCCTAATCTTTTCCCTTCCATTCGTGCTCAACCGCGTCCGCCTACGGCTACCAGATGGGCTGGCTGCCCTCATCCCCGACCCTTCTCCCGCATTGCGGGAGAAGGGTGCCTAACTGCCGTTTTGATAGCAAATCCGCTTAAAACAGCCTGTTCGCAATAGAACAACAACGAAAAACTGAGGAAATAGTCTCGTTCAACTCTGTCGAAGGCCATAAACACAACATAATCGAGCGGATTTGCAATGAAATACCTGAACCTAAAGAGACATGTTGCGAAGGTGTGTTATACAAATAATATATATTGCAGAAAGCAATGTATGAGCTTTATGCAAAGCGTTTTGATCGAAACGTACTGCTCTGTCGAATCGGACGATGCAGAACAGAGCAGCGTATCTGGGTGTTGGAGAGTACCTTTTAGCTTGTCAAGCAGGTACATAGCTTGAAGCCTCAACTACTCAAGATACAGTTAGTCTTCCCAAAGGGCGACTATGCGTTCCCGATCTGAGGTTTGGACACAGCAGTAGAGAATGGACAGGCTGTTTGCCTTGAGAGGATGCGCTCATGTTAGAGCAGATTTTTGCGCCTCATTCGGTAGCTGTTGTTGGTGCTTCACCTGATTCGACCCGTTTAGGGCATCGGGTTCTGAAAAATATTATTGACAATGGTTACCAAGGAAATATCTATCCGATTCACCCGAGTGCGAGCGATGTGTTAGGCTATAAAGCCTATCCGACGGTTCTCGATGTGCCCGCCGCTATCGAACTGGCCGTGATCGTTATACCCCCTCAAGCTGTGCTTGGCGTTGTTGAACAGTGTGGTCAGAAGGGCGTGCAGGGCCTTGTGATCATTACGGCAGGTTTTAAGGAGATCGGTGGCGAAGGCAAAGAGCTAGAGCGCCAATTGGTCGAGAAGGTCAAACACTATAACATGCGTATGGTTGGCCCGAACTGCCTTGGTATTATCGACACCATCTCGGATCTAAACGCTTCGTTTGCAGCCCTCATGCCCGCTGACGGAGAGATCGCCTTTATGTCGCAGTCTGGTGCGATCTGTTCAGCGATTCTCGACTGGAGCAAATCCCAAGGCATCGGCTTCTCGCGCTTTGTGAGCTTAGGCAACAAAGCCGACGTCGATGAGGTCGCTCTCTTGCGGGCTTGGGGCGAAGATCCCGAGCACAACAAAGTGATCTTGGCCTATCTAGAAGGCATCAGCGACGGCCCGAACTTTATCCAAGCCGCCCGCGAAGTCACCAAGCGCATTCCGGTGATCGCCATCAAAAGCGGCACCACCGCCGCTGGCACCCGTGCTGTCTCGTCGCATACTGGTTCGCTGGCGGGCAGCGAGAGCGCCTATGCAGCCGCCTTCCGACAGAGCGGAATTATCCGCGCCCAGTCTATGCAAGAGCTCTTCGATTTCGCGCTGGCTTTCGCCTATCAACCCCTCATTCGTGGCCCACGGATTGCGATTGTAACCAATGCCGGCGGCCCCGGCATTATCACTTCCGATGCGATCGAACACTACGGTCTGCGTATGGCCGAACTAACTGAAACGACTTTGGCGACCTTGCGGCGCGATCTGCCGCCGCTCTCCAACATCTACAATCCGATCGACGTGATCGGCGATGCCCGCGCTGATCGCTACGAGATTGCGCTCAAGGCGGTCTTGGCCGATCCGCACGTCGATGGTGTTGTAGTACTCTTTACGCCCCAAGCGGGCAGCGAGCCGGAAGAAACCGCGCGTGTGATCGCCGAGTATGCCAAGCAGACCGACAAGCCGATCGTGACCAGTTTTATGGGAGAATACAGCATCAAACAGGCGCTCGACTACCTTAACAGCCATCATATCCCCAACTACGCCTTCCCCGAACGGGCGGTGGCAGCCTTTAAGGCGATGGCCGACCATCGCGCTTGGCGCGAAGAGGGCGCAGACGAATATGCCCATTTCGAGGTCGATCGGGCCCGGGTGCAGGCCCTCTTCGAACGGGTGCGCGCCAGTGGGCGGGTCGAGCTAGGCGAGATCGAGGCGCGCGAGGTGATGGAAGCCTATGGTATGCGCCTGCCGCAAAGCCGTCTGGCTCGTTCTCCCGACGAGGCGGTTCAGATCGCAAACGAAATCGGCTATCCAGTCGTCTTAAAGATTAGTAGCCCCGATATTTTGCACAAAAGCGATATCGGCGGAGTGCGGGTTGGCATCAGCAACGCCAACGATGTGCGCGATAGCTATGAATTGATCGAATATCGGGCACGCCGTTACAATCCCGAAGCGCGAATTTGGGGTATCCTTGTGCAAGAGATGTTACCCAAAGGGCGCGAGGTCTTGGTCGGCGTCAGCCGTGATCCGCAGTTTGGACCATTGATCGGCTTTGGCATGGGCGGCATCTATGTCGAAGTGCTCAAAGATGTGGCCTTCCGTTTAGCGCCACTAAGCCGCCGCGAGGTAAGCGAACAGGTGCGCAGCATCCGCACCTATCCGTTGCTGCAAGGGGTGCGCGGCGAACAACCCGCCGATATTAGCGCTGCTGAGGAGGTGGTTTTGCGAATTAGCCAGTTAGTGGGCGATTTCCCCGAAATAGTTGAAATGGATATCAACCCGCTTGTCGTCTATAATAGAGGTGAAGGGGTTGTTGTGCTGGACGCTCGAATCATTCTGCAAGGGTAGTGGAAACTGATGTTGGCTGTAAGATGCAACGAGCTAGGGTGCGCGCCGCAGGTGCTTGATACAATTGACATCTTACACTGAAATTTAGGGGATGGAGCTATGGCGACGCTGTACGTAGCCTCGACGGAAACGTTTGTCGGCAAAAGTGCCGTGTGCGTTGGCTTGTTGCACCACTTGCAACAAGATGGTCTACGCATCGGCTACATGAAGCCGGTCAGCGTCTCGGTTGCTTATAAACCGGGGGCCGTGCTGGACGAAGATGCAGCCTTCATTCGCGACATGTTTGGACTTCCAGATTCGCTCGACCAAATCGCTCCGGTGCTGGTAACCCCAAGCACCGTTGAGGCGATTATGCGTAATCAACAGAAGCCTTTTGCTCGAAAGCTGCAAACAGCTTACCTGGCGGTTTCGCGCGACCGAGATGTCGTTGTTGTTGAAGGTACAAATACGTGGTCTGAGGGAGCATTGGTTGACCTCTCAGCTGACCAAGTGACGGATATGTTAGAGGCGCCAGCCTTGTTGGTGGTGCGCTACAATAATACGATCGCGATCGACTCGGTCTTGGCTGTACGTCGCTACATGGGCGATCGACTTATCGGTGTGTTGCTCAATCAGGTCGAAGAACCTCAACTCGACTTTGTTCAGAACCGTGTTGTTCCCTATCTTGAATCGCAGAATATTCCTGTTTATGGCCTCCTTCCCCAAGACCAGTCGCTCTCGGGTGTGACAGTTGATGAGTTGTATGACCATTTAGGCGGTCAGTGGCTGGGTAATCGGGCCCTAGGCGACAACCTTGTTGCATCGTTAATGGTCGGTGCAATGGGCCCCGAGAGCGGTCTCTCCTTCTTCCGACGACGTGCCAACAAAGCTGTGATCACCGGTGGTGACCGAACCGATCTGCAGCTTGCAGCGCTAGAAACCTCTACAAGCGTGTTGGTGCTTACTGGCAATATTCGACCATCGCCTCAGGTCATCGATCGAGCCGAAGAGCGCGGTGTACCGATCATCATCGTGCCCGACGACACCCTTTCGACTGTTGAACGCGCCGAGATGATTTTTGGGCATATTCGTTTCCATCAAAAGAGCAAACTCGATAGCATCATCAGACTGATGGAAGAACGGCTCGATTGGGATCGGCTCTACAATGCGCTAGGTTTAGTAGAGGGTTAGCTGGAAGAACGAAGCGAGGAGATAGAAAAGCCTATCTCCTCGTTGCGAGTCTAGCTACTGAAAGGGATATCCGGTTCAAGTTCGAGCGTATCGATGATATCATCAACGATAGCTTGGGTGCTATCGACGCTGTTTTCAGCCTGTTCGACCTCAAGCCGTAACAGGTATTGGTCGTCGACCCAATAGAGCAGATCCCCCACAACAACGTCTGGCTTTTCCCCATACACATAACTCGCCCAAACGCTCTCATCTGGCTGTCGATCGAGCGATTCGAGACGGTAGCCGACGCGCTCGCTATGGTTTTGCTCTAAAAACTGTTCGCTCAACTGCTCCAGCACCGAGACGCTGTGTTCTTCTGTGGCGGGCTGAATCGTCAGTCGAAAGAAAACCTTGCCGTCGTCGCTGCGCAAAACGGTCTGAAACTGCTGAGCCACCTGTGGCTCCTCGACCTGCCACTGCTCGGGATATTCCAGCGACACTATTCCACTCGAGTGCTGATAACTCAGCCACTCCTGATCGTAATCTTCCATGCTGTATTCCTCATTCTAAGGCCTAAGCCTAACTATCGTGATTCCAAATCCATTGCTAAGTGTAGCGCTCTAGCGGTCAGGTCCCTCCCCCAAACAGGGTCCCAACCGCGTCCGCCTACGGCTACCAACAGCCCGCCCTCAACCCGGGCTGCTATCTAGCTGTGCCCTGAAATCGCTCCCAAAAGTGCGATACAAACGGCTTCAAAATTAGGCTTCCGCTTGGTTTTGTATGCGCGGTTATAGTTGAAAGAATCCGCTTGAAAAATGACTCAAACAGAGAAATATAGCTTAAAACGACATCAAAATGATACATTACAGGCTCTACTCATATGCTTTAGCTATACAAAATAGGAAAGTCATAGTTTTTAGATTGGTAAAATAGTTAATTGCTATCTAGACGATTAATGGGAATTTTGTCATAATAAATGTAACATTCTTATCATTGTTTTGGAGGACACATGAACAAGGGCCTCGCTCTGCTAGGTCTGGTATTTGCAATGGCGCTCGGCCTCTTTGCACCAGCTGGCTCGCTCTCCGCTCAAACCAACTCACTCTGTTTTTCCGAAGTCCCCCATTGTATCTCAGGTCGTTTCGCAGAATATTGGCAGCAGAACGGTGGTTTACCTGTATTTGGCTATCCCATCAGCGCTGCTAGCGAGCAAGATATTGGCGGAGTTAAGGTGCTTGTTCAGCACTTTGAGCGCAACCGTTTCGAGCTGCGTCCCGAAAATAGCCCTCCTTACGATGTCCTTTTAGGCCGCTTGGGTGCCGAGCAGCTTCAAGCTCATGGCCGCCAATGGGAGAGCGAGCCGAAGGCAGCTGATCCCAATGCTGCTGGCTGCCGCTATTTCGCCGAGACAGGCCACAGCGTGTGTAACCAGTTCCTGCACTACTGGAGCAGCCACGGTCTCAATCTCGATAACAACCCTGCCTATTCGGCCGCTGAAAGCCTCGCCCTCTTCGGTCTGCCCTTGACCGAAGCGACCATGGAGCAGGGCAGCGATGGTCAGCAGTACCTGACTCAGTGGTTCGAGCGGGCTCGTTTTGAGCTGCACCCCGAGCATGGCAATATCGTATTGTTAGGCCTTTTGGGCAGCGAGCAGGCTGCTGCGTCTGCAGCTCCAGAGCCAGCTGCCGACTCGGACAACAACGACCCTGACACCAGCGTGCCCGAGAGCATTTACGCCTATGTCGAGCCGTCGATCGGCCCACGCGGCACTACCTTTGCTGCCATCGCGGGCGGCTTCGAGCCGGGCGAAAAGATCGGTGTCTACATCACCACGCCCGATCAGTCGGTGCTAGGTGCTCCCTTCCAAGTCGATAGCGACGACGAAGGTATCTCGGACATCATCACCTTTACGACTGCGCGCAATAGCCCCATCGGCATCTACGCTATCACCTTTGAAGGTGTGAGCAGCCAGCATGTTGCGATCGCTTATGTACGCGTGACCGAATAAACATCACCCATTGCTGTGACATACGAAATCAGTGGAAGCGCCCGTTTCCACTGATTTTTTATAGCTGATCGACGAACTCTTTCGCCTCTTTCAGACCAACACCAGTTGCATCGCGATAAACTTTGACCGCTTGGATCTTCTGGCCCGATTCTACCAGCGATTTGAGTGTATTGAGCAGCTGCTCATCTTGGATCGGTGGGTTGGGCTTGGCTTGTTCGGGCAGCTCGTTTGCAAGATGAGCGCCTTTGCTAATGAAGTCTACCGCCTCTTTGGCTTCGGCAAGCCCTAAACCCGTCCAGTCGCGAACTTTTTTAATGGCGACGATATTGTTATTTGCTGCAATATCGCGTTGAATCTCTGCAAGCTGCTCTGGATTAAGCGAGGGCCAGTGGGTTGCTGTATGGCTTTCTGTACTGTTTGGAACACCCCAAAGCTGCCGTGCAATAATGATTGCGGCGATAAGGACAATCAGCGTTACACCAAGTATCAGGATGACCGAAGCTTCCACGAAAACCTCCCTTATTGTATAAATCTGTTTTTGGGATACACATTTCGGACGATCTGTGGATGAATGCAACTTGATTGCAACGAGATACGAAGGCATACCAAATCTATTGGAGCGTGTGCCGACGCAGGGAGAGCTGTGAGCTGTTCAGTTTTGCCAGGGGCGAGGTGCATCGGCTTGTTCAATGTCCTGTTGTGGCGTTCCTTACAGGCCACCTTGGCCTAGCTAGGTATGGATGAAAGAAAGCACAGAGACTGTGGAGACGTCGACGTAGCGAAAAGCGCGGTGATGTATTCTCTCGTGCAGTAGATGGAACCAAGGGCGAAGCGCACGAGATAGGTAGCAAGAGGGCCAAGATGCTGCTGCCACCCTGGCCCATAGAGCGTTTATGAAGCTACAGATTCTTGATAGCTCGGAGAGACCGCTCGCAGCCGTTCGATCATGCCAGGCAGCAGCTCAATGACGCGGTCGATCTGCTCACTGCTGGTGTCTTTGCCCAGCGTAAAGCGCACCGAGCCATTGGCCCAGTCGGGGCTGCAGCCGAGCGCCAGCAAAACGTGCGAAGGATCGAGCGAGCCGCTGCTACAGGCCGAGCCACTTGAAGCACAGATGCCGTTTTGATCGAGCAGCATCAAGATGCTCTCACCTTCGACATGCTCGAAGGCGATGTTAGCATTGTTGGGCAGGCGACGCTCGCGCGAGCCGTTGACGTGGCTCTGTGGAACGCTTGCCAACACGCCATCGATCAAGCGGTCGCGCAGGGCGCTGGTGTGCGTTACATAACTGGCACGGCGCTCTTCGGCCAGCCGCAGGGCGCTCGCGAAGCCGACGATGCCAGCGACATTTTCGGTGCCCGCACGGCGGCGGCGTTCCTGTGCACCACCGTTGATCTGGGGCAGCAGCGGGGTGCCGCGCCGCACATAGAGCGCGCCAACACCCTTTGGCCCATAAATCTTATGGGAAGCCAGCGACATAAGATCGACGTTAAGAGCCTTGACATCGAGATCGAGCGCTCCGGCTGCCTGAACCGCATCGCTATGGAAAGGCACGCCATGTTCGCGGCAGATCGCACCAAATTCACTAATGGGCTGAATCGTGCCGATCTCGTTGTTGGCATACATAATCGAGACCAAGATCGTATCGGGGCGCAGGGCGGCTCGCAGATCGTCGGGGCTGACAAAGCCCTCTCTGCTCACGGGTAGATACGTGATCTCGAAGCCGAATTCCTTCAAATATTCAACCGTATCGAGCACGGCATGATGCTCGAATGCGCTGGTAATGATATGTTTACCCTTGCCACGACGACTCTGTTCGAAAGCCACCCCTTTGATCGCAAGGTTGTCAGCTTCGGAACCTCCGCTCGTGAAGACGATCTCTTTGGCGGGGGCATTTAAGATTTCGCCGATGCTATAACGTGCATCATCTACAGCTTGTAGGGCGGCCCGCCCTACTTGGTGAATGCTAGACGGGTTGCCTGCGATCTGGGTGAAGTAGGGCAACATAGCCTCCACTACAGCGGGGTCGGTAGGCGTTGTAGCGGAGTGATCGAGATATATCAATTGGTCGCTCATGGCGTTCCTCGAGAACAAGTTAAAAGCTGCGTGTACTACTCTTAGCAGTGTAACATTGCCCATGACGAATTGCAATAAATGGCAAAGGCCATCGATCCGGGTTAGATCGACGGCCTTTGCGCTTCGCACTATTGCAGGTCTTATTTCAAGGCGTCTTTAAGCTTGCGGATGGTGCTGCGCGCCTCAACCCAAACCGAACCGATACGGGTTGCAGCGATATTCTTGTCGAACACCACCACCAAGAGGAAACGCTGTGAAATATCGAAACAGTAGAGGTTGTAACGAGCGCCGTCGTGCATGTAAAGCGTCATAGCGTCTTCTTCATGCAACTGGCGCGCTACCTCACCTGCTGTCGAGAAGCTGGTCGATAACAGCGGCAGCAGAATCATCATCGGCAGGCCGTCGGTTTCGCCGTGTTGGGCTAAAACCATACCAGCTCGGTCGGTCAGCAGCGTACATTGGGCGCTCAACGATTGCCACAGGTCGCTCAGAATAGTTTGAATCCGAGTCGCCCGATCGCGGTCAACTACGGTGATACCACCACCGCGCGGCGCTGGAGTTGGCTCTGGCGGCGTCGGCTCTGGCGGCGTCGGCTTGGGGCTCTGCTGAGCAGCAGCACGCGCTTGGTTGACGCGCCCCCCTAAACCACCACTAGAACGGCCCGTCACTCGGCGCGAAGAGGGGCGTTCAGGCGGTTGATAGGGTGGGTCAGGGTTCGGCACAACCCGCCTTGTAGATGACCGTGCCGGCGGTTCTGGCGGCGCTTCGCTGGCTGGCGGTATACGCTCGATCCGCTCGATCACCGGAGAAGGACGGGCAGGCGCCTCGGGAGCAGCGCTTTCGCTTGCCGGTGTGCGCTCGATCCGTTCGATCACCGGCTGCGGACGCCCTGTATCGGCTGCGGGCGGTGTGCGTTCGATCCGCTCGATCACCGGTGTGATTGGCTCTTGCGCTGGAGGCGCTGGCGGCTCTGGTTCTGGCTCTTCCTCTTCTTCTTCGGCCTGTTGGGCCATGAGCTCGCTACCCAATTTGAGTGCGGCATCGATCGTACTTGTGAGTGTTTCCTTTGAAGGATTAGCAAGGAAACTATGCACGCCAAGCTCAGCTGCGCGTTGCTGAGCGTCTAGATCAACGGTAGAGCTGACCAGAATGATAGGAGTAGGTAGATCAAAGTTCGGAATAATTTCGGCTAGATCAAGCCCGCTCATATCGGGCAAGTCGAAGCCGGCGACGATCGCATGGGGAGGGTCGCTTCGAAGCTCCCACAGCGCTTCATTAGCCATTTCGACTAATTTTACTTCAACTTCAGATAGTTGACTGGGGAGGGCTAATAACGTTTCATTTTTGCCCGCAACAACTAGGAGTCGATACTCCATGAGCTCTCTTGCCTTTCGCAACGCTGGACTTGGCTTTGGCAGGTATACTATGCTATGTATGGGTGCGTATCGCCCCGCCTTCTATAAACGTTAGGCGCCACACATAAAGGCGTACGCTGCCACATATAAGGACGAATTGCACAAACCTCAGGCTTCATTGATCTCGGCCTGATAGCATCGAGTATAGCCGAGGTACGTGCTATTTTCCACTTTCTGCCCCATAGGGCAGGGCTACCGAAAAGATGCTCCCTCGCGCTTCGCTACTGGTAACCCAGACCACGCCTCCTTGAAGCGTCACCAGTTCTCGTACAATGGCGAGACCGAGGCCTGTGCCACCTTGTTCGCGCGTGAGCGAATCTGCAACTTGATAAAAACGTTCAAAAATACGTGGTTGCTCCCGTTCCGGGATCCCGATCCCTTGATCGCAGACCTGCACCAAGACCCAGGTTCCTTGACGAATTTTTTCTGGCAAGTGCGTAGCGTCTTGATCAAGATATAGGCAACCATTTTGTTGTGTACCGTTATATTGCCAAAGATCGCCACGAATTTCAATAGGGCCACCCTGAGAAGTGAATTTAATCGCATTCGAAATCAGGTGACCTAAAATTAATAAGAACTTCTCGCTATCGACCAGAAACGAGATCGGCTCAGACGGAAGCACAGCGCGAAGTTCTTGCTGCTTGCGTTTTGCTGCTGGCAGCATGCGTTCAACCGCTTGATCCACCAAGGATTGGAAAACATGGTTCTGGCGCTGAAGCGCCATTTCGCCTGTCTCTAGATGACGTAAGTTTACCATGTCATCAACAATATCCTTGATGCGCTGCGCATTGTCAAGCACGCGCTGTAAATATTCGTGTTGTTCGTTTTGCACTTGGTCGCGCACCATCATGGTGTAACCAAGCACGATCGAAAGCGGCGTGCGCAGCTCGTGCGAAGCGATCGAAATAAATTCGCCTTTGAGACGATCGAGCTCTTGCAGCCGCTGATGGTTCGATTGGATCTCACCATACAGGGCAGCATTGCGTAATGCGATTCCCGCTTGGTTGGCCAAGATCGAAATGCTCTCAAGGGTGCCCGAACGCAGCACGTGGGGCCGATCATCGCAAAACAAGAGTACACCTACAACCTCACCATGGGCGCGCAACGGCGTCGCAATCCCTTGATAGATCGGATTGCCCTGATAGTGACAGAGCGCCGATTGGCTAGTGGTGAGCGAGGTTTGGCCCGTTTTGTGGACCTGCTCCATTAGTGCGAGACCCTCGTTTTGCACCTGCATTGCCTCATCACCGACATAGAGTTCGCTGCGCTGCCCGTTATAAAGCAAAAGCGCAGTGGCGTGACATTCGGTGTGTTGGCGGGCATTCTTAAGAACAATTTTGATCAGTTCGTCGCGATCGAGACTGGCGTTGATCTCTTCGCTACTCTGTAAGAGCCGTTCGATGTTTTGTAGGCGAAGGCTATCTTGGAGCAGTTGGCGATGATGGAGCGCTTGCTCGACAGCCAGACGCAGCTGCTCAAGTTCAAACGGTTTGCTTAAAAATTCTACAGCACCACGCCGTACCGCTTGCAGGAGATTCTCCATCGATACGTGGCCGGTCATAATAATGATAGCGATGGAGGGCACGATTTCGCGCGCTTGATGCGCAAGTTCTAACCCACTGATCGAAGGCATTCGAATATCTGTCAATAACAGATCGAAGTTCGGATCACTGCGGAGCATTTCGATGGCATGACTCGCATCGGTCGTCGCAACCACATCGTAACCAGAACGACGCAGAGTACGTGTACAGACATCGCACATGTACTGCTCATCGTCGACCACAAAGATGCGTGCTCGATCCGCAGATGGGTTTGAAGGAAACTGTGTGCTAGAACCCGCAAACTGGCTCATGGCACCTCTGGCTGACCTTAGGCAAGGACTTCAATTGCAGTGCGCGGTACGTGTAGAATTTGACCATCTTCTAAACTGACCTCGACCGTTTGGGTGCGAATGCCTGAAGGCAGCGCCCGAGGTTGTTTAGAGATAGAGCGTACCACTCCTGCTTGACCTAACTGATCGGGTGTGACAAGGCGAACGTGTGCACCGGGCTGCAAAGCAGGACGAGGCGGTGTAAGCTGCCCGCTACTGCTTGCGGTGCGAGGTGCGATCACGCGCGGACGTCGCTGCGGAGTACGTAGCGAGGTATGCCCCTCGATCAACGCCTCTTGGCGATCTAATTCAGTTAACAGCTGAAAGGTTTGTGCCGACATTGGTCGAACACCGAACCCCTCGGTAATAATCAAAGTAAGGCCTGGGTCTGTGAGCCGTTGAGGATTAGGAAGTTGCCAGGTACTGTCGCCGGTTTGCCAACTAGGCTGGCCTGTCCAAGCGAGAAATGCACGTAGTTCGTGTTCTTCGATGCCGCCAACAATGATGCCACGTACATTTTGTTGAACAGCTCGTTTCAGCGCTGCCGCGTTGATGCTTGAGCCACCGATGATGATTGAGTAGGCCTTCTTAGGATCGATCTCTTCTGGCGGGATCGGATCGGAAGGATCGGTGACAAGCAGATAGAGAATACCGCTGCGCTCTTCTCCTAAACCCCAAACGCCTTGTACTTGGGCGGCCGGTGTTTCGATCACGACACCATAATAAGGAATGATCTCCATCACGATGCCGCGTACATTCGCATACAGTTCGTAGGGTTGAGGATCGGGCGCGATGGTCACATAGCCTGTTTCGCTATCGACATCGGCGATAATTCCGCTAACCGAGGCGAGGCAGGTGCGGCCACCGATACGGCTTGCCCGTGCGAGCACATCGCCTTCAGCGACCTTATTGCCTTGCTCGCGGATCATAGCGCTTTCGACTTGGCTAGGTGAGATACCTAGCGAGCGCGCCACATTGGTGATTTGGGGTGGTGCCGAGATAAGGGCCTTAGCAACCACATCTTCTGGCTCCACACGTTGACCGACTCGAACAAGTACTTCCCCTGGCTGGGGCAATACCCGTTCGATACGCGCCATAGCATTCGTAATTACAGGAGGCGTCCCTTGTGGTGTGTAGATCGACATGTACACGCTCCGTCTCTCACGGCGTTCCAAAGGCCATTATACCACAGACCTTTTTGCTAGGGGAATAGCCCAAATCTAACCTCTGTCGTAGTAGTACTATTATTTGAATTCTACCATTTGTTGCTCTCATGCGCGGTAGAGGCTTCTTGGGCTTTCTAACGCTATTCAGATTATACCGAATTACCAAGCACCTGCTTTGTTTGAATAAAGATCTATACTAAGTCCTATTGAAGCCTTCGAGAAGAGGCACTAGACTAGAGAGAACCATGCTCGCGAGGCGAGGATGAGGGTTCAATGAGAGAATCTGAGCGAGGTTTGTAGCATGTTGCTAGCGTGTATAGAGCGGGTGGTAAGGAGACCGTTTGTATGTTTAGATTCGCCGATGGCTTCGGTACACTGCCAGATAGCCCCCGTTTTGCTGGGCGGGCTGTTGGTAGCCGTAGGCGGACGCGCTAGAAGTTGCATGGCAGCTAGCGATCTCACCGCTTGAGGCGGAATGAACGGATTTGGTATACAGCATAGAGCTAAGCATAGGTTAAAGCTGTTTGGCTTTGGCGCTTCTAAGAGTGCGGTCCTACTCGGACCTGCTCTTCTGGTAAAATAGAATAGAGAATATCTTTTATTGGGTCATAGGGTCCTTGGCCCTGGCCTTTATTATTGTCTTATGTCTTTACTAACAGTTTCACAACTTGCGAAATTTTACGGTGCAGAGAAGATCTTTAGTGATGTTAGCTTTCAAGTGGCTAAAGGCGATAAGCTGGCGCTGGTTGGAATGAACGGCGCGGGCAAATCGACCTTACTAAAGATCATTGCGGGAATCGAGCGGCCGAGCGAAGGTCGGGTTCACCTAGCACGTGGCACGCGGGTGGCCTACCTGGCTCAAGAGGTGCGCTTTAGCGGCCAGCTAACCCTCTGGCAAGAGATGGAGCGCGCTTTCGCCCATCTCAACGAGTTGAGTGCCGAGCTACGCAAACTGGAAGAGGCGATCGCCGACACTCAAGCGCCCGACTGGGAGAAACGCATGGCGCGTTATGGCGAGCTGACGGCCCGTTTCGAACATAGCGGCGGCTACGAGATCGAGCAGCGCATCAAACGCACCTTGCAGGGTCTCGGTTTTGTAGAAGAGCAGTTCCATCAACAGGTAGAGAAGTTCAGTGGCGGCCAAAAGACCCGCGCGGCCTTGGCCTATTCGCTGCTATCCGACCCCGACCTGCTGCTGCTCGACGAGCCGACCAACCACCTCGACCTGGCCGCGCTCGAATGGCTGGAAGGCTTTTTGCGCCAGTGGGACGGCACCTTGATCGTGATCTCGCACGACCGCTACTTCCTCGACCGCGTGACGAAACGCACGATCGAAGTCGCCTTTGGTACGATCGAGGACTATGCGGGCGGCTACAACAAATATCTGCAGTTGAAAGCCGAGCGTATGGAGCTGCGCCTCAAGCAGTTTGAAGCGCAACAGGCCTTCATCGCCAAAACCGAAGAGTTTATTCGTCGCTTTAAGGCGGGCCAGCGTAGCAAAGAGGCCAAAGGGCGCGAAAAGCGCCTTAACCGCATGCTGGAGGGCAAAGATCCTAAGAATACCTTAGTCGAGCGACCCAAAGATCCGGCCAAGCTCAAGCTCTTCCTCGACACCCAGTTGCGCAGCGGCGAATTGGTGTTGAAGCTCGACGGCTTTAAAGTCGGCTACACCGCTGCCAATGGTCGCCAAGTGCAGCTCTTCACCACGCCCGAACTCGAGATGCGGCGCGGCGAGCGAGTCGCCTTGATGGGCGCGAACGGCAGCGGCAAAACTACCCTGCTGCGCACCCTGATCGGCGAAGTGCAGCCTTTGGGCGGGCGGGCCTTGTTGGGTCACAATGTCCATATCAGCTACTATGCTCAAGGTCACGATAGCCTGCGTATGGAAAACACCGTTTTGGAAGAGGTTCAGCGCATCGATCCGCTCTTGGGCGAGACAGCGGCCCGTACCCTGCTCGGACGCTTCCTCTTCAGCGGCGACGATGTCTTCAAGCGAGTCAGCGACCTGTCGGGTGGCGAGCGCTCGCGGGTAGCCCTAGCCCAACTTACGCTCTTGCCCGGCAATTTGCTGGTTTTGGACGAGCCGACCAACCACCTCGACATCGACGCTCGCGAGGCCTTAGAAGGCGTATTGAAGGACTATTCGGGCAGCATTCTGTTTGTGTCGCACGACCGCTACTTTATCGATGCGATCGCCGATACGATCTGGATGGTTGAAGGTGGCAGTGTGCGCAGCTTTGCGGGCAACTATAGCGAATACGCTGCTGCTCAAGAGCAGCAAAATAACGCTCGCAGCGAAGAGAGCAAGCGCAGCAACGAAAGTAAAGCGCCTGCCAATGCGGCCAAAGCCGCGCCTACCGCAGCCGGACGCCCCGCCGCCGATGTGGCCGAAGAGCGCAAGCGTAAACGACGTCAGCAAGCGCTCGAAGCCGAGGTCGCTATGCTCGAAAACGAACTTGCAAAACTCAAGGCCGATTTCGACGCGGCCTGCGCCGCTCAAGATGTGCCGAAGATCACAACGCTTGGCACACAATACGCCGAGCTCGAAAGCCTGCTCGCTCAGCGCTACGACGAGTGGGCCGCGATCGCTTCGTGAGATCGATCTGCTTTCTTTCTAACAGCGAGTCTGCATACAACCGTATGAAGACTCGCTCTGTTTTCATTCAACTTGAAGAAAAAGAACTGCCATGCGTGACACAGCGGCGAAAGAACCCTTTGGCGATTATGCGGCGATTTATGAACGGATCGGCCAAGGCTCCTTTGGCGCTCAAATGGCGACGCGCACGCTCGAACGGCTCGCTGCGCCAGCTGGGCAGAGCTTGCAGATTTTAGATCTGGCCTGTGGCACAGGAGCGGCCAGCTTTGTGTTCGCCTCGGCAGGTCATCGCGTGCTCGGAATCGACCGTTCACCCGCTATGTTGGCGATCGCGCGCCAAAACGCACAAGAGGCTGGCCTAGCGATCAGTTATCTTCAGCAGGATCTGCGTGAACTGCAGCTCGATCAGCTTCCCGAGCAGCACCCTTTCGATCTCGTCACCTGCTTCGGCCACGGTCTCAACTACCTCTGCGCCGAGCGCGAGCTCGATCAGCTCTGTCGGCAGCTCGGCCCGCTCTTGCGTCCCGAGGGCTGGTTTATTTTCGATCTTCAGACTGTTAAGGCCTTCGAAGATTGGAACGACCGCGTTGAAGTGATCTACGACGACGAAGATCTGATCGTCTACAATCGCCAGAACTACAACATCGACGAGCAGTGTGCGAGCGAGCAGCTGGTGTGGTTTAGCGAACAGGGCGAGCGTTGGTGGCGCTTTGAAGAGAGCCATAGCCTGCGGTCGTGGAGCGATCAGCAAGTGACGCAGGCTCTCGAAGCGGGCGGAATGCACGTGTTAGAGCGCCGCAAACCAGAGGGTCAGCTGAGCGACCCCGAGAGCTTACGAGTGGTATACTACGCTCAACGCAGTACAGAGCCGAAAAGTCTTGTTACTAAGGAGTGAACGATGAGCATAGAATTGCCCAAAGGGCCGCTGGTTTCCACAGAGTGGCTGGCTCAGCATATCGATGACCCTCGTGTGCGGGTGATCGACATTCGCGGCGTGATCTTACCGCCGACCGCCCCCAAACCGCACTACCTCGCCAGCTACGACAAATACCTCGAAGGCCACATTCCAGGCGCTGTTTTTGTCGACTGGACCAAAGATATCATCGATCCGGTGCGCCCCGAGCTGAAGCAGGTTGCGCCGCCCGATCAGTACGCCGCCCTTATGTCGAAGCTCGGCATCGGCGACGACACGATCGTGATCGCCTACGACGACAGTTTTATGATTCAAGCTGGTCGTATGCTGTGGACGCTGCGCTACTATGGCCACGATCAAGCGCGCGTGCTCGATGGAGGCTTCAAGAAGTGGGTGGGCGAGGGTCGACCGCTGCAATCAGAGGTGCCGAGCTATGCGAGCACTGTCTTTACGCCGCGCCCGCAGCCCAAACTACGCCGCACCGCCGACGAAGTTGCCACCCGCGACAGTGCCTGTCTGCTCTTCGACGCCCGTAGCGCGGCCGAATACCGTGGCGAGCAGTCGCGCGTCAAGCGAGGTGGCCATATCCCGGGCGCGCGCAACCTGTTCTACCGCGAGTTTTTGGAAGGCCCCTACGACACTTTCGCTGCGCCCGAGGTGATTCGCCAGCGCCTTGAGGCCAAGGGCTTCAAGATCGACGAGCTGGCCAAGCGCGAGGTCGTCTCTTACTGCAATGGCGGCGTGTCGGCTACCGTGACCGCTATGGCGCTCGAGGTGGCGGGTCTGCCGCCGGTCGCGATCTACGATGGTTCGTGGAACGAGTGGGGCGACGACGAGAGCCGTCCGATCGAAACGGGCGACTAATCGTTCGCTGCTTCTTGTCCTTAGCAGGCCCGATCTAGCATTGCTGGTCGGGTCTGTTGTATTCCCTTTCAGGCGTGAGAAGCTTGATCCTCCCATTCGTTTCTCACCGCGTCCGCCTCCGGCTACCGAACCGGGCTGGCCTGCCCTCACCCCCCGGCCCCTCTCCCGCACTGCGGGCGAGGGGGAGTCTGGACCTCACCCCCCGGCCCCCTCTCCCGCGAAGCAGGAGCTGTACATTAGCCACAACTCGACATACGGTCAGCGTTATCTGCCCTCACCCCCGGCCCCTCTCCCCGTTCTGTGCTCTCAAGGATACTCCCGCGATGGTATGCGAACGATCGCCTGTTGCTGCCGACACGACTTTTGGGTAATGCCACGACTTTTGGGTAATGCATAGAAGCAGGAGAGGGGGAGTTTGGCTTTAGCAAGCACTACGCGTACCCTTCGGCAGGAACAGGGTACGAGTAGATCGCCACAGCGCTTAAGCCCTCAATGCCAAACTCTTTAAAAAACTCAGTGACTCAGTGCCTCAGTTGTGAACAAAACAAGCGCTGCTAGACGCCGAATGGGGGTACAGCCGCTTTGATAGCTGTAGGCGGACGCGTTAAGGAACAGATGGGAGGGAGAGCACTCTTCGCCTGAAGCATGCTGATGGTGGATCGATCGTAAATAGCTCAAGGGGGCAAAGCGAGGGGTTTTTGGGCAAAACAAAAGCCCTTGCAGGGCAAGAGCTTTTGTCAAGGGACGGGTATCACCGACTGTGAGAAATTATCGTGCCTCACGTACGGTGATACCCTTATTCATGTCATTACTCATGGGCATCACCTCCTTGTGCCTAAGTGGCTTTCTAGAATTTATTAGTGACGTCCTCACCAACGAGAGTAACTATACACTACTGGCTAGCACTTGTCAAGGTGTTGGCGTCGGAGAATCTCCCTGAGGTGTTTGATTTGGGATCTGTGGCATCGGGGTGGCCAGCAGCGAAGGGATAATTAAGGCTTGACCGATTTGGAGCGAATTGGGGTCAGAAAGCCCATTGGCGGCCAAGATCGCGTCGACAGTGGTGCCGAATTCTTCCGCGAGTGCGCTGAGGGTATCGCCGCTTCGCACAATGTAGAGGCCCGCTGGAGTTGGCGACGGTCGCAACAAGGATGCGTAGCTGGTAGCCGTGGCGTTTACATCGAGCGTTGGTGCGGGTGTGATATCAAGAACTGCTGGCGCAGTTGGTAAGTTGCTCGGTGGTGGCTCTGGAATGCTGCACCCTGTTAGGATGAGCAGGGAGGCCCCTAACAGAGAGAGCGATAGCCGAGTGAACCAAGAGCGAGAAAAGTCTGCAAGAAAGCCCAATCGCACGCAGTGTTCTCCTCGATTAAACCAGGAACCTTTGGTTTGATTGTAGCAGTAGGGGTTGTTACTGTCAACGTTGACAGTCATCGATTGGCGTGCTATACTCCCGCTCAATATACGAACTCATCTAGAGCGGTAGAGGGACCGGCCCTGTGAAACCGCGGCAACCGGGTGAAGACATGCTTGATGCAACTCAGCATGGTGTGTTCATCGTCTTGGTGCCAATTCCGACAGCGATTCGCTGGCAGATGAGAGGATTGCCATCCACAGGCAGATACAACAGATTGTATAATGTGTGGAACTTCCTCTTATCTGCTTGATAAGAGGATTTTTTATGTCACCTACTCATACTTCTGAGGCTGCGCCTAGCAAACAAGGTTCTTCGACTGTTGCTGTTCATGGTGGCGAACGACGCGGGCGGGCCCATGACTCGATTACAACCCCGATTGTGCAGGCGGCGACTTATACGTTTGCAGATACCGCTACCCTGATCGATTATCACGAAGGACGAATCGAACGCGAAGAGTACGGCCGCTATGGTAACCCGACGGTTCGGGCTGCCGAAGCTAAGATCGCCGCCTTGGAGGGCGCTGAGGCCGGTCTGCTCTTTTCGAGCGGCATGAACGCTATTACGACCGCATTGTTAGCCATGCTGCCTACGGGCAGCCATATTGTTTTGACCGATGATTGTTATCGCCGTACGCGCCAGTTTATTCGCACCATGCTGGCTCGTTTGGGCGTTGATCATACGGTTGTACCGGCGGGCGATTACGAAGCGATCGAGGCCGCCATTACGCCCAAGACGCGCATTCTACTGAGCGAGTCGCCGACCAACCCTTATCTGCGCGTGCTCGACCTAGAGCGTTTTGCGGCGATCGGTAAACGCCACCGTGTCAAAACGATCATCGATGGAACTTTCGGAACGCCGTATAATGTACAACCACTCGCCTATGGAATCGATCTGGTGGTGCATAGTGCGACCAAGTATCTTGGGGGACACAACGACTTGCTCGCTGGCGTGATCGTGGGGCGCGAGGGTATTGTGAGCGCGTTGCGTGAAACTCAAGGCGTCTTGGGTGGTATCTGTGATCCGCACAGTGCCTATCTGCTGATTCGCGGTTTGAAGACATTTGCATTGCGCATGGAGCGCCATAACGCCAACGGTTTGGCAGTGGCAACCTTCTTGAGCAAGCACCCGAGGATCGAGCGGGTTCACTATCCAGCACTGCCCGAGCATCCTGACTATGAAGTGGCGACCCGTCAGATGCGCGGCTTTGGAGGCGTTGTCTCGTTTGAGATCGCGGGCGACCTTGAAGCTACATCGCAGTTTATCGACCGTTTACGCATTCCGCAGATCGCGCCAAGCCTTGGCGGTGTCGAGAGTCTTGTCGAACAGCCGGCCTTGATGAGCTTTTATGAGTTAACAACCGAGGAGCGCTTGGCTGTGGGTATTCGCAATAACCTAGTGCGCTTCTCGTGTGGTATTGAGGATACCGAAGATCTGCTTGCGGATCTCGCGCAAGCATTATCGTAGCGGCTCGCAGCAACAGGTGAGCCGTACATGTTGATGATATGTACAGTACATTACAGCGGCGTTTGGCCGCAGGCCAAGTGGTGGTAACAGGAGAGATCGCTCCCCCGAAGGGTGCTGGTCGTGCTGGTTTAGAGAAGTTAGCTGATAATCTGCGCAATGTGGTTGATGCGATCAACGTCACCGATAATCAGCGTGGCGTGGCGCGTATGTCGTCGTTGGGTGCGGGCGTGATCTTGCAGCAGGCAGGCACAGAGCCGATCGTGCAGATCTCGTGTCAGCACCGGAATCGGATCGCTTTGCAAGCCGATGTTTTGAGTGGTTCGGCGCTCGGTATTCGTAACTTCTTGTGTATGACGGGCGATCATCCGCGTATCGGTGATCACCCTAATGCCAAAAACGTGCTCGACTTAAACTCGTTCCATCTGTTGGAAACGCTGCGCAAGATGCGCGACGAGCACACCTTCCTATCGGGGACTCCCCTCAAGAACCCGCCGACCTTCTTTTTGGGCGCGGTGAGTAACCCCAATATCGAAAAGGTGACGCGAATCGCTAAGAAGATCGAGTGTGGGGCCGAGTTCATCCAAACTCAGATGGTCTTCGATGTAGATCGCTTCCGCACCTGGATGGCCGATGTACGTGCAGAAGGTTTGCACAAACAAGCCTATATCATTGCTGGTATTATGTTGGTGCGCTCGGCCAAGGGCGTGATCTATCTGCGCGATAATCTGCCCGGCACCGTTTTGCCCGATTGGGTGCTTGAGCGCATGGAGCGGGCCGAAGATCCCGAGGCAGAGGGCATTAGCTTGGCAGCGGAACTGGCTCAGGAACTGTTGAGCATTGAAGGCGTAGCGGGTATCCACCTGATGTCGGTAGGTTGGAGCAAGGCTATGCCGCAGGTGGTTGAGCGCGCTGGTCTGCTTGCGCGTCCTCCGGTGCCCGAACTGTAACGAAATCTTTCGGCGGAGAGTCGATGTCTGTATGTATCGACTCTTCGCTTCCACCTTTCGGCTACGATCTGCCTCTGTTAGCGAAGGCGTGCTCTTCTTCGGCGAGTTGTTGCGACCTTAGAGAGAAAGAACAGAGCGTTATGGATATCCTTGTACTTGGGTGTGGTGTGATGGGCCTTTCTTGTGGCATTCGTATGCTTGAGGCGGGCCACAAGGTCAAGATCTGGGCGCGCGACCTGCCCCCCAACACCACCTCTAACGTTGCCGCTGCAGTCTGGTTCCCTTACAAAGCCTACCCTCAAGATTTGGTCAACCACTGGGGTCTGATCACCTTCCAAGAGTTTGTGAAGCTGGCCGACGATCCTGAAACCGGCGTAGTAATGTTAACCGGTAAAGAGATCTTCGAGCAGCCGGTTGGCGACCCCGAGTGGCGCACCCAACTGCCCAATTATCGCCGTGCGAGTGCCGAAGACCTGCCCGAAGGCTATGTCGATGGTTACATCTACGATGTGCCTGTGATCGAGACGCCGCGCTATATGTTTTATCTGCTCGAGCGCTTCAAGCGTCTGGGTGGCACGGTCGAGGTGCGTGAGCTGAAGTCGCTCGATGAAGCGCTGGCCGAGTCGAAACTGGTGGTGAACTGCACCGGCCTTGGCTCGCGTGAGCTGTTGGGCGACAAAGCGCTCTACCCGATTCGCGGCCAGATTGTGCGCGTGGTAGGCCCCAAGCTTGATGCCTTCTACCTCGACGATTATGGTCATCGCGGCTTGGCTTACATCATTCCGCGCCAAGATGGCATTATTTTGGGCGGCACCGCCGACGAAGGTGCGGAAGAGTTGGTGATCGATCAGGCCACCGCCGAGGCGATCATCGAGCGCTGTACGCTGATCGAACCGCGCTTGAAGGGCGCACAAGTGGCCGAGCATAAGATCGGTCTGCGTCCGGGCCGCGCCAGCGTGCGGCTTGAGGCTGAAGCGCAGCCCAACGGCGCCTTGGTGATTCATAACTATGGCCACGGCGGCGCGGGTGTGACTCTTTCGTGGGGTTGTGCCGAGGCTGTGATGGCGCTGTTGCCGAGCGCTTAACATTTGCTTGTAGCGAGAGGGATGGAGGAGACATTCCTCTCGCTTGAACAACCCACAAAAGCGTAGTTAGTCAGGGGATGAGCCAGCAGAGCGATACGGAATAGAGTATACTGAAATAAAGACCAGATTCTGCGTTTTGCGCTCTCTTGCGAGAGCATTCATAAGCAGCTGGTTGTAAAACGTTTGTAAAAAGACAGAAAGTGTGGCGTTTGAATGGCTATTACGCTTAAATCGAGCCAGCAGATTGCAAAACTGCGCGATGCTGGACGGCTGGTCGCTGAGACCTTTGCAATGATGCGCGAATATGTTGTACCGGGTGTTTCGACCGCCGAACTCGACCGCATGGCCGAGGAGTTTATTCGCAAACACGGCGCGACCCCTATTTATAAAGGTTACGGCGCAGTTCCAAAAACCCGTGACTATCCCGCTCGTATGGCATTTCCGGGCACGGTCTGTACCTCTGTTAACGACGTGATCTGTCACGGTATTCCCAGCAAGAAACAGATTTTAAAAGAAGGCGATATTATTGGACTTGATATCGGTGTTTTGCTCGATGGCTGGGTCGGCGATTCGTGCGTAACCTATGGCGTTGGCAACGTCGCGCCCGAAGTGCAGCAGTTGCTCGATGTAACCAAGCGCTGTATGGAATTGGGGATCGAGCAGGCTCGCTCGGGCAAGCGCTTGGGCGATATCGGTGCGGCGATTCAGGAGTACGCCGAGTCTTTCGGCTATTCGGTTGTGCGCGAATACACCGGCCATGGCATCGGGCGTGATCTGCACGAAGAGCCGACCGTGCTGCATTACGGTGTAGCCGGACGCGGACTAAAGCTGCGCCCCGGTATGGTCTTTACGATCGAGCCGATGATCAATATGGGCAGCTATAAGACCCGTTTGCAGTCCGATGGCTGGACGGTGCGAACGGCAGACGGTTCGCTTTCGGCCCAGTTCGAGCATTCGATCGCGATCACAGACGATGAGCCACTGATTCTGACCGCTCTCTAAGATGATTGACATAATGAGCAGATGGCTAAACACTATCTGCTCCCCAAGATTGTATGACACACCAAGTTTCACAGAGCCATGCGCTTCAGCGCCGAGCGCTCGAAACGATTGTAGAACGCCTCGCTCAGAATGAGCAGTTGCCATGGTTGTTATCGGGTTCGCTCAGTCAAGAGCTGCAAGGCGTCCAAGTGCCTACAGTGAGCGAGTTGACGCTGCTGACGGGCCTAGCCGAGATCAGTCGGATCGTCGCTTTGCTGCAGGGCGAAGAGCTCGAACCACTGGCCACGCGTGCCCTCGGCCACTATGCTCCTAGCATGGCGGGCAGCTACCGAATCGCCCTCAACGAGAGCGATGCCGTTACGCTGAATGTCATCGCCAATCCTCAGATCCGGCGGGGAGAGACCATCCTTTCGTTGGCGCTTGAGCGCATTTGGCCTTTGCGGGTCGGAGCCTCCATAGCTGAGCAACGGATCGCCCTGGTTCCGCTTGAAGCGGAGTTGATCAGCGCATTGCTGCGCGACTTGCCTAAGGAGGCACACGCCATAGCGACGTTGCTTTGGTCACGTGGTGTACAAGTTGACCGTCTCGAACCGCTACTGTTGCGAGTTCCAGAGCTTGAAGAGCAGTTGTGGACGCTGTTCGAGAACGTAAAGCCGATAGCGAAACGGGCTATCGCTAAGCGCGAACGGCGCCGATTGGGCTGGGGTGGTCAACGAAAGTAAGCATTTTTGTAACAAGAGCGCTCAGCTGAATGAGCGCTTTTGTTCGTTGGCCTCAGAAAGGGGCCGTATACCTAACGAGCAACGAGGTGCCCAATGTTAGTGATGAAGTTTGGCGGTACATCGGTTAGTGATGTTCCTCGGCTGCGCGAATTGGTCGGTATCGTTCAAAGCAACAGTATGAAACCATTAGTAGTGGTCTGCTCAGCTTTGGCTGGCGTTACCAATAGCCTGATCGATATCGCTCGTTCTGCGGTTAATCGTGATGAACAAACCCTTGATCATGTTCGTCGTCAGATCTGGAGCCAACATAGACATTTGGCAGATGAACTGTTAAAAGATCAATGGGAGCGCGATACCCTCTACAAAGAGTGGGCCGAGTTACTCAAGACCTATGACCGCTTTGCTGGCAGCATCGTTACTTTGGGCGAAAGCACCCCACGTGCGGTCGACGCTTTGGCTTCGTTGGGCGAGCGTTTCAGTGTGCGTCTGGTCGCGGCGCTTTTGCGTGAAAACGGTGTGGCGGCGCGCCATATCGACGCGACTGAGCTGATCGTGACCGACGATACCTTCGGTGCGGCTCACCCTCTGTGGGAAGAAACTCGTGAACAGACACGACAGAAGCTTGAGCCGCTGCTGCGCTCGGGCATAATTCCGGTTGTGACAGGTTATATCGCTGCAACCACCAACAACATCGTGACGACGCTTGGGCGCGGCGGCAGCGACTATAGCGCCGCGATCTTGGGTGCAGCGCTGGATGCTAACGAAGTTTGGATCTGGACCGATGTTGATGGCATTTTGACGGCCGACCCCAAGATCGTGCCCGAAGCGCGTACCCTCGAAGAACTCTCGTATATCGAAGCGGCAGAATTAGCGACCTTTGGAGCAGAAGTTTTGCACCCCAAAACGCTCAAGCCGCTGGTTGAGCACTCGATTCCCTTGCGAATCGTCAATACCTTTAACCCAAGTCACCCGGGAACGCGGATTCTTGCCAATCCGGTGAACAACAGTGCCGCAGCTCGTGCTATTATTACAGCACCGGGTTTGAGCCTTCTCACGTTTACAACGGGTGATCAATTAGCCGACGATTGGTCTCCTGAGTTTGCCGTACGCGCCTTCCGCGCTCTGGCAGAGGTTGGCGTCGAGCCGTTGATGTTCGCCCAGAGTTTCGGCGAAAATAGTCTCTTGCTGGTGGTGCGCGAGGCCGATCGCGATTTCGCGCTGGAACGTCTGAAGGCGGCATTTGCCCCCGAGCAGCGTGAAGGACGCTTGAGCGAAGTGCGGGCTATCTCTCCGGTAACCACGATTTCGGTAGTAGGTGCGCATAACTCGGATGGAACTGGTTTGATCCATCGGACCTTTGAAGCATTAGGAAGCGTTCGTGCACGAGTCTTAGCCACCGCCCAAAGTGCTTCGTTCCACCATGTCTCGTTTGTTTTGCATCACGAAGACGTGGTCGATGCAGTGCGTGCTTTACATACAAAACTCGGTCTCAATGGTTGATCTCGGTGTTGAGCGACAGAAATGGGAGACGACGAGCGATGACTGCTTATCGTGTGGGAATCATTGGTACAGGACGACCCTGGAAGTCGGAAGGTGCAACGGGCTTTGGTATGGCGCATGCCCATGCTCAAGCCTACCAAGCGAACGAGGGGTGCACAATTGTAGCGGTGGCCGATATCGTTGAAGAGCATGCTCGCGCTTTTGCCGAGCAGTACGGTGTGCCAGAGATCTACACCGACTATCAGAAGATGTTGGCGGAAGCACAGTTGGATATTGTAAGCATCTGCACATGGCCCGCTCTGCACGCTGATATGGTCAAAAATGCTGCCCGTGCTGGCGTTAAGGCGATTCACTGCGAAAAGCCGATGGCGACCACTTGGAGCGATGCTCAGTCGATGGCGAGCGTCTGTGCCGAATTGGGTGTGCAACTGACCTTCAATCACCAGCGCCGCTTCAACAAACCTTTCCGTGTCGCCCGCGAGTTACTTCAGTCGGGTGCGATCGGCAAGCTCGAGCGCATGGAGGGAAACTGCGGCAACCTCTACGACTGGGGTACCCACTGGTTCGATATGTTTAGCTTCTTCAACAACGAAACGCGCGCCAAGTGGGTGATGGGCCAGATCGATCGTCGCACCGATCAGAGCATTTTCGGCGTCAAGCTCGAAGACTCGGGCTTGAGCTATATCGCCTATGAAAACGGCGTGTACGCCTTGATGGTCACCGGCGATCCCTTAGAGAGCGGTCTGGGCGGGCGTGCGATTCGTCTGCTCGGCGATGCTGGTACGATTGAGATCTGGTGGGAAGTGCCTCATGTGCGTGTTCGCAGCAATGGCGAAACCGAGTGGCGCATCATCGATGAGAACGAGAGCATTCACGACTTTGCAGCCATCGCTCGGGGTGTAGGCGATATCGTCGAAGCGCTGCGTACTGGCCGCGAGAGCGAGCTGAGCGCCCGTCGTGCCCTGATCGCCACCGAGATTATCTTCGCCACCTACGAATCGAGCCGCCGCCGTGCTCGCGTCGATCTGCCTTTGACAATCAGCGATTCACCCTTGCAGGCCCTGATCGAATCCGGCGAGCTCGGTCCCAAGTCTTAGAAAACCTAAGCTAGCACGAAACGTTGGGGAACGCCGATATTTAGCTGATTACAAGCTGAATATCGGCGTTTTCTTTCTTTAAAAACCTCATCTCTAACTCTGATCCATAGGCTACTCAAGCTGAAAATAGTCTATCGGAATGAAGCGAGGTGCGGTATAATACCTTCGTTCGTTTGTGCTACCTCAATCAACTGAGGCCATACCGAGAATTGCGTAGCGACATAGTATCGAGGGAGCGCTTCATGCGGAAAAATGTGCGGATAGGGGCGGCAATTATTGTTATCGCCTTGATCGCATATGGAATTATCCAACCGATTGATCGCGAAGGCGATGGTCGTTGGTTGATTTGTATCTGGACTGCATCCCTGTTTATGGGTGTGTTTGCGTGGTCGAGCCTCCCCCAGATTCCACGCTCGTTGAATCGAAACTTGCAGCATCTGGGTATCGTGCTCTCGATCGGCTTTTTAATGCTGGGCCTACAACTGTTGCGCCAGCAAGTAGTCAAGTCACATTCGATCTACAGCTATACGGTGACCGATAGCGATACCGGTCAAGTCACGAGTAATATTCGCCCGATTGTGGCGGCTCAGAAGATCAAACGCGGCAAGATCATCGACGCAAACGGAACGGTGCTGGTCGATAGCGTGCTGCGCCAAGAGAACTATGTTCAGCGCGTCTATCCCATGAGCGAACGCTACAACCCTGCTGCCTTTGGCAACCTTGTCGGCTTCTTTAGTTTTCGATATGGTGCCAGCGGTCTTGAGGCCAGCTATAACGACTATCTCAACGGCGAAGAGGGCAGCGCGTGGAGAAACCTGAGCGATAGCTTGTTGGGTCGCCAGCCGGTCGGCAACAATATTCACCTGACTCTGAATGCCGATCTGCAACAGCGCGCCTACGATCTGCTGGGCGGTCGCACCGGATCAGTTGTGGTCTTGGAGCCTCGCACTGGTAAAGTTTTGGCCCTCGTGAGCACTCCCGGCTTCGATCCAGCAGGTTTAGTCGGCAATCCTGATGCTGAAGATCAGGCGGCGGAGCGTGCGCGCACCACCGAATATTGGTCTCAGATCACCAGCGATGCAGCAGGCCAGCCGCTGCTCAATCGTGCTACCCAAGGACAGTATCCGCCCGGATCGAGTTTTAAAACCGTTACCGCGATCGGCGTCTTGAGCGAGCCTTCGGTTGGCAAGCCCGACGAAATCTCCTGTCCCAATGAACTCTTTACTGAAACAGGCGCTCCGCCCGTTGTGAACGCCGTTCGAGATGGCTTAGAAGGCCTGATTCGCCAGCACGGCGATCCGCGCCTCGAAAGCGTCTACGCCTATTCGTGCAATACGGCTTTTGCTCAGTATGCCTTGCGTTTAGGCAGCGATCGTCTGACAAGCATTGCCGAACGCCTCGATTTCTACCGTCCGCAAAATGCGCCAAGCGTTTATCCGGGCTTCACCGACCTGCCGACTGCGCCGAGCCTGCTGTTTGTGCAACCGGGCTTCTTGCAGAGCCAAGCTGCCTTGGCAGACACTGGTTATGGCCAAGGCCAGTTGCTGGTAACGCCTTTGCAGATGGCCATGGTGGCTGCGGCGATCGCGAACGATGGCACCATGATGCGCCCTTACCTCGTGGAACGCATTACCGACCCCAATGGGAACGAACTGCGACGCGAGAACCCTCGCCGGATACGCCAAGCGCTGACCAGCGATGTCGCTCGAGCGATGCGGCAAAATATGCGGGCTGGCGTTTCCTACGGTTTTGGTGCAGCGGCAGACGCTGTGCCCGGGGTTGAGGTCGGTGGTAAGTCTGGCACTGCTGAGTATGGCAACGAAGGTCGAACTCACGCATGGTTCATCGCCATTGCGCCTTATCAAGAGCCACGCTTTGCTGTTGCGGTCATGGTAGAAGGCGGCGGCGAAGGCAGTAGTGTAGGTGCGCAACTTGCAGGTCAAGTGCTTGCAGCTGCGTTTGAGCTTGTCCCTTAACCGTGTTTAGCTACAGGTTGTGACTACCACGACCCTGTTGCCTCGTTTTAGTCTCCGAGGCAGTATAGATATGGCTTTAATGGTTCGTCAAAAACAGTCAGCGATGAAACCTCGTTTGGTGGTGGGCAGTCTCTTAATGATACTCCTACTTACGGGTTGTACGTCTGTGCGAACCTTAGCTCAAGGTAGCTCGGAGACTCCTGCCTTAGAGCAGAGTCTTGCTGCTACGTCCACAGAAGCGTTAGCGTCACCTCGGCCTAGCTCAACCTCAACACCTACAACAACTGCCGAGGTGACGATAACACCGACAGCGAGCGCGACGCCAACCGCGAGCGCTAGTCCAACACCTGTAACCCCAACTTCCATCCCCTACGCCCAACGCGAGCAGATCTTCTCTGAAGTCTGGAATATCATTCATCAGA
This sequence comes from uncultured Chloroflexales bacterium, assembly GCA_937902315.1. Taxonomy (GTDB): domain Bacteria; phylum Chloroflexota; class Chloroflexia; order Chloroflexales; family Chloroflexaceae; genus CALGUG01. The sequence goes on from CALGUG010000044.1 coordinate 91,880, forward strand.
ACTACCTCTACCCGGATTTTCGCGGAGTAGATTGGGATGAGGTTTATCTCGAATACAAGCCGCTGATACAGCGGGCCAAATCGAACGAAGAGTTTTATGCGCTGTTGACCGAGATGGTCGCCCTGCTCGACGATCGCCATTCGCGTTTTCTCGCGCCGAGCGCTGCGACCTTTGAAGATGCCTTTAGCACTGGTTTAGAGTCGTATGTTGGCATTGGGGTGCGCCTCGTGCCGCGTGCCGATGGTTCGTTCATTCAAGAGGTCTATCCCGATAGTCCGGCGGCCCAAGTCGGCTTGCAGGCCCGCGATCGTATCTTAGCCATCGACGGCGAACCCTTCGATGGCGGCAGCGATCTGTATGGCCCCGAAGGCACCGAGGTGCGCCTGCTGGTGATGAGTCCGGGCGGCGAACCGCGCGAGGTCACGGTTGTGCGCCGCGCTGTGCAGGGCCGCATCGTGCCGATCACCCATCGGCTGGAGGGCGATATCGGCTACCTCAAGCTGCCCACCCTATGGGTCAACGATATGGACGCCCAAGTCAGTGGGGCTTTGACCGATATGATCGCCGAGCGCCCGATCCGTGGTTTGATCCTCGATCTGCGCGGCAACCCGGGCGGCTGGAACTATGTGCTGACTGGGGTATTGGGCCACTTTGTGCGGGGTAACGTTGGGCTCTTCTTCAACCAAAACGGCACCAAACCGCTGATGATCAGCGAAAACGCTGGCCCCGATCTGCGCTCGGTGCCTCTGGCGGTGCTGGTCGACGATACGACCGCCTCGTATGCCGAAGTGATCGCTGGCGTGCTGCAAGATGTTGCCCACGCCTATGTAGTCGGCGTTCCGACGGCGGGCAATACCGAGACGATCTACGCCTACGAATTGGTGGGCGGCGCTCGTCTGTGGGTCGCCCAAGAGGGCTTCAAGCTCTTAAACGGCACCAATATCGAGGGGGTTGGCATTCAGCCCGACGAAGTGATCGATCTCGACTGGACAACCTTTAGCGAGCAAGAGGATCCCCACGTCCAAGCCGCTTTGCGCTATTTCGAACACTTATCGCTGGGCAAATAGCTCGCTCTACCATCACGTCTCGTCCTACAACCCAGCCCGAAGCGACTGTTTCTAAACGAACAGATGTAACGTCCACAGATGCTACACGAGCGGTGCACAACCACCGCTCATCTTTTTGAATCGCTGTTTTGTCTGTTATCCATCTGCTTGATCGCTTTTGTATGCATAGCAAATCCGCCAAAGACGTACATTCTTTCAATGCGGAAAGTCAAAAAATAGTCGAATTCCGCTCTGCCGAAGGCCGAATAGAACCTAATCAACCGGGTTTAGTATCAGGCGGTGAGGACTCTCCCTTCCATTCATTGCTTGGCGCGTCCGCCTACGGCTACCAACATCCCGCCCACCAAAGGAGTGTGCTATCGCCCTATGAAGCGGAACAGCGCAAAACGAAACGGATTTCGCGCGAAAGCACGAAATCGCACACAACAAAATAGTCAACTGCCACTCTGCCGAAGGCCAAAACAGAAAGTCATCGGTTAGATTTGCTATAGAGCGTGTAGCTACAGCTTCGCTGTGAAGGAGGAGCATCATGCGAAAAAGCGCTTTGGGATTTGTGCTCATGCTGCTGTTGTTCAGTTTGCCATCAACTGCACTCGGCCAAGCCGCCGTCGAGTTTCCCGAAACGGGCTATAGCCTGTCGGGCGACTTTTTGGGCTATTGGCAGCGTCAGGGTGGCCTAGCTGTATTTGGCTACCCGATCAGCGAGCAGCGCTACGAACGCAATAGCGAAGGAGTTTTTCTTTCCCAGTGGTTCGAGCGCGAACGCTTCGAGAGCCACCCCGAAAACGCAGCGCCCTATCATATCTTGCTCGGTCGCTTGGGCGACGAGCAGCTACGCCGTCAAGGTCGCGATTGGCGCAGCTTCCCCAAAGGTCAGCCACAGCCTGGCTGTCTCTACTTCGCCGAGACCGAGCATAGCTTATGCGAACCCTTTTTGAGCTATTGGCAGAGCCATGGCCTCGAATTCGATGGTCGCGCGGGTTTTAGCTACGAAGAGAGCTTGGCCCTGTTCGGCATGCCCTTGAGCGAGCCAGCCGAAGAGACCAATAGCAGCGGTTTTACCGTCTTGACCCAATGGTTCGAGCGGGCGCGCTTCGAGTATCTGCCCGACAACCCCGATCCCTACAAAGTGCTGTTGGGCCGCCTCGGCTCGGAGGTCTTTGACCCGACCGCTGGCAACGGCCCGACCCAATATCACGCTGTACAGCAGCCGGGTTGGCCTGGGCCGCTTGAGGTGCCGCTCGGCTTTACGATCGAAGAGCTTGCCAACGGCCTGACCACGCCGCGCTTTATGGCCCTCGATAGCGACGGCAGCCTTGTCTATGGCTCGCACTTCACAAGCCAAGTCGTGCGTCTGCGCGACGACGACGGCGATGGTTTCTATGAGACCAAGCAGTTGGTAGCCGAGAATCTGCCCTATGTGCATAGCGTGGCGATCGTAGACGGCCAGCTCTATGCCGCCGCCGAGACCCAAGTGCTGCTGCTGAGCGACTTCGATGATCAAGGCCGTGCTCAGCGCCGCGAGGTGATTCTCGATGGCCTGCCGGGCGGCGAGACCGGTTTGTACGGCCATCGCACCCGAACCTTGGTCTATGGCCCCGATGGCAAGTTTTACCTCAGCATCGGCTCGTCGTGCGATGTGTGCGAAGAGCAATCACCGCTGCGAGCCGCTGTGATCCGCTTCAACCGCGACGGCAGCGCTATGGAGATCTTTGCTACGGGTCTACGCAACAGCGTGGGCATCGCCTTCCGCCCCTATAGCAACCAGCTTTGGGGCGTCGATATGGGGCGCAACAACATCGGCGAGGAGATTCCGCCCGAAGAGCTCAACCTGCTTGAGCAGGGCAAAAACTACGGCTGGCCCTATTGCTACGGCGATAAGCTGCCCAATCCCGAGTTCAACGATCCGCAGCGTTGCGCCGAGAGCGTCTCGCCCCGTATGGAGTTTCCCGCTCACTGGGCGCCGCTCGGCATGCTCTTCTACGATGGACTGAACTTCCCGGCGATCTATCAAGACAATGTCTTTATCGCCTTTCACGGCTCGGCGGTCGATCAGATCGCTAACTATCGCAGCGGCTATAACGTGGTACGGGTGCGTATGAAGGACGATCTGCCCGTGATGTACGAAGATCTGGTGCGCGGTTGGGTGGTCGATAATGAGGCTTGGGGTCGCCCTGCAGGCCTATTGCAACTGCCCGATGGCAGCTTGCTGATCAGCGACGACCACGGCGGACGGATTTTTCGACTGCGGTATACTGGAGGTCTGTAGGAACGTTTGAGATACAGCGGGCTGTCGCTTGGTAACGAGACAGCTTTACGAAATCCGTCTACCTACTTGCTTTTGGGGGCGGTCTCGGGGCAGCGCTAGAGGCGGCCTCGGGTGGCGGGCAGGATGTTGGTAGCCGTAGGCGGACGCGCTATGTGCCTGCTTTGGGCTAGCGACCAGACCGCCTGAGCTTTGAATCGTGCAGACGGATTTCGGATCGGTATGGATAGTGTTAAGCGTTGAAGAGGTCGAGCACAATGAGTATTCGAGATGGAATTATTGCGCTTGTGAAGGGCCAAGATCTGAGCCAAGAGCAGGCGGCCGAAGTAATGGAAGAGATTATGACGGGTGTGGCGACCCCGGCGCAGATCGGTGCCTTCTTGACGGCTCTGCACCTCAAGGGCGAGACCGATGCCGAGATCGCTGGTATGGCTTCGGTGATGCAAGAACGGGCGACGCCGGTACACTTCGACGGAGCGGCCGTTGATAATTGTGGAACGGGTGGCGATGCTCAGCATGGTAGTGATACGATCTCGACCTTCAACATTAGCACCGCAGCCGCCTTTGTGGCTGCGGGTGCGGGGGTAACTGTCGCCAAACACGGCAACCGCGCCGCGTCGAGTCTGTGTGGCAGCGCCGATGTGCTCGAAGGCTTGGGCGTTAAGATCGAGCTGAGCCCAGAGGGTGTGGCTCGCTGTCTGCACGAGGCCGGAATCGGCTTTATGTTCGCTCCGAAGTTTCACCCCGCGATGCGCTTTGTTGGCCCGGTGCGGCGCGAGATCGGTATTCGTACCGTCTTTAACGTGCTCGGCCCGCTCAGCAATCCGGCGCGGGTGCGTTACCAAGTTTTGGGCGTGCCGACCGCCGCGCTGGCCGAAAAGCTGGCCTACACGCTCAGCCGCCTTTCGGTTAAACACGCCTTGGTGGTGCTCGGCCACGAGGGTATGGACGAGATGAGCCTGGCGGGCGACAACCTGATCTACGATGTGCGTGGCGGTGAGACGCCTCGGCGTATTCAGCTCAATGTAGCCGATCTCGGTTTGGCGATCGCGCCTCGCGCCGAGTTGCGCGGCGGCAGCGTCGAAGAGAACGTTCAGATTTTGCGCGCTATTCTCGATGGCAGCCTGCAAGGCCCCAAACGCGATGTAGTGCTGCTGAATGCTGCCGCCGCGCTGGTCGCGACCGAAGTGGTGAGCGATTTTAAAGAGGGTGTCGAGCGTGCGCGCAAGAGTATCGACAGCGGCGCGGCTCGCGCTCGACTCGATCAATTGGTGCAGGTCAGCCAGCGGGTCGCCTAGATGGGAGTTTCCCATTCTAGTGCGCTATATTGTTGCAGAAGCTGCTACAGACTGTTTTCTTCTGGTATAATGACTATCTAGTGCCGATCTGAGAGAGTGAGAGTGGTATGAGTGAAAACAAGTCTGTTTTAGCGCGAATCTTGGCCCACAAACGCGTCGAGGTTGATCGACAAAAAGATGAGGTGTCGCTCGAATCTCTGAAAGCGCGCTGTGCCTCCGCGCCGCCGGTACGCTCGTTTGCGGCTGCCCTGCGCCGTTCCGATACGGTTGCCTTGATCGCCGAAGTCAAAAAGGCATCGCCCAGCAAAGGTGTCTTTGTCGCGAACTTCGATCACCTTGCAATCGCTCGCACCTATGCCCAATCTGGCGCGGCGGCGCTCTCTGTCTTGACCGATGTCGGCTTTTTCCAAGGCAATCTAACCTTTTTAGCCGCTATTCGAGCATTGCCCGAAATCGAGCAGATCCCGCTGTTGCGTAAAGACTTCATCATCGATCCTTATCAGGTGTATGAAGCCCGCGCCTACGGTGCCGATGCGCTCTTGTTGATCGTCTCGGCGCTCGATGACGATACCCTTCGCTCCTTGTTGCAACTCACCCACGAGCTTGGTATGCAGGCATTGGTAGAAGTACACGACGAGGAAGAAGCTCAGCGTGCTTTGCAGCTTGGAGCCAACATCATCGGTGTCAACAACCGCGACTTGCGCACCTTTGTGACCAGCCTCGATGTTACCGAGCGAATCGCCAAGGTTTTGCCAAGCGGCTCAGAGCGGCCTATTTTTGTGAGTGAAAGTGGTATCTTCTCAGCAGCAGATGTAGCCCGCGTTCGCGCCAGCGGAGTCGACGCTGTGCTAGTAGGCGAATCACTGATCACAGCTCCAAATATGGCTGAAAAAGTACGCGAGATTGCAAGTGTATCTCGTTAGAGGAGGCGTTCATGGTTTGTCCACGTTGTAATGCCAACAACGACAATAACGAACAGTTTTGTTACAACTGTGGCTTTCGTCTCGATCAATCTCAAGCGAATGCGGCGGCTGCTGCTCCCTCTGCTCAATCTGATTTCGCTCAACCGAGCTACGGCGATCAACAAAACCCCGTCCAGCCCAACTATGGAGAGGTGCCAAGCTACAGTCAGCCGCCCAGCTATGGCCAATCGGCGTATAACCAGCCCAACTATGGCGACCAACAGCTGATCTCGGCTGGTTCGAGCTACGCCCAACCCGGCTACGGCTCTTACGCTCCGCTGCCGACCAATAGCGGTTTAGCCATCGCTAGCTTGGTTTCTGGCATCGTTGCTTGGGTGCTTGTACCATTTCTTGCAGCGATCGTAGGCGTTGTAACCGGTCATATGGCGCTCGGTGAGATCAAACGCTCGAATGGTGCCCTGAGCGGTCGCGGTATGGCTATCGCGGGTTTGGTGCTCAGCTATCTCAATATTGGCCTGGTCGTTCTAGCGTTCTGTTTCCTCATCTTTGTCATTTTTCTTGCAACCGCAAACTCTTAATGCAAAACGGCATTCTCTAGCTCAAGTAGGCTAAGGGCAAGTAGCGTAAAGCTATTTGCCCTTTTTTATCATCGTTTTTCTTTTGTATAATGCTAGAGCGTCTTTTTGTAATATCAAATCTCCTTGTTTGCTTTGGTATTCAGGCGGCGAAGTCTCTCCCCTCCATGCGTTCCTCAGCGCGTCCGCCTACGGCTACCAACATCCCGCCCAACAACAGGAAGTGCTAGCCGTCTGCGAAGCGCGACCGCCAAAACAAACGTTAGGAAGGAAGCCTATTGTGGTCTGTCCCCGTTGTAAAACGCAGCGTGTTGGCCAAGAAACGGCTTGTGTAGCGTGTGGCCTCGCCTTTGAAACAGCCATGACCTTCGATACTCAGGCTCTTCCCTCCACAGGCGAAGCGCTCGAAACCAAAGCTCCAGAGAGTACACGTAGTCTGTGGGCCCTAGCTTCGTCTGCTTTTGGACTCTTTGCATGGCTACTGCTCTTTTTTGAAGACCCCACTTTTATGAGCTTGATCTATGCGCTAGGCGGCGAACGAATCCTGTTTACTATCACCACCTTGCTGGCCCTAGTGGGCATCGCTACGGGACACAAAGCGCTTAGCGAGCTACGTACAGCTCAAGGCTTGCGTCACGGGCGCAAGTTGGCGCTTGTGGGGCTGGTGATCAGTTATCTCTTTTTGCCCTTTTGCGCCTTAATTGTCTATGTTTCTGTCAGTATGAATGCGCTTTAAGAGCTTTACGAGCACAATCGCTTGATCGGTAAGCATAGATAATGCAACACTCTAAAAATGCTCTGATCAAGCTCTTGAAGCGCTTAGGTTTGTCGTAAACCTTTTCTTTTGTATAATGGTGCAGCATATTGTTATGAAACTCATAGAAGAGTTTGTTTCCTAAATTGTTCTTGTATCTTTGAGCAAGCTATGTAACCATGGAACTCGTCTGCAGCTTGTATTCGGCTTGCAGTCTGCAAGATATATCGTATAGATCAGATTAATATGAAGAGAAGCGGTTTACTGGCCATGACCCTGTTTGTTGTGGCTGTTTGGATCCTGACCGGATGCACTACTCAATCGATAGTAGCCTCCGAAGTTACTCATACTCCCCTCGTTGAAGAGCTGAACGTCGCGGCCTTGGCTGTTCCAAGCGCTACGGCGACACCACGAATCGCAGAAGATGTCTGGGTCGCAGGGATCGATCTAAGCGCTTTGAGCTGGTCAGAGGCCCAAACTAAGTTAGAACAAGAACTCGCTGTTTTACTTTCTCCTCTAGAACTGCACGCCGACTCACATGTTTTGCAGCTCGATCCAAACGAACTCGGCTTGAAGATCGCCTACGATCAGATGCTCGCCGAAGCCTTTGAGGCAGCCAGCGGAACGCGCATTGCCTTGCAGAGCAGCTACGATGAAGCTCGTCTGCAGAGCGCTCTCCAAGCTTTCGCAGTTGAGGTACAGCAGCTTCCTCACCACGATGTTTTGATCAGCTCCAATCCGATCTCGCGCAGCTTTACCGTCGAGCCGGGCCTGCGTCTCGATAGCGATAACGCCGCTCGTCTGATCGGTACGCGCTTGCGTTCGCTCGATCAAACCCGCGTGATCAGCCTTGAACTTCAGCCCGATCTAAGCACCGATCGCCCTACGCCGAGCGACCTGCAAGCTCAACTTGAAGAAGCTGCTAGCCATTGGAACGGTGTTGTGGGCATATCGGTCTATGATCTGCAGCAGGCCAAAACGATCGCTGCCATCAACCCCAATACGGTTTTCTCGGGTGCGAGCGTGATGAAGGCGGCGATCATGTTGAACGCCTACGTTCACCTTGAGGAGTTTACCGATCGTCAGTTGGCTTGGCTCGACAAGATGATCATCGAGAGCGATAACTGGTCGGCCAACCAGATGCTGGCGGCTAGCGTGGGCGGCAGCGATGTGATGGCGGCGCTTGAGGGCGCCAAGCTTATGACTGCCATGCTCAAAGAGCTCGGCTTGGAACATACCTATCAATATTCGCCCTATCAGTCGCAAGATTTTCTCTTAAAGCGCAATGTACCGGTTCAAACCGGCCCCGCACGCGAGGGCGAACCACCCTACACCGATGCCGATCGCCGTCTGCGCACTACGCCCGCCGAGATGAGCAAGGTCTTTATCTGGATCGAGGAGTGTAGTCGGGGCGAGGGTGTCTTGCTTGAGCTCTACGATGAGACGCTTTCGAGCGAGCGCTGTCAAGAGATGATCGATCGTTTGCGCCGCAACGCCGATAAGGGCCGTATGGTCTCGGGCTTCCCAGCTGGCACGCAAGTCGCCCATAAAAGCGGCTGGATCGACGATATGCAGGCCGATGTGGGCATTGTTAACACGCCGGGCGGCGACTTTGTATTGGCCGTGTATGTCTATCAGACCCGTAATTTCGCAAATTCGGCCGTGCCGACGCCCGCATTGGGCCAGTTGGCTCGTATCGTCTACACCTACTACAATCCGCTAGTGATCGATCAGGATACAGATCTCGAAGAGCTTGAGGGCACACCCGAGCCTGAAGCGACTTCTGAGCCTGTCGAGACGCCGCGAGCGACTCCTCGTCCGGCTACGCCGACCGCTACAGTGCCAACTTCGCCAAGCCTAGAAGCGACAGCGGAGCCGAGCGAAGAGCCAACGGCCCAGCCGAGTGAAGCGCCAACAGAAGAGCCGACTCTTGAAGCGACAGCCCAGCCGAGCGAAGCGCCGACAGAGGAGCCGACAACCCAGCCGAGCGAAGCGCCAACAGAGGAGCCGACGCCAGAAGCAAGCCCAACTTTAGAGCCGCAACCGCATGGGCCGCCTTTGCCGCCCACCGCCCAACCGAACGATGAGGCCGCTCCGGTGGATCAGGATGCGAGCGCTACAGATCAGCCCTCAGATGGCTAATTGCTAGAGAGGCGGCTTTCGCTCTGCCAAAAGCGATCGTTCGTTGTGCGTTTGGTGAAAGCGAGATCATAGCACGTCCGGTAGATTACTTCCTTTTGGTCTTCGGCAGAGCGGAACTTGACCAGTGTTGTTGTGTGAGATTTCGTGCTGTCGCGCGAAATCTCACACAACTTTTTTACCTCGTTTTCCGTTTTCACGTATTGCGCAAGAGACACATGTTTAGGGCGGCTTTCGCTCCCTTCTCCCGCATTGCGGGAGCTATGCATTACCTAAAAGTCGTGTCGGCAGCAAAAGGCGATTTCAACATCATCATTCACCCCCTCGCCCGCAGTGCGGGAGAGGGGGCCGGGGGAGAGGGCAGATAACGCTGACCGTATGTCGATTTGTGGCTAATGTACAGCATTGTGGGAGAAGGGCTGGGGATGAGGGCAGCTAGCCCATTTAATAGCCGTAGGCGGACGCGCTGAGGAACGAATGGAGGCTAGAGACCTCGCCGCCTTGAGAGCGATGCGGCTAAAGTTAAACAAAAGCGAGCGAGGCGTTCCACACTAGGTGGAACGCCTCGAGTTTTATCTCAAACCTGTGAGATGGTGTACGCTAGGTTAGGATCTGGCCGTAGTTGCCGTCAGCGCGACGGTATACGACACTCGTTCGTTCGGTTTCAGCGTCTCGGAAGACGAAGAAGGTGTGTCCCAAGAGCTCCATCTGTTCAACTGCATCGTCAGCGAACATCGGCTTGAGCTCGAAGGTCTTCTTACGCACTAGGCGTGGTGCCTCCTCTTCGTCTAAGGTGATGGCTGCAGCCTCTTCAGCCTTCGCAGCCTCTTCGGCGGCTCGTACCTTGCCTCGCTTCCAGTGACGGTCTTTGTAACGCGTCAGTTGACGCTGCAGTTTGTTCTGTACGTTGTCGATAGAGCGGAACAGGTCTTGGTCTTCTTCTTCTGCTCGAACGATCACCCCATTAGTAAGAATAAGAGTTGCTTGTGCTCGATAGACTTCACCCTTAGAGCGATGGTTGTGGTTGCTCACTTCCACCGTTGCTTTGGCTGTTCCATCTATAAAGCGCTCGAGTTTGCTGAGCTTCTCCTCGATGTAGCCTCGTTGGCGTTCAGACAATTTGCCGTTGCGGCTCTTAATCATCAGCTCCATAGTATTCCTCCATGGGGTGTAAACAGCTTCTCTTGGCTGAAAATCGAACGCGCCGGGAACCTACAACTTGGGCAGGGCTGGCGCGTATTTACCGGGTTGCATCGGTGGGATGAACCGTCGGGGCAACGATTTGATACTTCATCGTTTCTCCTTCGCGTCATCGCGGGTCTGAGAAGCTTCGATGGCTGTATTGTACTACTTCAAAAGTAGTGCCGCAACCCTCCTTAGGTGGAAGAACCGTAACCAAATGTATTTATGGTACACTGAGAGACCGTTTATTGAGCGAGAGGTGTTGTATGCGCATTACCGATATGCATTGGGCACAGGTCGAAGCCTACCTGGCCCATGATGATCGTGCTGTATTGCCTTTGGGCAGCACCGAACAGCACGCTTTTTTGAGCCTCAGTGTCGATAGCATCTTATCGGAACGGATCGCCGTTGAGGCCGCCGAGCCGCTAGGTGTGCCGGTTTTTCCGGTTCTGGCTTATGGAATCACCCCTTACTTCCGTAACTTCCCCGGCACTGTCAGTCTGCGGGTTGAAACCTATTTACGGGTGTTAAACGATATTCTCGACAGCATGGCGGCTACCGGTTTCCGCAAAATTGTGATCGTCAATGGTCACGGCGGCAATTCACCTGGCGCGGCCTTTATCGACGAGTGGTTGATCTCGCACCCAGAAATGCAGGTGCGTTGGCACAACTGGTGGAACGCTCCCAAAGTCTGGAAGGCGGTTCAAGAGACCGATCCGATCGCATCGCACGCCTCGTGGATGGAGAACTTCCCTTGGACGCGGCTTGCGGGCGTAGCGATGCCGAGCGAACGCAAAACGCCCGTCGATGTCGATAGTCTGCGTTCGGCTGGCCCAGCCGCTGTGCGAGCGGGCTTGGGCGATGGCAACTTCGCTGGCTACTATCAGCGCCCCGATGAAGAGATGTTAGCTATTTGGAAGATCGGTGTTGAGGAGACGCGCGAACGCATCAGCGCTCCTTGGCAGCCCACAGCGGAGAAATAAGGCCATGAGCGAGATAGTGATCGATTCTCCTCTCGATATGCATCTTCACCTGCGCGAGGGTGAGATGCTGCGAGTCGTCGCGCCCTTGAGCGCTGGCGACTTCGCAGGTGCCGTGATTATGCCCAATCTGGTGCCGCCCGTCGATACGCTCGAGCGTCTGCAGAGCTATCGGGCTGCGATCGAAGCCGCCATCGGCGATGCCGTGTTTCAGCCCTATATGACGCTCTTCTTCCGCAACTATAGCGAAGAGTTCTTGCAGGCTGCCAAGCCGCATATCATCGGCATCAAGCTCTATCCCGAGGGCGTGACAACCAACAGCGCCGGCGGTGTGAGCGATCTGCGCAGCGCTTATCCCACCTTCGAGATCATGGAGCGGCTCGGCATTCCGCTCTTGGTGCACGGCGAGACTCACGGCTTTGTGCTCGATCGCGAGGGCGAGTTCTTGGCCACCTACGACGAGATTGCGCGCAGCTTCCCCAAGTTGACGATCGTGATGGAGCATATCACAACCAAAGAAGCGGCCGCCCTGCTCGATCGTCACGCGAATCTGCACGCCACCATTACGCTGCATCACCTGATCATCACGCTCAACGATGTGGCTGGCGGCTTGCTGGCCCCGCACCTCTTCTGCAAGCCGATCGCCAAGCGCCCCGAGGATCGCGACGCCCTGTTGGAAGTGGCGCTCTCGGGCCATCCGCGTGTGATGTTCGGCAGCGACTCGGCTCCTCACCCGCGTCACGCCAAAGAGGCGGCTGGCTGTGCGGCTGGTGTCTTCACTGCGCCTGTCATTCTGCCGATCTTGGCCGAGCTGTTCGCCTCGCACGCCAAGTTGCTTCAGTTGCAGGCCTTTATCTCCGATAACGCTCGCAAGATCTACCAGATCGCGCCGCCCAGCAAGCGCGTACGTCTGCGCGAGCAGCCCTGGAGCGTGCCCGAACGCTATGGCGATGTTGTGCCCTTCTATGCAGGACGCCAGCTGGCCTTACGCACTGAGCTCATAAGCTAAGGCTTTGAAATCAGCTTAGAGCGTTGCTTTGTTAGGCGGGAGCTGTGTTACCCTCTATTCGGTTTCAACCGCGTCCGCCTACGGCTACCAAGTCGCCTACCATCTATACAAGGCATCCGTTTCGCTGCCTTCATTGCCTTCATTGCACTCGCTGCGACCTGCCAGGTGTATACACCTGGCAGGCTCAGACGCTGCCTTTCTAGGCCTGATATCAAATCCGTTTAAAAACGTGCCTTTTTGAAATGCAGGAAAACAAAACCGAGGAAAGAAGAAAAGTTCCACTCTGCCGAAGGCCAAATAGAAAGTAATCAACCGGATTTGGTATGATCAACCAGAATAGGCATGACAAAGTGCGCCTTAGGCCAAACCTAAGGCGCACTTCTTGCTGCTGTAACAACGGTTATGCTGAAGTGTTAGCGGCTTCGAGCGCTGCTTGCTGGGCTGCAAACAGTTCTCGCAGACCAGCCTCGCTGAGGCTCAGAAGTGTGTCGAGGCGGCTGCGCTCGAGCGGTGCTCCTTCGCCGGTTGCCTGCAACTCAACAAACGCTCCGGTATGGGTTTGCACAATGTTGCAATCGACTTCGGCCCGTTTGTCTTCCTCATAATCGAGGTCGAGCAGGGCTTCGCCATCGACGATACCGGCGCTTACGGCGGCGATCGCATAGCGCAATGGATCGTTTTCTAACAAACCTTGGGCTTGCAGATTGCGAATAGCTAGCACCAAGGCCACATAACCTCCTGTGATCGAGGCGGTACGCGTGCCACCGTCGGCTTGCAATACATCGCAGTCGACAATGATGCTGATCTCGCCCAACGCCTCTAGGTCGAGCGCCATGCGTAGTGAACGCCCGATCAAACGCTGAATCTCTTGGGTGCGACCGCCGAGGCCATTGCGCTCGCGACGATTGCGAGTCTGAGTCGACCTTGGCAAGAGGGCGTATTCTGCTGTTACCCAACCGCGCCCTTGACCGCGCAACCAAGAGGGTAGATTTGTTTCGACGCTGGCTGCACACAACACACGTGTATTGCCCATTTCGATCAGAGCCGAGCCTTCTGCAAAGGGAGCGGCGTTTGGTGTGATTCGAAGCGGGCGCAACCCATCTGCTCCTCGTCCAAAACTCCGAGCCATGCTGATTACTCCTTGAGCGATTACGTTTCGATACGAGTGTTTATTATACGCTCGCTGGCTTGTGGTTTAGGCCGAGATCTGGCGTTCTTTCTCTGACGAAAGCAAGTAGTTTAGGCGCGCGATCTGTTCGTTCACAAGGTCGATCTCAACTTGATGGCTGGCCTGCCAGTGGCTCTGCTGCTCGTCTTGTTGGGCTTGCAGCAATGCCAGCAGTTCTTTGTTTAAACGCAGTTGTGTCTGATAGATCTGCTCTAAGATCTCGTCGTTTTGCCACAGGTTGATCGATTGCAAAAGGGCTTTACTTTCGAGCAGTTTGGTTTCACTTGCTCGCAATGCTAACAATGGTGCTCGCAGGCGGGCCGCTTGTTGCAGCCGATTGAGACAGGTCGAAAGATAGTTGTTTAGCAGTGGGAAGTCGTCGCTGTCATCGATGACAAGTGCGATGTGTTCAATCGATGTTGGGCCACTAAGGTGATCGACGATCGGGGCTAGAGTGGCTAAGAGCGCGTCGGTGGGTGAGATCTGTTTGCTGACACGAATGGTTGGTAAGGCTAGGCTGCGCAATTCGAGTTGGGCCGCTTGTTGCAAGACCGCTTGTACACTTGCGCGAATGTGGGCGATGGTTGGGGCCGATTTGATATGGTTGGTGATGCCAACGATGATGTAGCGTGCCGGAAGCTTGCCAGCCGTTAGAACGATCGCGTGCCCGATTTGGGTCGGAATATGTTTGGCGGAGTCGCTCCTGATAACGCTGCCGCCGACCTCTACCAACTTCGAAGCGATCATACTGTGTAGCGCGAGCGAACTACTGGCGTAGCAGACCAGCGCCTCGGTTGGGCAATCGACTAAGTTACCTTCTGTCACTGAAAGAGTGCGGTTTCCGATTTTATACGGTTCATGGCCAATAAACTGCGATAGTGACGATCCTGCTGATTCGGGCCAGTGCCCATGTTTCGATGGTGGCATACGTTTACATCCACATTCCTTAGCATTTGGACGACATATTGCAGATCGTACTTATATCGCTACATTGTGATTGAAGTGGAATATATAGCCTCTAGTAGCTGTTGAATGTAACGAAAAGCCTATACAAACAATAAGAACAAATAAAGAATGTGCTTTTCGTTGTGCTTTTTGTCCCAATTTGCGAGGAAGAATGTTTGGAGAGATGTTAGGCTTTAGTGCTGGCTCCAACATTAGGATCGGTTATTTACGCTAGTATCGACTATAATTATCGTAGTTCTATAAGTACGATTTGATACCTATCATACCATCATGACAATGAAGTCGAGATTGATTTTGCATTTATTTTCTGTTAAAAACACTCAATCTTGGTTTATCCCTTTAGGGAGTAGATAAAACGAATTCCAAAAAGGATAAAGCATTCTTGTGATAGAAGAGCGAAACTTTTTTGCATTTGCTAAGCGTTTTTTTTAGCAACGGATAGCTTTGCTTGCCTATTCTGACGATCCTGTCATATAAGCCCATGAGCGAAAGAAAGTCTTACGATCGCCTTTGTAGTGCATAGTAATGCCTTTCTTATGACCTACTGCATGTTTCGGCCTTGTCATCTACCGTCTCGCTTCTTGTCAGCCCTCTGCCACGGAGAACAGGTATTGTAGCCCCATAAGAAATGCACTTCGCTGCTAGTCCTTTGGCAGCTTGAACTAGAAGAGTATGTTCTTTATACAATGGCTATACAATTAAGGAGACCTTGATATGGCTCGGATGTTGATAGTTGGTTCTGGTATCGTCGGATCGGCAACTGGCAAGGGATTCGCGCGAAAGGGACATGATGTAACATTCGTTGACATTAACCCTCAAGCAATTGAGCGTCTTAAAGGAGAGGGTTTCAAGGCCGTTTCCTATTCTGATGTAGACTGGAATCAGATCGATATTGTGCTGGTTGCCGTGTCGACACCGAGCGTCGATGGAAAGATTGTGCTCGACTATATCGAGAGCGCCTGCCGCGATATCGGTAAAGGTTTGGCGAAAACCTCCAATCGCATCACTGTTGTCATACGAAGTACCGTTCCGCCTACAACAACTGAGCGCCGCTTGACCCCCATTCTCGAGCAAGCGAGTGGTAAGAAGGCCGGTGAAGACTTCGGCGTCGCCATGAACCCGGAGTTCCTGCGCCAGGTCAGCCACGAACAAGATTTCCTCCGCCCATGGATCACCATTCTCGGCTCGTCTGATCGCACTACCGCCGAAATTCTCGACAAGATCTATCAGCCCTTCGGTGCTCTAACGGTACGTTGTACCCCGACCGAAGCCGAGATGATCAAGTATGTCAATAACTGCTACAACGCAGTGAAGATCAGCTACTTCAACGAGATCGCTGCGATCTGTAATGCCCTGAACATCGACGCTAATTTGGTCGGTGCGGCCGTCGCTCGTAGCGCTGAAAGCATGTGGAACCCACTCTACGGCACGCGAGGTGGTGTGCCTTACGGCGGCGCCTGTCTGCCCAAAGACACCGTAGCCTTTATGCAGTTTGTGCGCGAGAACGGTTTTGAACATCTGATGCTTGAAGCGACCATCGAGACCAACAATCGGCTTGAAGCCCGTGTTCCGGCTGTGGTCGCCCCTCACCTGATCGACGATGCGCTTGAGGCGGCTCGCAAAGGTGAGACCCTCAGGGCCGTTAACGAACCTGCTGTTCTCTAAAAATAATGGCATTGTGCGCCGTGCGTGAACTGACACTCTGCTGTGTATCAGGGAAGTGTCGGTTCATGCACGTCGGCTTTTAGTAGAGAAAACTATAGAGCCCATAGCCAAAAGAGTGTCCAATGCCGACGCCATCTTGCGAAACGCTCTTTCAGTGTTAGTGACGTTATTCGTTATGTGAGGCGATAACTGAGAATAATGCCCTAACGTGATAGGTTGGATCATGAACGATCTCTTGCAGTCTTTTGTTACTGTAATAATGTCTGTCCCTGCACTTATTCCCATCGGAATTTTGGGTTTTGTCCGATGGGGTTTTTGGCTGGCAAAGAAGATACCTGCCTTGATGTATCAGCCAGTCGAAAATGATTTTCGTTGTACTGCTACTATCATCACGCCTGTCTATAAAGAAGATCCAGTGCTATTTCGGCGCGCCATTGAGTCCTGGATCGCCAATAAGCCCGATCGTATCATCGCAGTAGTCGATGTAACCGACCAGGTCTGCGCTGAGATCGCTGCTGAATACAGCGACCGAGGCGTCGATGTGATGATGATTAATAAACCAGGCAAACGCCCCGCTCTGGCGATGGGCGTCGCCGCTTCTACGACCGACATTGTGGTATTGGTTGACAGCGATGTGATCTGGGAGCCAGATGTGCTCGCCAAGATCATGATGCCTTTTGCAGATCCATCTGTTGGTGGCGTTGGTACCCGCCAGATTATGTACCCCAGCGATGGCGAGCGCGCCTTTCTGTGGGAACGCATCGCCGACTACTATCTCGATATTCGTTACCACGATGAGGTGCCAGCTAGTACGATCATCGGTCGGGCTGTAAGCTGCCTCTCGGGACGTACCGCCGCCTATCGAACCAAGTTGCTTCAGGAGCTAGAAGAGCCCTTCCTGAACGAGACCTTCAATGGTCGCCCCTGTATGAGCGGCGACGATAAGCGCTACACCTGCTTGGTGCTGCAATCGGGCTATGCCACCTGGAATCAGCTCAATGCGCGAGTCTACTCGACCTTTAAGCCGACCTTTGAAGGCTTCGTCAAACAGCGTATCCGTTGGGCTCGCAATACCTTCCGCTCTGATCTGCGTGCGCTCTGGCAGGGCTGGGTCTGGAAGCACCCATACCTTGCCATGGTCTTGATTGACAAAACGATTTCGCCATTCACCCTCATGGTAGGGCCTTTTGTCTTTTTCACTGCACTCTTCTTAGGCCACTGGAAGCTTGTTATTGCACTCTTAATTTGGTTGCATCTCAGTCGTGGCATCAAAGTTCTGCCCCATTTGCGCCGTGTACCACGCGATATTTTGATCCTGCCGATCTATGTGTTAGTCACCTACTATATGACTTGGGTTAAAGCGCAAGCGCTCTGGACCATCAACGAGCACAAGTGGTTGACCCGTCCGGTTGAGGTTATCGACGGCGTCGCGACCCGCGCACCGAACTAAGATCAAGGAGACTATACGGCTTTTTGATGAGGGTTGAACACATTGTCATGGACTCTATGCCTAAAATCGTTTAAAGTTGTCTTTGCTCGTAGAGCATTTGGATAAGTCCTGCAATGTGAAAGGTCAGAATATCAATGTATGCACTCATTCTTGCTGGTGGTAGCGGAACTCGACTCTGGCCCTACAGCCGAAGTGCGATGCCTAAGCAGTTCTTAGCGCTGCGTTCAGAGCGCACCATGCTTCAAGAGACGGTCGATCGGGTGCTGCCGCTGATCTCAGCAGATAAAATCTATATTGCAACTGGTGAAGCCTACGCTGATGTTGTGGCTGAACAGTTGCCCGATGTGCCGCGTGAAAACATCTTGATCGAACCGGTCGGACGCGGCACTGCCCCTTGTATCGGCTATGCGGCGCTTCAATTGCGCAAGCGCGATCCCGAGGCGGTGATGGCTGTGCTAAGCGCCGACCACAGCATCGAGCGCGCCGAAGTCTTCTGTGCCGCCCTCGCCTCCGCCAGCGAAATCGCTCGTAGTGGCAAGTTGGTAACCTTGGGTATCGCCCCCCGTGAGCCGAGTACCGGCTATGGCTATATTCACCGTGGCGAAAAGCTGGCCGACTTAAGCAATTTCGAAGCTTACTCGGTGGCTGCTTTTGTTGAAAAACCCGACCGTGCTCGCGCCGAAAGCTATGTGGCGAGCGGCGAATACGACTGGAACGCTGGTATCTTCATCTGGCGAGCCGATGTCTTGCTGGAGCAATTGGCCCTCTTCCAGCCCGATATGGTCGCTCAGCTTGCCCAAATCGATCTCGCAAGCGGAACACCCGAAGCAAATGAAGTGCTTAACACCGTTTGGCCTAACATTACGAATATAGCCATCGACGTCGCTGTGATGGAAAAAACCCAACTGGCCGCCGTTATCCCAGTCGATATCGGCTGGAGCGATGTTGGCGACTGGTCGGCCTTGGCCGATGTATTGCCGCACGATCAACAAGGCAATGCGGTCGTAGGCCCTCATATCGGCCTAGAGACCAAGAATTCATTGATCTTTAGCCCCCGTAAGCGCATTGTCGCCACCATCGATGTGGAAGACCTTATCATCGTCGACACCGATGATGTCTTGCTTATCTGTCCCCGCTCTCGCGCTCAGGACGTAAAGAACCTCGTCGCTGAAGTGCGTGCGAGTGAACATAAAAACAAGCTCTAGGGCTTGTTCGGAGATCAGACCACCATGAGCACAGATTCGAAACCCATAAAAACGAAACCGGTCTATGTTGTAGAGGGGAAGAGCTTTACGGCCGACCCTCTGCGCAGTAAAGGGCGTACTATTTCGGTTGTGCTACTGGTGATCTTGTTCAGCCTGCTACTCATTTTTGTTTTGTGGGCCGCCAGTCGCCGCGTCGCTACGTTCTTTCACGAACGTGGCGACGCGCGCTTGCGTGTTGGACAATATGAGGAAGCTATCCCAATGTATAACTGGGCGACCCTCTTCTATTCGTTCGACTCGCATGCAACCATTAGCCGTGCTAGCGCCTACGAACAGATCGGTGAGTACGAATTAGCTTATCAAGACTATACCCGTTACATTGAACTCGAACCCGATAACAGCGCTACTGCCTACTATTCGCGCGGTATGCTCGCCAATAAAATGGGCGACAACGAAGGAGCGATCGCCGATTTAAGTATGGCGCTTGAACAAGATCGCCATCTGGTCGAAGCCTATATCTTGCGCAGTCGCTTGGTGGCGGAAGCGGGCGACTATCAGACAGCCATCAACCAACTCGGCTCTGGCATCAAAGCCAACCCCAAAGAAGTCGCACTCTTGATGCAGCGCGGCCTGCTCTACAGCCAGTACGCCGCCTCGGGCAAGCCCTCTGAGCTGAGCGAGCGTCAATTGCTGCAACGTTCGATCGCCGACTTCGACAAGGCCGCCGAGCTCGAACCATCGAACAGCGAGATCTTTGCGCGCCGTGCTGAAGCTCACCTAATGGCGCGCAACTATCAAAGTGCAGTCGACGATCTCGAACTGGCCATCCAACACGATCCCGACAATCCGGCTTACCACGAGCAAATCGCTGGCATATTCGCCGACCGACGTGACGGTAAACGTGACTACCAACGTGCGATCCAAGAGTATCAACGCGCCATCGAAATCAACCCGAGGCGCATCCATTCCCACAACGGCCTTGGGTTGGTTCATATGCGTCTCGACCAGTTCGAGATTGCCTACGCTGATTTCAGCCGTGTGATCGAGCTGGCCGAAGCCGATTACGCCGCTTCCGATGGCTTTTGGCTGCAAGAGGGCCTGATCAACCGCGCCTGGTCGCTCTCCTCGCAAAAGAACAAGCTCGACGAAGCGCTTAAAGATCTCGATCGCGCCATCAGCGTTAATCCCGGCTCGCAACTGGCGGTTAGCGCCTATATCGCTCGCGCTCGCATCTACAGCAAGCAGATGCGCTACGACGAAGCCGATAGCGACATCGCTCGCGCCATTACGCTCGATCCTGCCAACGCCGAGCCATACCGTGTGCGCGGCGACATCAACTTGGCGCGTCAGCAGTACGACCAAGCGATCGAAGCCTATAGCCAAGCCATCAAGCGCCAATCCAGCTTTGGGCAGATCTACCTAGAGCGCGGGCGTGCCTATCGCCAAAAGGGCGATGCTAGCGCCGCTCTCGAAGACTTGGGCCAAGCCATTTCGCTTAACCCCAACCTGATCGAAGCCTTCATTCAGCGCGGCCAGATCTATGGCGAACAGCTTCAGTTCAGCGAAGCCCTGCGCGACCTGCAAGTGGCTCAAGATCTCGACCCCCAAAATGCGCGCGTCTATTCAAGCCGCGCCCGTGTCTACATCGCCAAAGGTGAGAGCGATCTCGCCCTTCAAGATCTGAGCAAAGCCCTGATTCTGCGCCGTGACGATGTTTCGTCGCTCTTGGCTCGTGCTCGTATCTACGAACAGCAAGGGCGCACTGAGCTGGCCGAATACGACTACAACCGCGCCGTCAACCTCAAACCGAACGATGTCTCGACCTTGCAGGCGCGTGCCCGCTGGTATCGCAACCAAGGCAACTATCAAGCCGCTCTAGACGACTGGAGCGCGGCGCTTGCGATCGATCCTAGCTTGATCGATGCCCTTTTAGGGCGCGCTCGCATCTACATCAGCTTGGGTGACACTCAAGCCGCCATTGCCGATCTCGATCAAGCCAGCAAGATCAACCCCGATAGTATCGAGATCTATACCTTGCGTGCTTCGATCTACGCGGGCGACACCCAAGCCAGCCAAGCCAACCTCGATCAGGCCCGTGCCAACATCGAGGCCATGCGGCAGCTTGCACCCAACGATGTCGCCAATCTGATGCGGGTCGCTGGCCTTTACGAGAAGATCAACGATATCGATAATGCCCTTGCGACCTACGATAGCGTGCTCTCGCTCGACCCCACGCTGGTCGATGCCTACTTGCGCCGCGCCGCTCTCTACGATAAGCGCTCCGAGATCTTGGCGGCCCTCGAAAACTACAACGCAGCTTCGCAAATCGACGATAGCCGCATCGAGATCTTCCTGCGGGCGGGTTCGCTGCGCTACAAGATCAACGAAGACTGGCGCGCCTACGCCAACTACAAATACGCCGCCAGCCTCGATCCCAACGAAGCCCGCGCCTATTACGGTATGGGCCTAGCGCTGCGCCGCCTCGGCAAGACTCAAGATGCGATTGCCGCCTTCGAGCGCTACCTCGAATTGAAGCCCGATGCCAGCGAGCGCGCCGAACTGCTCGCCTGGATCAATAAACAATAAGCGCTTGCCGATCAGCCAAACAACGACCCGACTGTTCACCCAACAGTCGGGTCTTCTAGTAGAGCGACGATTTAGGCGGAAGCAGATGTACCCTCCATTCGTTCCCAAGCGCGTCCGCCTACGGCTACCAAATGCTCAACCACCCAGAGCGGCTGCCATTGCGCAGCTATCGCTGCGATCGCTGCTTCAATCGTTGCGTTTCGCTGCCTTCAGCGCCCATCCTCGATCTACTTGATCGGCTTATTTTTGCTTGCCCTTCGGCAGTCTAGAACGTAACGTGTTTTGCTTGTGTTTTGGGGGCGGCTTCGATACAGCTAGAAGCTCGTTGTTTTGGAGAGGCTGTTTGTAGCCGTAGGCGGACGCGCTAGCAGCCTGCTTGGGCTTTGCGACCTTGCCGCCAAGGCCATACACGGCACAGGCTTGATATGCGACCGAACAGTTGAGAGATTTTGTGCGCGGCGAGGGCTAAATAAAAAGAGCTGCTTGCGACCAAGCAGCCCTTTATATGGTTTAAGGAGAAAGCCAATTAGCATAAGTAGTATCGTTGAGCTGCCTCAGCCGCATCGACAACCATCTCGATATAGTCGGTATAGCTTCGGCCGGCGCGCGGAATGACCTGCGTGCCTTGGCCCAGTACCGTCAACGAAAGATCTCCAACCTCGCGCTGGTTTGCGGTGGGGTGGATCAAAATCGCTTGGCGCGGATTGTCTTTGCGGCGGATCCCCCAGCCGAGCCCTGCTGATACACGCTCGGTCGAGGCGCTTTCCGGTAACTCATTTATAACAAGATGCGCTGTGTGTGCCCACAGTAGCCGCCATGTTGTGTCTGTAATCGAAGTACTGGCGAACATTCTAGCCTCCTAGGGATCTGGCTGACCCTCTCCTTGAAATTCTCATATAATACAATTGTAATATAACATTAAACAGTATGTTACGTAACCATGACTATGGTCTAGCAGCGACTAGGCCATTTGGGGTCAGCCAAATAGGTGTAAAGATCGCTTACAAATGCGGAATTTTTTAAATGTTTCTTAAGAAACCACGGCGAAAAAACCCTCTAGAGGCAGCCTGAAATTCCTTGGCAAATAACAAAAATGTTATGAATCTGTTTCGCTAAGGAGCATTATGGAGAGCAGCTATGGGGAAAATGAGGAAGGCTGGGGCCGCTATCTGCGTTCAAACTATTCGACTTCAAAGTGAACGTTTGAGCATCAAAGGCGTCCCATTGGGATGGATAGGGAAGAGGGCAGGTCGCAGATAAGGCGCTATAAGCTGAATAGGTTCAGCACGCTTCTCTGCGACTTGAGCCACTACGCTGTTCTATTGGGTTTGTCGAGCAAATATCTCTCGCGCTGTCTCTACATCCTTTCTGATTTGGGCGATCAACGCATCGATCCCCGCAAAACGCTGTTCGTTGCGAATGCGATCGATAAACTCAAGCCGAAGCACTTTGCCGTATAAATCGCCATCAAAATCGAGCAGGTGCGCTTCAACAGTGCGTTTTAAGCCATCAAAGGTTGGGCGTTTGCCAATGTTGGTAACGGCTTGGTGACGCTGCCCATCGACCGTCACATAACAGGCATACACACCATCTGCAGGCAAGATATGGTTTTCGGCAATGGAGAAATTGGCGGTTGGGAAGCCGATCGTGCGCCCGCGCTGATCTCCTTGGATGATTTTGCCCTCTAACCAATAGAAGTGGCCTAAGAGCGGCACTACGTCGGCTACTTGGCCGGCTTGCAAGGTTTCACGGATACGCGATGAGCTTATGACTTGATCCCCGGTCAAGACCTGTGCCACTGTTCCCACGCTGTAGCCCAATTCTTGGCCGATCTCGCTTAGGCGAGCGAAGTTGCCCTCGCGGCGTCGCCCCAGCGCGAAGTCGTGACCGATCCACAGCTCTTTGAGCGGCAGGGCGTGTTTGATCTGGCGCATGTAGTCCTCCGCAGGGGTCGACATAACCTCGCGGTTGAAGGGTGCCACAACCAGAATATCTGCGCCTAAGGCTTCGATCAGTTTGCTGCGCTCTTCAATGCTCGAAAGCAGCGGAATCGGATTGTCTGGCCTAATGACCGTGTTGGGATGCGGATCGAAGGTGATTACTGCGCTGGCATAGCCTAAACTCGCGGCTCGCTCGACTGCAGTCGTGATAAGGCGCTGATGGCCTAAATGAACGCCATCGAACACGCCGATGGTGAGAACAATAGGAACGCTCGATAAAGGTTTATCAAGTGAATCTGCAAGTAGCACCGTAAGGCTCCTTATTCAGACAACGAATAGACATACTAAAGGCTCACTCTCTTAGCCAAACTACCTCGTCTTTTTTGCACGCCACGAGCGGTCTAGTCGCCTCACAGGCTAAGAGAACGATGCGGGGGCGATTTCAGTTCTCGTCTACAACGAAGAAGCTGTTTGTAGTATACGATAAGGCGCCATAATGAACAATGCAGCCATAAGGGTAGCTTAGTTTGCCCAAAAGTCTGAGATAGTACGCTTTTTTAGCGTTTTATTTACACTTTAAGATTGATTTGACGAGTATAATAGTTTATATTTCAATCGTTTATTATGTATGAGCTGTTTCACGACGCCTCATACCGATTGAATAAAGGGAGATCGATCTTAACAAACCTTGGCATAGCTTTTGGAGTTAGGAGAAAGCAATATATGCATGCCAATGCCATAAAAGGACTCTCTCTGCCATGCATATGCTTTCAGTGCTTCTGCACATGCTTAGAATCAGGTACTAGTACGAAACAGGACAAAGGACACCTTTACGTATTAAAATCTAGGTATAAAACATGCTCAATGAGGAGAAACTAGACGTTCTGGTAGGTTCCGCGTCGATGTGAAACCCTTGCGTTTTACACATGAACGACGTATAATGAACCCAAGGTTACCAGGCGCACCTTTCCCTCATGGGGACCTTCTGCTCCGAGGATCGCGCATGGACGAGCAACAACTCGCAATTACTGATCCAGAAGACGAAACAAGACAAGACCCACACGCCGATGAGCCATCGGGGGAGACGCCGTTGAGCGCAGAAGAGGAAGATCGCCTCCTTATGGAGCAATTCCTCAGTGATCCCGCTCATGCCTATCGCAATCTCCAATACGGCGATGCCGTAGATGGAAAGATTGTACGGGCCGAAAAAGACGAGTTGATCGTTGATATCGGTTCAAAGGCCGAAGGTGTCGTCCCAGCGCGCGAGATGCAATCGCTGTCTCTCGAAGAACGGCTCAAACTCAAACCTGGTGATGAAATCCTTGTATTCGTTGTCCAGTCGGAAGACAAAGAGGGCCGTGCTATTTTGTCGGTAGACAAAGCACGTCAAGAACGCAGTTGGCGTCAATTGCAACAGAGCTACGAACGTAGCGAAGTGATTCAAGCAAAAGTCGTCAACTATAATAAAGGTGGTTTGCTGGTTAATCTTGATGGGGTTCGGGGCTTTGTGCCCTCTTCCCAGGTCACTGGCATTAGCCGTGGCCCAGAGACACAAAAACAGTCTGATATGGCTAAAATGGTCAATCAGTCCTTGTCTCTGAAAGTCATTGAGATTAACCGAAATCGGAATCGTCTGATTCTTTCAGAGCGACAGGCAGCTCAAGAAGTACGCGAAGAGCGTAAAGATGAGTTGTTGACCTCCCTGAAAGAAGGGGATATCTGGCCTGGTGTAATCAGTTCGGTATGTGATTTTGGTGCGTTTGTAGATATTGGCGGTGCCGATGGGCTTGTCCATCTTTCCGAATTATCGTGGAGCCGCGTCAAGCACCCCAGTGAGATCGTCAAAGTCGCAGATCGCGTCCAAGTTTATGTATTGAGTATCGACAACGATCGGAAACGAATCGCTCTTTCGATTAAACGAACGCAACCCGAGCCTTGGTCCACCGTGCAAGAGCGCTATCAACTGGGTCAAATGGTGGAAGGTACCATTACCCAACTAGCTTCATTTGGTGCTTTTGTACGCATCGAAGATGGCATCGAAGGCTTAATTCATGTATCAGAACTTGGTGATAGCCGACTACAGCATCCTCGAGATGCTGTTAAGGAAGGTGATGTGGTGCAGGCCCGCATTATCCGTATAGACCCAGCCAGAAAACGGATGGGATTGAGCCTGCGTGCAGCGCAAGAAGATGCTGACCTGACTCCTTCAACGGAAGATGCTGTCGAAGATCAAGATCAAGATCAAAACCAAGATCAAGATCCCGACGCGTCATAAAGCCCTTGATATGAGTCGATGGAAGGTTTAATGAGCAATCTGCGAGAGCGCTGATTGCTCATTTGTCACTAAAGGGCAGTATCTTACTAGCAGCAAGAGGAGATTCTGGCGGGGATACAGCTTGTACTTACTAGGCCAAGAGCCATGGACGTGTAGCTGTTCCTCCACGGGATGAGCGCTGAACGGAGAAAACGTATGTCGGATAGACTTTACGATAAGTTTACCAAGCGGGCAAAGCAGGTGCTCCAACTGGCAACCGAAGAAGCACGTGCCTTCAACCATCCGTATGTAGGCACAGAGCATATCTTGCTTGGAATCATCCGCGAGGGAGAGAGTATCTCGGCGCGCGTCCTTGATGAACTTGGTATTAAACTGCCGCAAGCCAGAAGTGCCGTTGAGTTCATCGTGGGCGTGGGTGAAGGTCCACATCGAGGAGATCAGGATCTCACTGCTCGCGCAAAGAAAGTTATTGAATATGCGATTGAGGAAGCCAAGCGCCTCAATCATCACTATATTGGCGCAGAGCACCTGTTGCTTGGTCTAGTGCGGAATGGCGAAGGTGTAGCTACAGGCGTGCTTGATATTATGGGCGTGAGCCTTGAGCAAGTGCGCAACCAAGTGCTTCGTGTGATGCGCCACGGGATGGGCCCGAGCGGCGAACGTCCTGCGGCAGCTCCACAAACACAACGTCAGAGCAAAACACCCTACTTGGATGCACTGGGCACCGACCTCACGGAACGCGCCGAAGCAGGCCATCTCGACCCAATGATCGGTCGCCAAAACGAATTAGAGCGCGTTATTCAGATTTTGTCGCGCCGTACCAAGAATAATCCTGCCCTGATTGGCGAACCGGGCGTTGGAAAGACCGCTATCGTTGAAGGCTTAGCCCAGCGTATCGTACAGGGCGATGTTCCCGATAGCATTAAAGGCAAGCGAGTTGTAACGCTTGATATGGGTGCTCTTGTAGCAGGCACTAAATATCGCGGTCAATTTGAAGAACGTCTCAAGCGAGTAGTTGATGAGATTCGTGAGACGCGTTGTATCTTATTTATCGACGAGTTCCACACCATTATCGGTGCGGGTGGGGCGGAAGGTACCTTGGATGCAGCAAACATCCTCAAGCCGGCCCTCAGCCGTGGTGAACTCCAAACGATCGGTGCAACAACGCTCGACGAATATCGCAAGTATATTGAGCGCGATGCCGCTTTAGAGCGCCGTTTCCAACCAGTGATGGTCGATGAGCCATCGGTTGAGGATACCATTTTGATTTTGCGCGGTGTCAAGAGCCGCTATGAAGATTTCCATCAATTGCAGATCAGCGATGAGGCTATTCGGGCTGCCGCAGTGCTCTCGGCGCGCTATGTGCCCGACCGCTTCCTGCCCGATAAAGCGATCGACTTGATCGACGAAGCGGCCAGCCGCGTACGTATGTATCGCAGCGCGACGCCACCAAAGCTACGCGATGCGCTCCGTGGCCTCGAAGCGCTACGCAAAGAGAAGGAAGCCGCGATCGAAGATCAGCAATACAGCTTGGCTGCCGATTTGCGCGACCGTGAAGAACGTATGCAAGCTCGCATCGATAAGATCGAGAGCGAGATGAAGATGGAAAACGGCGACGACAAGCCGATCGATCCGCCCTATGTAACCGAGGAAGACATCGCCGAAGTGGTTGGTATGTGGACTGGCATTCCGGTTACGCGCCTCAAAGGCGATGAGACCGAGCGCTTGCTCCAGATGGAGTCTGTCTTGCACTCGCGCATCGTGGGTCAAGAAGAGGCGATTGTTACCACAGCTAAAGCGGTGCGCCGCGCTCGCGCTGGTTTGAAAGATCCTAAGCGCCCGATCGGTAGCTTTATCTTCCTTGGCCCGACTGGTGTGGGTAAGACCGAGCTTGCCAAGACCTTGGCTGAGTTTATGTTCGGTTCGGAAGACGCGCTTATCAAGATCGATATGAGCGAATTCCAAGAGCGACATACCACCAGCCGTTTGGTCGGCTCGCCTCCCGGCTATGTTGGCTATGGCGAGGGCGGTCAGCTCACCGATGCTGTACGACGCAAGCCCTATAGTGTGGTGCTATTCGACGAGATCGAGAAGGCCCACCCCGATGCTTTCAACCTATTGTTGCAGGTGCTTGAAGATGGTCACTTGACCGACGGAAAGGGCCGCAAGGTCGACTTCCGCAATACGATCATCATTATGACCAGCAACTTGGGTACCGAGCTGATCCGACGGGCTTCGCGCATCGGTTTTGGCGGTTCGAGCGACATCGATAACAACGATGTGCGCACCAAGGTGAACGAAGAGCTGAAGCGACACTTCCGCCCAGAGTTCCTGAACCGTATCGATGCGACCATCATCTTCCACGCCTTGACGATGGATGAGATCCGTCAGATCTCGAACATCCAGCTCAAGCGTGTTCAGCAGCAGCTGGCTGAACACCAGATCACACTGCAGGTTTCGGATGGTGCGATGGATCTGATCGGCAAACGGGGTTACGACCCGGCCTTCGGTGCTCGACCGCTGCGCCGCATCATCACCAACTTGATCGAAGATCCGTTGGCTGAAGGCTTGCTGAACGGTCGCTTTAAGGCGGGCGATACGGTGGTGGTTGACGAAGTCGATGGCCTGTTGCGTCTGCGCACACAGCGCGAGATCGAACAGGAAGACTCTTCCGAAGAGCCAGTCGAGGAATTGGTCTGATACCAAATCTGCTTGATTACTTTCTATTTGGCTTTCGGCAGAGTGGAACTTGACTATTCTTGTTGTGAGAGATTTCGCGCGTCAGCGCGAAATCTCTCACAATTCTTTCCCCGGTTTTTCGTTTTTCTGCATCGCAAGAACACAAAGCCTTTAAACGGATTTGGTATAAGTAAGCCTTGTGTAGGTATATGAAGTCCGTTTGTATCGTTGGCTTGTCAGGGCATTCGGCGCACAGCTAGCAGCCCATTTCGGTGGGTGGGATGTTGGTAGCCGTAGGCGGACGCGGTCAAAGCCTTCTGTGAGGAAGAGACCTCGTCGCCATAGCTTTGAAGTGTTCAAGCGGATTTGCTAGTACGTAGATGAAAACACCCCGTGCAGTTCGAGCTGCACGGGGTTTTTCTATGTGAACGAGCGGTGTACCTAGACACTGCTCGGAACAGGGGGTAGGTGCCCGCCTCAGGAAAAGGCGAGGAGGCGCGCTGGATTATGGACCAAGATCTGCTCGATTGTGGCGTTATCCAAGCCTTCGTTGCGTAACATGGGAACGAAACTACCGAGGATGTGGGCGAGACCTGGCCCACCGTTTGGTTGGTAGCTTGGCCAATTGGAACGCCGTGCGATGTCGCCCGAGAGCAGCAGTTGTTTGCTGTAGCCTGCTGCGACCACGCGCGCTACAAAGGCGGCGCGTTGGCTGTCGGGGGCATACTTCTCTTTGCCGATCTGGTCGTATCCGATTGTGACTCCCGTCTCCAAGAGCGCGAGATGGTAGTCCCAATCGAGTTTATGGTCGACATGGCCGATGATGATGCGCTCGCTTGGCACTCCTTCGGAGGTCAAGAGGGCGACTTGTTCGAGCCCCATAGTGCCGGATTCGGTGTGGGTTGCGATCGGCGCGCCTGTAGCGAGATGAACCCGCGCGACGGCTCGAAAGACGCGCTCTTCGGCTGGGGTAATGGTGTTGAGGCTGGAACCAGCCTTGAGAATGCCAGCTCGAATCGCACTTCCATCGATGCCGATTTCGATATCGCGCTGCATTTGTTCGGCGAGCTGATCGATGCTCCATTCTGTCATTAAGGGGCCGCTGAAATGCTCTTTGATTCGGCCAGTGACCGCGATAATATGCACACCAGTTGCTTGAGAGAGACGTTGCAGGCCGTAGTGATTACGGCCATAGTCTGGGGGAGTCATCTCGACGATGGCGCGCCCGCCTTGGGCAGCAAACAGCTTGATCTCGTTAATGGCGACATCTTCGCTATCCATCAAGAAGTCGGGATCGCTCACATGCGCGGGCGGGCGCGTGAGCAGATGTTCGTGATAGAGCGTGATCCCCAAGTTTTCGGGGGCGATATCGCCGCAAACAGTTCGTATAAACGCCATGGTCTTTCCTATTTCACCGTCCAGCCGCCATCGACGGGCAAGACAACTCCAGTTACAAAACGGGCATCACAAGAAAGCAGATAGACAACAGCACCAGCGATATCTTCGGGCTGGCCCATCTGACCAGTGAGCGGTTGCAAGTCGCTTAAACGCTCTTGAATATGAGGATCGTTTTGGGCACGCTGGCTCATCGGGGTGGCGATCAGGCCGGGGGCTACCACATTTACGCGCAGACCTTGGTTGGCGTAATAGGCCGCCATAGAGCGCGAGAGGCCGATGATACCTGCTTTGGAAGCGGCGTAGGCGTGGGTCGCGAAGTCGGCATCGCCGCCCACTATGCCCAAAACCGACGAAAGATTAACGATCGCACCGCGAGTTTTTAAGAGCCATGGAACTGCATATTTGCAGACCAAGAACATGCTTTTGAGGTTGTTGTTGAGCACATAGTCCCAACCCTCTTCGGTGCAGATATCGACAGGGCCATCGCCCCAACGTCTGCCGCTCAAACCTACACCGTTAAACAGACCGTCGAGGCGCCCGCCTTGCCATTCAGCCGCCTGCTTGACGGCGCTTTCGACCTGATCGGGCTTGGTAACGTCGCAGACGATGGTTTGGAGCGTGCCACCTTGGGCGCGGATCAGCTCGGCTGTTTGCTGCAAGCCCTCTTCGTTGCGGTCGATCGCGCTTACAAACGCGCCTTCGGCGGCGCAACGCAGGGCGACAGCGCGTCCGATGCCGCTGGCTGCGGCTGTCACAATAATGCTTTGCTCGGCTAGGCGTTGCATACCAACTTAATCCTCGTTGTTGTAGCGCGGTTTGCCGCTATAGACCTGAGCGATACGAGCGCGATAGTCGTCGTAGCTCTGGTCGAAGAGCTCGGCGGAGCGCTCGCTCCCCACTAAAACACTGCTGGTGAGCACCAAGGGCGGCTGGCCACGTTTGGTTAGCTCGGCGGCAACCAAGCTCTTGAGAGCGTTGACCAGCACGGCATAGCCGATGGTCGAGCCGGGACCGACCGGCTCAGCCAGACCTTCGACTGTGACCATGGCGTCGCCAGCGGGCGAGCAGTTATCGAGCACCACATCGGCGATATCGCTCAGTTTCTTACCCGAACTGTGCTTGGCAGGCGAGGCCGCACAGTGTTCCACAGACAACACACCGATCACGGGCATGCCGCGCTTCTTCGCACCTAGGGCGACATCGATGATGACGCCGTTCACACCGCTATTGGAGAAGACCATAAAGCTATCGTGGGGGCCGAAGATAAAGTTGCGCAGAATGACCTCGCCGAAGCCTTCCAGCTTCTCGATATACATGGCTTGGCGCTGGCCGTTGGCGCCCACAACTTGGGTGTGGTGGGTCAGCGACAGCTCGACGATCGGGTGAAAGCCGGGGAAGCTGCCGTGGCGTGGGTAGATCTCTTCGACCGGAATGCGCGAGTGCCCCGTGCCGAAGAGATGCACCAAACCGCCTTTGCTGATCGAATCAGCGCAGATCTGGGCGGCCTGCAGCAGCGCTTCGGTCTGGGTGCTGCGAATACGGTCGAGGATGCGCTGAGCGCCATCGAAAAAGTCAAATGCCGGTTGTGGGTCGATTGTCACGAAAGGATACTCCTAGTCTAGCTTCTGAATAATCGATGCGATGCGCTGCTTGACATCGCCCACATGCTCGAAGGGCAGATGCTCCATAATCAGCGCGAGATCGGGGCGTTGCTCGCGCAGGAAGCGGATGTAGCGCTCTTGCGGGAAGACGCCCAGCCCGAATTCGGGTGTGTCGACTTCGGCACCTTCTGCGCCCACATCTTTGAGGTGGGCCAGCACAAAACGGTGCTCGAAGCGTTTGAAGAAAGTATCGATGGTTGTGTCGATGCTCGGCAGCAGATGGGCCGAGATATAGTTGTAGGGATCGAGCACGGCTTGGAGGTGGCGAGTTGGGAATTCGTGGAAGATGCGCTCCAAATGCGAGTGCGTGATCAATACATTGTTGACATAACCTTCGAGCGCAAGGATCGAGCCGTGCTGCTCGGCGACCGACAAAAGTTGGTGCAAGGCATCTTGGAATGTCTGCCAAGCTTCGTTGCTCCAGTTGAAGGGCGAGGCGACCCAGTCGCTCTGCGGGTTGAAGGTGCCGGTTTCGGTGGCGACCACTTCGCAGCCCAGCAAGGGCGCGACTTCGAGACAGCGCTGCAAGAATTCGATGTTGGCGCGGCGCTTATTGAGGTCGGGCGTGACCAAGTTGCGATAGCCTGCGAGCGCGACGATTTCGATTCCAGCGGCATCGAGCTCCGACTTGATCTTGTCGGGGTTTTCGAGCGCGTCGTCGAGCAGGCCCAAGCCGAGCTGCACGGTGCTGAGGCCCGCTTTGTTGAAAGCTTCGGCCATTTTGGCGATCTCGCCGCTCTTGAAATCGTAGGAGAAGTTGCCGTAACGCGGCCAAGCCTGTTGCCATTCGATGCCGGAATAGAAGCGACGGGTGTAGCTGATGTCGCGCGCGGTGAGGGCGTCGAGGCCGCCGCCTGTTTCGAGCACGAGCCAGCCGCTGTAGCCGATCTCGCGCAGGGCTGCGGCGCAGGCAGCGTGATCGACGAAGCCGTGACCGAGCGGCGCATTGTGTTGGGTTGGGCTATGCTCTTTGATATGCACTTGGCGAACCAGAGCGCCTAGGCGACGTAATTCGGTGACAGGGTCAAGGCCGCGCGAAGCTGGATTGGCGACATCGAAATAGCAGCCGAAGGCGGGCGAGGCGACCTGCTCGGCCATGCGGATAATTTGACCGGCGGCCAGTGTGCCCTCGAAGCAGAGCGTTACACCGCGTTCAGCAGCGAGGGGTGCTAGCTCTTTGAAGCCAGCGGTAGCGCGCTCGATATCGGCCTCGCTGATCAGTTCGCCGTCGCCAAAGAAGGGCACCAAAATATTGGCGACCTCGAGCTCCGCGGCCCACACGATGGCTTGCTCGAGATCGCTGCGAGCGGCATCGCGGGTGCTTTGGTTGCCGCTGCCCAAGCCGCCATAGTTATGCTCACCTATCACAAGGGCGCTGATCGCCAAGCCGTTCTGGGCTTTGGCAGCTTTAAGGCTGGCTAGTCGGCTGGCCGAGCTGTCGCGCAACTCAGTGCGTTTGAGATTGAATTCGACGCCTGCTAAGCCGAGGCGTTTTGCATGGGCGAACGTGGCCTTATCGTCGCGTCCAGCAACGATATAGTCCATTGCGCCGAGTTTATAGCTCATAAGAAGTGCTTTCTCAGTGGGAGGAAGGGGTCAGGCCCCCTCCTCAACCACATGGTCTTAGGGCAACAAAGCGACGGTGCGCTTCTCGCGAGCGCTCAGCACTGCGGTGTCGACGATCTGTTGGCCAATGCGGCAGATCTTGGGCGAAAGCGGGCCTTCGATCGGCAGGTCGTTCTTGATGCAGTGAACAACATATTCGATCGGCTGGCTAAAGGGCGTAACGAGCGTATCGACCGGAATGCTTTCGCCAGCGGGATTTTTGCGGGTTTGGACAAAAATCGTTTTGTCGTAGTCGTAGGAGCTGATGGTGCCATCGCGACCGACGATCACAAAGCCACACTTGGGCTGGGGCTGGTGAGTCCACGGGTCGGTGAAGGTGCCCCAGCGGGTCTCGAACTTCGAGAGACCGACATCGTAGCGAGCGATCGTGATGCTGTGCTCGTCGACTTCCAAGCCTGCTGGCTCATCGACCATACAGGTGACTTCGATGGGGGCTTTACCGTTGTGGAACCAAGTCCCTAAGGTTGTGCCGTAGCCCAGATAGTCGAGCAGTGAGCCGCCGCCCTGCTCTTTTTTGTAGAACCAGCTAGCAGCTTTGCGCTCGGCAGTCGGTTCGAGCTCGATCTTGTCGGCGCCGTGCCAGAGCGGACCACGGTTGCCATCGTAGAAATGCACCTCGATCACATCGCCGATCACGCCTTCGTCGATCAGGCGCTTACTGGTCACGTGGGGTGGATACCAAGCCAGCGGCCAGTTGATCGCCAGCTTTTTGCCGGTCTTCTCCATGGCGGCGATCATGTGGTCGGCCTCTTCCAGCGAGGCGGCCATGGGTTTTTCGACAATCACATGCACGTTGTAGGGCGCTACCAGCTCAACGTATTCGCCGTGGCGGGCCGCCGCCGGACAGAGGATAACCAGATCGGGCTTGGTTGTTTCCAGACAGGCGTGCACATCGGTAAAGACACGATCTTGGCTGATGCCGAATTTCTTGATGGCATCTTGCATGCGCTCTGGCTGCTCGTCGCACAGGCCGACGATCTCAACACCCTCGGTTTCGGCGGCCATGGCGAGTAGGTCGCCCATATGGAAGTGATCGAAGTTGATACCAACTATCTTCATCGTTGAAGCCTTTCTGTTTATCGTCTCAGGTTAGTGCGGCAGCTGTCGAACCATTCCGGGTGTTTGAGGCTGCCCAGTGTGCGAGCTTGCGATGGCTGCGAAGGCCAGTTCGAGGCTACGCAGATTCTCACGAGCGCTGTTGATCGGCTCGCGCCCTTCTTCGATGGCGCAGAGCAGCTCGGCCATGGTGCCGTGGAAGCCTTCGCGGAACCACGTGCCTTGCAGCTTGGGGATGGCGTAGCCCGCTTCGGTATAGAGCGTGACGCTCTGCTCGGAGAGGCTCGGCCCAAGGCTGATGGCGGTGCCGCGCGAGCCAGCCACATAGGTGCGATCTTGCTGGCCGTGTACCACATCGGCGTTGAAGACCAGCGTCGCTTGGGCTCCTTCGTAGTCGACCGCGACTTGGGCCAGCATGGGCGGCTTGGCGCGTTGACTGCTCGAACGGGCGCTGGAAGCGTAGACCTTGGTTGGACGGCGATCGCGGAAGAAGTAGGTCAAAATATCGAACCAGTGGATGGCGAAGTCGTAGAGCACCAGATCGTGCATCTCGTTGAAGGCGGTCTCGATGATCCAGCTGTGATTCCAATGCACGGTGAGCGTCGCGCTGGCCAGCTCGCCCAACAGACCCGCCTCGATCGCTTGGCGAATGTAAGAGTAGTGGGGCGCCCAGCGTCCGTTTTGGTTGACCGCTAGCTTCACACCCTTAGCATCGGCCAGCTCGACCAAACGTTGGCCCGCATCGATATCGGTGACGAAGGGCTTTTGCGAGAGCACATGCTTGCCTGCGTTGAGTGCAGCTTCGATAATAGGATAGCGGTCTTTTGGCATGGGCAGCAGATCGACCACTTCGATGTCGTCGCGTTTGAGCAGCTCGCGGTAGTCGGTGTAGATGTCGGCCTCGGGGTAGTAACTTGCGCGTCGCTCTTCGACTTTGTGCAGGTTACGGTCGCAGAGCGCTACCACGTTGTAGCCCGCATGGCGGTAGGCGGCAAGGTGCTGGGCCGCGATGCCGCCACAGCCAACTAAGCCGATGGCAGGGCGATAGCTCTTTGGATCGCGCGGCAGATATGGCAGCTCTGGCGCTGCGATCTCGCTGGTCTCGGCGACTTTTGTCAGTCCGTAATCATCCTCTGGGATTTCACTCATTCCACGCCCCTTTGCGTTTATAGTGTCTTGAATTAGGATGTTGTTCAAACCTGCGGGATTCTATGCTTGAGGCGCTCTGCTTTTGGTTTGCTTAGAGCGATTTCAATTCGATCGCAGCAGGCTTTCGCCATAAATCGACATGAAAACGGCACATATCGCCGCGAATATAGTTACGCCCAACGTGTAAGGGCAGATCGTTTCGGGTATAACTGATACGTTCGATAAACATCAAGGGTGCGCCAACCGACACATTCAAGTAGAATGCGAGGGCACGATCTGCGCTGGCGACTTCGAGCGTTTCTGATGCGCGAAGTGGCGGTAGATCGTAACGCTCGCTGAGAATCCGGTAGAGCGAGCCATCGATCGGATCGTGCAACAGGTCGGGGCAGAGTCGCTCTGGCAGATAAAAGTTATCGAGCGTAAAGGGCGTTCCCTCTAAGATGCGCAAGCGTTGAATGTGAATCAGCGATTCTTTGCTATCGATACCGAGCGCCTGGGCGAGATCCGCTGGTGCTTCGATGCTTCTGCGCTGAACGATGCGATCTTCCAGCGAGCGACCTAACGAGGCGATCTGGTCGGCGAAGCTGTAGAGCGTGCCGATTGGCTGTTCAAGCCGCGTTTGGGCCACAAAGGTGCCTCGCCCGTGTACACGTCGCAACAGCCCTTGGGTGATGAGCGAGCCGATCGCTTGACGAACTGTGGCTCGGCTGACATCGAGGCTGCGCATCAATTCGCGCTCTGAAGGTATCATGCTCCCAGCAGGCCATTGGCCCGAACTGATCTGTTCCCGTAGGAGTTGTTCAACTTGCTGATGGAGGGGTAGATTGGTATTTGAATCAAGTTGTAAACTCGACATAGGGGCCAGATACTCTCTTCTAGAACTGGTACGTACCAGTTATTCTAACAAGGAATAGCCTTTTGTCAAGGTCTATTGACAAGCACTTTGCAATATGATACATTCGCTGGTACGTACCAGTTCCCCATACACAGCTCAGCGTTATGATGCCAAAGGCGCATCTGCTCTATGAAAGAGGATGTACGATCATGAACCCAATTTCGTTTATTACGGCGAACTATGTGGCGCGGGAGATCGGTTTCAATATGACCGAGGGCTGGATGCAGGGCGATAATGCGACTAATGCCGCTTTCAGCCCAATCGAAACCTATGCCGAACGCTTTGGCAAACTGATCGCCGATATCAAGGCTCTGGGCTTTGAGACAGTCGATATCTGGACCGGGCACTTACACTGGCGCTGGGCGACCGACGAGCATATCGCGATCGCCAAGCGCATTTTGGCCGAAAACGGCATGAGCGTAACAAGCTACGCTGGCGGTTTTGGCGAGAACCCTGAAGAATTCGCCAAAGCTTGTCGCACGGCTGCTGCGATCGGTGCGACCGTTTTGGCTGGCTCGACTCCGCTGCTTCACACTGACCGCGCCACCACGATTCGGCTGTTGAAAGAGCATGGCGTTAAGCTGGGAATCGAGAATCACCCCAACGAGAAAACGCCCGCCGATGTGCTGGCTCAGATCGGCGATGGTGGTGATGGTACGATCGGTACGGCTGTCGACACCGGTTGGTGGGGCACCCATGGCTACAATGCGGCCCGCGCGATCGAAGAGCTTGGCCCGCACATTTTCGCCGTTCACTTGAAGGATGTGCGCGCCGCTGGCGGCCACGAGACCTGCGTCTATGGCCAAGGCTCGGTGCCGATCGAAGAGTGTGTGCGAGTGCTGCAGCGCCAAGGCTATACGGGCGTGTTGGGCGTCGAACACGAACCAGAGCATTTCGACCCGAGCGAAGATTGTCGGGTGATGCTGGGCATGGTTCGTGAGTGGTTAAAGCAGTAATTTTTTATGGATATTTACACCAAACAACTTGAACATCTCTGGGATGCCGATGTGATTGTGGTTGGCTCGGGCTCGGCGGGAGCCTGCGCAGCTATTGCCGCAGCTCGGGCGGGTGCGCGCACCGTGCTGGTCGAACGCTATGGCTTTCTGGGCGGCACTAGCACTCAAGTACTCGACACCTTCTATGGCTTCTACACGCCCGGATCGAAAGCGATCAAGGTTGTCGGCGGTATTCCAGACGATGTGGTGGCTGGCTTAGGCCGCTACGGACGGGTAGTTCAGCGGCCCAACAGCTATGGCGCTGGCAGCGGCATCACCTACGATCCGACCGCGCTGCGTGTGGTGTGGGAAGAGCTGGCTTTGGAAGCAGGTGTACAAATTTTGATGCACAGCTTCTGCACCGATGTGATTATGGATGGCGATCGTATCACGGGCATTATCGTCGATGGCAAGCGCGGCCTCATGAAGCTGACCGCTCGTGTGATCATCGACTGCACGGGCGATGCCGATGTCTGCTTCCGCGCAGGTGCGCCCTACGAGCGCGCAGGCGACATCGATCCGGCCCAGACTCTCACCACGACCTTTCAGATGCAGAATGTAGATATCGCTCGCGCTCAGGCCTTTGGCAAGAAGGCGATGTGGGCCGCCATGGATGAGGCGATCGCCGATGGCAGCTATGCTCTGCCGCGCCGCCAAGGCAGTTGGCACATTACCACTCACGACGGCTCGATCCATACCGTGATGACGCGTGTGGCCGATATCGACCCGACTGATCCGGTTCAACTGACCAAGGCCGAGATCGAAGGGCGCAAGCAGGCCCTTGAATACGCTCGCTTCCTGCGCGACCGCGTGCCCGGCTTCGAGCAGGCTTACCTTTCGTGGCTCTGCCATCCGATCGGGGTGCGCGAAACCCGCCGCGTCTATGGGCGCTACCGCCTGACGCGTGAAGACTGTTTGGGCGCGCGCAAGTTCGACGATGCGATCGGTGCCTGTGGCGCGCCGATCGAAGACCATCGCCCGGGTATGGACACCGAGTGGGCCTATCTGCCCGACGGTACGACCTACGACATTCCCTATGGCACGCTGGTGCCTCAGAAGGTCAAAGGTCTGCTGGTGGCGGGGCGCTGCTTCAGTGCCACCCACGACGCCCACGCCTCCTGCCGCTCCATGGGCCAGACCATGACCATGGGTCAGGCGGTCGGCACGGCGGCGGCTCTGTCGGTGCAGCGCGACACTTTGCCCGATGAGCTTGAGGTCAATCTGCTGCAAGAGCGCTTGATCGCGCTGGGCGCTCGCTTCGGCCAGCTCGATTAAAGCCGGCAGGGACAACAAACAGTCACGAAATGCAGGAGAGGAGTGGTGTGCCGATCTGTACCACTCCTCTCTTTACAATTTCCATAACGAATCAGCTTCTAGGCTTGTTGGCGGAGTGCTCCTCTCCTTCCATTCGATGCCTAGCGCGTCCGCCTACGGCTATCAAATCGTCTTCCTCCCATTCAAGTTGTTGTGCGCTTCGCTGCTTTTGCTGCGTTCTCGCTGTGCGCTCGCTGCATCCATTGTGCAACTTCGAACATCGCCGTTCAGCGCTGAACCTCTCTGCCGAAGCTCAGAAAGCAACAAAGTAATCGCTTGGCTATGAGAAGAGTATTGGGGAGTGTATAGCCCTGCTCCCTTCTCCCGCATTGCGGGAGAAGGGCCGGGGATGAGGGGCAGGCTAGCCGCTCTGGTAGCCGGAGGCGGACGCGGTTTGAGCCTCTTTTGAGCTAAGGAGCTTAACGCCAGAGAACTCAACTAATCACTTGAGCGCTTGGCTGTCACTTCGATTTCGATCTTCATAGCTGGGTCGAGCAGGCCCGCTACGATCATGGTCGCCGCTGGCTGCGCTTTGCCCAGATAGCGCTTTAAGACCGGCCAGCAAGGCTCGAAGTCTTCGCGACGCGGCAAAATGTAGCGCACCCGCACCACGTCGTCGAGGCTGCTGCCCGCCTGTTCGAGCGCAGCCGCGATATTGCGCAGACACTGCTCGGCCTGATCCACCACATCTTCGGGCAGCTCCA
The DNA here is from genome assembly GCA_937902315.1 of uncultured Chloroflexales bacterium. Lineage (GTDB taxonomy): Bacteria > Chloroflexota > Chloroflexia > Chloroflexales > Chloroflexaceae > CALGUG01. The sequence goes on from CALGUG010000044.1 coordinate 130,805, forward strand.
TGGTCTCGTAGTTGTAGCCGGTTGTGCCCGAGACGAAGATCCAATCGCCATCGACGACGGCGCGCGCATAGCCGATATCGCGTTCGAAGGTCGAGCCGGATAAAATGTGTTGGCGTGCCATACGATCTCCTATAACAGATCTTTGTAACGGTTGAGAATCACTGCTTCTTGCAGATCGAGATTCTCGAAAGCGGTACGCAAGACATCGTCACTAATATGTTCGGCGTCGCGTTCGGCGATGAGGGCGTCGCGTTGAGCTGTGACCACGTATTGGCTGAGCGAAACCAGCATGTTCATAAAATGGCGCATCTCTTCAGGCGACGAGTTGCTTTGAATAAGTTGACGTAATTCGTAGTTGCGTAAGGTCTGCTCTTGGAATTTATCGATAAGATTTTGCGATTGCAAGGCCGGATATTGAACTGAGAAGCGTTGGAAAGCCTCGACCGCTGCTTTACGCGAGATACGTTGGGCGTAGTTGAGCTGGCTCTGTTCGATCTCAGCCTCGTGCGGATCGACGATATGGAGCTGTGTAATCAACCACGGCAGAGTCAAGCCTTGAATCAAGAGCGTGCTGACCGTAACCAAGAAGGCGATCGCTTGGATCGCGGGGCGCCCCGGGAAGGCTTGGCCTGTGGTTGTGATCAGCGGGATACCAGCGGCGGCTGCCAGCGTTACAACGCCACGCATACCCGTCCACGATACGACGATGCTTTCGGGGCGAGTCAGCGGGATGAGGATCTTTTTGTCGGGGAAACGGGCCTTGTCTCGTCTATAGTTCCAGTGGCTGACTATATTGCTGCCAACCACCCAAACGAGTCGCACGAGCGTGATGACCATAAAGACGCCCAGCGAATAGAGCAGAATCTCGGGCGTTGAGTAGCCGCCCTGGTTGGCATCCTCGAGCACAAAGCGCAACTGCAGGCCGATATAGGCGAAGACAAAGGTTTCGAGCAGCACATCGATTGTGCTCCAAGCGTTCTTCTCTTGTATGCGGGCATTGAATTGGATCTCTGAGGTATGTCGGCCAAGATAGAAGCCCGCTGCTACCACGGCCAAAACGCCCGAGGCGTGAACCTCTTCTGCTATCAGAAAGGCTGCGAAGGGTGTGATGATGCCTAGGGCTGTCACGATGGCCGCCCCATGTAGCCGCACTCTGATCCAATGCACAATGATACCAACGACCAGACCTAGAATCACACCGACGCCGGCGTTGTAGAGGAAGAAAAGCACAACGTTGTCGATGAAGATCGGAGTGCCCGCCACAGTTGCAACCGTGATGGTGAAAAGGGTCAGCGCAGCGGCGTCGTTCACCAGACTCTCGCCCGTCAAAATGGTCATTACGCGCTTGGGCAAGCCTAGGCGTCGACCGATCGCGACCGCTGTTACCGCGTCGGGCGGGGCGATCACCGCGCCAAGTACCAGCGCTGAACCGAGGGACAGGCTGGGTACGAACCAAGAAGCGCTGAAGCCAACTGCCAAGGTGGTGACGATCACTAAGATCACACCCAAGTTACTGATGGCTTTGATACGTTTAAGAAAGTTGGTGAGCGAGATGTTGAGCGCTGTCGAGAAGAGCAAAGGTGGTAGGACGATCCGTAAGATGACTTCTGGTTCTAGTTCGAATTCGTGCAGTCCGGGCAGGTATGAGGCGAGCAAGCCAACCAATACGACGGCTAAGGGTGGCTGGAAGTTCTTATGTTCAGCGATGATTGTTACGGCGATCGCGCCAATTAAGATTATGAGTAATTCTGGGTAGTTCAATCTAGCAGCCCCTTTCGAAACACCGCTTAGAGAGCTTGTGATACCAAATCTGGTTGATCACGTTATGTTTTGGCCTTCGGCAGTGTGGAACGTGACCCCTCTTTCCTTCGCTTTTCATGTACCCGATTGCGAGCATGCACGTTGTTCAAGCGCATGTGGTGTCATCCTCAATCAGACATCAGACTCTCGGCGCTGTGCGTTCGACCAGCGCTAGGTAGCGCTAAGAGTTCTAATGTCGCAGAGAACGTTTTACATCTTTTGTGCGAACAAAGTAGATGAGGATCGCTCCTAGTACGATGAAAAGCATTGCGCTTGTCAGGTCAAGCATACCTCCTCGAAAACGGTCGATCACGCTAACTAACCCTAATCCGATACCGAGCAAAGCGAACAGATGGCTGCCATGCCAAGTCCAACGTTGCGCTTGCCATAGTCCGAAGGTATTGAACAAGCCAAAGATCCCTAATAGAATCAAGATTGCGATCGCCGGGGTTATTCCCAGATTGAGATGGAGAATGGCATTTCCCAGATATAAACAGCTTAACAAAACGCTTGCTAAAGCGCAACGGATAAGATTACTACTTCGCGTGAGTTTCATAGTTTCTTTCACTGAGAAGGGTGTGCTCCATTGGGCACACCCTTCAGAGTATCTATGCTTATGGCACGTTACGGCGCAGCTCTTCTAACCAAACGACCGATTCGGAGTCGCTAGGAGCGCGCCAATCGCCACGCGGCGAGAGTGAGCCGCCCGAACCGACTTTTGGCCCGTTGGGTACGGCCGAGCGTTTGAACTGGCTGATCTGGAAGAAGCGAAAGAGGAAGACTTCGAGCCACTTCTTGATGGTTGGCAGGTCGTAACTATTGCGTTGATCTTCGCGTATACCAGCAGGCCACGCGCCGCGAGTGGGATCGTTCCAAGCGTGATAGCTCAAGAAGGCCACTTTACTGGGGCGGAAGCCGTAGCGAGTGATGTAGTAGGTGTTGAAATCTTGCAATTCGTATGGACCGATTTTGGCTTGTGTGCTTTGGGCTGGCTGATCTTTGTTATCGTCGCTAGCGGGCACAAGCTCAGGCGAGATCTCTGTATCTAAGACGCTTTGCAAGACCCCACTGGTTTCATCGTCGAACTGTTTGGTATCGATCACCCAGCGCAGCAAGTGCTGAATCAAGGTCTTTGGCACCGAGGCGTTGACGTTGTAGTGCGACATATGGTCGCCCACGCCATAGGTCGCCCAACCCAAGGCCAGCTCGCTTAGGTCGCCCGTCCCCAACACCAGACCGTTGTGCAGGTTGGCTAAGCGGAAGAGGTGCGAGGTGCGCTCGCCGGCCTGAACGTTTTCGAAGGTGATGTCGTAGACTGGCTGGCCATCGATGAAGGGGTGCCCGATATCGCGCAGCATCTGCAAACACGAAGGGCGGATATCGATCTCGTGGGCGCTTACCCCCAGCGCCTTCATCAGGGCGCGGGCATTGTTGAGTGTGATATTGCTGGTGGCGAAGCCCGGCATAGTGTAGGCCAGAATATTGCTGCGCGGTAGGCCGAGCCGATCCATCGTGCGGGCCGCCACGATCAAGGCGTGGGTCGAGTCGAGACCGCCCGAGACGCCGATGATCACCCGCGAGAGTTTGGTGCTGTTGAGGCGCTTCATCAAGCCGTGGATCTGAATGTTGTAAGCCTCGTAACAGCGCTCGTTGCGCACAGCTGGGTTGTTCGGTACATAGGGGAAGCGCTCGATTACGCGTTGCAGCGGCCACTCGCCCGGCGGAACCACAAAGTCGAAGTGAACCTTGCGCATAGCGCTTACTCGTTCGCGATGCTCGCTGACAGCGTCGTGGAAGCTCGACAGACGCATGCGGTCTTGCACCAGTCGTTCAAGGTCGATATCAGAGGTGATCAGCTGAGGAGTGGCAGAGAAGCGCTCTGCCTCGGCCAGCAGCTCGTTATTCTCGTAGATCAAAGCGTGGCCGTCCCAAGCCAGATCGGTGGTCGACTCGCCCGGTCCTGCCGCCGAGTAAAGATAGGCCGCCACACAGCGCCCCGACTGCGAAGCGCAGAGATTGTGACGGTATTCCGCCTTGCCGATCGTGATATTGCTGGCCGACAGGTTGCAGAGCACAGTTGCTCCGGCCAGTGCGGCATATGTGCTGGGCGGGATCGGCGTCCAGACATCTTCGCAGATCTCCATATGAATAGCGAAATGCTCGATGTTTTCGGCTTGAAGCACGATATCGCTGCCGAAGGGCACGGTTTGCCCTAACAGGCGAACCTCGTTTGCGATCGCTGAGCGCCCCGAGCTAAACTGACGCTTCTCATAGAATTCGCGGTAATTCGGCAGATAGGTCTTGGGAGTGATGGCGAGAATCTTGCCATGATAGATGGCAACGGCGCAATTAAAAAGGCGGCTCTCGAAGCGTAAGGGCGCGCCGACAATCAGAATCGAGTGTAGCTCGCGACTAGCCTCAACGAGACCGCCTAAAGCATCGACGGTGGCATCGAGCAGAGCATCTTGCAGGAAGAGATCGTCGTTCGAATAGGCCGAGATCCCCAGTTCAGGGAAGAGTACTAGGGCGGCGCCAGCCTCGGAGGCCTGTTTGGCTAACTCAAGCGTTTGTGCTGCATTGTAGTGCGGATCTGCTACCCGTACTAGTGGCACGCCGACCGCAACGCGCACAAAACCGTGGGAATAGAGCGAGAAAAAAGCGTGGGGCATAGACGCTTCCTTTCGACTTATCAGTGCTGGATGCGGCTTTTATCGCCGTCATACCAAAATGTGAGTCCAAGATCGTTTATGACGTACAGACTGTTGTGTATTTTCGCAACAGTACGTTGTGAGGAAAGTGTACGTATCGTTCAAAACGATAATCACCCGATGTTCGTCTCTTTTCTACGACCTTTCAACCCAAACGTCTACGCCTTTAGATCAGTTCGAGATTACGGATTTAAAGGTAAGCAGGGATCTAGCGATTAGGCTGTTCGTTCTGATCATACCGCAGATTGCGCTTCTTTGGAAACCTTAGGACTAGATCTTGGAATAGCTATTGATCTTCCGTACTCGTAGCTTGAAGAACAGAGACAGATGCCGTTCCGCATCCAAACATCCTTATCAAATCTATGACGAGATTTAGCATTCAAACCCAAATAGCCCGTCGTTTTATCTTAGGTTATCAGGGCTTATGGCCCGGAAGACGTTGGAGCGGGAAAGAAGGCGTGGCTCAAGCCTTGCGAGCCGCTCAATGCGTGCAGATCGATACGGTTCGTAAGCTCGCCTACAACCACGAGCTTGCCTTATGGAGCCGTGTACATGCCTATAATCCCGCTGATCTACAAGACTTGCTCTACCAGGAACGTCGTTTCTTCGACTATGGCGGCAAGCTTTGCATCTATCCCATAGAAGAGCTGCCCTTTTGGCGTTTGCCCATGCAGCGTCGTAAAAAGAGTCCGCGTTGGCAATCCTTTTTGCGGAAACATGCCAAGACGGTTGAACGAGTTTACCATATTGTGCAACGCGAAGGCTCCATAAGCCAAAGCATGCTGATGAATCATCTTGGCTCGCAAGACTACAATCTTCGCAAAAATTGGGCTTTAGCTTTGGCCTTTCTGACGCAAAGTGGCTTTTTGATGACCCACCATCGTGAAGGTAGCGAGCGGGTGTACGCCCCACGCGATCGGGTGGTTGCGCCGCTGTACAACTACGAAGCTTCCTTAGCCGAAGCAGAAGACTTTTTTGCTCGCAAAGCAGTTCGCACCTTCGGTTTGGTGAACGAGGCCCTTTGGCGCACAACCTGGTCGCGCTACATTGAGCGTCCGGTCGACGAGGCCGAGAGTCGAGCGCGGCTTGGGCATATGTTGGAGGCCGGCGAGCTGGTGAGCGTTGAGCTCAATGGCAGTCCTTGGTACGTGTTACAAGAAGACCTGCCCTTGCTCGAAGAGCTTCAGCGTGGCGCTATCCCTTCGGGCTGGCAGGCGCTCGCCTCTACCACTCTCGACGAAGCCAATATTCTAGCCCCGCTCGAGCAGCTGCTCACAAGCCCCGACATTGTTCGTTTGTTTGAGCTTGAAGAGTATGTATCGCATCAGGGTCAGCTCTTGCCCCATAGATGGAACTATTATACGTTGCCGATTTTGTACGATGATCGTGTGATTGGCTATTTCGATTCCCAATCTCAACTTGAGAACCAAACGCTTGAGATCGAATCGTTTTGGATCGAAGACTTATCGTCGCGTTCGCGCGAGCGCACCCTTGCCATTTTGGCGCCCGCTATCCGTCGCCTTGCACAATTTATTCAGGTTGAGCGGGTTGTCTTACCGAGCGCTGTTTCGGTTGAATATAGAGAAGAATTGATGCGCCTCATCTAAGTCTTGCTTTATAATAGGTGTACCATCGCAATCCGCACAAACATATAGACCTTGTTCACAAGCAAGTACAACCGACTGTTTGTAGCTCCTTCGCATGGTAGACAGTCACTTTCATATATTTAAAGGGATATCATGAACTCCTATGATGTTATAGTCTTAGGGCTGGGTATCATGGGCAGTGCTACGGCCTATCAGTTAGCTCAACGAGGCAAGAAGGTTCTTGGACTCGAGCGATTTGGCCCGACTCACTCCAATGGCTCCAGCCATGGCCGTTCTCGCATTATTCGTCAAGCCTATTTCGAAGATCCGGCCTATGTTCCGCTGCTGCAGCGCTCCTATGAACTATGGGAGGATCTACACCGTCAGAGCGACTCAGAGATCATTCGTTTCACCGGCGGCTTAATGCTCGGACGCCCCGAGAGCGCACCAGTAGCGGGCAGCCTGCGTAGTGCTCAAGAATACGGTTTGCCGCACGAACTGCTCGACGCCAAGGATCTGCGCAAGCGCTTTCCGACCTTCAACGTCAGCGATGAGACGGTTGGCCTATACGAAACCCGGGCCGGTGTGATCTACCCCGAGAATTCCATCCTCGCCTTCCAGCAATTGGCCGTCAAACATGGAGCCGAGCTCCACTTCCAAGAGCCAGTGACCTCGTGGGAAGCCGCTAGTTCGGGCGAAGGTGTGGTTGTTACAACCCCGCAAGGCCGCTACGAAGCTGCGACCTTAGTCCTCTCGGCTGGCGCTTGGATGCCCGAACAGCTTGCTGATCTGAACCTGCCGCTTCAACCTGAACGGCAGGTTTTATATTGGTTCGATCCGGTCGGCAGCCACGAATACTTCACGCCCAGCCGCTTCCCGATCTTCATCTGGGAACTGGATAACGGCTTGCAGTTCTACGGCTTCCCCTTCGATAAGGACGATATGCAGGGCGGTGTCAAGGTTGGTTTCTTCCGCTTAGACGACAACTGCACGCCCGATACCATCGACCGTGTTGTTCACGACGACGAGATCGCGCGCATGCGCAACTGCGTAGCCGAATGGATGCCTGCCGCCAATGGTCGTCTGCTCGAAACCGCGACCTGTATGTACACCACCACGCCCGATCACCACTTCATCTTGTCGGCCCACCCCAAACACGAACAGGTGATCATCGCTTCGCCTTGTTCGGGCCACGGCTTCAAGTTTGCTAGTGTGATCGGCGAGATTTTGGCTGATCTGGCGATCGATCGCACAACCCGCCATCCGATCGGCCTCTTCTCGGTCGATCGTTTCGCGAAGTAATAGCGCAATCTTTGGTGTAATGGGGGGCGGCTTCGCTAGCGAGCTAGACACACCTCAGGGTGGCGGGCAGGACGTTGGTAGCCGTAGGCGGACGCGCTAGCAGCCTTGTTTGGGGTAAAGAACGAGCCGCCCGAGCGCTGACGTATGCAAGCGGATTTGCTAGAGCTGCGAAACCGTTTGCCTTATTCCGATCTTAGAAAGCCGCTGTTGAGACAGTGAACGGAAACTCCTATGTAGCTGCTGCATAGGAGTTTCCGCTTTCTATAGGCCTTTTTTCTCTCGCATATAGGACTATCTGCCAAAAAAGAGTCTGGTATAATGTGTGACAGTGTATCGCAAACTTAGAGCTTGCCCATAATCTGGGCATGGAGGAAGATCTGCATGAGTAAGTCAAATGTCCCTAACAACGGAGGGGCATCGTCCGTTCCCAACTTTCTACCCATCATCATTTCGGTTGTAGTGATCTTTCTTGTCCTCGGATTGATCTTCGGTTTACTCCTTTCTCGCCCAAGTCCTCAAGAGCTTGCTCGCCAGCAAGAACAAACCCAAGTTGCGCTTGAAAGCACCAGCGCTGCTTTGGCCAGCATTGAGGCTACCAGCCAAGCTGAAGCCAACGCCATTTTAGATGAACAGGCAGCCAAAGCCAATAAATACAACGAAGCTCCCCCGATGACGATTGATGTCTCGAAGGAGTACATCGCTACCATTGCAACGCCGCGCGGCGATATTGTGATTAAGCTGCGCCCCGACCTCGCGCCCGAGACCGTTAACAGCTTCGTCTTCCTTGCGCGCGAAGGCTACTACGATGGTCTGACTTGGCACCGCGTCATCGAGGGCTTTATGGCCCAAGGTGGTGACCCGACCGGCACCGGTATGGGCGGCCCGGGCTATACCATCAAGGGCGAGTTTACCGACGAAGTGCAATTCGATCGGCCCGGCATTGTAGCTATGGCGCGTCCCGGCAACGATGTCGATGGCAACGGCTCGCAGTTCTTCATTACCACTGCAGCTGCGCCCCACCTGAACGGTCAATACACCATCTTTGGTGAAGTGATCGAAGGCCAAGAGATCGTCGACGGTATTCCGTTGCGCGACCCCGACACTGCGACCGAACCCGGCGAGCAGATGCTCAGCGTCACAATCAGCGAGAACTAGTTACCAAGTCTGCTCGATCGCTTGTTATAACGTTGGCGGTAAGGGCTTTTCCGCAAATAGGCCTTTGGCGCGTCCGCCTACGGCTACCAACATGCTGCCCGCAACAACGAAGCGCTCGCTGCCAGCTCCTAGGGATCCGCCCAAAACCCAACAATCCAACCCGCTTAAAGGCTCGAATCCTCACAAGGCGGGAAAACCAAAACCCGCATTCCTACCATCAGGAATGCGGGTTTTGTATTCTGGCAGCTTGGCTTCGTTCAGCTGCTATTTTTTGCGTCCGAATAGACCGCCCTTCTTCTTTTGTTGAGGTGTATCTTGCTCGAAGCTCTGACGCAGTTGGTTCAGATCATCTTCCAAATTGGTTGGTGCGGCTGCGGCAGGCGAGCTGGGCGTGCTCGGGCGTGAGCTTTGCCGTTCGAGCTGGGCTAGCTCGTCCAGCGAGATGCGCTTGCCTTTCTGTGGTGCGCTGCTCGTAACCACTTCCGAACTGCCGATCAAGCTTGGTGGCGTCGCTACTTCGCTGCTGGCAGGCGCTTGAACCTCCTGCACCACGGGCTGCTCGGCCTCGACGGTTTGGCCTGTCTTGCCCTTGTCTTTCTTGCCCTTCTCCTTCTTGGGCTTTTCTTTCTTGGGTTTCTCGGGCTTTGCGGCCTCGCTCTTCTTGCCGCCAAACAGGCTAAAGCCTCTCTTCTTGGCAGGCTCGCTCGTTACCTCGCTAGCAAGCACTTCGCTCTGCGCTGTCTCCACAGCTGCGACTGTGCTCGGCTCGGGGGCCTGAATCTCGGTGATGACGGGCGCTTCAACTGGCAGCGGTAGATCGGTGTATGGGCTTGGGCCGCGCACCGCGCCGAGTGCCTGCATCCAGTTCCAGATCAAGCCAAGTCGCTTCTGCACATCTTGCTCATTGAGCACCAAGCTGCCGCGCGCATCGATCACAACACCCAAAGCGCTGCCTTCGATCGCGCCCAGATCGGTGCTGATCTCGACGCCCGGCGCGTTCGAGCCGATCTGCACGCCCGGTGCGGGTCGTAGCACGAGCTGACCCTTTTGGCCCTGGTTGAGGCGCAAACGCCCGATCTCGCCATGGCGCAGGCTGATCTGCTGGCTCTTGCCCTGAACTGGAATAAGCTCGGCTTCCAGCGCTACATCGCCGATTCGTCCTTCGCCCTGCACAAACACGCAGGTAGCGAGCGGTGTGTTGCGCAGCAGGTCGAGCTCGCAAAGGGTTACCGCAGCATCGCCGTTGAGCGGTGCGACTGCGCCGGTTGCCGCCAGCAGACCCAGCGTGTCGACATACATATCGAGCAACATACCTGCATGGGGGTTGTCTTGACCGTTGACTGCCTTGGGTTGGCGAATCGCGTGTGCGCTGCGCAGACCATCGAGCGCCGCAAGCAGCGCCATGCCCGGGTGGGGCGCGTGGGCGAAGACCGAACCGGTCAGCAGCACCATATCGTAAGCAAAATTTGGCCGCTCGTCTTGCAGCACTTCGATCGTATGGGCCACGATCTCGCGTGCGACTGCCAGCTCGATCCAAAGCTCTTCGCGGGTGGTCGGCAGCACTTGTGGGCGTAGCAGCTTATTCAACAAACGGTGAGTCAGATCTTGTTCGCTGATTGCAAAGGGCAACCAACGGGCGACCGACTTCACGCCCCGCTGGCTGATCACACTTGAAAGACCATAGCCTAAGCCGAGGTTGCCGACTACGGCTGGGCTGTAGCGTCCAGCGCTGTAGACATAGGCGGCGCTATTGGTTGCGCCCACATCGAGCGTCAGAAGCTGTCGCCCGTACTGCTCGCTCAAAAAGCGTGTCATCAAGCCTTGGGCGGAACACACCGTATTGAGCGGCACATTGCTGGTACGCCGTAAGCTACCGAATCCGCTCTGTTTGGCGAGCACTTGCTCTTCATAGAGTGCGGTTAAGGCTCGGCGAGCTGGATCGAGGTTGTCTTGCGTAAAGCTCGGGCGCACATTATCGACCACAATCGGCTTCGAACGCCCTGTTAGTGCGGTCAGCACCTGTTCGCGTGCGGCACTGTTGCCAGCAAACAGCACGGGGCGAACGACGATATCGTGGCGTTGGTGACCAGTTGCATCGACGTTTGGGCGCGTCGCAGTCAACGCGATAATATGCGCTAGGCGCTTCAGAACGTCGCTTGCGCCGCCTTCCAGTCCGCCCGCCAAGATAAATGCATCTGGCTGGAGGCCCAATAAAGTCTGGACTTGTCGCTCGATCCACGAACGCTCGTTTTCGCTCACCTGCTGGCGGGGCGCGTCGTCGAGCGTAATAACCTGCAAAATCGATGTATAGGTAGAACGGCTGGCGTGGATAGCACTCCGCGCAGAGAGATCGCTCGCGATTGCAGTGATCACAAGTGAAAGCAGGTTGCTTGCGCTGGTGATCGCCACAAACTGATCAACACCATCACGCTCTTTATTTTGCGGGATGAGCAGCGTACCATCCTCTTTCAAAAGCCGACGACTCGTCAGTTCGCTGATCTGCTCGGCAGCTTCTAACACGGCGATCATCGCATCTTGATGTGGAAGCTCGACCGTGCTAAAGGCTTCGGCTTGGCTGATCAAACGGAACTCGCCATCGACTAGATCGATTAAGGTGACTCGGGTTGTGACGCTGCCGATCTCGGCGATCAGGACGGCTCCTGGCTGGTTTGGCATAACGTGCCTGACCTCGGGTATTAACTAGCTCTCGTACAGCTGCGAATCATGAAGGCGGTGACAGATCCAAGCTGCTGGATCTGCCCCGCTTCAAACGACTAGAAGAAACTTTGGGCCCACGCAACGATGAATTGGAGTCGTTCGTTGAGCGCATTGAGGTAGGTCAGAAGCGCTCCAGCGAAGAAGAAGCCGAAGGCGATAATGATCAGCCAACGTCCGATTTTACCTCCGCCGCTGACAACTCGACCCAATCCACTTTCACGCGGCACCGTAAAGTAGAAATACATCAGGGTCAAAATCACCCCGATCGAAAGAACAACATTCCCGATCTGCTCGCTGATGCTTGAGCCTAGCGGTCGGGCGCTATCTACCAACTGTGGGAAGAGCGTGCCGACGAGCGCGCCGCCTAGGGCGAGCGCCGCTCCTACGCCGAAGATCAAGCTGAGCGGAATATTCGCCAACCACGAGACGTTTTGGCGGTTGGTTAAGCGCGGCAGCAAGAGCAAACCAAGCAGGAAGGGCACAAGTTGTAAGCTTGCTCCCGCCGGATTGCTGAAGTCCAGTTGGGCGATTGCTGGGCGCAAGACTTCAAAATAGATTACAACAAAGGCATAGCCTAGTGACACGCCTACAAAGACATATTGGGCGGCTCGGAAGAGCGGATTATCGCCAGCAATACGGCTCAGAACCAAGAGCGTGAGCACGACGGCGATGGAATTAACGATCACTGCTGTCACGCTTTTCTCCGTCGTTGTATCACAGCTGCTATCCAATTGATGAGTGCGCCGAGCACGACTAGAGCAACAAAGCTCGCGATGCTGAACGATAACTGTCCGAGCGCAGTCGCAGCCTCGTCGCTCGATGCACTGCCGCGCTGTTGTTCATACTGCAGGGCCTGTTGGCGTCCCGCCAGATTGTACACATTCTCGGCGCGCATATAAGGCTGGACGATCGGTGCAGCTTCGCTTGGTGTGATAAAGACCATTGGCTGCCCGTTAGCTATGGCAGGGCGAATCTGCTCGAACCAGCTCTGCACATCTTGGGCTTCATCGGCTAATACAATGATCGCCGAGAAGTCGCTTAGGCTTTGCAGACGAGGCTCGTCGTCATCATCCATTCCGGCGACGACTACCGATTCCAACACATCTTCCCCTAATGGGCTAGAGATCAGAACTTCGCGCAGATTCTGGGCCATTTGACGCAGTGCCAACTCGCCGCCTGGGCGATAACCGAGCAATAGATAATCGATACCGCCTGGTTCGTAGCCGAACTCGTTCAAGAGCCGATTGCGCTGATAAGAAGCTAGTAGGCTGCCTTGTAGATCGGTGCTCACAAACACGAACTTGACGCGATGTTCGGCCAGATGGTCCATCACCGCATGTTCAAGCGCTTCCATCTCGCCCATGCGTCGTGCATCCCACTCATAGCCCACTAACACCACATCGTTCTCGTTTAGGCCATCGAGTGCGCTGATCAGTTGATCGATCTTAGGAACCGCTACGCCGCCTTGGAACGAGTTTGTAATGTTTGGCACTGCAAGGCTCGCGATCAAGGCCAGCAAGAGCAATGCGTAACAGACCTTCTCAATAACTGAGTGTTTGAGCTTGGTTGGCTCGGGCTCAACGGCAACTTCCGGATTAGTGAAGGGCTGTGCCACCAGACGGTTGAGCAGAGCGATCGCTTCGACACGCTCGGGACGCACACTGTAAACTGGTCGTTTGAGTGCGCTGACCGCGCCCGTCTCTTCAACTCCGGGCGTCGCCTCAGGTTCGCCTTCCTCTTCTTGTTGCTGCGCTCGCAGACGCGCCAGCCAGTCGCTATAGGTTTCGCCAGCAGCCTGCTCAGTCTGATCGGTTTTGTTAGTCTCGTTCGAGCTGAGCCAGCTCGGCAAGTCTTCGCCTAAGCCCAAGAAGTCGCCAGATGCGCCGCTTGGCCCTTCGCTCCCTTGAACGATCTCGATCTGCTCTTCTTCGTCTTGGAGCCAAGGTGGCAGCGTGCTGTCGCTTTGTTGAGCGGGCGGCTCGATGCTGCGGCGTGCTTCCGGCTCGGCACCTTGCAACCAGGCTGGTAGGCCACTGCCTTGAGTAGCGCTCGATGGGCTTTCGTTCTGCAACCAGTCTGGCAGATCGCCCGAACTGCTGCGGAAACCGCTTGCATCGCTGGCACCGCCGCTGCTAGGCCGTAGCCAATCGGGCAGATCGGCATCGTGTGAGGCTGCACTTGAAGCTGGTTCTGTGCTATCGGGTGTGAGCCAACCTGGCAGATCGTCAGCTGCTGGAGCAGCGCTGCTTGGCGCGCTGGCGGCAGAGCTATCGGTCTTGAGCCAGTCAGGCAGATCATCGCCGGTTTGGGACGGGTCAGCCGAAGCGCTCGGCTGGCTGGCAGCGCTATCGGGTTTGAGCCAGTCAGGCAGATCATCGGCGGCTGGGGCAGCGCTGCTTGGTTGGCTTGCAGCCGGACCATCGGTCTTAAGCCAGTCGGGCAGATCATCGCCGGTTTGGGACGGGTCAGCCGAAGCGCTCGGCTGGCTGGCAGCGCTATCGGGTTTGAGCCAGTCAGGCAGATCATCGGCGGCTGGGGCAGCGCTGCTTGGTTGGCTTGCAGCCGGACCATCGGTCTTAAGCCAGTCGGGCAGATCATCGCCGGTTTGGGACGGGTCAGCCGAAGCGCTCGGCTGGCTGGCAGCGCTATCGGGTTTGAGCCAGTCAGGCAGATCATCGGCGGCTGGGGCAGCGCTGCTTGATTGGCTCGCAGCTGGACTATCGGGTTTGAGCCAGTCGGGCAGATCATCAGCTGTCGACGGTGCTTGACTACTCGCAGTTGCAGGCTCGTCTACGGAAAGATCTACATCGCGCAACCAAGGCGGCAAGTCATCCGCTGCGGGTGTCGATGGAGGAGATGTAACCTCTTTGCTGCCGACATTCGAATCGCGCAGCCAAGCGGGCAGATCTTCTTCACCTCGTACAGCAGAAGAACTGCTGGGGCTCACAGGCTCGCTCGGCTCGGAATCGCGTAGCCAAGCGGGCAACTCCTCACCACCTGTTGGTGCAGTCGAGCCACTTGGGATACTATCTTCTGGAGCACTGTCTTGTAACCAAGCTGGTAGGTCGTCCGCTTGACCTCCACTTGATGCAGGTTCAGCTTGGCTACTGTTTTGCGCATCCATCAGCCACGATGGCAGGCTCGGTTCTTCTGCAGGTCCGGCCGGATAGGAAGGAGCAGAATCCGCGCTTTGACTCGTATCTTCGCTCTCCCATAGCTCTTCGTTGACATCGAAGGCAGGAGGCGCAGCGGCATCGCGTAGCCAAGCCGGAATATCCCCTTCATCGCTCGGGGTTGGCGCTTCGTCTGTATCAGGCGCGAGCCAGCTCGGACCCTGCTTGTCGCTATCGAGCTCGAGATCTTGCGCAGCCGTATCAGCAGCTTGGGTGCTTTCCGCGACATCGAAGTTAAAGGTATCGTCGGAATCATTCGTATCGGCGTTTTGCAGCCAAGCAGGAATACTTTCATCTTGCGATGGAGGTGTGGCAGCCGTTTGAGGTGGCTCTGCAGCGCCTATATCGAAATCAAAGCTTGTATCATCGACATCGGCGTTTTGCAGCCACGCAGGAATACTTTCATCGACACGTTCAGACTGCTCGCTTTGTGATATGGGCGGCTCAGCAGCTGCGCTCGGCTCACTCGCTGGGCTTGGTTCTTCTCCCAGACTGCGCAGCCAATCGGTCGCTCCTACTGGCATCTGAAAACCAGAAGAGCCCTGCTCTGGCTTGCTTGGAGAAGATTTGCTTGGAGCTTGGGGTGTCTCTGCCTCGGCTTCTTGCGAGATCGCTCGTAACCAGTCGGGCATATCGCTGGTCGACTCGTCTCGCGCTTCCGGAGTAGTTAGGCTGGCTTCTGATGGATCCGTCTGAAGATTCGCCAACCAGTTTGGTGTTGCTTCAGTTTGTGGCTCTGAAGCTCGATCGACTGGCTGATCTTCATAAGTATCGGATTCTTCCGTAGGTTGTAGCGCGCGCAGCCAATCGGGAAGCGCGCTTGCGTCCGAGGAGGCGGACACAGCAGATTCTACAGGGTGAGATGTATCAGTAGACGGACGTGCTGGCAATGGCACGCCTCGTAGCCAGGGCGGCAATTGGCCACCTACGCCTGTCCCTGAGTTATGATGACGCTCATCTGCCACAACAAACCCCTGGTTTGAACAAAAAGAATAAGTGCGTGTTTTCAGTAGACTCTATTATGCATAATCCGTCAACTCAGCTTTGGGCCCTTCTGTAACCCATTTAGCGGTCGAGATACGGTTGATCGAGTCCTAACAACACGCGAACACTAGCGACGGTGGCTCCAATGGCTACGCCGATGATCAGTCCCCGAGCGCCCGCTAACGCGATATAGCTATTGATCCAGCTCACTGTGTCGCCAACAAAAGGTAAACCTGCAACGGGCGGCAGTTGAGTAACTAAGACTAAAAGGGCGATCACGACGATTGTGATCGCTTCAATATTGCGGCTTTGCAAGCCACGGAGAGCGGCGCTCAGACTCCAGAAGGCTAGAAGTGCAAGGAGACTGCTTGCAAGCGGTTCGTAGACAGCTTGGAAAAAGAGCCGAATGGGTTCATCGGAGAGGCTCGACGGAATGGGCGTCAGCCCGGGAACACCGACGATACCCACAATAATAACGGCGAACATAGCGACTAATAGCACAAGGCTATAGCCCCAATCTTCATGTTTACGAACAACGCGCAAGATATGCGAGCCAGCCACACTTAAAAGGCCGACGACTAGTGCAAACGCAGTTACAAAAGCCGCCCAGTTCAACAACTGAAAGGCGACAAAATCAACAATTGGTACGGCGGCTGCAAAGTCGATCAGAATAAAAAGCCCAGAAACACTGGCAATTAAAATAGCCAGTAATCTTTTTGGATCACGAATAAGCATGGCGCACTACATTCCTGTAAGTGGCGGCAGGTTAAGCGAAGGCTGTACTGCTGCGTAAATGAGGCCACCGAGGACGATAATGATCACCACTGTTCGTAACAGATCCTGCGTTAACAAGCGGGCCTGTGGAGAGGGTGAGTGTGCTAGATATGCTTCAGCAGCGAATAACTCTTCGCCAATCAGCGTAGCGTCGGCAGTCAATGAAAACAGCGGTAGGGCAGCTGAATTCGTTGTTGCAGCAACTTGGGGAACATTGCGTTGCACGCCATCTTCTGCCAGAAGCAGAGCTTCGTGCCCAAAGCTTCCGAACAGTTGACTCGCTTCCAAGCGCTGGCGACCATACATTGTCGTGACGCCGGTTGCATAGGCCATGCTATCGTGTTGAGCGAGGAGTTGAACGTGGGCTGCATCGTAATCTTGCATCTGACCTGCACGACTATATGCTTGGCGCAAGGTGCCGCGCAAGGCAAGATGAGCAACGGGGTCGCCGCTGCTTGCCAAAATGGGCGCACCGTTGAGCGCAGCCTCCGATGCAACACGCTCGGCTGCCAATAAGCCAGCGATCGTCTCGGCTGTCGTCGAACGATTTCCGATCGTCCCAGCGCCTGGTGAAAGATGAATCGCCCGGCCTGTCTCTGCCCCACGCCCTAACGAGTGACGTAAGAGATCGAGTGCTGTTAGCGGTCGAAGGTACGGGCGCTTACCGCGTAATATCGCACTGTGATGGATGAGAACCGCAACCGTTACGACGAAGGCCACGAGGATGAGAAGGATGGTTTGGATGGGTAGTACCATAGCGACCTCGACAATGTTTTACAATGTGTCGCGCCTCTACCGCGTAGAGTGTAACCCAAAAGAAAGGCTTTGTCAACAGTCATTACGCGCTAGAATGCGGCGTAATTCTTTCCAAGCGCCCTCTTGGCCAAGGACTGTTGCGTAACTTTTCAAACGACTTCCTGTCGTAAAGGGTGATACAAACAGAGCGAGTTGCGCGCTCACAACGTCGATAGGTGCAAAGATATCGAGCAGCAGTTGGGCTGGTTTTTGTAGGCCTGCCTGCTCGATCCGAGCGACAAGTTGCTCTAAGATAACGCGATCGTTTTCTTGCATACACCTCAACGAAGACTCGTTGAACGAGTGCGACAATCATACCAAATCCGTTTGCTCACTTCACTACTCTAGCGGCTTGGTCTCTTCCCCCAAAGAGGCTTGCTGGCGCGTCCGCCTACGGCTATCAACTGCTCACCCGTAAGCAGAGTGTTGTAGTTGTGTGCCGAGAGACCGCCCTAAAACACAATGATTCGAGCGGATTTAGTATCAGTAGTTCAAACCCTTCGTTTAGTCTTACAAAAGTAAACGAAAGTGTTCTGTCTATATTACGCTGAGCGGCGGGGTTGGCGCAAGTCATCGCTGTCGAGCATAATGGTGACCGGCCCATCGTTCAGCAGCGCCACTTTCATATCGGCCCCGAAGCGGCCTTGTGCGACAGTGATGCCCATGCCACGCAGATGATCGGCGAAGCGATCGACCAAAGGCGCTGCAAGCTCTGGATGAGCGGCATTGATGAAGCTAGGGCGGCGGCCTTTGCGCGTATCGGCATAGAGTGTAAATTGCGAAACGACAAGAGCTTGGCCTTGAACGTCGAGCAACGAGAGGTTGAATTTACCATCTGCATCGCTAAAGATCCGCAAATTTGCGACCTTTTCGCTTAACAGTTTGACCTCCTCAATTCCGTCCCCTTGGCCTACTCCCAGCAGAATAAGTAAGCCTTTTTCGATCTGTCCGACCACGACTGAGTCGACAGTAACCGATGCTGAAGCAACACGTTGGATCAGAGCGCGCACCTTAGTTTTTGCCTCCACTAACCTCTTCGACTTGATTTGTCTGTTTCGACTCGTGTGGTGTATTCAATTCTGCGAAGACGATTCGACCGGTGGGCGTTTGGTGTACGCGCGTAACGACCGTCTCGACATTCTGTCCGATCAACTTGCGGGCATCTTCGATCACTACTGGTGTGCCGTCTTCAAGGTACGAAAGACCTTGCTGACGCTCACGTCCTTCTTTATGAACCATGACATACATAATTTGTCCGGTAATCACACTGGGACGCACAGCGTCTGAAAGCTGGTTAAGGCTGAGCACGCGCACACCTTGTAGGCCAGCGACGCGGTTAAGGTTGAAGTCGTTGGTAATAATGGGACAGCGGTATTGCCGTGCCAGAGCGACTAATTTATCGTCGACTTGCGAGGCTCCGCTTACCTCGATATCGAGCACTTCGATCGGCACAGCCCCCTCTTGTTGCATTTGGTTGAGCAACTCGAGCCCACGTCGCCCTTTGCTGCGACGCAGGTCATCGCTTGAATCGGAAAGTGCCTGCAACTCGTTAAGTACGAAACGTGGCACGATCAATATGCCTTCGAGGAAACCGGTTTTACACACCCCTGCGATACGCCCGTCGATGATGGCGCTTGTATCGAGCAGATAACGACGTGGCGCCGGGCCTTCCTCTTTGGGTGGCTGAGCGGCGACTTCAAGCGAACGAGTGGTGTTTCGATAGTGTAAGAGAAATTCCGTGATATCACGTTTGCGAATAGAACAGACTAAGCCGCCGAGATAGGCCAGAAAAAGTGCGCTAATAAGTGGGAGATACTGACTAAACGGTGGCGGCAGATAGGAAAGAGGAACCGCTAGGAGTACTCCGATTAAGAGGCCAACAATTGCGCCAAACAAAATAAGGAAGATTTCGCTTAGGGGGATAACACGGATCCGACGAAGGATCTCTTGCATGGGCTCGACTGTGAAGCGATGAGTCGTAAGCAGCCCTAACCCAGCCCCTGCAAACATAAGGAGCCGAGTCGCAAGAATCTGGCTTTCATCGGGGTTCGGGTTCGAAAGCGCCTGACCGATGCTCGACCCGATGTAGGCCAGTACAAGCATACCAATGATTCGAGAAATGAAATTCAGACTAACTTTCACAGTTCTGGCGGCTCAAGTAAAAGATCGTTGTACTCTAAGGCTACGCCGCCCCTCCTTTATGCTAATGTCAAACACTAGGTTGTGCTATCGCTGTGTGAGGTGTAATAAGCCGTTTTTGGGCTTATTCATCATCATAGTTTTCGTAGCGTGCTTGTTTTGAAGGGCGTGGCCCCAGTGCCAAGTCGACAGCATCGAGCAGCGAGCGTACCTGTTGTAGTTCGATCTCGCTTGTAAATTTTTGCGATGTCTGTGGAATAAGCGCTCGTGTAAAGCCCAGCTTGCTTGCTTCGCTTATGCGCCGATCGAGCTGACTTACGCTGCGCAACTCGCCCGAAAGGCCGATCTCACCAACTACGACCAACTCTTTGTTGATAGCTTGGTTGCGAAACGAGGAGGCGATCGCCAGGGCGACAGCGAGGTCAGCGGCAGGCTCATTGATGCGTAAACCGCCCACAACATTGACAAAAATATCTTGGTTAAAGAGCGGCAGGCCAACCCGTTTCGAAAGCACCGCTACCAGCATCAACAAGCGGTTGACATCGAAGCCGTTGGCGGTGCGACGTGGCTGTGCGCTGCCTGTGTGTGATGTCAGCGCTTGAACCTCCGCCAGCAGAGGTCGGGTGCCTTCCAGCGTTACAATCACACAAGAGCCCGGTGTTCCAGCGCTCCGCTCGGCTAAGAAGACTTGCGATGGGTTTGACACCTCCACCATACCGTCTTGGGTCATCTCAAAAACGCCAACTTCGTTGGTGCTTCCAAAACGGTTTTTAACGCCCCGTAAGAGGCGGTATTGATGAAAGCGATCGCCTTCAAGGTAGAGCACTGCATCAACGATATGCTCCAAAACACGTGGACCAGCGATCGCACCTTCTTTGGTAACGTGCCCAACGAGAAAGGTTGGGATACCTGTCTCTTTGGCGAGTCGTAGTAGACGCAACGCACCTTCGCGGACTTGGCTGACGCTCCCCGCCGCTGAAGTAACATCTTCTAGATATACCGTTTGAATCGAGTCAACAATTACGAGTTTTGGGCGGAGCTGAGCGATTTGCACTAAAATCGCATCGAGATTGGTTTCCGAATAGACATACAGCTCTTCGGGGTCGAGGTTAAGACGTTGCGCTCGCAGCTTGATCTGTTGAGCCGATTCTTCCGCGCTGACATACAGCGCCGGGCCGACGGTTTGAGCAAAATGGCCTGCCACTTGGGTCAGCAGGGTCGACTTACCGATTCCGGGGTCGCCACCGATCAAAATTAAGGAGCCTGGGACGAGACCGCCGCCAAGCACACGGGCGAATTCATCGCCCAGAACCGGTAGACGCGCAGAATCGCCAGTCGCGATATTTTGCAATCGAACAGGGCCTGCATTGGGATCGTTTAATCTGGTCAACGATGAGCGCGAACGACTACTGCTCGCTTTCGTTTCAACCTGTTCTACTAGGCTATCCCAAGTGCCACAATCTGGGCATTTACCAAACCAACGGCTCTGTTGTGAGCCGCACTGTTGGCATATAAAGATGGTGCGTGTTTTTGCCATAGAATTATTATACCATGTCGAACCGTCTATTTATTGGAATGCAAGCAGAAAAGCGCCCTTTTTCGGGCTGGCCAACATGGTAAACCGCTCCAGTAATGTTATACACCTTTAATGCAACATAATAGCTACCAGATTGATTTGAAATCGATCCATTCCTACGGAATTTGTAAATTGAATTCTTGAGCAAAAAGTCGGTAAGAATCGCAACGCTCCTGAAGCGTGGCCCCCATTGTTGTGATCATGATCTCATCGACTTGGCCCGCTTCCGCTAGCTTGCGCAGGTTAGGTCCAACCCGCTTGATAGCGCCGATCAGCTCGTTGCTTGCGGCGATGCTTGGTCGACCGAGCTCTAAGCGACTTTCGCGGTAAGCTGCCACATCTTCGGGCGTGGGCGGACGGTTGAGTGCCCCGCTTCGTAAGCGCATGCGGAAGATTTCGACCATGGCTGCTACGTTCTCGGCGGCCTCATCGCTTTCGGCGGCGAAGGCGTTGGTTGCCAAGATGCTATAAGGTTCGCTTAGCAAACGCGATGGTTTGAAGCTGCGACGATAGGATTGCAGCATAGCGACTGCGTGATCGGGGGCGATATGGTGTGCGAATGCAAAAGCTAAGCCGTGGGTAGCGGCGAATTCGGCTCCATAGTTGCTCGAGCCAAGAATGAAGATCGGCGGCGCTTGCTTTATGTATGGTGTCGCTACGATGCGCCGAAAAGCATGATCGGGCGGGAAACTATTGCTCAGAAAGCCGATTAGCTCTTCCATTTGATCGGGGAAATCATCGATATTGAGGGCTTGGCGCGATCGACGCAGAGCGAGCGCAGTCATACCATCGGTGCCGGGCGCGCGACCGATGCCCAGATCAATACGGCCAGGGTGCATAGCTTCGAGGGTGCGGAACTGCTCGGCTACGCTGAGCGCGCTGTGGTTTGGAAGCATAACACCGCCGGAGCCAACCCGAATCCGTTGGGTTGCTGAGGCGGTATAAGCTGTGATCAATGCAGGTACGCTGCTGGCCTGCCAGATAGCATTGTGGTGTTCGGCAAACCAATAACGTGTATAGCCTAAGCTCTCAACATATTTCGCCAGTTCGATCGAATCGCGAATGGCTTGTTGAGGTGTCTCGCCAAACCACATCATCACCAGATCAAGGACAGATAGTTTCATATCTTTACCGATCTTCCTATGTTCTGAAGTTTCTTTTCCAAAAAGATATGATACCAAAATATGCTTGGATCTGCTGAGATATGGGGAAAACAATCGATATTATGTTCGTGTTAGCAAAAGGATACTCTTTCCTTATATATTGAGAATGAAGTGATCATCTTCTCTAACCATCGACTACCCGGTAAATACTCCTGATTACCTCCAAATAGCCTATAGGCTTGCTATAGCCTCGAAAATACTACAAATACTCGTAAGATTTGTCATCTCCTGCTCATCTAAATATCTTCTCTTGAGACCTCTAGATCCGTACAATCACACTCAGTAGAGATTTTGGTGTGACCGCATTCACCATGGTCGAAACGGAATCTAACATTTGTAAAGCTATATACGATGTTGAATAACCTAGTGACTAGTGTGGTGCTGCGCGGCAGACCAGTCGCAAGAAACTGGACGAGGAGGCAGCGATGATGCGACAGAGCGAGGTGCTGGTTCATTACGCAGGAAGTGTGCCAACCAAGGCGCGTTCCCGTATGAAGACACCGTCACAACCCACCCACGATAATCACGACCTAGTAGAGATGTCCCTCGACGACTTGATGCAGCACTGCATTATCGAAAGCGAACGTTTCTATCGAGGTCAACAACACGACACGAGCTATAGCTACGAGCTCTTCCGACGGGCGCTGGTCGATCGTTGTGAGGTCGCCTGGGAGATGTTGTATCAGCACTACAGCGGTTTGGTTGAAGGCTGGGTGCGGCGGAGTGGCGCCTTTGTGAGCAGTGGCGAAAGCAGCGAGTTCTTTGTTGTGGGTGCGTTTACAAAGTTTTGGCGTGCTGTAACACCCGAACGCTTCGAATCGTTCCCGACCTTGGCTTCGCTCCTTCATTACTTGCAGCTATGCGCTACTAGTGTTGTGATCGACAGTGTTCGTGCCCAATCCTGGTCCGAAATGGTTCCTGAAGATACCGTCTTTCCCGAGCGCCTACAAACTCATTCGCCCGATGAAGAAGCTATGGATCGAGTCAATCGCCAAGAGTTTTGGGATTTTATCAATGCCCAATTGAATGATGAAGCTGAGCGTATTGTTGTCTATAGCTCTTTCATTTTGGGTTTAACTCCGCGAGCGATCTATGCGGAACATAGCAACCGTTTTGCAAGCATTAACGAAGTCTATAATGTGAAGCGCAATGTGTTAGGGCGCCTCGGTCGCAATGCGGAACTGCGTCAACTCGTCCTGTGCTAGGCCTCAAAAATATAGTCGTTTGCTCTTTTTAAGAGCTGCTTGTTCTTGTTGTTGAATGATTTCACTTGTTCCCTTGCCACAGACATGTCTGCGTACATGTTTGTGGCAATTTGTTTTATAATAGTAAACGGATTTTACTACAATGCGTAGCACTAGCTCTGGGCATTCTATATAAGATAGTATCTCTCACCCTTTGTAATTTGCTCATAGGCTGCTAGCTCATAGCGAGTTAGTATGCAAATAACTTTTGGGACTGCGTTTTGTTGAGTACGATGAATGTTATTTCACTTGTAGATGAGGAATGCGGTGATGGAGCAGATGTGGCATCGACAAACAGAGTGTGCGCTACCTCCGGCGCTTTCAGAAAACGATTTAATTGCTGCCATAGATGATGAAGCGCCTCCTAGCGTTACTATCCACCTGAAACACTGCCCGTACTGTCGTGCACGAGCGCAAGAGTTGGCTTTTGTACAGCAACAATTGCGTGCCAAGTTGTATCGCTTATTTTGTCCGTCGAGCGACCAACTGATCGACTACTTCCAAGGTTTGCTTCCCAACGAAAGCATGCACGAGATCCGTAAGCATTTAGCGACATGCCCCCACTGTTCGCGAGAAATCCAGTTGCTTGAACAAACTATCTCTCGCCATCGATTATTACATTTATAGCTGCTTTGCGCATGCAGTGGTCTTATGACCTAAGGAGCGTTGGTTGGCTGCCCTACGATCTAGCATCGATCCCTAAATAAAGCAAGTGCGAAACCTTGTGAGTGAACGCAAGATCTCGCACAGTGCAAGATTAACTAATTTCGCGTTGTCAAAGAACTAGTTGACGTTATCATCTTGATAGGCTAAAAAGGCAGCCAAATCAGCAACACGTACCGAATAGCCCCATTCGTTATCGTACCAAGCAACGACCTTGAAGAAGTCATTGCCCAAAGATTGGGTCAATGGGAGATCGACGACGCTGCTATAAGTGATTCCGATAAAGTCGCTCGAAACCAGTGGCTCGTCGCTAACCCCCAGAATGCCCATGAGGTCTTCGCTCTCGGCGGCTTCGCGGAAGGCTGCGTTGATCTCTTCAACGCTGGTATTACGTGCCAACTGAACCGAGAAGTCAATCAGCGAAACGGTAGCGGTGGGAACGCGCACTGAATAGCCGTCGAATTTGCCTTTCAGCTCAGGTATCACTAGGGCAATAGCTTTAGCAGCACCTGTGGTCGTTGGAACGAGATTGATCGCAGCGGCGCGAGCACGGCGTAGATCTTTATGAACATTGTCCTGAAGGTTCTGATCCATTGTGTAGGAATGGATGGTGGTCATAAAGCCACGCACGATTCCGAAGCGATCGTTAAGAACCTTGGCAACAGGTGCGAGACAGTTGGTGGTACACGAAGCGTTTGAGATAATATGGTGAATGGCCGGATCGTAGGCATCTTCGTTCACACCCAAACAGACCGTTAAGTCTTCATTGGTAGCGGGTGCCGAGATAATGACTTTCTTTGCCCCAGCTTGCAGGTGGGCGCGGGCTTTGTTGGCATCGGTAAAGCGGCCTGTTGCTTCGATCACAATATCGATATCCAGATCGCGCCAAGGCAGATTAGCAGGATCACGCTCGGCAAGGGTTGCGATCTCGAGATGCACATCTTCGTAGTCAACAGTTATCACATCATCGGTAACGCTGACCTCACCTGCAAATGGTCCGTAGGTTGAATCGTAGCGTAAGAGGTGAGCTAACGTTTCGTTGTCGGTCAGATCATTGATCGCAACCACTTCAAGATCATCTGGATAGTGCTCGAGGATCGCTTTGAAGCTTTGGCGGCCAATCCGACCAAAGCCATTAATTGCAACACGTGCCATGCTAAAAAACTCCTCATATGTATCTGCAAATCCAAACAATTAGAAACTTTTGTTAGGATTGCATTTTCGTCAAAGCCGTTTCTAATTATAGCATGTCCTTAGCTCTTGAAAGAATATTTCGTAGCTTTTTTCACGTATAACTCGAAAAGAAGAAAAAGTTTGGTTCGGTTGGTTAAGAGATGGTTATGCTACAATAACACGTAACGATGTACAATAACATCGTTGTTTTAATCTGATGATGGACGTGCCTAACTGGAGAACATAATGTCCCTAGCTCTTCCTGCTGCAGCGGCTTTTTTGATCGTTGTCTTTGGCCTGATCGGTCTGGCACGAGATGTGCAGCGCGGCTTTTTATCGCTGATTGGAACCTTGTTGGGTGTAGCTTTAGTCCAAATTTGGGGTCCGACTTGGGCCGCCAAGGTCGAAGAACAATTCGGCTGGATGCCTAGCACAGCCTCTTGGGCCGTCTCTTCGACAGCGTTCCTTTTAGTAGCGATCTTAGTGGGCTATGGAAGTTCTACCTTCATTCCAAAAAAGGCTGCTAACGCTAAGGATAAACCCAAACCAAAAGCGTTGGCACGCCCGGCCAGCGGTCTACTTGGAGCGCTGAACGGGGCGATGATCGCGAGTATTTTGTTATTGTATGCTCGCGGTTGGGCTGCTAACGAAACCCTTCAAGCTGTTATTCTCGAATCGGTTCTCTTAAGCCTCTTGATCGAATGGTTTTCGTGGTTTATCTTGGGTGTGGCAGTTCTAATCGGAACTTTAGCCTTCTTTAAATGGACGATTTTTGTGGTTCATCGGCTTACTAGTCCCCTTCCGGTCCCCGCTAAACCAGCTTCGCAACCAGCTGAACCCAAGCCAAGCACAACCGCTCAACCCGCTGCCCAACCTAGCGCTCAACCTGCAGCTCAAGCAGGTACGCAGGCTGGGGCTGCACAGGCTGGCTCACAGCAGGGCGCGCAAGCCAATGCACAGCAGGGTGCGCAAACTGCTGCTAAACCCGCCGCTCCTCAGGCTGCTCCTCAACCGGCTGCTCAGAATAGTTCGCAAGCAGCAGCTTCAGGTGAGCCTAAACCAGCTCAAGCGGCTGCCGGAGCTGCTGCGGGAGCTGCAACTGCCAAGGCGAAAGACGAGAAAGCGGATTCTAACAAGGCCAAGCTTACGCCCGAGCAACAGAAGAAGCGAAACCTCGAGTATCTTGACCGCATATTATTGGGTAAGATTGAGGAACACCTGCCTCCCGATCAAGGGTGAGCTTTGTTCGAAACAACGACACACCGAAGACGCTGTGAAGCGCATAAGTGTACTCTGGCATATAGCCTTGGAACGCTGATAGCGTATCATACCAAATCCAATAACCTTATTTCTTTTTGGCTTTCGGCAGAGTGAAACCGACGATTGTTGTTGTGTGAAATTTCGGCTTTGGTGAGGTCTTTCGGCACACAGCTACAAGCCTCGTTTGTTGGGTGGAATGTTGATAGCCGTAGGCGGACGCGCCAAGGATCTCTTTTTGGGGAAAAAACCTAGTCGCTATAAGCGAAAGGAAGCAAACGGATTTGTTATGAATCGCTTTGGGAGGCTGATAGAGTATCGATTTTGATACAAGGAAGAGCTGGCCTTTTTGAAATGGCGGGCCTAAGAATCGCAGCAAAAAGAGACCTCCCCGATCGTGGTGCTACTCCAAGATCGGGGAGGTTTTGTCTGTATTTCGCACCTGCTTGCGAGATGCGTACAGAACATGTGGAAGACGCGAGGAAGCGTCTTTGCTTTGCTGAGTAAGAAAGCGCTGCTCCAACGAAGTTGGAAAAGTGTACAGCTCTTTCCGGGGCCGATTAGCGCTTGTTCATGATGCACCGAGGTGCTATACTCGAGCCCTCACTTCATATCTAGGCATGAAGTATATTACGAGGAAGCTTTAAGTAGTTAGTTAACAAGAGCTAAAGGCTTTGCTTGTGCCTAGTAGCGCGAGCGCGATTCGCGGCGTGGGCCGCCGAAACCGCCTTTGTCTTCGGCTTCGTTGACACGCAGTGGTCGGCCACCGACATCGAGCCCGTTGGTTGCACTGATGACCGCGTTTATATCGTTCGCTTCCAGCTCAACAAACCCGAAACCGCGCGAGCGACCGGTTTCGCGATCTGTGATAACGCGGGCACTCTGCACCTCGCCGTGCGGCTCAAACAGTTCGCCGAGTTGTGCATCATTCAAGCTCCACGGCAGGTTTCCAACGAACAACTTCATACGCATTTGGTTTCGCTCCTCCGCCCTGTGTGGGCAGTGCATTGGATGGCATAGACGAATTTGTGCCACCTCTCTCATCCAACGACCCCTTCGCGATTCATACACTCCAACGTGTTAAGGAGGGTATGTACTCTGCACGCGATAACAACGTACGCTTCCCCAGAGCAAGGTTTCTGCCGAGAGCACTGGGAGCGGACAGGGGTCACAGAGCGGACTCGCAGCTATACGTTGGCGAACATGTTGAGTATAGCATGTTTTGATACGATATGCTAGTCTTGAAGATTAGAATTGTTCACATATAGACCATGTTGTAAGCCGTGCGAAATGAGATACTGGCTTGGCTTTCAACCTAGAACAGGCTTGCTAAACGCTTCTTGGTTCGGTATACTAAGTCGCGAGCGCTCTAGAGAGCGCCGGAGGAGCACCCAAGTGCAGTGCTCGTTTGCTCATCGTTCTGGGATCGAGCGCGTACACGTCTAGCAGCACAGGCTAGGGAAATCTGCGCAGCTGTGCAGCTATGTGTGTTTATTCCCAATACTTCCTCGCATTTATTGCTTCCAGAAACTGATTTTACGTTATTGTTGCGGAGTAACCCCATGAACCATATCGATGGTGCCGAACGGATAGCGGTACTACGCGAAGAACTTCGAGAGCATCTGTATCGTTACCACGTGCTTGATGACCCCATCATCAGCGATGCAGAGTTTGATGCGCTGATGCGCGAGCTTATTGAGCTAGAAAGGCAGCATCCCGAGCTTGTCACCCCCGATTCGCCAACCCAACGCGTTGGTGCCACCCCAGTAAGCTCGTTTGCAAAAGTTTCGCATCCACAACCGATGCTGTCGCTCGCAAACGCCTTCGATGATGAGGGACTGTACGAGTGGTATGAACGAGTGCGCCGTTTGCTAGGCCCCGATACTGCGGTTGACTTTGTTGTAGAACCGAAGATCGATGGTCTTGCGATGGCCTTGACCTATGAGAACGGCTCGTTGGTGCGCGGCGCGACCCGTGGTGATGGTATCGTAGGCGAGGATGTGACGGCTAATATCCGCACGATCAAATCGATCCCTTTGACGCTCTCGCAAAGCTTTGCCGCTCGGTCGGTTGAAGGTTCGATCCCTCAAGGTGTTCCAAGCTCGATCGAGGTTCGTGGTGAAGTCTATATGCGGATCGCCGATTTCGAAGCGCTCAACGAGCGGCTCGCGACCAATGGGGAGAAAGTCTTCGCCAACGCTCGTAACTCGGCGGCCGGTTCGCTCCGCCAGAAAGACGCCTCGGTTACGGCTTCGCGCGCCCTGCGCTTCTTCGCCTATGCGGTTGGCCCCGTGAATGGCGTACAACTCTCCAATCAGTGGCAGGCGCTCAACTATCTGCGCTCTTTGGGCTTCCCAGTCAACGATGATGCGCGCCATTTCGACAACTTCGAAGATGTGGTGGCCTATTGTCACGAATGGATGACGCGCCGCGATCAACTGCGCTTTGAAGTCGATGGTGTGGTGATCAAGGTGAACAGCTTTGCGCTTCAGAACGAGCTTGGTGTGGTTGGGCGCGATCCGCGTTGGGCGATCGCCTTTAAGTTCCCAGCCCGCGAAACAACTAGCAAACTGCTCGACATCACGGTGACGGTCGGGCGCACGGGCGCTCTCACACCGGGCGCGATCATCGAACCTGTGGTGCTGGGCGGTGTTACGGTGCGCAATGCTAGCTTGCACAACGCCGACTATATCGCCGAGCGCGATATTCGGATCGGCGACTATGTGACGGTCAAGCGCTCGGGCGATGTGATCCCTTACATTATCGGCCCTGTAGTTTCGCGCCGCACCGGTGAGGAACGCCCCTTTGTCTTTCCAACCACATGTCCGGCCTGTGGCAGCCCGCTTGAACGCCCCGAGGGTGAGAAGATCTGGCGCTGCCCCAACTTCGGCATCTGTCCGGCCCAGTTGGTGCGGCGCGTCGAGCACTTCGTTTCGCGCGGAGCCATGGATATCGTCGGTATCGGCGAGCGTCAAGCTCAGCTCTTTGTTGAGCGCAAGCTGATCGAAGATGTCGCCGACCTCTATGCGCTCAAAGCCGAAGACTTCGAAGGCTTAGAAGGCTTTGGCCCCAAACGTATCTCGAACCTGCTGAAGGCGATCGAAGAATCGAAGCAGCGGCCGCTCGACCGCTTGATCACCGCGCTGGGCATTCGTTTTGTGGGCAATACCGTGGCGGCCTTGCTCGCCAATCACTTTGGCTCGCTCGACAACTTGATGCAGGCCAGCGTCGAAGAGATTTCGGCGATCGAAGGCATTGGGCCTACTGTCGCCAATAGCACGGTCGATTTCTTCGCCCACGAGGCGAACCGCAAAGTAGTCGAAAAGCTCAAGGCCCATGGTGTCAACACGCTTGGCGCGCCCCGTCCCGAGCTCAAAGGTGATGCCTTTGCTGGCAAGACCGTGGTGATCACCGGCACCCTGCCGAGCTTGACTCGCGAACAAGCGGCAGCGCTGATTGTGGCCCACGGCGGCAAAGTGAGCGACAGCGTTTCGAAAAAGACCAGTTATGTGCTGGTCGGGGCCAGTGCGGGCAGCAAGCTCACTAAAGCTCAAGCCTTAAACATTCCGCTGCTCGATGAAGAGGCTCTGCTCGCTATGGTGGGCGGCCCTGACCTCGGAGCTGATGGAGCTGATCGCAGCGCTGAAGTGCAGGCCGATCGGTCAAGCGATACCAGTGCGATCGCCCAAGCGGAGGCTCAAGCCGAAGCTCCCGCCCCGAGCGATCCTCTCGGGCCGGAACAACTGCGCATCGATCTCGACTAGCGCCGCATAGTTGCAACAAGCAAGCAACGAGGGCCAGCTAAGCGCTTAGCTGGCCCTCGTCCTGTGCTCAGCAATCTTAGGGCTGAGTGCGCAACCACTTTTGGAAGATCTGCTTTTGCAACTCGCTCGCATCATTTTTGGGAACCAATTGGAGCTGATCGTATGGGCCTGCGGCCAGTGTAACCGGAATCGAGAGCAGTTGATCGCGTCGGAAGAGTGTAATCGTTACTTCGTCGCCGGGCTTGCACTCGTTCAGGCGCTCGCTGAAGCTCTGATCGTCGACGCGCCAGTTATTGAAGGCCACGATCTCGTCGTTGGCGTAGATGCCAGCGCTATAAGCAGGGCTATCGCTGCGCACGCTGCTGACCTTGAGTTTAGCGCCGTCGCGTCGCAGATTGAGGCCTAACCAAGCGGGCGCTGTACCATCTGGGCGTGGGCGCTGATAGCCCCAACGGAGTTCGACGCCCGCCAGAGCGAGGTAGTGCTCGTAGTCGAGCTCGTCGGTGCCAGCGATATAGCGCTGGAAGAAATCGCTGAAGTCGCCGCCCGCGATATGTTCGACAGCCGCGCGGTATGCGCCCTCTTCAGGAATACCCGGCCCTGTGATCGGATAGGTTTCAAAGAGATAGCGCAGTACATCGTCCATAGAGCGCGCACCTTGGGTTCGCGTCATGATCTCCATATCGAGCAACAGAGTGACCAACGCGCCCTTGAGATAGTAGGAGATGCTGGTGTTGGCACTGTTCTCGTCGGGTCGATAGTACTTGATCCAAGCGTCGAAGCTGCTGGTTTCCAGACTTTGAATATGGCGCCCTGGCTGGCTCTGTAGCGTCAGAATGCTGGAAGCAAGCGTCTCTAAGAAGCGGGTTGGTGTCATCAGACCCGAGCGCACTAAGAGCAGTTTGTCGTAATAACTCGTGACACCTTCCATAGCCCAAAGCAGGCGGGTATAATTCTCTTGGCTGTAGTCGAAGGGGCCTAATGGCTCGGCTCGAATGCGCTTCACATTCCAAACGTGGAAGAACTCGTGCGATTGAAGCGACAAGAAGCTTTCGTAGCCCCGGGGCGTGCCGAAGCACCAGCGATCGAGCAGATTGGTCACGCTGTTGCGGTGCTCTAAGCCACCACGGCTATCGGCCAGATGGAGAATAAAGGTGTAGTGCTTGTAAGGCAGGCCGCCGAACATCGCGCATTGAGTCTCGACGATGCGTTTGGTATCGGCCAACAAGCGCTCTTCATCTTCGTTGCCATGGCCCCAGATCGCGATCGTATGCGGTTTGTTATCGACCTCGAAGGTGAGAATGCGATGGGTGCCCGCTTCGACTGGGCAGTCGACCAGCTCGTCGTAGTCGCTAGCGCTGAAGCTATAGATTTTGCGATCAGCCTGCACAATCTCGCCGATCGGCTCGAGACCCGTCGATACATGCCAGTGCGGCGGAACCACGACATTCAGGGTGAGCGCTTCGTTTTGGCGCTCTGGCAGATACATAAAGACTGTCGCGCCGTTGAAATAGCCGTGGCTGCCATCGAAGTGGCTGGTGCGCACGGTCAGCTCATAGGCGTAGACTTTGTAGCTGACTCGCAGTGTGCTGTTTCCCTGCGTTTCAACCCGCCAAGTCTGTTTTGCGGTTTTGCGCCAAGCTAGCTCGCCTGCGCCAGCGAAAGCCCGAAACTCTTGCACATGGCGCGAATACTCGCGCACCATGTACGATCCCGGCGTCCAGACGGGCAGAGAGAAGTCGAGCGTCTCGCTTGAAACTCCCTCAACCAGCATCTCCACTTCGTAGAGGTGCGAATGAGGATTGAGCATTCCGATCGTATAGCTGATATTTGCCATAGTTTACCTATTTGGCTATTGAAGCGGCGAATAATCTGTAGGTGTAAGAATTCGGCTTTCGACCCGCACCGCTAAAGGTCCATCGACTTCAGAAGCAGCCTTGCCCGCCTGCCATTCGGGATCAGCGCGGAAGGCATCCCAAGCGGCTTGCATCGCTTCTCGGCTTTCAAAAGCCAAGAGATAGATCAAATTGCTATCTCGTTCCGTATCTTCGGGCACCCAAAAACCCACCACTTGCATGCCGTGGCGTTCAAACAGCCGTAAAGTCAGCTTGCGAAAACGCTCGTTCAGTGCTTCCGCCTTGCCGGGCGCTGTCCAGTAGCTGCGAAGTTCGTAGATCACCTTCTCTATCCTTTCCTGATGCGCCATTGGACCACTGCCGCCAATAGCGATAAAGGCTTGTGTTTGGCATTATACGGTAGTTATGCTGCTGCGAGTTCGTTATACAAGCTGCGCTTCGTTTGTTTTACTTGGGCGGAGACGGCTTTAGCCCCAAAGTGGGCCTGAACCGCGTCCGCCTACGGCTATCAGGTCGTCCTCCACCGCAAACGGCATACCCTGCGCTGGCTGCGTTGCGAATCGTTGTGGGGCGCTGCCGTCGCTTTGCAGTCAGCGTTGCCCCAGCGAAGCTCTGCTATACTCCAATGCTTGCTGGCAGCGAATGCGATGCTATGCCGGAGCTGGCTGTTGGTAGCCGAAGGCGGACGCGCTAGACGCCGAATGGAAGGGCGAGACCTGGCCGCCTGCCTTTGCAAAAACAAAGGCTCCTGCTTTACAACAAGCAGAAGCCTCTTGACATAATGAATGGGTTTGGACGAACTTGGCGACTAGTAGCCTGAATAGGGTGCGAAGAGCCGTTTGGTCAGCTCTTCTGTATTGGTCCAGTCGTTGCAAATGTGCTGATAGAGCGCCACAACCTTGGCGGCCTGATCACGTCGCCGCCAGAGCGCGTGCGCGAAGGCATCGTCTTTGATGAAGCCATAGTGCTTCAAGAAGGCGAAGAACTGGCGAATCGACGTGCAGATGCTCTTCACCGCTTCGGGTGAGCGCGGCGTCACCGTGAGTGGATAAAAGTAGAACAGACACTCATCGAGCGTGCCATAATCGCCTTCGTCGAGCGAGCGGGCGTAGTTACGGCTCAGAAACTCGGCGTACACCCACAGATCGCCAGCCCGTTTGCGTGCGGTCTGTTCGCTCTTGCCGCTGTTGTGGAGATAGTTGTAGAACTCGTGGATCAGCTCTTCGCTGCGCACCAGATAAGGCTCGATGTCCTCATCGTTCTGCTCTTCGTCTGGTTCGCCCAGCCAAGTCTCTTCTTCATACCAATCGTCGTCGTCTTCAGCTAGCTCAATGCCGCTGTCTTCATAGGGGAAGTCGACCACCACCGTATCGTTGTAGACCGGAGCTTGGAAGTTGGTTTGCATGCCGGGCTTGGCGATCGTGACAAACAGCGATGGTTCGTGAACCAAGAGATAGTTCAACTTGCTGGCGATCAGCAAATTGACCTCTTCGGCGCTGGCATGCTGGAGCCGATCGATCTCTTCTGGGCTGAGCGCGGCCAAGAGGCGTTTGCTGGCATCCATCAGATCGGGGTCTTCGTCATCGCCGAAGTCGAAGTTGTCGTCGCCATCGAGGAAGGCTCGCCAAGCATCTTCATCGAAGCCCTCGTTGCGCTCTTCGCTCGCATCGGGATCGAAGGTCTGCTCGAACATGGCGTCGTAGCTGATGTCGAACTCGTCGCTGCCTGCCGATATATCGGGCAACATCTTGGGCGAGGGCATGCCGCTCCACAGGCCGGCCTTAACATCTTGGTCGCGGCTGAGTTGCATCTGTGCCTGTAGCTCTTCGATCTCTTGCAACAGGGCCTTTTGCTTATCGAGCGCCGCGCTGTTGTTGACAGATTGATCGAAATTGTTGTCTGGTTGATACTCGGTGCGGCTAAAATCGATATAGGTGTTATCGATCACGCGCAGACGTTCATCGTTTGCGGCCAGCTCTTGCCAAGGACGACCCGGATACGAGGTTCGCCAAGAGGCACGGGCATAGATCGGCAAAATAATATCGGCACTATGTTGCGGCGCAAAGTGCGTTTGACGCAGTTTGGTCCAAATCGCGGTGACTAACTCGTTATCTTGCGCTTCGGTTAGATGAGCTTTAAAGGCTTGTGCAGGTTCGCGTTCTAGTTGTAAAGCGATTGGCTCGGCAGATCTGATCGTACAGAGGATACTGTCGCCGACCTGAAACTGCTCGGCCTGATACCACTCTTGGAGGTCTAAGCGCGGATGCAGCATGCGAATGCTGAATTCGCTGCGTGCTGCATCGTTATGCATAAAGGAAACCGGGATCGCCGTTCCGTAGTTATCTTCAAGATATTCTAAATCCTCCGGTGAGCGAATAAAGGGCATAAATCGTTCAAGCAGAACGTAGCCATTGCGAACTTCTTGTTCTGTAGGAATACAGCGGAAACGCAAGTTTTCTAAGGTTAAACGTAGCGGTAACAAAGTGCCACCACCTAGACGCACCCATCCAAGCATTGGTCCATACCAACGCAGCTTCTCACGGATGGCTGCATATGGATCTTTTGCACGACTTGGCCGCTGTTCCAGAACACGATCCATCACTTCGCGCTCGCTCACGGGGCCATTGTAATACATCGACAGAGTCTGCAAAATACTTGCAATTGTCGGCGTGTTCTGGGCCATACTAATCTCTCTTCCGCATCGATAAAGTCTAAGCGTTGGGCCGCACCCTTCGGCCTCTAACCACGACAGCGATCAGGGTGAACAAACTCTGCTAGTAGCTCCAAGCTATCGACAATGCGGGGCTAGGACGATACAAATAGCGATTTCTATCAGCATACACCTGTTGTAAACCAGCCGCTGGAGCTATCGTCAGTCAGCTTGGTAGGCTCGCTTGAGCTTCGTGTAGTGTTCGTGCTAGCGAGAAGCCGATAGGATGTAGCAGTGTACCCTTTGGAACAAAGCCACTACTATCTCCCCACAATATACAAATCGATGGTGCTTTAGCGCTGTCAACATAGATTTTTCGAGCGACCATCGTTGCTCGTTGAACTCGTGGACCTCCTGGCCTATGGGCAGGTTGCTCCAAGCGAAAAAGCCGAACGCATTGTGATGACGAGCCTAAACTCTTCGATCGGCATGCGCAGCCTAATTAATCAAAACTGTTGTTTGAACGGAACATGTAGCCATAACTCCAACAGTTCTGATCGTTTTTTGCTAATCATTCAGAGTCTTGGTGTATTGGGATAAAACCTGTAGCAACGCTGCTAATTTCGCCATCTGTAGTATCTAATCTAGCATATCTTGAACCACCGTCATGTCGAAGGTTCATACGTGATAGAACGCCTGCCTTCCAATCAGATCGGTTGCAGCGCCGCCCATATAGATATATGGAGATTCTATATAACTAGCTTTGCTGCACACGTATGTGGCAATTATGGCATCGAATTCAGCAGAAGAAGTTGAACAATACTAAAAGTTTGTATCTAAGTAACGGGGATGCCTGTCACAGATGGCGAATAATCGCACTTTATACCTCAGATCCATAGCTGACCACCTAAGCCCAAGTTATACACCATTTTGGCGTTACTGGGTAGTGATAAATTCGCATCACTTGCTCTTTCTGGATCGAGGATGGTGCGATGCTGTACACAGCGTAGCACCGCAAACAGCAGATGTCAAGAATTGATAAAAAGCGAAAGCGCGAGTGGTGGAACAACCACTCGCGCGAATATCAAGAGATTTCTCTGAATGCTTATGTTTTGTTCACGAACGGTGATGCTCTACATTACGTAGTCAGGTGGAGTGTCAGCTTCCATGACTGCCTCCCGTACTGTATGCGAATCCTCCGTCAGTTCGAACCTACGCTAGATGAGACTCTTCGGTGGACTATCAACATTCACTTATATGTTGCCTCCTCCACTAGTTCGTCGGTTCCTAGCTTCATACTAGCACTTTGCTAGGGGGATGTCAATACTACCTAGGTGCTAGGACCATAGTCCTAGTAAATGACGTTTTAGGGCTTTCTAATGATGCGGGCCGTTCCTGCTTTTGTTTTAGATGGAAGCGAGATTACGAGCAATGTTCCCGCCTCTAAAGCCGAGAATCATCGATTTGGAGGATTTTTAAAAAATTGGTTTGACCGTGTTGGGCGATCGGGTGGCCGCCGGTCATTACCACATAGTCGTTTGGCTGTGCCAAGCCAGCATCGAGTACACAGCGCATGGTTTGGGCTTCGAATTTGGCTTGATGGTCGCTCATCTCGCCCAAGGTTGGGATAACCCCCCAGAACAGGCTGAGGCGGCGGTAGATATGCTCGTAGGGTGTGATGGCGATGATCGGCACGCGCGGGCGATGGTAGGCCATAAGGCGTGCGGTCCCACCCGATTGGGTGAAGGCTACGATCGCGCGAATGGGTAGGGCCTTTACAACTGCGGTAGCAGCCTCGCCGATCGCATTGACTGGCCCGCTGAAGTCTGCGAGAGGCCCATTGTTGCCCGGTTCGAAGTCATAGGAGCGCGCTGTATCATCGGTGGCCTCGGCGATCATGCTCATTACTCGCACCGCTTCGATGGGGAAGGCACCCTTGGCGGTCTCGCCGCTTAACATAACAGCGTCGGTGCCATCGATGATGGCATTGGCGATGTCGCTGGCTTCGGCGCGGGTCGGGCGCGGGTTAACAATCATCGATTCGAGCATTTGGGTGGCGGTGATAACGGGCACACCAGCGGCATTGGCAGCTGCGATGATGCGTTTTTGAACGAGTGGCACCTGTTCGAGCGCCATCTCAACGCCCAAGTCGCCGCGAGCGACCATCACACCGCTGACCTTTTTAAGGATCTCGCCGAGTTCATCGAGCGCTTCGGGCTTTTCGATCTTGGCGATGACGGGAGTATCGTAGCCAGCTTCTGCGATCAGGTCGATCACTTGTTGAACATCTGCTGCGCGCCGTACAAACGAGATCGCAACATAATCGACTCCCTGGGCCAAGCCGAATTTCAGATCTTCGATGTCTTTTTCGGTCACTGCGGGCGAGCTGACCTTAACGCCGGGCAGGTTGATGCCTTGGTGCTCGCGTAGTTCGCCGCCGTGGACGATCTGAGTTGTCACACTATCTTCGGAGGTCTCGATTACTTGCAATTCGATCAGACCGTCGGAGACGAGGATGCGATCGCCGGGTTCGACGTCGTGCGGCAAAGGTGTATACGATGTGCTAACGATAGAGGCATTGCCAACCACAGGCTTGGTGGTGATGGTGAAGATCGTGCCTGGGACCAAGGTTACGGGCTGACCTCCTGCAAGTGAACCGGTTCGTATCTTAGGGCCTTGGAGATCTTGCAGAATGGCAACTGGGCGATTCAGCTCTTGAGCTGCTTGGCGTACAAGTTTGATCGAGTAAGCATGGTCTTCGTGCGTGCCATGCGAAAAGTTAAGACGGACAACATCGACGCCAGCTTTGAGAAGCTGCATAACCATCTCGGGTGTATTCGTTGCTGGGCCCAGCGTTGCGACAATTTTTGTACGGCGCATACTCTCCTCCATCAGTATGTTGGAGCTGCGCCGGAGAATGAAAAGGTGGTTGGTCGCAGCTCCCTACTGTACTGTTATTCTATCTCTAAAGCCGTTGATAATAGTAGATGAAATACCAGATATTTGTTCAAGATCGTCAACTGATGTAAATGGCCCGTTTTCTGTCCGGTACTTGATAATTGCTTGGGCAAGCGCTGGCCCAATCTTTGGCAAGCTTTCTAGCTCTGCAGCGCTGGCCGTATTGATATTGATCAAGCCGTCGGCTGCTTGCGATGCGCTTTGCGAAGGCGAGTTGATGGCGGTATCGTTCTCACCCTGACGCCATACTTTGATCTGTTCGGCGTCTTTGAGATAGCCTGCCAGATTGATACGATCTTGATCGGCATCGGGCGTTAGTCCTCCAGCCAGCCAAACCAAGTCTGCAACCCGGGCTGTTGGCGGTAATCTATAGACGCCGGGCGCTACGACCGCTCCAGTGATATGGACAACAATCAGTTCAGACTCTGTTGCCTCTGGCGCGGCGCGTTCGTCTGAGTTGCTATCGGGTGGATCGACTTTTTCACTCTCATCGACGAGGTAATCTTCTCCGGGCTCTGGCAGCTCCCATACATCCTCGTTAGAGAGCGTTCTTTGTGAGGAAGGGCGTGGAGTGGACAGCGAACCAAGCGTAAAGGCCAAGATGGCGACACCGAGAGACCAAGCGATAAAAGCGATCAAGCGAGGTTTGGGAATGGCGCGTAGGTAGGCTTTCATTCGATCCTCCAGTCGATGCTTCGATGCTGATCGATGGTAAGCTGAAGATACACTACCAATAGCCTCGCTGTAGTAATCGTCGCGTAACAATGAGGCTTGCCTCTCGACGCGATTGTCACTTCCTCCAATAAGAGCTAGCTTTATGTTATTGACCTACAATCATTGTCACTCTCTTTATTGTACCATAGGCTTTTAGCCTATTCTGAAGCGTTAGGGTGCCCTAAACCAGCGAGCGATCTTGGCTTTCTTGTTGAAGTGTAAAATCTTGATTAAGCAGGCTTAAAGGAATATAGAATCGGGCTTGGGTATGCTATACTGACAATAGTATAGATGTGATGTGATGCGAAGTCCGTTTGTATCGTTTCAGGTTGGGGTAGCCTTTCCACACACAGCGATACGAGCCCTTTGAGGCGGGCGGGATGTTGGTAGCCGTAGGCGGACGCGCTTAGGACCTTCTTTGGGGAAAGGACGCGACCGCCAGAGCGCTAAACTCAGCAAGCGGATTTGGTATGATAGATGTTAAAGAAGACCCTCCTGCGCTTAGAGCTGTAAGGAGTTGTCACCCCTTTTGAGCTACTTCGAGCCAATCTAACAACAACTATAAGGAGCCATTTCGGTGCGCGAATACTATCGCCAAAAACTTGGCGAGGTTCAAGAGGACCTCGTTCGGATGGGTTATCAGGTTGCTGAAGCGCTTGATAGTGTCAGTAAAGCGCTTGAGAACTGGGATGTTGACTTGGCTTGGAAGATCATCGCTGGCGACGAATTGATCGACCGGGTGCAGGTTCATCTGGAAGAGACAGCACTCTTATTGATGGCGACCCAGCAGCCGCTTGCAACCGACTTGCGCATTCTGCTCTCTGTTATCTCGATTGCGAGCGAACTCGAGCGAATGGGCGACTATGTAAAGGGTATCGCTAAGGGCATTTTGCGCGCGGTAAAAACCCCCAAACTGCTTGATATCCCCGCAGAGCTGCACGAGATGTGTCGCCAAGACCAGTTTATGTTGCGCACCTGTTTGAGTGCCTTCACCGAGCGCGATGCGGCTGTCGCCTATAAACTGAGTGAAGCCGACGATACGGTTGATCAGCTGCGTGTGTCGGTCAACGCCGCGTTGGTTCAACAGATGAAGAGCGATCCTGATATCGTCGAATGCGCCTTGGAGATCCAGCATATTGTGCATAACCTTGAGCGCTTGGCAGACCGCACGACCAATATCGCCGAGCGTGTGATCTTTGTTGTAACGAGTAAGTTTGAAGAGTTGAACCCATAAACTGGCTTAGCGAGTTCGCAAGGCAGAAACGAAAACCAAGGGGAAGTGTTGTGAGCGTATTCGTATTGCCGCGCGAATACGCTCACAACAGCTATAGTCGTCGTTTACTATTTTCAAAATGAGAAATTTAACGAAATATTAACGAAAAAAGATTTGATATTCTGCCTACACCCTTGTATACTAATATCTACATCTTTAAAACACCTCAGTGTCATATCACACATCAACCAAAGGTATGATGACAGTACACAACAAGGAGGTATTTTTCGCCACTTGACACACTTGTTGGTATGTGGTATCATTTCCTGTTGAGGTATGGGTGAATAATCATCACCAAGGAATGAACTATTGTCACCTATTACTACATGACCCTTCCGGTCTGCCTTGGCGCAAATCAGCGCTTCCGTAAGTTGTATCTCCTGCAGTCACGAACACCAGTCCGTATGTCGTATCCCGTAGTCGGGTAAAGGCTAGGACATGGGCAGTTCGTGTTTTTTGCCTGAAATCAGGTTGTACACCATAAGGTTAGGACCAATACCGTGTTGATGTGTTTCCAACTATATCCTAGCTTTGAGGTCTGCAGGTCGTGAGTTATGAATCGGCTATCCCCGAACCTCTGGGGGTAGGGTTTTTGTATGTACACGGTATTGGGGTAGACTGCTGCGCCCCATCTGTGCTTTGAAAAGCGGCATCTTTCTGGAAAAGAGGTATGTATGCCCGCGTTGACTGAATCTGTGGTGCTTCAGCCCCTGATCGTTCACGTTGATACAGGTCGGGATGCTCTGCATCGCACGGGGATCGAGCGACGATCCTTCGCACGTATCCACGACGCCATCGAGGTACCTAAACTCATCGAAACTCAACTTGAGAGCTTTGAGTGGTTCCGGCGAGTGGGGTTACGCGAGCTATTTGACGAGATCTCGCCGATAACTGACTTTACAGGGAAAAATCTGTCGTTGCGCTTTCTGGACTATGCCTTCGGAGAGCCGCGTTATAACGAGTATGAATGCCGCGAACGTGATATGACCTACGCAGCTCCGCTGCGCGTGAACGTCCAACTGCAGATCCTCTCAACGGGTGAATTGAAAGAGAGTGAGCTGTTTTTGGGCGATTTTCCGTTGATGACAGAAAACGGTACCTTTGTCATTAACGGCGCCGAGCGTGTGGTGGTAAGCCAGCTGATCCGTTCGCCCGGTGTCTATTTTAAAGATGAAAAAGATCCCACCAGTGGTCGACCTTTGCATTCCGCTAAACTGATTCCGAATCGTGGTGCATGGCTAGAATTTGAAACCAACAAGCGCGATGTTATCAGTGTAAAGGTTGATCGCAAACGTAAGATCCCCGTTTCGATTCTGCTACGCGCTATTTTGGCGTGGAAGGCGGAAGATAACGGCGACGGCCAGTGGGTGCCCGATAATGAACTAGAGCAGCACGGCCTCGACGAGCATGTGATTGAGCTGTTTACTCACGTCGATGTCGCACCTGATCATCAATATATTCGCGCTACGCTTGATAAAGACCCAACCCGCAATAGCCGAGAAGCGTTGATGGAGTTGTACAAGCGTCTGCGCCCCGGCGATCCGCCTACGCTCGAGAACGCACGCAACCTGCTAGAGTCGTTGCTCTTCAGCCCGCGTCGTTACGACTTGGCACGTGTTGGCCGCTATAAACTGAACCGCAACCTTTGGGAGCGTGACACACGCCGCGCTACTCAGCGCCAGACACCTGATATCAAGGTGCGTGTGCTGCTGCCCGATGATATCTATAAAATCGTTGAGCAGATCATTCAGCTCAACAACGGTATCGGCCATCCCGACGATATCGACCACTTGGGTAACCGCCGTGTGCGCACCGTCGGCGAATTGATCCAGACTCAGTTCCGCGTCGGTCTGTTGCGCATGGAGCGCGTGATCAAAGAGCGTATGTCGCTCCAAGACGCCGAGAGCGCAACTCCCAATGGTTTGGTCAATATTCGTCCGGTTGTGGCGGCGATGCGCGAATTCTTCGGTGGTTCGCAGTTGTCGCAATTCATGGACCAGACCAACCCCTTGGCCGAGCTGACCAACAAGCGTCGTCTCTCGGCTCTGGGCCCCGGTGGTCTGAGCCGCGATCGCGCTGGTTTCGAAGTGCGTGACGTTCACCACTCTCACTACGGACGTATTTGTCCGGTAGAGACGCCAGAAGGCCCCAACATCGGTCTGATCGGTACGATGTCGACCTTCTCGCGTGTGAACGAGATGGGCTTCTTAGAGACCCCCTATCGCAAGATCTACAACGTTGTCAACAATACGCCAGCTTGGCTCGAGCAGGGTATGTTGTTACGCGATGTTCGCGACTTGCGTACAGGCGACCTGCTGGGCGCCAAGGGTAGCGTGGTCGATGAGGCAACCGCCAAGCACCTGACGATCGGTTTGTTGCGTGGTCAGATTTTGCGCGAAGATATTGTCGACCCACGCACAGGCGAGATGATCGCTGAGAAAGATACCGAAGTCACGCGTGCGATCGCCGAGAGGATCGCTGATACTCCGCTTAAGACGATCAAGATCCGCCCGGTTGTTTCGCAAGAGGTCGATTACCTCAGCGCCGATGAAGAAGAGAAGTTCATCATCGTGCAGGCGAACGCACCTCTGGACGAGCACAACCGCTTTGTGACCAGCAACGTCTCGTGCCGTTTCGGTGCAGAGTTCGTCGAAGAGTCGGTCAACCGTGTCGACTATATGGACGTCTCGCCCAAGCAGGTAGTGAGCGTTTCGACTGCGCTGATCCCCTTCCTCGAGCACGACGACGCTAACCGCGCCTTGATGGGCTCGAACATGCAGCGCCAAGCGGTGCCGCTCTTGCGCCCCGATGCGCCGATCGTCGGTACGGGTATGGAGTATCTGGCGGCGCGCGATAGCGGTCAGGTAGTGGTTGCTCGCAACAGCGGTGAAGTGGTGAGCGCAACTGGCGATCAGATCACCATCCGCGAAGACTCCGGCGAGATCCGTCAGTATCCGTTGCGCAAGTTTATGCGTTCGAACCAAGACACCTGTATCAACCAACGCCCGAGCGTAAGCGTTGGCCAGCGGGTGCGCAAGGGCGATATCATCGCTGACAGCTCGTCGACCGATAACGGTGAGTTGGCACTTGGTCAGAA
Source organism: uncultured Chloroflexales bacterium (assembly GCA_937902315.1). Classification (GTDB taxonomy): domain Bacteria; phylum Chloroflexota; class Chloroflexia; order Chloroflexales; family Chloroflexaceae; genus CALGUG01. The sequence goes on from CALGUG010000044.1 coordinate 173,327, forward strand.
CGTGCTGGTCGCCTATATGCCTTGGGAAGGCGGTAACTTCGAGGACGCTATTCTGGTGAGCGAGCGTCTGGTTCGCGAAGATATCTTCACCTCGATCCACATCGAGAAGCATGAGGTCGAGGCCCGCGATACCAAGCTTGGCCCCGAGGAGATCACCCGCGATATTCCCAACGTCGGCCAAGACAGCCTGCGCAACCTCGATGATCGCGGTATCATCTATGTTGGCGCCGAAGTACAGCCCAACGACATTTTGGTCGGTAAGATCACTCCGAAGGGTGAGACCGATCTGACCGCTGAAGAGCGCCTCTTGCGCGCGATCTTCGGTGAGAAGGCTCGCGAAGTTAAGGATAGCTCGCTGCGCGTTCCCAACGGTGTGCGCGGTAAGGTTATCGACGTCAAGGTCTTCTCGCGCGAAGAGGGTGCAGAGCTGCCCGTTGGTGTAAACCAGATGGTACGTGTACTGCTCTGCCAGAAGCGTAAGATCAGCGCTGGCGACAAGATGGCAGGACGCCACGGTAACAAGGGTGTAGTGAGCCGCGTGCTCCCGGTTGAAGATATGCCCTTCTTGCCCGATGGCCGCCCGGTCGATATCATCTTGAACCCGATCGGTGTGCCCAGCCGTATGAATATCGGCCAGATCCTCGAAACCCACTTGGGTTGGGCCGCTGCACGTCTCGGCTACCGCGTTGCAACGCCGGTATTCGATGGTGCAACCGAGGAACAGATCAAAGATATGCTTGTTGAAGCGGGCCTGCCGCCAGATGGTAAGGTGACCCTCTATGACGGACGCACGGGCTTGCCGTTTGACCACCCGGTAACGGTTGGTTACACCTATATGCTCAAGCTCGCGCACTTGGTTGAAGACAAGATCCACGCTCGTTCGACTGGACCCTACAGCTTGGTTACCCAGCAGCCGTTGGGTGGTAAGGCTCAGTTCGGTGGTCAGCGCTTCGGTGAGATGGAGGTTTGGGCGCTGGAAGCTTACGGCGCAGCATACATTCTCCAAGAGATGCTTACCGTCAAGTCGGACGATGTTGTGGGCCGCGTAAAGACCTACGAAGCGATTGTGAAGGGCGAGCCGATCCAAGAGGCTGGCGTACCCGAAAGCTTCAAGGTACTTATCAAGGAACTTCAGTCACTTGGCCTTTCTGTCGAGGTGCTCACTGAAGACGAACGTACGCTTGAACTGACTGATGATGTCGATAGCGACCTAGCAGCGCTGGATGGCATCAATTTGAGCGGTATGGAGCGGGGCGAGTTTTAGTTAAAGTTCAAAAGTACAAGGTGCAAGATCGAACAAGGCTTGCACCTTGTAGCTTTTGCTTTTTGGCGGAGACAAGATGTTAGAGATTAATGATTTCAACGCTATCCGCATCAGTCTGGCGTCGCCTGAGGATATTTTAAATTGGTCGCACGGCGAGGTTACCAAACCCGAGACCATTAACTACCGCACCCTCAAGCCGGAACGTGATGGGCTTTTTTGTGAGCGTATTTTTGGCCCAACCAAAGACTGGGAATGTTACTGCGGTAAATATAAGCGAGTGCGTTATAAGGGTGTAGTGTGCGATAAGTGTGGTGTTGAGGTTACTCGCGCGAAAGTGCGTCGTGATCGTATGGGCCACATTGCGCTTGCTTCGCCCGTTAGTCATATCTGGTTTGTAAAGGGTACACCTTCGCGTCTCGGTTTGCTGCTCGATATCAGCCCGCGCAACCTTGAGCGCGTGCTCTACTTCGCTTCTTACATCATTACTGAGGTAAACGAAGAGCAGCGTGCGGCCCTGCGCGAGCAGCTTCAGATGGAGTATGCTTACCGCCGAGACCTCTTGCAGAACCAGGCCGACGACAAGAACATGCAACTGTCGTCGCAACTGACTCAAGAGCTGGGCGGCATGAGCACTGCTCAGATCAGCACCCAACGCAATATTGACGAGTCGTATCGCCAGCAGCGCGAGCAGTTGACCGCTGAAGCTGAGCGTCTGCGCGAGCGCTTCGAAGAGCTGATGAACACCCTGAGCGAAGAGGATGTGACCTTCCATGGCCGCATCATCCTCGAAGAGGGCGATCCCATCACCGAGAAGGTACTCGACGAGCTTGATGAGCTGTTGGAGCAAGAGCTGGATCTGCTCGAAGCTCGCCGCCTGCGTGACATCGCCGATGCAGAATTGTTGACCGATTCTGACCGCGAGCGCCGCGAATACGAGGTCTCTCAAGAGCAAGAGCGCCTTCAGGAAGGTTTGCAGCGCGAACTCGACCAGTTGCTGCGCGAAGAGAAAGAGCGCCTTGAGCAGATCGATGCGCTGAAGGTGCGTCGCATTTTGAGCGAGGCTGAGTATCGCCAACTGCGCGATATCGCCCCCGGCGTGTTCAAGGCCGATATGGGCGCGAGCGCTATTCGTGAGATCATCGAAAAGACCGTCGATCTCGAGAAGATGGCCGAGGAGTTGCAGTACGAAGTACAGACGACTCAGGGTCAGCGCCGCAAGAAGGCGACCAAGCGCCTGCGCGTTGTCGAGAGCTTCCGCAAGAGCGGCAACCGCCCCGAGTGGATGATCTTGACCGTGCTGCCGGTTATTCCGCCTGATCTGCGCCCCATGGTGCAGCTGGACGGTGGCCGCTTCGCGACCAGCGACCTCAACGATCTCTACCGCCGTGTGATCAACCGCAACAATCGTCTCAAGCGATTGATGGAGTTGAACGCACCAGAGATCATCGTGCGCAACGAGAAGCGTATGCTTCAGGAAGCTGTCGACGCCTTGATCGACAACGGTCGCCGTGGCCGCGCAGTTTCCGGCAAGGGTAAGCACCGCCTGAAGAGCTTGAGCGATATGCTCAAGGGTAAGCAGGGCCGCTTCCGCCAGAACTTGCTTGGTAAGCGCGTTGACTACTCTGGCCGTTCGGTAATCGTGGTAGGCCCGAGCTTGCAGCTGCACCAGTGTGGTCTGCCCAAGAAGATGGCACTCGAGCTCTTCAAGCCGTTCGTGATGCGCCGCTTGGTCGAGAAGGGCTTTGCCCACAACATCAAATCGGCGAAGCGCATCGTCGAGCGTGTGCGTCCCGAAGTGTGGGACGTGCTTGAGGAAGTCATTAAGGACTACTTGGTACTGCTCAACCGCGCTCCGTCGCTGCACCGTCTGTCGATTCAGGCTTTCGAGGCCAAGCTGATCGAGGGTTCGGCTATTCAGCTTCACCCCTTGGTTTGTGCGGCATTCAACGCTGACTTCGACGGCGACCAAATGGCTGTGCACGTACCGCTGTCGCGTAAGGCTCAGGAAGAAGCCCGCATGCGTATGTTGAGTAAGTACAACTTGCTCAACCCCTCGAACGGCGACCCGATCATTACGCCTTCGCAGGACATCGTGCTTGGCTGTTACTACCTGACGCAGCTGCGCCCCGGTTCGAAGGGTACCGGTAAGGTCTTCGCATCACCTGATGAGGCGATGCTGGCCTACGATCGTGGCATTGTCGACATCCAAGCTCCCATTCGGGTGCGTATGACGATCGAGGATCTCTGGTCGAGCAAGTTCGCTCAGCACGCTGGTATCAATGCTCCTATGCCGGAAGCGGCAACGACGCCATTCGATGGCGAGTTGCCGACTGGTTATGGCTCGAATATCGGCGAGGGCCTGCGAATCGCGAGCGGTAACGATCGCCCGGCTAAGTTCTCGTTGTTGCCCGATGGCTCGCCCACGGTGCTGATCGAGACCAGTATCGGACGTATCATCTTCAACAGCGCCTTGTTGCCGCCGATGCGCTTCCGCAACGAAGTTGTGCCGAAGGAAGGTTTGCGCAACATTATCGCTGAGTGTTACAAGTATTACACAACCAAAGCCAACATTTCGGAAAAGCATCGCCAAGATATCATCAATCAGTACGGCGAGAAGAGCGACGACGAGATCGCTCGTATCTTCGGCTCCGAAATGACCGCTGTCCAAGCTGACCGCATCAAGGCTCTGGGCTTCCGCTATGCGACCCGTGGTGGTATGACCGTCGGTATCGATGATGTGGAAGTGCCGCCTAAGAAGCGCGAGATTGTACGCGAAGCCGACCAGATGGTTGCCGACGTCGATAAGCAGTTCCGACGTGGTTTGATCACCGAGGAAGAGCGCTATCGCGACGTGGTGAAGATCTGGCAGGACGCCACGCGCGACACAACCAACGCTGTACGGGAGAATATGAACCCCTATAGCCCGGTTGCGATGATGGTCAACTCCAAGGCGCGTGGTAACGTCAACCAGCTGAGCCAGATGGCCGGTATGCGTGGTCTGGTAACCGACCCGAACGGTAAGATTATTCCGACCCCCATCCGCGCGAACTTCCGCGAAGGTATGAGCGTGTTGGAATACTTCATCTCGACCCACGGTGGTCGTAAAGGTCTGGCAGACACCGCGCTTCGTACCGCAGACGCAGGTTATTTGACCCGCCGTCTGGTCGACGTGGCCCAAGACATGATCATTACGATCGAGGATTGTGGCACCGACGAAGGCATCTGGATCCACGACGAAGACAAGCGCGAAGTGCTTGAGGGCTTGGAGAACCGCGTCGTCGGACGTATCTTGGCGGCTGATCTCTATCGCCCCGATACGGGCGAGCTGGTGGCCGAGCGCAACACCGAAGTTGGCGAAGACCTCGCTAGCAAACTGCTCGAGATGGGAATCGCATCGGTGTATGTCCGATCGCCGCTGACCTGTCAGTCTGAGCACGGCTGCTGCCGCCTCTGCTTCGGTCGCAACTTGGCAACCGGTAAGCTGGTCGATATCGGCGAAGCGGTTGGTATCATCGCTGCTCAGTCGATCGGTGAGCCTGGTACGCAGCTGACCCTGCGAACCTTCCACACCGGTGGTGTGGCTTCTGCAGACGACATCACCCAAGGTCTGCCGCGTGTACAAGAGATCTTCGAGGCACGCACTCCCAAGGGTAAGGCGATCTTGGCCGAGATCGACGGTGTTGTTGAGATCGTACGCGAGGAAGATATGCGCAAGCTGCGCATCGTTTCGCGCGAGTTCTACACCGACGAATATACCTTGCCAGCCAACTACACGGTGGTAGTGAACGACAATAGCGAGGTCAGCGAGGGCATGACCTTGGCCGAGCCGAACGACATCAACAGCAGCGAACCGCCGATTGTGGCTCGTATGAGCGGGCGTCTGTTCGTGCAGGGCGATAAGCTCGTGATCCATCAAGAAGACTTGGAGGAGAGCGAGGTTGTTATTCCGCACACCGCACGTCTGCGCGTCGAGAACGGCGATCGGGTGGTAGCTGGTCAGCAGCTCACCGAGGGTTCGGCAGACCCGCAAGAACTCTTGGCACTCCAAGGTCGCGAGGCCGTTCAGCGTTACTTGGTGAACGAGGCACAGAAGGTGTATCGCAGCCAAGGTGTAAACGTGAACGACAAGCATATCGAGGTGATCGTGCGCCAGATGATCCGCCGCGTGCGGATCGAGGAGCCGGGTGATACCGGTTTGCTGCCGGGCGAGATGATCGAGGCCTTCGAGTTCAAGCGACTCAACAACGAGATCGTCAGCCAGGGTGGTGAGCCTGCAACCGCCGCTGCTATGCTCTTGGGTATCACCAAGGCATCGCTGTCGACCGATAGCTTCCTCTCGGCTGCGTCGTTCCAAGAGACGACTCGTGTACTTACCGAAGCGGCGATCACTGGTAAGGTCGACTACCTGCGCGGCCTCAAAGAGAACGTGGTTATCGGTAAACTTATCCCGGCTGGTACGGGTATCGAGAAGCGTGATGCGCGCGAGCGCGATAGCTTGGTCGGCGAGATGGCACGAGTGCTCGAAAACGGCGGCAACCGCCCCGAGCAAGAGCGCCCAACCACTCAGGAAGTGCAGCGTGCTGAGCAGTTGCTGGGTCTAACAGATGCTCCCGGCAGCGACATCCGCTTGGCGAGCGACGTCGATCCCGAGTTAGTGGCAATGTTGCGCCCCGAGTTTAGCGGACGCAATAACGCTGCCTCGCGGAACGATCTCGAAGCTGACGACCTCGGAACAGATGACGGTTTCGATACCGGCTCTGCTGAGGGCGACGAAGAGAACTAGGTGAGACCTAAGCTAGGAAGGAGCGGAGTTCTACCCTCCTTCCTAGCCTTTTCTTTAGGTCGGGCCTATGTCTGTGTATTTAGAAGCTTTTAGCTAATGGCGCTGCCATGATACGATCAGACCTCGCGCGACCCATTAGAGTAATTGTTTTAATGTTAGCGTTTATTTCGCTAGCATTGGCTAGCCCATCGCGTGCGCCCCAAGCTGCTGAACTGGCTCAAGCTTCTCCTGGGCCTGTCGCTTCTCCTGAACCTGCCACGAGCACAAGCCCGCCAACCAATACCAGCGAACCGCAGCAGGATTCACAGTCCGATACGCAGCCTACAGCCACTCGTACTGCGACTTCAACCATAGATCCTTCGCTCAGCCCGTCGCCAAGCCTAACTATGACGGCTAGCTCTACGCTCGCGCCTGTCGCCACGCCGACCGACCAACCCGGTATTCACGGGGCGATCGCCTGTTTGCCGGGAGATACGATCTACATTGAAGGTGAAGCACCGCCATTAACCGCTCTCCTGATCTATTTCGACGGTCAGCCGGTTGGCGGTGGTACATCCGATGAATCGGGCTACTACCGTTTGCGACTTGACATCGGTAACGAGCGCACCGGAACCTACAATGTGCAAGTGCGCATTCGTGGAACACGCCAAGTCTTGCAGGAATTCACCTGCGGTATTCAGCAAGCCACGGCTACTCCAACCCGCGTCCGCCGTACCTCGCCACCATGATCCCGTGTTTCAATCATATATCGCCTAAAGCCGAGAAACAGTGTCGCTTTCGATGTGATATGTTTCTCGGTTTTATATTGCCTAACGGAAAGGTTCCTTCCTTCAAAAAGTGCCTAACCGCGTCCGCCTACGGCTATCAAATCGTCGTTCATCCATTCCGCGACTCAGCTCGCAGCGTTCGCTGCGAGCTGCTTGGCGCTTGCGCCAAGCAGATTCTTTGTTTCGGCGGCTCTCCTTCATACGAAATCCATTTGATACCAAATCCGGTTGATTAGGTGCTATTTGGCCTTCGGCAGAGCGGAACGTGACTCTTTCCTTTTCCCAGCTTTTCGTTTTTCTGAGCGAAGAGCATGCACGTCTTTAAACGGATTTGGTATGATACCAAATCTGCTGAAAGGGAAGCACTCTTTTAATGCGGGAAAGCGAAAAACAGGACAAAAATAGCCAGATTCGCATCTGACGACGACCAAAAAGAGATAAAGAAATCGGATTTGCTATGAAGTGACGGTTTTGGGCAGCCCTTTCGGCGCACACAGCTACAAGCCTCATTTGTTGGGCGGGATGTTGGTAGCCGTAGGCGGACGCGCCAAGGAGCTTCTTTTTGGGACAAACCCTAGCCGCACTAAGCTGAAGAAAACAAGCGGATCTGCTATTACAAGCTTCGCAGCACGCCTGTCGCTGCTTTTGCCTATTGATACAAAACGCTTTGAGCAACCCAGGGCTAGCAACCTAGATCGACATCTGTTTATAGCAATAGCTATTACAACACACTCTTGAAGCTTTTATTTGTTTTGTTGTATTTGATGGGTTTTTATACGAATTTTGTATTTTCATTAAAATCGCGCTTTTTGCGTAAATTGGCTCATTTGAGTAAATGATCAGGTGTAAAAACGATTTTCTTATTGAGACATTTGCTCAATAAGCGTTTTTGGTGTATATTGTATCGAAATCGATGGTGGATAAAATTTCGAGGAATTAATCAGATTTTGCATGCATAAACATCGATTTCGATTCGATCGATGTTGTGCTAGGGATAGGAACTATGTTGCGAAACGTGCTTGGCATATCTATGCGACGCTTACAAACGCTGGCATCAGCGCTTCTGCTTATGGCGATGGTGGGCTTTCTTTCGGCTTGTGCTGCTGCTCAGCCGGGGGCTTCGGCTTTGACGGAAGACCAATCTGAGACCCAAACGCAGTCTCAAACGAGCAAACTCAAGGTTGTAGCGACAACAACGATCGTTGGCGATGTGGTGAAGCAGATCGGGGGCGACCTGATCGAGCTAACGGTTCTGATGCAGCCGGGTGTCGATCCGCATAGTTTCGCCTTTACGCCCCAACATGTGGTGAAGGTTGGCGAGGCCGATCTGGTGTTTATGAACGGGGTCGAGCTCGAAGCCTTTATGGATGATCTCTTGACAAATGCTGCTACCAAAGCCGAGCTTGTTTCGGTTTCGCAAGATGTGAAGCTGTTGCGTGTGGCCGAAGAGCACGATCACGACGCTGAACACGAGGATGAGCACGAGGCCGATCATGAGCACGAGGCTGATCACGAGCATGAGCACGAAGGCGAAACGCATAATGAGGGCGACGGTCACGCTCATCAGCATGGCGAGTTCGATCCGCACGTTTGGTGGAATGTAGCCAATGTGCAGGCTTGGAGCGATACGATCGCGCAGGCGCTCGCCAAGGCCGACCCCGCCAATGCCGAGCAGTATAACGAACAGGCTGCGCGCTACAAGGCCGAGCTGAGCGCGCTCGATAGCTGGATCAAAGAGCGTGTGGCCGAACTGCCTGCGAGCGAGCGCAAGTTAGTCACCGATCACGATGCCTTCGGCTACCTAGCCGATACCTATGGCTTTGAGCTGGTCGGCACGGTTTTGCCCAACGTTAACACCCTCTCTGAGCCGTCGGCCCAAGAGCTGGCGAAGCTGCACGACACCATTCAAGAGCAGCAGATCAAGGCGATCTTTGTTGGTTCGACGGTTAACCCAGCCTTGGCGCAGCGCATCGCCGATGACACCGGCATCAAAGTTATAACTACCTATACCGACTCGCTCGGCAAGCCCGATAGCGATGCTGCGACCTATATCGACTTTATGCGAAGCACCATCAATACAATTGTCGATGGATTACGCTAAGTACGTGTCTCCATTCAGCTCTATTCAGTGGTACACTAAGAGCTTATGGACATCTCAACCCGAGCCAGCGCCGTATCTCACGAAGGTGCTGGCTCAACGATACGCTAACTACAGTTTTGGCTGTAGCTTCACTAAAGGTAATGGTATGGGAGCCTTAGATCTCCAAGATGATATGGATTGGCCAATGATCGCAAGCGTACCGACCACGCTTGATCCGATCTTGCGCGTCGCCGATTTGCAGGTGCGCTATCACAATGGTGTCGCGCTGGGGTCGCTCGCCTTCGAGATCGAACGTGGCGAGCGGATTGCGATTGTGGGACCAAATGGAGCAGGCAAGAGCACCCTGCTCAAGTCGATTGCAGGCTTGTTGAAGCCCACGACTGGCTCGATTCAGCTCAATTGTAAGCAGGACGATACACGCTTGAGCATCGCCTATGTGCCGCAGCGCAGCGATGTTGACTGGAGCTTCCCTGTCAATGTGAGCGATGTTGTGATGATGGGCCTGACCGGGCGCTTGGGCTTGCTGCGCTGGCCGCGTGCCTCGCATCGTGCCTTGGTGGCGCGCTGCCTTGAGCGGGTCGGCATGCAAGACTTCGCCAAACGCCAGATCGGCGAACTGTCGGGCGGCCAGCAACAACGGGTCTTTATCGCGCGGGCACTCGCTCAAGAGGCCGAGCTGTTGTTAATGGACGAGCCGCTAACCGGCCTTGATATTCGTTCTCAAGAGACGATCTTCAAGATTTTAGACGACCTGAAAGAGCAGGGCGTAACGGTGCTGGTTTCGACCCACGATCTTAACCAAGCGGCAGAGCGCTTCGACCGCGTGATGCTGCTCAATAAAACGCTGCTTGGTTTCGGCGATGCCGATTCGATCTTCACTCCGCAACGCCTCGCTGCTGCCTATGGCGGCCATTTGCGCGTGATCCAGACGGGCGATAGTGTGGTGATGTTGGAAGACGGCTACTGTGGTGCGAGGGAATCAGAAACTGTATGACATCGCTGACTGATTTTATTTTTGGCCCCTTGGCTTATCCCTTTATGATCCGTGGACTGATCGCCGCCGTGATCGTGGGGGTTGTATGTGCTGTGGTCGGCTCGTATATGGTGTTGCGGGGCATGGCCTTTTTCGGCGATGCCTTAGCCCATACCGTGATGCCGGGTGTGGCGGTTGGCTACTTGATTCACGGGCGTGCCAGCGGCCCACTTTTTTGGTGGGGGCTTGCCACCGCCGTGTTGGCCTCGGTCACGATCGGCAGCCTGAGCAAGCGGGCGCGCATTAAGGAAGATACGGCGATCGGCATCGTGTTTGCGGGCATGTTTGCGCTGGGTATCGCGCTGATCTCGACCGTTCAGAGCTATACGGTCGATCTAACCCACTTTTTGTTTGGCGATGTGTTGGGCGTCGCTTGGAGCGATATCTGGTTGACGGGCGGCTTCGGCATGCTGGTGATCGCGACGATTGTGCTGTTTTACAAAGAGTTTTTGATCGTTTCCTTCGATCCTACCTTGGCGGCTACCCAACGTTTGCCGGTGAATGTGTTCTATTATTTGATGCTGGTGCTGATCGCGATCGCGATTATGGTGGCGCTCCAGACGGTGGGCGTCGCTCTTATGTTGGCGATGATGGTCACGCCAGCCGCGACCGCTTATCTCTTGACGAGCCGTCTGCCGAGTATGATGCTGGTCGCCGCTCTGATCGGTGCGGCCTCGGGCGTCTTGGGACTCTACCTCTCATACCATGCCGAGATGGCTTCGGGCGCAGCGATTGTGTTGGTTGCAACGCTCTTTTTTGTTTTGGCCTTTTTGTTTGCGCCGCGACGCGGCATCGTTTGGCGGCATAGCGAAGACTGATTCCGCTGGCTTGAAGCTTGTGCGCGCTCTGGTGCGTTTCGCTCTGAGGCGACCTTTCCGCGCGGACGATAAAGCCCTCGTTTGTTGGGCGGGATGTTGATAGCCGGAGGCGGACGCGGTAAGGACCGAATGGGTGGCTAGAAGCCTCTTCGTCAGATGATGAGCGAGACGAGCGCTTGAGTGGTGTGGGAAGCTGTTGAGTGCATGTGGGAAACGAAAAACGAGGCGTCCCAGCTGGGGGACACCTCGTTTCGCTTTGTAGGCTTATTCGGGCTGGTAGCTGCTCAAGCGGTGCAGGATCTTGCAGTAGCCAATCTGCCCCTTTTTGAAGCTCTCCAAGCGGAAATATTCGTTCGGAGCGTGGATATTCTCGTCTTCTAGACCGAAACCGAAGTTTGCGGTATAGGCGCCGAGATGCTTGAGGAAGAGCGAACAGACCGGAATGCTGCCGCCGCTGCGCACGTAGTAAGGCTCTTTGCCGTACATATCGACCAGCACATCGCGTACCGCTTGGTTGGCCGGGTGCATGCCGTCCATCAGGTAGGCATCGGCAGTGAACTTGAGCGGTGTAGCGGTGACTTGGACGTAATTTGGCGCATGCTTCTCGATGTGCTTCACGATCAGATCAACGATCTTCTTGGGATCTTGGTTGGCTACCAAGCGGCAGGTGATCTTGGCGTGAGCTTCGTTGGGCAGCACGGTCTTGACGCCTTCGCCTTGGAAGCCGCCCCAGATGCCGTTGATCTCGAGGGTCGGGCGGGCCCACATGCGCTCGCGGGTGGTGTAGCCCGGCTCGCCGAAGAGACCTTCGAGGCCAAGCTCATCCATGTAGACCTCTTCGTCGAAGGGAACCGCTGCGATACGGGCGCGCGCCTCTTCGGTCAGCGGGAGCACATCGTCATAGAAGCCTTCGACTGCGATCTTGCCGTCGGGCGTGCGCAGGGTGTCGAGCAGGCGAACCAGCGCGTGGATCGGGTTCGGTACCGCGCCGCCGTGTGCACCGGAGTGCAGGTCGCTCTTGGCGCCCTTGACATCGATCTGCAGGCCGCAGCCGCCGCGCAGGCTCTCGAGAATCGAACCTTCGGTCTCGCTCCACTGGCCGCCGTCAGAGCTAAGCACCAAGTCGCAAGCGAAGCGCTCGCGGTGTTGGGGCATAAACTCGGGCAGGTCAGGGCTACCGATCTCTTCTTGGCCCTCGAAGAAGAACTTCACATTAACGGGCAGTGCGCCTTCGCTCTTGAGCAGCGCTTCGACCGCTAGAATCGGGGTGAACATGTTGCCCTTGTCGTCCGATGCGCCGCGCGCGTAGACCTTGCCGTCTTTAATGACCGGCTCGAAGGGGCCACTATCCCATAGCTCTAGCGGATCGGCGGGCTGGGTGTCGAAGTGGCCGTAGATCATAATGGTCGGCTTGCCGGGCGCGTGCAGCCAGTCGCCATAGACGACGGGGTGGCCAGCGGTGGGCAGAATCTCGACGTTTTCGATACCGGCAGCGGTGAGACGGTTTGCGACCCACTCGGCAGCACGCTGTACATCGCCAGCGTGTTGAGGTAGTGCAGAAATGCTGGGGATACTCAGGAAATCAAGCAGCTCTTGAGTGAATCGCTCTTGATTCTCCTCTAGGTAATGTTCCCAGGAAGCCATAGAAACTCTCTCCTCAAAGTAAAGTATGATGGGTGACTCCAGTATACCACGTTCGGATATGCACTCGGTTTGTTCAAAGGCACGCTACTGAACAAGCGGCCTTGCGGAAAACCTATTCGGGCTGGTAGCTGCTCAAACGGTGGAGCAGTTTGCAGTAGCCGACTTGGCCCTTCTTAAAGCTTTCCAAACGGAAAAACTCGTTGGGAGCGTGCAGATTCTCATCGCTGAGGCCGAAGCCGAAGCTGGCGGTGTAGGCGCCCAAATACTTGCGGAAGAGCGGACAGACCGGAATGCTGCCGCCGCTGCGCACATAGTAAGGCTCTTTGCCGTACATCTCGACCAACACATCGCGCACGGCTTGGTTGCCCGGGTGGTTGCCGTCCATCAAGTAGGCGTCGGAGCCATACTTCAGGCCCGAGACGCTGACCTTGACCGATTTGGGTGCGTGCTTTTCGATATGCTTGATCAGCAGTTCGACGATCTTGCGCGGGTTTTGGTTTGCCACCAAACGACAGGTGATCTTGGCGTGAGCTTCGTTGGGAATAACGGTCTTGCTGCCCGCGCCTTGGAAGCCGCCCCACATACCGTTCAGCTCGAGGGTCGGGCGGGCCCACATACGCTCGCGCGGGGTGTAGCCCGGCTCGCCTATTAAGCCCTCTACACCGAGCTCATCCATGTACTCCTCTTCGTCGAAGGGCACGGCGGCGATGCGAGCTCGGGCCTCATCGCTCAGCGGAACGACGTCGTCATAGAAGCCTTCGACTGCGATCTTGCCGTCGGGCGTGCGGAAGGTGTACAAGAGATTGACCAGTTCGTGCAGGGCGTTGGGTGCCACGCCGCCATGGCCGCCGGAATGCAGGTCGCTCTTGGCGCCCTTGACATCGATCTGTAGGCCGCAGTTGCCGCGCAAGCCTTCAAGGATCGAGCCTTCGGTCTCGCTCCACTGGCCGCCGTCGGCGCTCAGCACAAGGTCGCAGGCGAAGCGTTCACGCTCTTGGGACAAAAAGCCGTCGATGGTCGGGCTGCCGATCTCTTCTTGGCCTTCCAAGAAGAACTTGAGGTTGACTGGCAGCGCACCTTCGGTCTTGAGCAGCGCTTCGACCGCCAGAATCGGTGCCAACATATTGCCCTTGTCGTCCGATGCGCCGCGCGCGTAGACCTTGCCGTCTTTAATGACCGGCTCGAAGGGGCCACTATCCCATAGCTCTAGCGGATCGGCGGGCTGGGTGTCGAAGTGGCCGTAGATCATAATGGTCGGCTTGCCGGGCGCGTGCAGCCAGTCGCCGTACACAACCGGATGCCCTCCGGTCGGCAGCACCTCTACATGTTCGACGCCAGCGCTGCGCAGGCGGGCAGCTACCCACTCGGCGGCGCGCTGCACGTCCTCTTTATGGGCTGGCAGAGCGGAAATGCTCGGAATGCGTAAAAAATCAAGCAGCTCGTCGGTGAAACGAGCTTGGTTCTGGTCGAGATAGTCCTGCCAAGCAGACATACATTTCTCCTTCAGTTGGCAAAAGTGGTGCGGGGTTTAACCAAAGTATACCATGTTCATACGTATGCCTCACTGCGCTGGCTCGGAGCGTGCGGTATCACAAGCAAGCGATGAGCAAAAGGCGGAGGCAAGCATGAGCGAATACCATCTGCGTATCAAAGATCTGCCAAACAATGCTCAGCCTCGCGAGCGCCTGCGCGATTGTGGCTCTGAAGCGCTCAGCGATAGCGAACTATTGGCGATTCTGTTGCGGGTTGGGGTTCAGGGCGTCAATGTCTTAGAGCTGTCTCAGCAGCTCCTCTCTCGGCACGGCGGCTGGTATGGCCTGATGCGTATGGACTTTGTGGAGCTGACCCAAGTGCATGGTATGGGCGAGGCCAAAGCCGCGACTTTGAAGGCGGCCCTCGAGATCGGGCGACGTATGGCGATGCTCGGCGACGAAGAGCGTTTTCAGATCAAGTCGCCCGCCGACGCTGCCAAGCTGATGCTGCTCGAAATGAACCATCTTGATCAAGAGCACTTGCGCACGATTTGTCTCGACACCAAAAACCGCGTTCAGCGCATCAAAACGATCTATGTGGGCAGCGTCAACAGCGCTGTGATTCGGGTCGGCGAGGTGTTTAAAGAATCCTTGAAGCTCAATAGTACATCGATCATTGTGGTGCATAACCACCCTAGCGGCGATCCCACGCCCTCGCCCGAAGATGTGGCCGTTACGCGCCAGATCATCGATGCAGGCAAGCTGCTCGATATCGAGGTGCTCGATCATTTGGTGATTGGGCGAGGGCGCTATGTCAGCATGCGCGAGCGGGGCCTCGGCTTTAGCAGCTAAACCTGCATCGGCTTGTTCAGTCTTCTGGCGGCTTGCTCTCTTCCGCAAAGAAGGCTTGTGGCGCGTCCGCCTACGGCTACCAACATCCCGCCTTCCAAACGGGCTGCTAGCTGCTTGTGCGCAGCGTACTCAGCGAACCGCGCAGCTCGCAGCGAAAGCTGCGAGGCGATTCCTTGGCTGGATGGACGACGATTTGATAGCCGTAGGCGGACGCGGTTAGGCTCTTTTTGCTGGTAAAGCTGCTTTCGCCGATGTGAGATGAACGATGCGATTGCGTATGTTCATGCGAATACTCTTGTGTCTGTCTATGCGAGCTTGGGTTAGAAGTAGGCTTTGGATACCAAGGTTTCTTTGCCCTACCAAAGACTCATTGCAAATGGGCTGAGGGTCATGGTACAATGTTGGTGTACAAATGGAGGAGATGTATGTTACCTATGTGCGGCAAATTGAGACAGATGCATAATACCTTCCTTGCGAGGAAGGTTCACTTTGCTGCGCTTCATAGGCCTAGCACCCATGTGCTATACATCGCTTTGTACACGGTCTCGTCACGTAGTGAGGGGCCGTTTCGTTTTAGTAAGTGAGGTTATATGTTACGTTTCATTGGTCAGCCGTTTCGTATGTTGAACCGCTTGTTGCATGCTGTCGCACAGGCGCACCCTGCAGTCTATAGCTTTAGCCCTGGAGCCACTGTTGTAGGGCGAGATCATAATCGCACTCCGGTTGGCTAGTCATCTTGATTTTACAAGGTAAGCAGAAGTATTTTGCGTAGCTGCTTGGTACGCAACATATTTGAGATGGCGAATAAAAGCCCTGAAGGCTCTACTTCGGGGCTTTTATTTATGATTTAAGAAACGAAGTTCAACACGACATAATATTCGTCATTCAAAAGTTGCTGTGGTACAATGTGAGGATCATGATGAAGACCATTCGTTTTATCGATACGCACATGCATGTGCATGATGAAGCTTATGATTCTGACCGCGAAGCGGTTTTAGAGCGTGCTCGCGCCGATGGTGTGGCTCGCTTTTTAGAGATCGGCTACAATCTGCGCTCTAGTTATAGTGCTATCGAGCTTGCCGAACGCTATGACGATGTGTATGCCGTGATTGGATTGCAGCCTAACCACGCCCACAACCCCGATCCGGGCTGGGAGCAGACCCTACACTCGTTGCTTCAACACCCAAAAGTGTTGGCGATCGGTGAGATCGGTTTAGATTACCATTGGAATTACGCTACTCCTGAAGAGCAGGATCGCGTCTTTCGAACCCAATTGGATATAGCACGCGACCTCAATTTGCCGATTGTGATCCACACGCGTGAGGCCCAAGAGGAGACTCTCAAGGTCTTACGCGAGGCAGGCCAAGGTGTGATCGGCGTGATGCACTCCTTTTCGGGTGACTGGGCCTTTGCATCTGCCTGTCTAGAGTTGGGTTTTTACATCTCGTTTTCGGGGCCGCTCACCTTTCCAAAAACGCACGATCTGCACGATGTGGCGCGGCGTGCCCCGCTCGATCGTTTGCTGACCGAGACCGATAGTCCTTACCTCAGCCCGCACCCGTTGCGCGGGCGACGCAATGAGCCAGCTCGAGTGCGTTTTGTCACCGAACAGTTGGCGCGTTTACGCGAACAAGCCCTTGATGAGGTGGCTGCTGCTGTCTGGGACAACGCCAGCAGAATCTTCCACAAATTGCCTTAAACGATCCTCTTGCCAACCGATCTTGGGCGCCCAACTTGTAATACCGAATCCGTTTTAAAAACAGGCATTCTCTCAACGCCAGAATACGAAAAGCCGAGGGAAAGAGTTGTGAGAGACTTCGTACGATCGCACGAAATCTCTCACAACAACAATACTCAAGTTCCACTCTGCCGAAGGCCAAAGAGAACATAAACAAGCGGATTTGGTATAACGCACAAGCTCTGCATGGAGCGATATAGCCTATGATTGTGACACAATATTCGCCGACTGCTAAACGTCGTGAACAGATCCGCAGCGAGCTGTGGAATGTGATTCCCAGCACCTTGCTGATCTTTGTGATGGTTTGGAGCGTTATTCAAAGTGTCGTAACTGCAAACTGGGCGTCGGGCACCGAAATCATTCGGCAGGTCGGTTTGCCTGCGGTTCTGGTTGGTGCCCTCTTTGCGCGTTTAAAGTGGCTTCAGGCTTGGTTAGCCCACCTACTAAGCATATCGCTGGGTGTGGTCTGGAGCATTTCGTCGTTGGGCCCGCTGCTCGATGAGCGGCTGGTTTCGTGGCGCGATCAAGCTACCGAAGTGCTGATCAGAGCGATTCTGTGGGGCCGCGTGATTATGGCAGGTGGGCGCGGCGAAGATATTTTGTTGTTTGTAGCGATTTTGGCCTTGCTCAGTTGGATCTTGGGCTATAGCAGCGCTTGGTTGGTCTTGCGGCGCGGCTGGACTTGGTTTGCGGTCTTTGTCAATGGTGTGGTCATATTGGTGAACTACACCTTTGTAATGCCCAAGCCAACCTCGCTCTTCTTCTTCTTTTTAGGCTCGGCGCTACTCTTGATCGTCTTTCAAAATATTGTTCAGAAACAGACGGTTTGGCGCGATAACAATATCGAATTCCCCGAATTTTTGTCATTACGCTTCTTAACAGCTGCAACACTCTTCTGTAGCTGTATGATCCTGATCACCAGCCTGTTGCCCAATACGATCAGCAGCGAACAGGTCGCGCGCGCTTGGAAGATTATGAGCCGGCCTTTGACCGAGATGCGCGAGCGTTGGGAAGATGCCTTCAGTACCATCAACTCGCCGCCCGGAACGGGGAGCGGCGGTTTTGCAACTACCGGCGCCCAGTTGGGTGGAGCGCGCGTTTTGGCTGATACACCCGTGATGTACGTTCATTCGCCCAGCTACGACTATTGGCGCGCGATCGCTTCCGACTACTACAATGGCAGCGGTTGGCAGAATACGATCGGCGAAGATACACGCTCGCTTTTGGGCGAAACTAGCATTGCGGCGGCTCGCACGCCGCTGGAGCCGGGCATCGCCCTGCCGATCGAAGAGGCCAATGGCCGTCAAGTGGTGACGCAAACCATCGAATTGTTACAAGACCGCAAAGACGATTTCATTATGATGAGCGGTCAACCACTGACGGTTAGTCTGCCGACGCTGATCGAGCATGGCTTCGTTTTCAACGAAGCGAACCAACTGCAGCCCAACTTCACCGATACATCGCTGATTATTTCCCAGGTGCCATTGCGGGCTGGTGGCGTCTACAGCGTTACAACAATGATCTCGCTCGTCGATGAGCGCAGCTTGCGCGAGGCTGGTACCAACTATCCGGCTTGGGTCACAGAGCGCTATCTGCAGCTTCCCGACAGCGTTACCGAGCGCACCCGCCAGTTGGCAGCCGAGATTGTGCGCGAAGCAGCCGCCGATAATCCCTACGATATTGCTATGGCCTTTCAGCGTTATCTGCGGCGCTTGCCCTACAACCAACAGATCACGATGGCGCCCAGCGGCCAAGATGCGGTCGACTACTTCCTCTTCGATCTGCGCGAAGGCTATTGCGACTACTTCTCGACCGCTATGATTGTGATGCTGCGCTCGCAGGGCATTCCGGCCCGCTGGGTGCAGGGCTACGCCGGTGGTGTGCTTGATAACGAGCGCCAAGCCTATCTGGTGCGCGAAAATGTCGCTCATAGCTGGCCCGAGGTCTACTTCCCGGGCTATGGCTGGCAGCGTTTCGAGCCGACCGCCGCTTCCTATACCGCTCCGCCGCTGCGCCCTTCCGAGCCAAGCGACGATGGCGAGCTGATTATTCCGATTGAAGATCGTCAACTACGCCCGCTCGATCTGCCCGACGGCGCTTCGTATCTGCCAAATGATGAAGATGAGTGGCAGCGCCTGCAGTTAGAGGAGCGTTTAGCTGCCAGCCGTGAAGCCATGGCACAGCGTCAACGCCAAGAGCAGGTGCGCCAATGGTTGATCGGTTTGGGCGCCCTTGCGCTAGTGTTAGGCGGCCTAGCAGGTTTCTATTACTGGAAAGAGCGCCAGTTCAGCAAGTTAGGCCCGGCAGCGGCGGCCTTCGCACGGGTGCAGTGGCTCAGCGCTTGGGCTGGGCTGCCCCATCGCCCCGAATACACGCCTCACGAATACATTGCACAGCTTAACAAGGCCTTGCCCGAGCAGCGCGAAGCCTTACAGCGTATTCTGAACGCTTATGTCAGCGATCGCTACCGTAAGCGCCAAAGCACCACACCGGCCATCTTAGAAGAAGACTGGAAACGCCTGCGCGTCTCGTTCTTGAAAGAGATCCTTCGACGTGTCAAGCCTCAGGCGGGCACCAAATCGAAGCGCTAGGTCCGCGCTGTGAGCCTTACTTAGCGCTTCTAGTCGGGAGAGATTCTGCATAGACAAGCGGAATCTCTCTTTTTATAATGTATAGCGGATCCGGTGGAGTATTGCACTGTTCAGGCGGAGCAATCTTTTGCCCCAAAGAGGTCTCGACCGCGTCCGCCTACGGCTACCAACATCCTGCCCGTCACCACGCAGGGCTAGCTGTCTGTGCGAGGCAGCCCCCTGATCTACCAAAGGCCGCCGAACGTATATCAAATCCGTTTAAAGACTTGTATCCTCGCAACAGGTAAAAATAAAAACGAGGGAAAGATCAGGTTCCGCTCTGCCCAAGACCAAAAGCAATAAAGTGATCAGTGGGATTTGGCATTACAACGGGTGACGGCCGCTTGCAAGCAGATCGGTAGTAGTTTGAGCACTGAGCGTTGAACGTTGAGTGCTTGTTGGGCTATGTATAGATTGCGATTCAGACTTCTATGAATAGATCCTAACAACTTATGTGATACACTTGTAAGAAATATAGCTTGTCTGGTTGGGCCTAAGAAGCGTTTTGTTAGGTGAAAATATCTTTATATTGCCGCCAAAGCAGGGAGAAACTGGACCTCAACAATGAAAATTGTGATCTAGAGACGGAAATATTCACACTCTGCAGTATACTTGTTGCTTATATAAGAATGATCTCTAAATAGCCAAAGTTAACGTGATTGATGTAGTATCAATGGGATAACAGGTATTATTGGTTTATTCTCATATATATGAACGAGAAAATAGAAGCTTTAGTACCTTTTAAAAATTTCCTACACTCACTCATATGAAGCACTATAGCAATATTTCGGAAATTGGTTATAATAAATGTGTTTCATTATACGTATGACATAGAGTGTCCATGTCTGACCTCTGGTGGCGATCTGTGTGTATCAATCCTTGTTGATGGATTGTGTCTACCCACGTATGCTGTCTACGTTATGCCTATGTACCAAATTTTCTTATTTGTGTACCTGACCCTGCTTCATGTTTCCCTAAGGGTTCACAGACAGTTATGAGGTATTGATGCCATGTCGGCATTTAAACTTACGGGCTCAAATCTGTCCACTACCGAGAAGCACCATGTGACGCTTTCTGCTAGTGCTCTCTCTAACGAGTTAGGCTATATTTTAATCGTTGACGACAATCCAGCACTTGGCGAGACGCTTACGGATATCCTTTCTGAATCAGGCCATAAGGTTGTACTGGTTACATCAGGACAAGAAGCGCTTCGTACCATTCACACTAATCCCCCTGAACTCATTCTTCTCGATTTGAACCTACCAGATACATCGGGCCACGCGATCTGTGCATCGTTAAAGAATGATCCTCTTACACGCTTCATTCCGATCGTGATTATCACTGCTTCCAGCGAACGCGAAGCCGAATTACAAAGTATCTCAGCGGGTGCCGATGGCTACTTGCAAAAACCGATCGATCTTGTAGAGCTCGACACGCGCGTCAATGCTTTGTTGCGGCTCAAGCGCTGGAACGATACGCTCGAACCTGCGGAAAACGTTGTTTTTGCTCTCGCGAATGCTGTTGAAGCTAAAGATCCTTATACTCAAGGCCATCTGTTTCGTTTGGGAATCTATGCCGAAGCGATCGGCAAGCGTATGGGGCTGAGCGGCGCCGCCTTGAACGCTTTGCGTAATGGTGCCCTTTTGCACGATGTGGGCAAAGTTGGCATCGATGAGGCTATTATTCGTAAACAAGGCCCATTGAGCACAAGCGAGTATCGGGCCATGCAGCAGCATACCTTGATCGGCGAACATATCGTGGCGCCCTTGCGTTTGGGTGCTGTGATCGGCCCAATTGTGCGTGGCCATCACGAGCGCTGGGATGGCAAAGGCTATCCCGATGGCTTGGCTGGCGAGGCTATTCCTTTGGGCGCGCGGATCGTCGCAGTGGCCGATGCTTTCGACGCTATGACGACCCAACGACCTTATAACAAGGTCTGCTCGAAACGCGAGGCTATCGAACGCTTACGACGTGGCAAGGGTATTTATTGGGATCCGAATGTGGTTGAGATCTTTATCGACTGGCTTGAGAGCGATGAGTATGAACGTGAGATCGGGAGGTAGGCCTTTGCTTCAAACCCGAGGTTGCCATATGCTTATGGATTTGGGAATGTGCGCTTAAACGCACATTCTTCTTTTTGTTTTTAGCTGTCTTGCCATCTTTTCCTGCGTTGCAGGCACGTAATACCAAAGTGGAACTTGACTATTTTTGTTGTGTGATATTTTGCGCGGCAGCGCGCAATTTCTCACAACCTTTTCCCGTTTTCGTTTTTCTAGCACTACAAGAGTGCAAGTCTTTAAACGGACTTGATATAAGTCTTTAAGCGGTTTTGGTAGCTCAAACTAGCTTGGGTTTTGGGGCGCGCTTTCGACGCAGATAGCCGCCTTTTTTGTGGGTGGGCTGTTGATAGCCGAAGGCGGACGCGGTTGGGACCTTTTGTGGGTACAGACTTTGCCGCTTGAGCGTGGAAGGTAGGAAAGGGCGTTGAGGAGATTTAGCTTGACTAGGTAGAGATTTGGAGAGAACAGCTGTAAATGGTTGAAGAAGCAGCAAGTGCATGCTACAATGAGCCGCGATTAGAACGAGGTATATCATGCGGGTTATTACTGGAAAAGCAAAAGGCCATACCTTAAAAGGCCCTAAAAATATGCTAACACGACCCATGTTGGATCGTGTGAAAGAGTCGTTGTTTGCGATTTTGGAAGGATTTGGGGCTACTAAAGGTCGGGTGCTTGATCTCTATGCTGGAACTGGCTCGTTGGGCATTGAGTGTTTGTCTCGTGGTGCGGAATGGGGCGATTTTGTCGAACAGCGCGCCTCGGTCTGTCGCATCATTCAAGACAACCTTAAACACACCCATTTTGATGAGCAGTCTCAGGTACACAATACGACGGTGGCGCGTTATATTGCCCACTATAGCTCTGCCGAATCCTATGATATAATTTTTATGGATCCGCCATATGCTGACCCAAAGATTGTCGAAACAATTCAAAGCATCGCAGCATCGACGCTTGGGAAGGCGGGGACGATTTTGGTGGTGGGCCATTCGCCTCGGGTTGAATTGGCCGATTCCTACCCCCCGCTAGAGCGAATTAAATTCCGGCGGATTGGTGATTCGTGTTTCTCGATTTATGAATGGCCTAGCTAGTGCAAGGCAAAGGAGCGCGGCGTGACGATTGCCGTCTATCCAGGCAGCTTTGATCCCGTTACCAATGGCCATCTGGACATTGCGCGGCGGGCGGCGCGCATATTTGACACGGTCATTATGGCTGTGTACGATAAGCCCGATAAGCGTCTGCTCTTTTCTACTGAAGAGCGACTCGAATTATTGCGTGAGGCTACTCGCGATATGCCCCGCGTCCAGGCGGATAGCTATAACACCTTGACTGTGGAATACGCTCGTCAGGTAGGTGCAAGTGTGTTGGTGCGAGGTCTCCGTGCCACTGGCGATTTTGAAACAGAGTTCCAGATGGCCCAGATAAACCTAACCTTAGAGCGCGGTATCGATACTGTTTCGTTTATGACGAATCCGCAGTATACGTTTATCAGTTCGAGCACAATAAAGGTCATTGCATCACATGGCGGTGACGTTTCCGAATGGGTTCCGGCTCATATTGCTCAAGCCCTCAAACGTGCATATAGTGGTAAATGAGCGCATGGAGTGCGTGGGTCATAATGGGTGATGCTTCGTTCCAGCGTTCGTTGTACCTTCCGAAATGAGGTGATGGCCTATCGAACTCGATGATCTGATCGACGAGTTAGAAGATGCGTTGGCAGATGGCCGACGTGTGCCTTTTATAGGGCGTTTACTTGTCGAGGAAGAGCGTTTACTCGATATCATCGACCGAATGCGAGTAGCCGTGCCCGACGAGCTGAAACAAGCCCGGCGTGTTATTCAAGAACAAGATCGATTATTGGCTGAGGCACAAGCGCGAGTGCAACAAGCCCTCGAAGAGCGTGGCTTGCTGGAAGCTGTCGAAAGCGAACGGCGACGCCTGTTAGATGAGGCAGAACGCGAGGCAACCCAGGTACGGGCTGGTGCAGATGAGTATGCACGCCAAGTTTTAGAAGAGCTGCAATCCCGGCTTGAAAAGCTGACTCAAAGCGTTCAAAACGGTCTTAACGCACTCAAATAGCGTTTGACAGTCCTTGGTATAGGCTTTATAATGCCATACCTGTGGGTCAGTGTGCCTGCAACCTGTACCTAAACATATGTCACAATTAAAGTTTAATGTTGCGCAGCTGCTTCGTGAGACAATCGGTACGCGGCGCGATATGTCGTTTGAGGAACCACAGCTAGCGCTTGACGATACTCTGACCCTGCGCGACATCACGGGGACAGTGCGATTCACTCGAACAGCGACAGGGGTTTTTGCCCATGTCCAAGCGCGTGGAGTGGTACGCATGGAATGCGTGCGTTCGCTTGAAGAGTTCGATTATCCTGTGGAGTTAGATTTCTCTGACGAGTTCCATTCGGTAATCGATATCTTCACAGGCGGTCCCCTTGGTGAACCTCCTGAAGAAGATCCGTTTTTGCTTACTGACCAGCATATGGCAGACATCGGTGATGCCATACGTGCGTATACATTGCTAACACTACCCATGAATCCTGTGAGTCCGGCCTACCGCGATGCACCAGTGCGTTACACTGTTGAGAGCGAGGGGATCGAGGACGAAGAGGAGGATGTGGATGAGCGTTTGTCAGCGTTAAAAGCGTGGGCACAGCGACAGTCTGATTCGTAATAGAATATTGAGAAACTGGTACGTTTGGAGACGAACGTATCGAAGCAACTACGATAAGGAGCGGAAAAACAAATCATGGGTGCTTTGCCAAAAAATAAGGTTTCCCGCCATCGACGTGGAAATCGCCGTCGCCACCAAGTCCTCCAGGTTCCAACCTTGGTGACCTGTCCCAAGTGCAATAGCTTGATGCGTGCGCATCGGGTATGTAAAGAGTGTGGTACCTATCGGGGACGTCAGGTCATCCGGCAGGAGCAAGAAGCTGATAGCTAGGTTGGCAACGATAGTTTCCGAAGGGTTATAGACGGGGGAGTCTCGTCTTTAACCCTTCGCTTGTTTTAAAGGGGATTGGTATGGCAACCTATGCGGCCATCACGGGCTGGGGCATGGCGGTCCCCGATCAAGTGGTGACTAACGCTGATTTAGAGAAGCGCATCGATACATCGGATGAGTGGATCCGCACGCGAACGGGTATTCGTGAACGTCGTGTGGTAGGCCCCAACGAATATACGTCGACATTGGCGACCCGTGCTGGTCGCGAAGCGCTCGAACGGGCGGGCGTTGATCCTTCCGAAATCGACCTCGTCATTCTTGCTACGTGTACCCCTGATCGCCCCTTTCCTGCAACTGCCTGTACCGTACAGTCGAACCTTGGTCTGCGCAATGCGGGCGCCTTCGATTTAGGAGCTGCCTGTAGCGGTTTTGTCTACGGCATCAGTGTCGCTACCGGAATGATTCGTAGCGGCATGAATCGTAAGGTGCTTTTAGTTGCAGCCGACATCTTCACTCACTATATCAACTGGAACGACCGCAATACCTGCATTCTGTTCGGTGACGGGGCAGGCGCGGTTGTGCTGGAAGCGACCGATCAGCCCTATGGTTTGCTCTCATCGGTGATGGGCGCTTGGGGCGATGGCGAAGACCTGATGGCGGTTGAAGCTGGTGGCACACGCTTGCCTGCAACGCCGGAAACCTTAGACAAGGGCCAGCAGTACGTCTATATGCAAGGTCGAGAGATCTTTAAGCACGCTGTGCGCGGTATGGGCGATTCGTCGCTGCAAGTGATCAGCGAAGCTGGCTTAACGCCCGATCAGATCGACCTGATCGTTCCGCATCAGGCCAACATTCGTATTATCGAGGCGACGGCCAAGCGGCTCGAGCTTTCGATGGACCGTGTGTTTGTGAATCTCGATCGCTATGGCAATACCTCGGCGGCCTCGGTACCGATCGCACTCTACGAAGCGGTAGCGAGTGGGCGTTTGCAAGACGGGTCACACGTACTTTTGACCTCGTTCGGCGGCGGTCTAACCTGGGCTTCCGGTGTACTGCGTTGGGGTAAGCCACAAGCGTAGCCTAAACACTCGCTTGATCGGGCTGTGGTAATGTTTTGAGGACTCTGTTTGGTATCATATGACAACTGCATGGGTATTTCCGGGCCAAGGATCGCAAGTTGTTGGTATGGGGCGCGAGCTATACGACCAATCTTCTGCGGCTCGTAAGGTATTTGAAGAGGCTGATGCAGCCCTAGGCTTTTCGATCAGTTCGCTCTGCTTCGATGGCCCAGAAGAGCAACTTACGGCGACCGAAAACGCCCAGCCTGCTCTGTTAACAACTAGCTACGCCTATTTAGAGGCGGCTCGCCAGCAGGCGCATCCGCTCATTTTCGAACAGCCCGCTTTTGTGGCTGGCCATAGTTTGGGCGAATATTCGGCTCTGCTTGCGGCTGGCGCCTTCGACTTAGCGACCGCTGTGCGACTGGTGCGCCGCCGTGGCGAACTGATGGCAGCTGCGAGTGCTGGCACAATGGCTGCTATTTTGGGTCTCGATGAGGCTCCGCTCGAAGCGCTTTGCAAACAGGTTGCGAGCGAAGGCGAAGGCGACGATTGGAAGGTCGTGATCGCCAACTACAACGCCCCCGGGCAGCTTGTGATCAGTGGTGGTGTGCCCGGCGTTCAACGCGTCTCTGAACTGGCTAAGGCTGCAGGTGCCAAGCGTGCCGTTCCCTTAAAGGTGAGCGCCGCTTTTCACTCGCCCTTAATGCGCGATGCGGCAGCCGCCATGGCTCAAGTCTTGGCCGATGCGCCGATCGCCGACTTAGAGGTGCCCTTGTTGGCCAATGTGACCGCCGATGAACGTCAACAAGCCGCGAGCGTGCGCGAAGAGCTGACTCAGCAAGTCGCTTCGCCCGTGCGTTGGGTCGCTTCGATCGAATATATGACACAACGGGGCGTTGATACGTTTATTGAAGTAGGACCGGGCAATGTGTTAGCAGGTTTGATCAAACGAATCGCTCCACAAGCCCAGACCATTAACATTCGGACACTTGTAGAAGGGTAGCGACGAGCATTTTCGCGATTCCCGTTTTCGGAGGGCTGAGCAGATACCAGAGTTGGTATACCTGTTCACCTTCAATGCCCGACATTCAACGCTGTAGGCTTACATTCGATCAAACAATACGGAAGGCATGACTGTAAATGCTCCTCTCTGAGCAAGTCGCTATTGTGACTGGCGCTTCACGTGGAATTGGGCGGGCCGTAGCACTAGAACTGGCCCGCCAAGGCGCCCGAGTCGTTGTAAATTATCAGCATAGCAGCGAAGCAGCTGCCCGCGTTGTTTCTGAGATTCAAGCCGCGGGCGGTGAAGCATGGGCTTACCAAACCAATGTGCGCGATCCGGTTGCTTTTTCGCAAATGATTGAGGCGACCCTGTCTCATTGGGGTCGCCTTGATGTTTTGATCAACAATGCTGGTATTACCGATGACGCGCCGTTGATGCGCATGCGCGATTCCCAGTGGCACAGTGTACTCGAGACAGACTTGACAGCAGTGTTTACATGTTGCCAGGTTGTGCTGCCGGTGATGCGCAAACAAGGCTATGGGCGAATCGTAAGTATCGGATCGTTGGCCGGTCTTTCGGGAAATATCGGTCAAGCGAATTATGCCGCTGCCAAAGCAGGCTTAATCGGTTTGAGCCGTGCTCTGGCACGTGAAGTTGCTGTCCATGGAATTACGGTAAACGTGGTTGCGCCGGGCTACATCGAGACCGAGATGCTCGATTCGGTAGCGCCGGCTATGCGTCAGTGGGCTCTTGATGCCATCGCCTTAAAACGCTTCGGCAAACCCGAAGAGGTGGCTGGTGCGGTTGCCTTTTTGGCTTCACCTGCGGCATCATATATCACGGGACAAGTTTTGGCGATCGACGGCGGTTGGGTGATGCCCTAAAGCCTCTTCTCAGCTAACGGGCCTTACCCGACCGTCTAGCTTGCTCCAACGTTTAAGAAGAGATCGGACTGAAGAGACGACAATCTTTTCCAGATAGGTTGTTTCTATTTACGCGATCGGTTATCTAAAGCAATCGCGCATCTGCAAGCGGAGCTGGGCGCCATTCTGATGCACGACCTTAATGGATCGCCTGACGACAAAGCACTCTCGCCAAGTGAATCTCTTGACACCATTTGTGAGCAAACTTGTCATCATGTTTGTTCGTTGAGAGTGGTATCATGGGCTTGGTGATTGACAAAAACCCCGGATGGAAGCAGGAGATCAGCATTGGAGCGCGCAATACCCAGAACGTTGTACACGTGCCATATGCTCGCTTTATCCACATGCTGAGCTACAAAGCCGAACTGGTAAGCATAGATGCGGTGCTATCCCTACAAACGTACGCCCTCTATGCAGCTTCCTCGACGATGAGCTCTCTGTCAGCGAGACGGCTCTTGGGCAGCTTGTAACTGCCTAGGCTCTTGTATTGATAGATAGCGCTCGATGCTGTCTTAAACGGCTCGAATACATCGTATGAAAAGCAATCCCGAAGGCCTGAAGCAACGGGAAAGCGGGTGTTGTAGTCCACCCGGTTGGGAATGCCCCAACATACTGAGTACCAGTGGTTCATACAACTTGCGAGCGATCTGTGAACGCGAGACAAGCTGATGAATCGCTATGGAAAAGAGAACTATATGGATTTTACAAATAACGTTGCAATCGTAACGGGCGGCTCTCGGGGTATCGGACGGGCAGTAGTGCAGGCTTTAGCCCAACGGGGCGCGCGAGTTTTATTTGGATATCGTGAGCGCCATGAAGCGGCTGAAGAGACCCTGGCTCTCTGTGCTGATCTATCGGGAGAGGTCTGTTCATTTCAAGTCGATGTTCGTGATCCCTCAGCGGGCACAGCCCTTACAAACGCCGCGCTCGAGCGTTGGGGTCGGGTTGATGTATTGGTGAACAGCGCGGGCATCGCAGCGTATGGCCCTTTTGAAGAGATCACCATGGAGCGCTGGCGTGATATGCTCGACACCTGTTTAACGGGTGCCTATCATGTCTCAAAAGCAGTGATCCGCCCGATGTTAAAGCAGCGTTACGGCCGAATTGTAAATGTATCGGGCCTGCATGCTACAGCGGGCTTCCCCGGTCAGGTCGATTATTCGGCGGTGGCGTCTGCGATTTTAGGTTTTACCAAAGCCATGGCACGCGAAGTAGCCCCTTGGGGCATCACAGTCAACGCGGTGACGCCGGGTTTCATTTTGACCGAACAACTTGACGTAATCCCTCCTCCCATTCGCGCTTGGGGCGAGCAGATCATGGTGCAGCGCCGTTCGGGCA
This sequence comes from uncultured Chloroflexales bacterium, assembly GCA_937902315.1. Classification (GTDB taxonomy): domain Bacteria; phylum Chloroflexota; class Chloroflexia; order Chloroflexales; family Chloroflexaceae; genus CALGUG01. The sequence goes on from CALGUG010000044.1 coordinate 201,767, forward strand.
AACCAGAAGAGGTTGCCGCAGCGATCGCCTTTCTCGCTTCTCCACTCGCGTCTTACGTAACGGGTCAGTCGTTGGCCGTTGATGGCGGCTGGACGATGGTTTAACAGATTCTCTAACATAGCTTCAAAAGCCTGAACAGCGCTCGTTCAGGCTTTTTTGTTTGGGTTTATCCTGCTTGTGGCGCACGCTTCTGTATTTCCTCGTTTACTTCAAAGCACTAGCGGCGAGGTCCTTTCCTCAAAGAAGGCTTTTGGCGCGTCCGCCTACGGCTATCAAATGGGCGACAGGCCCTCACCCCCCGGCCCCCTCTCCCGCACTGCGGGCGAGGGGGTGAATGTTGAGTTCTGTGCTCTCAAGGATACTTCCGCGATGGTATGCGAACGATCGCCTGTTGCT
>CALGUG010000045.1 GCA_937902315.1 uncultured Chloroflexales bacterium
GTGGTCTGCCAAAGCGATTGTTTTCATGTCTTCAGTATACTACCGAATTTGGTATGAGCTTGTTGGAGCTATGGGGTAATAGAGCGTTTTGAGAATGGACAGCTCTGCTCCCTTCTCCCGCTATTGCGGGAGCTATGCATTACTTAAAAGTCGTGTCGGCAGCAAAAGGCGATCGTTCGCATACAACATCAACATTCACCACTCGCCCGCAGTGCTATGCATTACCCAAAAGTCGTGTCGGCAGCAAAAGGCGATCGTTCGCATACAACATCAACATTCGCCCCTCGCCCGCAGTGCGGGAGAGGGGGCCGGAGGGTGAGGGCAGATAACGCTGACCGTATGTCGATTTGTGGGTAATGTAGAGATTGCGGGAGAAGAGCTGGGGATGAGGGCAGACTAGCCCTGCTGATAGCCGTAGGCGGACGCGGTCAGGGCTGAATGGAAGCTAGGAACTTCGCCGCCTGAGCCTTGAACTCATGGGACAGATACTATACAACGTCATAATAAAAGCCACCCTGCTGAAAAGGGTGGCTTTGTATAAGTATCGCTAAAGAGATGGTTAGAGGTACTCGCGTTGCGAGACTTTGCGTCGCCAGAGCTCTTTGATCTCGACGGGCGTTCCTTGACTAGCCAAGAAGTCTAGCAATAAACGCTGAAAGATCGGAGGCTCATCAAGAAATGGGAAGTGATTTGAACGTGGCAGAGTAATTAATTGATGAGTCGGTTGATTGCTTGTTTCGATAAACTTCGCATGTTCAATTGGAATAATGCTGTCTTTTTCACCATAGGCTGCCAAAAGCGGCAAGTCTAACGATGCCAAGTCAGGTCGCAAATCGGTTGCATTCATCGATTCCTGAACTTGCGATATCACTTCTTCGGTCAGGTTTTCTGTATCTTCCTGGATCTCTTTTCCGATCTCAGGATCAACAAAATCCATCTGTTTGATCAGTTTCGACCAAGTCGCTGAAGGGCTGGTGCGACCGAAGAGGCGCGACAAAGTGCCCGGTTTAGCCGTCTGGCTTACGATCGTACCCTGAAGCGGAGTCGAAACGATCATAATTTTGAGGAAACGGTTGGGCTGCTGGCGTGCAGCACGAACCGCAACCATGCCACCAAGACCATGGCCTACCAAGTTGGCGCGCGAGATGCCCATGTTATCCATGAAATTGAAGAGGAGGTCTACGTATGCCTCGATCGTAAACCCGCCTCGGTCACGCTCGCTTTCGCCGAAACCCCAAAAGTCGAGGGCATAGGAGCGATAGCGCTCGGCAGCGTGTTCCATGGTGGTCACCCAGTAGCGCCACGAGCCAACCCAACTATGTAAGAAGATGATCGGCTGTCCACGGCCAAAGACCTCATAGTGGAGTAGCCGACTGTCTAATAAAATTGCGCTCACGCGGTATCCCTATCAGCACTTGTTGCTTTAGCCTGCTGCACGGGAATAACGAAGTGGAAGATACTGCCCTTGCCCAACTCGCTGGTTGGCCAAAGTTCTCCACCGTGCTCTTCAATGAGTGATTTTGCAATCGATAAACCGAGGCCGGTTCCGCCAGCTTCTTCGCGAAGGGGGTTGTCAGCGCGGTAGAAGGGTCGGAAGAGCTTCTCCATTTGATCAGGCGACATACCCACGCCTGTATCTTCCACTTCTACCTGTAGTAAACCAGCGGGATTGCGGAATGCCCGTACAGAGATATGTCCGCCTTCGAATGTATATTTTACTGCATTTGAGAACAAATTGAATACCACTTGCGTCAAGCGACGCTTATCGGCAGTGATATCGGGTAGATCGTCTTCGATCTGCACGCTAACCTGGAGCCGTTTGCGCTCTGCCTCTAAGGTGAGAGATTGAAGGACATCGTTAATGATATCACGGATCTGCACTTGGGTCATTTGCAGCTCGATCTTACCAGACTCGATGCTCGAAATGGTCAAGATGTCGTTGATCAGGTCCATCAAGCGGTTCGAGTTGGTCTTCACGACGCTCAAGGAGTAGCTTTGAGCCTCGGTGAGTGGCCCTTGTAGGCCGCTCAACAATAGATCGACGAAGCCCTTGATCGAAGTAAGCGGTGTGCGCAGCTCGTGTGATACACCAGAGATGAATGAGCGTTTCGCGCGTTCGGCTTCGATCTCGCGAGTTACATCGCGAAGCACCGCCACTTCACCATAGTGCCGTCCGTCGTTGCCAACCACTGGTGCAAGGTTGACTGCGATGGTTTGGGTTGGCTCGTGAAGCTCCAAGGCGATACTATAGATGCCATTGCGCTCTTTAGCGCTCTGGAAGCCACGGCTAATGCCTTCATAGATCATCTGGGCACGGTTGCGTGCGCCTTCGGTTTCACCTTGCTGGGCAAGATTCTCGAAAGGCTTCTCGCGCACGCTGCTGGCTGAGATGCCCAAGATGAGCTCGGCAGCTGGGTTGAAGAGCGTGATCTTGCCCTCTTCGTCCAGCACGATAACGCCTTCAGTAATACTTTGCAGGATCGCTCGGGTCTTACTGAATTCTTCGCGCTGGAGCATCAGCGATTCGCCCATACGGGATGCGAAGTCGTTGATAACGCCGTACAGCTCTGCGTTGTGAACGGCGATCGCAACCTCGTTGGCGATGGTGCCGAGCAGTTTGACCTGCGGGTCGGTGAAGAAGCCCTCGTGGGGGCTGTTGAGCACCAAAACCCCTAAAGGCGCATCGTTCGACATCAGAGGAACAGCAACTACAGAGCGAACTGCGTCGGCCCGACCTTGTTCGATGACCCAGCGCTGGTCTTGGAGCACATTGTCGATGCGAACCGCATCTTGATGTTCCATGACCCAGCCTGCCAGTCCGTCGCCACCCGACGAGAAGCTGATCGGCCTGTGTTCGGCTCGGACCTCGCCGTCGTCGTAGAGTACAGCGCGACAGACCAGTTCTCCGGTTTGGGGGTCGCGCAACATAATGCTGCCACGTGCAGCCCCAACCGTGTTACAGACCATCTTGAGCGCTTTGCTTAGGATCTCGTCCATATGCAACGAGCTGGTCAGCTCAAGTGTAATGGAGTGGATCGCTTCGAGACGCTGCTTTTCGGCTTCGAGATCGGCTGTGCGCTCAGCAACACGTCGTTCGAGCTCGGTATTGGCCTGCTCAAGTTCAGCCGCGATATTGGTGATGCGGTCGAAGAAGCGCGCGTTTTGGATCGCTTGGGAAGCTTGGCTCGCTAGTACGAAAGCGATCTGTGCTTCATCGGTGTTGTAGGCATTGGCTTGGACATTACCTATCAACAAGATACCGACCGTTTCTTCGTCGACCAAAAGCGGCACACCGATCAGGCTGCGCACCTTTTGACCGTTTGACGTAGAGAGCGGTAGCGAATGATACTGCGATTCTTTCTCTAGGTCTGGAATGAAGAGCGAAGCATGCTGTTCGGTTAGCTGTTTGAACAGCTGGTGCTCGTCGATATCGTAGAAAGGCTGCGCTTGCAGTAGCTCGTCCGGAATGCCTTCGCCAGTTGTGAGCTGGAGTTGGTTCTCGTCGCGCAAGAAGATTAAGGCGACATCGAACGGAACCAGGCGCGCCATTTGGCGAATTGTGAGGCTTTGGATTTCGTCCAGAGCCAAGGTTGATGTAAACGACTGCGAGACGTCGCGTAAGGTGTCTGCCAGAGTACGGCGGTTAAGCTCGCTCTGGAAGAGGCGCGCATTGTCGAGTGCCGTCGCTGCCCACGATGCGATCGTTGAGAGCAGGCGGACGTCGTCTGGTCCGTAGGCAGCGCTGTCATCGAAGTCTTGAACGCTGATTACACCGACGACCTTGTCTGCGCTGACCATCGGCACGCCCAACCACGAGGCGGAGATCTGGCCTAACGGCTCGATACCCAGCGCCCTGATCTGTTCAAGGACATTGTCGCCTTGCAGCAACAGCGGCTCTCGTTTGCGAATAACGTACTCGGTCAGGCTATTGCCTTCTTGCAGCGGCGGAATGGTCAGATGTTGACCGTGTTCGATATAGAGCGGGAAGGTGACTTGGTTGGTTCGCTCATCGAACAGCGCCATATAGAAGTTGGTGATCTTGAGCAGACGGCTGGTCTGGCGATAGATCAGCATGGGCAGCTCTTCGATCGAGATCGTTGAGCTTAGGGCTTGGCCGATCTCGTTGAAGGTCGCCAGCTCTGCGATACGGCGGCCGCGTTCGCTGAAGAGGCGCGCGTTCGCGATCGAGACAGCGGCTTGGTTAGCTGCCGTTGTCACAAAGCGCAGGTCGTCAGCGTTGAAGGCGCGCGGCTGATCGCTCTGAATGCTAATGATGCCCAAGACCGAGTCGCCCGAACTGATCGGAACGAGCATAAACGACTCGCTCAGGAAGTCGCTCGCCTTCTGGTCGGGCGGTGCGCCCCACAGTTCAAGCATCATCTGCTCGCCCAATTCGAGCGATTCGCTCAAAATCGGGGCTTGGTTGCGAATAACCCACGCATCTGGGCCATCTTGAAGCTGTTTGGGCGCCAAGCTAAGCCGTGTACCATTCTTGTAGGCCACGGGATAGGTGATTTGCTGTGTTTCGGCGTTGTACAGGCCAATGTACGATGTACTGGTGTTGAGCACCTGCGACAGCTCGTGGTGCAGTTGCTCGGCCATTTGGTTCGGGTCGAGCGTTCCTACCAGGGCGCTACCGATATCTTTCAATGCGGTCACTTCGCGCAGGCGGCGTTCGCGATCGCTGAAGAGGTGAGCGCGGTTGATAGCGGTGGCCGCTTGACCTGCCACGGTCGTTAAGAAGCGCTCGTCTTCGGTGTCGAAGGCATAGGGTTCTGAGCTCTGGAGGACGATAATACCCAATACATCGCCACCGGTCGTAATCGGCACACCCAGGTAGGTGCCGATCGATTCGAGACCGATCTCTGCACCGGTCGGCGCTAAGGCGGCGATCTCATCGGGTGTGCGCAGTAAGAGCGGGCGCATATCGAGCACTACGCGCGCTGTCAACGCATTTGGATCGTCGAATTGAAGCGGCGGAAGGTCTACATCGACGCCGTTAATGCGGGCGACTTTAAACGAGACTTCCTGAGACATCGCTTCATACAGACCAACGAACGAGGTGCTTGTATCGAGAATGTCGCTGATACCAGCGTGAAGCACTTGGATCAGCTCATCTAGCTCGTTGGCTGCGTTGATGCTGGTCGCGATCGCATTGAAGGTGGTCAGCTCATTGATACGGCGTTCACGTTGTTCGAACAATCGGGCGTTTTCGAGCGCGATCGCAGCTTGGTCGGCCAAGCCTGCCAAGAGCAACATTTCATCGGCTTCGAAATCGCGCCGATCCATCGTCATTACGCTCAAAACACCGATTGTACGCTCGTGGAAGATAACCGGGACGCCCATGTATGAGGTCAGCCCATTGCGCCGCTGGAAGTCGGGGTAGAGCGATTGACCATCGGCTTCCACATCGGTCACAATCAGCGGCTGGCCGGTTGCGGCAACTTGGCCGGTCATACCCTTGCCGATTGGCACGCGCATGGTGCTGGCAGCTTCAGGTGGAATTCCAACCATAGCCGATGGGGTCAGCATACCATTGCTGTTGATTGTCCAAAGGGCAACAGTGTGAACATTCAACTGGCGACTGACCAATTCCATCAGGTTATCGAGCACTTTGTCTGGTCGCAATGACGAGCTTAAGAGTCGTGCTGCGTCGAGGAGTGTAGAAAGTTCGTCCACTTTGCGTTGAAATGCTGTTGCATTGTTCTGAGCTTCGCCAAAAAGGCGGGCGTTCTTGATGGCGGTAGCCGTCTGATTTGCAATAGTACGAGTGAGTTCGATCGAGGTCTCGCTGAATTTGCCCTGTCGGCCAACGAAGTCTAGGCTGAATGTACCGATGACTTCACCGCCCACAATCAGCGGAATGAACGCGATCGCTGTGATATTCATCTGGCGCACAAGGCCATGAATATAAGCCAACAGCGGCTCTTCCAAGGGGTTGTTTGAGATGAACGGACGTTGATGTTCATCCATCCAAGCGACCAGGGGATTTTGAAGCAGCGAGAAAGTGAGACGCTTGTTTTCGACACCTGGCGCATATTCAGCCACAATCGTAGCCGTACCCGTTGGTCGATCGTAGAGTACCAGTTCGACCCGGTCAACTTCGTTGGCGCGAGCGACAGCCGTTACCGCCGCCTGGTAGATATCCTCGGTTGCGAGGGTCGAAGCCGCAACCGAAGAGATATGGTTAATTGAGCCGATTTGCTTAACGCGTTCTTCGGCTTGTGCGTACAGAAGCGCATTTTGCGCGCTGAGGGCGATCTGGCTAGCGACCGTCGCCATAAACGAGAGCTCTCGTTTGGTAAAGGCGTTCGGTTTGTTGCTCTGGATCGAGATCAGGCCCAGCACTTCGCGTTGGTTGCTTGTTGAAGTTGCATCAGCAACAATGAGCGGAACACCAAGCCAAGAAGCCGAGCGCTTTTGCTTATCAAGCTCGACTGGCTCATAATTGGCTGGCAACTTTGCTTTTTTGAGATTATCAAAGAGCAAAGGCTGGCCTGTTTGCATAATGTAGTTGCTTAGGCTGTTGGGTTCCAGTTCATCTGCTACATAGCGCAGATCTTGAACCCCTCCATCTACCGTGAAATAAAGCGCGCTGTTATCTTTTCCGGTATGCTTAATCACGATAGAGCAGGCATCCATGTGCAGGAATTCGTGCAAACATTGATAGACCTGCGGCAAGATCTGTTCGAGATCGAGCGTTGAACTGGCGATTGTGCTGATCTGGTTGATGACCGCCAATGCCTGCAAGCGCTCTTCGCGTTCTTGGAAGAGACCGATATTCTCGATGGCGATCGCCAGAATATGGCTGAGCGCACCTAAGAAGGTGATATCACGTTCGTGATAGTAATTGGGCTCCTGATGGCGCAGAATGATGGTACCGATCACCCGTTTCTGGCTATAGAGCGGCACAGCCACCAGCGAGCGGAACTCTTTATCACCTTTGAGCGGGAAGTTCTTGGCGATCAGTTCGTCGGCTTCGGCTGCAAGATCGTGTACCAACAGCGACTCGCCAAGCTCGATAATCGCCTTTCCGAGCGCTTGATCGATCTGATTCTGTTTGCGATTGATCTTGCCAACCTGCGAGGCCAGATGGCGAACCTGAAGACTCTCGCGGTCGGCATCGTAATAGACCAAGGTGCAGCGGCTTGAAGCGCCGATGTAGGTCTCGATCTGGGTATAAACTTGGCTCAAGAGCGCATCTAAGTCGAGGGTTGATGCAGCGATCGTTCCGGCTTGGAAGAGCGCACGCATCTGGTTGGCTTGATCTTGAGCCGAGCGCACCAGTTGAATATTTTCGATCGCAATCGCCGCTTGGTCTGCAAAAATCGCTAGCGGCTCGACTGCTCGTTCGGTCGGGCTTCGCTGCTCGTGCAGATCGTCGATCAGCATTAAGCCGATCAGTTGGCGATTGTAGGGTGTATAAAGCGGCGCAAGCAGCACGTCACTTGGCGTTTGGGTACGGAAGGTTCCTTCGAAGAAGGGCAAGTTATATTCGTTGCTGATCTTCTCGATTTCAGCTGACGGCAGGAAGATGCTTCGCCCGATGCGGAAGCTTGGATCAAGCGAACGCAGCACCATATCAACAGGGAGTTGCAGTTCGCGATAGCGAGCCAGATCATCGAGCGGCACACCGGCTGCGGCGATCGCGGTCATCACTTCAGGACTATCCTGATCGATCAGGTAGAAGATCACCCGTCGGAAGCCGGTAGCATCGATCACGCTCTCGCCCACGTGGGCCAGCACCTCTTCGAGCGGATGGTCGGCGCGCAGTGCTTGGCCGATCTGCAGCACGCTATTGAGCATGGTAGCGCGGTGCTGGAGCATCGCATTGAGATGCACTTGGTCTTCATAGCGTTGGGCATTGCCGATCGCGATCGCCGCTTGACTGGCCAGGGCGCGCACAAACTCCACCGCGTCGTGGTCGAAGCCCTGCATCAAGTTTGAATGTAGGGCGATCACGCCTACAACTTGAGCTTCGTAGAAGATGGGAACGGCCAAGAGCGATCGTGCGCCTTTACAGGTGATGCTCAGGCTCTCTGGCTCTTGAATCTGATCGATCAGCTCGGGCTGGCCTTGTGCGAGCACCTTCTGTGCTGTATAGGCATCTTTGGGCAGAGGTTGACCTGTCAAGCTCTGAGTGATATCGCTGGGATAGCCCTCGAGCGCAACGATATGGTAAGCACTCTCTGTTAACAGTGATGCATCGGTCGCCTTGGTATTGTAGAGCGCAATGTAGGCTTGGTTGGCAGTGGTAGCTCGCAGCGCTTGTTCGAGCACGAACGTCAAGATATCGCTTAGGAAGTGCCCCATTGTGAGCTGGCTGTTGATGCGTTGCAGCGCGCTCAGTTGCTCGATACGCCAGCGGAGATGCTCATCGGTCTGGCTGAAGTAGAGTGAGTTCTGAAGCGCATGAGCTGCGTGTCCAGCGATAATGTTGACAAGGTGTTCGTGATGCTCGTTAAAATGCGCGATCTGTGGGCTACGTAGCTCCAGCGCGCCGATCAGGTCGTCGCCGACACACAAAGGTATGCCGAGGTAAGAACGGTAGATCGGCTCTTCGCTGCGGGGTTGCAGATTGATGGGTACTGGCGAGTAGTGCTCTAAATCGTTCAATAGCAGAGAACGGCGATGGCGGCTCAACCAGCCGAGCAACCCTTCTTCTTCAAATACCTCTTCATTCACGATGGCGCGGTCCGGTCCTACCGCCACGACCTGCTTGAAGTGGTTTTTATCGCGATCAAAGGTATAAATATCGATAGTGCACTCTGGAAGAAGCTTGTTCACCCCAGTGACCAAGGTGAAGATCGTCTCTTCGAACGAGCTACTCTTGCTCAGCAGTTGGCTGATCTCTTCCAGTTGCGTAAGCTCTGAGCTATGGCGTTGTTCACTACTGGTGAGCTGCGCATTGACAATTGCGGTTGTTACTTGATTGGTAAGAGTCGTAATCAAGTTGAAGTCGCCACGATTGAGCACGCGGGTTGGGTCGACATAACCGATACCTAGTAGGCCGATGGGTCGCTCTTGAGTGCGCATGCTCAACACGACGCCGCTTGCAAAACCCAGCGCTGATAGAACAACCTTAGCGGGCGTATCGACGCTCTCACCCTCTGTTGACTGGTCGCTGATATGGTTAACGAAGTGCGGCGAGTCGCTGTTGAGCAGACTCTGCAGCTCGGGTATCTCACGCAGTGAGAAGACCTGGCCTGTTGGATCGTTCTCGATGTCGATACCTGTGGTGGCGGCCACGCGCAGCAGCGATTGTTTTTCAAGGTCAACTAGACCGATCACACAAGCCTCAGCATTCATCGCCAGAGCTATATTTTCGAGCAGACGATCGAGCATCTGATCGAGCTGAGCGGTCGAGCTGATAACTTGGCTATTTTCATAGAGCACAAACAGCTCACGAGCTCGCTGAAGCTGTTGAGTGTAGCGGCGATTGACGGCGATCAGTTGTCCGGCTTGCTTTGCGAGCGCAACAGCAGCATCGCGTTCCACAGCGCTATAACGATCGATCGTATCGCTGGCGATCACCAAAAGGCCAAAGCCCTCATTACCGATCGGTATGGGGATGATCATGCCATTGCCGGTCAGATCGACAAAGGCCAATGTCGCTTTGTTGCTTTGACTTGGCTGGATACTGCCCTGCGAAAGCGTGACGATTTGGGCCTCTTGTTCATTCAGCACCGATTGATAGATGCTGTCTGTAGCAGGAGGGAGAGTCAAGCCGCTTTTGGGTGCGATGCTATAGACCGGGCGCAGATTGATCGCATTGGTTTTGACCGCTTGAGTGCGGTTTGGATCTTCATCTGGCAATAACACAAGCGCTTGGTCGAAGGGAACAACGCTTGCGAACTCTTTTAATGTGGTTTGTAATAATTCTTCAAGCAGCGGTTGGGCGCCAGTTGTATGAGTTAGTTTTTGGAGCGCTGCGTTCAAACGTTCGGTGCGATCGCGCAAGTGCACGTCGATCAGAAGACCGATTTGAGCGGCAACAGCGTTTCCAAAGCCTTGATCGAGGTTAGGAAGTGATTCTGGTAGCGGAGCCAGCAATAGATAACCGCTCTCGGTTTGGTTTGTTTGGAAAGGGAAGTTGAGCGCTCCCTTAGGAAGTTCTACTTCTTGGTCGATATAGCTTTGGGCGAGTTCGGAATCAAGCCCCCAAGCGGTCGAGGCTCGTACAATATCTCGCTCAGTAACGACCAATACGCCCCACGGGTGCGGAAGCGCCCGTTGAAGCATTTCGGCGATATGCTCAAGTAGTGTAGGGAGATCAGACGCACTAGTCTCTCGCTGTCGATAAACGGCTAGCTGTGCGAATAATTCCCAACTTTGAAGTGATGCAATGGTGGCGTCCATACCGCAAGAAGTGCTCCTCAGGGTTGCATGGCGGTCGTTACGACGCATGCTGGCTAGAACGAAACCTCAAACAGAGGCATTTATAGTAGCGATCTCGCTTTACAACAATCGAATCGTGCGTATGAAATTCGCTTTATAGGAATAAACGTATAGATCGTAGATCTTCACAAGTTGTACGAGACGAATCTCGGCACTTGATCCCTAATAAAGTCCGTTCGAATGTAAGGATCCCTGCTGAAGAGATTTCCTCTTCAGCAGGTCTTCTTAGAAGCATCGCAATGTCTGTCGTATTGGTTCGCTTCGATTTGCGTTTTAACGAACTCGTCCGTAGCGCACATGGCTCTTCTTGCCCAGTTCACGGGCTTCGGTCATTGCACGTTGGCGAGTTTCGGCGGCGGTCTCGCTCAGTTCTCGAATGTCGTAGAACGGCCCGTCTGGGCTGGCGAGCACGCCGATTGAGAGCGACATCAAAGGTACCAGGCGCTGCTGTCCGAGCTCATCTTGGATCTGGATACCGCCGCGTTTGCGATCCATATAGTTGTAGTGCAAGCCAACATCGTTATCGAAACGCTCCATGAGCTTGTCACAGATCGCTTTGATACGATCGGGCGTCGAGGTGATCACAAAATCGGGGCCAACCACCATCTGACCAACAAAGTCGTCAGGGGTTCCGAGTTCGTTAACCACTTCGCGAATCAGCAGAGCGGCGAAGGCCAGCACATCTTCACCAACAACGGCTCCATAGGCCTGAATAAAGGTTTCAAAGCCGTTGATATGAATAGTCGCCATGGCCCAACCATCGGTCACGAGCAGATTACGCAACTGCTCGTTGAGTAGCTCGGCAGTCGGCAGATTGGTAACCGGGTTAAGTTGATTTTTACGGCGGGCTTCGTCAAGTTGATTCTTGACGATGGTATGCACCTCTTCAAGGTCAAAGGGCTTGACGATATAGTATTGGGCTTGAACCTCGCCGAGACCCTTGAGCTTGTCTTGGCGTTCACCGCGTGCCGTAATGAAAATGATCGGAATGTGTCGAGTGCGGGCACTGGCACGCAGAGCTTTGCCGATATCGTAGCCTTCCATGTCGGGCAGGTTTACGTCTAGCAACGCTAGGTTCGGCGGCGTTTTTTGGCAGATCTCCAGCGCGGTCTGACCACGCATAGCCGTCATAACCTCATAACCTTGCGACGTGAAGTAGATCTTGAGAAGGCTTGAGATATCGGGTGCATCATCAACGACCAGTATTTTTTCTTTGCTCACAGCGAAATCCTCCTAGCGCAACAGACGCGCCGACGCATGGCGCGCAGTAACTGGTCGTGACGACGGGCGATCCTCAACAGGCTGCGGCGTTGGCTGCGGTGGCACGGTAAGCGAACCGCCTTGATCCAATTGATAGATATGCGGCCAGCGATACACGAGACGACGAGGCTCGCCTGTCTCCTCATCCACATCATTTGGATCAAGACCAGATACATTTTTACCAACAACTGTATTCTCTTGTGTATACAGTAGGGTTGAATTAGAACCAATCATACGAGCTGGGTAAATAACAAAGCCACTTCCGATTTTGACATTGTGACCGACGGCTGATCCCAAGATGGGTAAACCAACTTCTTGCAGTTTGCCATTGTGGAACGTTTGCAGTGGTTTGCCAAGCAGGTCAAAGTCGGTGAAAACATTGTTTGCACCGATAAAGGTATTACGTCCTACAACGCAGAGTTGTAGCGTGGAGTTTTGAGCCACCATCGAGTTTTCCATTAGGGTTGTCATAAACAACGCGGCGTTAAATGGAAGATAACATCGATCGCTGACGACACTTAACATCACTTGGCAGCCTTGCATGATGTTGACATTGCTGCCGATTAAGCTATTTGTGATGACAGCTCCAGCACCGATGTATACATTATCACCGATGATCGTTGGGCCGTGAATAATGGCTGTTGGGTCAATCGAACAGTTTTTGCCGATTTTGACCAATTTCGAATTGGCAAGGAATGAATTCCGCCACTGGGCACCAAGAGGATTATACTTATCTTTGATGGTTGTTACAACAAACCCAAGCTTTTGCCAGAATGCCGACCAGTCGTCACGGGTCCAGTGAAAGAAATTGGCCAAACGTCCACGATTCATGATGGCTTCGTGCGCACGCCCGAGGGCGAAGACGCCAAACGGCGAGTTTGCCATAAAGACGTGAACCCAGTTTTCGATCGAGAGAAAGGCCCGTAGCGGTACATGGAAGCTGAGATTGTTTTGGTCACCTCCCATATAACGCGGAATATGGTAATACCCCATATTGGTCGCCTCGGTATCGATCACCAGTGGCATGGGGTCTTTGACAACACCATCTGGAAAGTAGTACATGTCAGCAACGAACACGTCACCTTGGCGACGAATGCCGCTCTGAAGGCGAATAGCGTGTTCGGCGATGGAGAGGTCCCCTTTGATCCGTCGTTCTGGGACCGGTGCCTGGAATGCGATTTGGCAGGGTTTACCAGATGCTACTGCTTTAGATATGAAGGTATCGACAAGCTCTTGATTAAAATAGAGATTGTCTTTATGAACAAGCAGGGGCCCACGCTCACTGGCAGGAATCGCATCGAGAGAGTCTACCTCCAACGCTCCCTTGCAGTGACTCTTGAGCAAGTCACGTTGGAGCAGCCAGAGCGGCTTATTTAGGATACGTAGTTCGCGCGCTGGTTCTCCAAAAGGAGGAATGATCGTGCGTTCTACTAAGATGATACGTTTCATGTGAATGCCATTCCCCCACGACGATTGTTCCACACAATCGTTCCAACTTCCCAGGTCGGGGTCATACCTTCACTCTACCTACACTTGCTACCCCATTCAAGAATTCGAGATTACGGTCGAATTACATACTTATCAAAGTGTCGATGACGCAATGTACACTATTTTGTATGGGGCGCAGATTTTGGAGGTTCTTGCAAGTAGGAATGTGTTTTCCTCATTTGAAGGCGGCTGGTTACCTGTAACACTCCTATGAGTGCTTTGAACATAGGATTCCCCATTCCAAAATTCATTGTACACGATCCAGATAGGCTGCGTCAATTAATCCAGACGGGACTTGGGGGTGAAGCCTATCTAGTACCACGTGTAGGACAGAAGTGCATAGTACGAGATATTGTCATTTTTAATAATTTGTTGCCTTCGCATTTCTACAAATTACATCTCGTTTGCTACATTCTGCGTTACACGTTGTGGTAGCTATCAGGACCTTATATAAGGCTTTTCTAGGTGCTTATTGACAGTAATATCAAATCCGCTTACTGAGTTGAGCACTCTGGCGGTCTGGTCGCTTTCCCAAAAAGGGCTGTTAGCGCGTCCGCCTACGGCTACCAACAGCTCTCCCGTAACCTCGCTGTTGTAGCTGTGTGCCGAGAGATCGCCCCAAAATACGACGATTCAAGCGGATTTCATATTATTGACTGTAACAGGTTGTGTTGTTAAAGAACCGATCGATTATCGGCTGAATAGTTCTCTTATTTGGAATGTGCTTCAGGTAGCTGCAAGATTGGCAAACCTTGTTTCATTCCAAGTCTATGTTTACGATAGTACAACAGATCGATTGTTGCGATGAATAAGATTACACAACGTTCGGTTGAAAGATATGCGCTCTTTGAGGCTCATACGTAGTTTGTACAACGTCTGCTTGTATGATCGCCTAGTTGGGCGGTCGCTGCGTACGCACCGATACGACTTCGTTGGTGGGCGGGCCGTTGGTAGCCGTAGGCGGACGCGCTGAGGACCGAATGGAAGGGAGAGACCATACCGCCAGAGCCTTGAAATCATCAACCGGATTTGATATGCACCACTCTATCTCTCTAGTAGAGTGTTCTACCTTATTTATACAGACTTGTGTTACCAAATGAGCACGGGATAGCGTAGTAACCTTTTACACCTGTTTCAGGTATGGGTGGGGGTTAGATGGCGTGAGGCCGCTGGAATACCTGTTTTGGGATAGATCAAGTCGGAAACATATGCTTCCGACTTGATCCCTTTTATGTGTGTTTAGACGTCCCAGTGGAGAGCGACGCCTAGGTAGTCGTTGCGCTTGTTGAGCAGACCTTCGTACATCTCGCCGATCTGATCGCCGGGTACGTGATGGGTGACCAGATCGTCGAGCTTGAGTTTGCCGCTTTCGAGGAAGTGAACCAAGAGCGGCAGTTGGCGGCTGCGGGTGAAGGGGAACTTATCGCGCGGGTGGATGCCGACAGCCGAGCCGTGGGCACCGATGATTGAGACCGAGCGACCGTGCAGGTCCCAGTAGCTGTCAAAGTTTTGGATGATGCCGCGCGGGCTGCCCACCAGGATGACTTGACCGCCATCGGTGACTAAGCGTAGCGCATCTTGGAGCGCAGCGGGCACACCGGTTGCATCAACGACGATATCGGCGCGTTTGCCACCGAGCATCGCTTTGAGATTTTCGAGCGCGTCGCCTTCGGCTGGGTTGAGCGTGCGCACACCGTAGGTGGCTTGGGCCCAGATGCGGCGCTGTTCGACCGAGTCGATGCCGATAATCGGGTAGGCTCCGGCGGCATTGAAGAGGCGCGTAGCGATTTGGCCGATCAAACCGAGGCCGAGCACTGCGACCGACTGGCCTAAAATGGTTGAGCAGCGCACCAAAGCGGTGAAGGGGAAGCGGCCCAGCGAGAGGAGGGCAGCCGAAGCGGCTGGAACGTGATCGGCGATCGGCCAAATGTCGGCGGTGTCGCCTTCGGCCAATACAACAGCGTGGCTTTCGTGGCGGCCAGGCCAAATCACGCGATCGCCCTCTTTGAAGCGGGTGACCCCTGGGCCGACTTTGAGCACACGGCCGACAGCGCTATAGCCACCTCGGAAGGGGAACTTGGCCCACTTGTTGGTCGGATCGTTGAGCCACTGGTGAATGCCAGTGTAGATGGCGAGCTCGGTGCCTGGGCTGATGCCGCTGGCTTCGGTCTCGACCAAGACCTCACCTTCTTTTGGATCGGCGATCTCGTACTCTTCGATCTCGGTTTTGTACGGTTCGGTGATAATACCGCGTTTGCCCTTCATTGTTGAATCTCCTTTGATTGTTCGCAGCAGTTATAGACGAATAGGGTTGTTCGCCGAACGATTATTGGGCTGTCCAACCACCGTCAAGGGTAAGTACGGCGCCGGTCATAAAGCTGGAAGCCTCGGAAGCTAAGAAGAGGATCGGGCCTGCGATCTCGGGCAGGCGGCCCCAGCGTCCGAGCGGGATTTTGTCGGCGAATGAGCGATAGAGAACAGGGTTCTCGATCAGCGGGCGATTCATCTCGGTTTCGAAGGGGCCGGGCGCGATCGCATTGACCGTTACGCCTTTGGGCGCCCATTCGAGTGCCATGGTGCGGGTGAGCTGGATCAGACCACCTTTGGCGGCGGTGTAGGCCGGACGCTCGCCAAAGCCGACCAAACCGAACATCGAGCTGATATTGATCACGCGTCCCCAACCATTCTCGAGCATCTTAGGTGCGAAGGTTTTCGAGACCAAGAATGGGCCGGTCAGGTTGACTTGCAGCACTTGCTGCCATTCTTCGGGCGTCCAGTCGACGGTCGGGCGGCGCAGGTTGACGCCGGCATTGTTGATGATGATGTCGACTTTGTCGAAGGCTTTCAGGGCTTCTTCTTGCGCTTGGGCGACTTGTTCGGCGTTGGTAACGTCTGCCGAAATGCCGATCGCGCGGCGACCGGTTTTGGCGGCTACTTTTTCGGCCGCAGCATCTACGACCTCTTTGCGGCGGCCAAGTAGCACAAGGTCAGCTCCTGCGCTCGCCAAGGTTTCGGCAAAGACTTCACCGAAGCCGCCGCCACCACCAGTGATAAGTGCCACACGCCCATCGAGGCGGAATAAATCGAGTGGATTGTTCATAGCTCATCCTTTAGATAAGAGTGAAAAGGTTCCAAGGAGCGAGACACGTAAGGGCCTAACTCCTAAAGTACGCTTATAGCTTATTCAATTGCTTGAGATAGGCTACACTGCGTTCGAATTGACTATTTTCATAGGCAGCAAGTTCGTCAGGTTCGGCGTCGCGTTCCCAGGGCGTGCGCCAATCGGGATCGCTTGGCGCTGCCTGCTGTGCCATAAAGCGGAAGAGGCCCAACAAGCTGCGAATATCAGTGGGCGGAAAGCCTTCCCACCAGGCCTCGCTATAAATGCGGATATGGCGCGCAAAGAGCGCGGCCAGCTCGATATGATAGGTTGCATGCGGCGCGGTTTCGGCTAGCAGCGCGAATAGCCCGGGCACATCTAAGACACCTTCGCCAAGGGCACAGCGCACCAAACGGTAGCCTTCCTCGGAAGGATAGATCCAGTAGTCTTTGAGGTGAACATTGACGATACGGTGGCCTAATGCTTTGGCGAAAGCCAGCGGTTCTTCGCCAACGGCCAGTGGGTTAACGGCATCGAGGGTGACTCCGATGTGCTTGCCGCCCACGCTGTCGCAGATGCGAATCAGATCGGCGCTTGTCAGATCTTGATGGTTTTCCGGGGCGATAATGACGTTGTACTCTTCTGCCAAGGGGCGCAGTTGTTTGAGCCGCTCGATCATCATCGAGAGATGGGCTTCCCAGCCTCCGGGTACGCTAGCGCGCGCGCCTTCGAGAATACCACTTACCAGGACGCGCAGGATCGGAGCGCCTAACGCTGCTGCTGCCGGAATCTGTTTTTCGAGAGTGGGAACATCGATAACGCCGCTATCACAGATCAGCGAAATGCCTAACTCATCAGCTCGTGCTTTATAGGCAGCAAGAGTGGCTGGTTCGAGGTCTGGCAACATTGGGAGCGGCAATTCGACGCTCTTGAGACCATATGTAACTGCGAGATCAAGCAGATCGTAGGCCGTGAGGGGTTGGCTACAAACCCGTGAACTGCCGCGACCGACATGGCCGCTACGCCATGGGAAGCTGTAAGGTGAAAGGCCGATAGACATAGCGAACTGACTCCTTTGTCGTAGATCTGGTAGCCTAACTGACTACCATAAAAAGTTTAGTCGAGCAGGATACGTGAGACAAACTCTGCTTGACCGTGCACATTGGGTAGCCGTACCCGAAAGAGTGCTCCAGCCAACGGCCCGTCTTGTTCTTTCTGGTGGCCTCCAGCTGTTGTGATGTACATATCGCTGTAGTCTGGACCGCCGAAAGTAACGCTTGAAACCTTGCGCGCGGGGAAGGTGATCGTTTGAACTACGCTTCCGTCCGGCGCATATTCGACCAAGACGCTACCATCCCAACGGGCTGACCAGACATGCCCACGGGCGTCGACAGTCATGCCATCGGGATAGCCAGCGATATCGCCTTTTTGAGCGAAGATCCGTTGATTGGAAAGCTCGCCCGTTGCCTGGTCGTAGTCGAAAAGATAGATATTCTGAGCGCCAGTATCGGTGTAGTACATCTGGCGGCGATCGAGCGTAAAGCCCATGCCGTTTGAAACACCGATACCCTCCAAGATACAGGTAATTGTGCCATCGGTGTCGAGACGGTAGAGGCGACCCTTGCGCTCGGGAGTGGGCATTGTGCCGCAGAAAACGCGCCCGGCTGGGTCGGCGATCACATCGTTAAAACGGCTGTTGCGCTCATCGGGCAGCTCTTCGATGACGGTCTTAAGCTCACCATCGCGCCATATTTTGACCGCTCCTCGCGCCATAAAGAGTAGTAGTGAACCATCGGCCTGTAGCGTGAAACCTCCCACAGGTTCACCAGAGTAACACTGTTCGTGTACCCCAGTTGCAGGAGAATAGCGAAATAGTTTGCCATTCGGAATATCTGTCCAATACAGGCGCTGTTCAGTCGGGTGCCACAGCGGACCCTCGCCAACCTCACACGCATAGTCAGCGATCAGTTCGGGTTCAACACTCATTGTTGTTACTCCAGCCACTATGCACAAGAAAAATCATTTAGAGGGATGCTCTATAAAGCTTACGAGATGGGTTATTTGGGAGAGGAGTATAGCACAGATTGTATGTAGTGATGTGGGGCTAGCTGCTAAGCATAGTACGCATGACAAACAAAGCATGCCTTTAGGTGAGCGGATCTTTTGGCACACTAGTTGCTTTTACCCCAAAGTAGAGAAGCTTAGAGATTTTGTATTACGTTGGACCAAACATCTAAGGAGAACTTCTTGACCTCAGTAGCTCAACCTCTGACAAAGATATTCCAAATTTCTAACGTATAAACAATAGTTCTCGTGTGAACTATTTTGTATCGTAGCAGGACGTTGCTAAACATTTGTTTAACAATGCTCTATGAACATTTCTATCATTCTTACATAATGGGATGCAGATTGTCGGTTTTTCGAGATGTTGGTTAAACCGAATTTAAACTATTCCGAAGAAATGATCTATTTATTGCGATGGAGAAATTGATGAAAATGGTTTTTTGGTATAACAGTTGTAATTCTGTAATGTTATTCTATGGAATATTACAGAATATGCGCTATAATGTAAAAAACTTGATGAACACAAAGAAAGGATTTATAAACCGTTTTTAAATATATTTTGGAAATAAATGAGTAAATATTTGGGTAAAACTAATAAATTTGTGCAATAAGTATAGCAACTTATATAGAATCTGTAACTTTATGTGTTACAAAGAAATATGTACTTTGAGCACGATGATCGAAAAAAAAGTTGTATTATTTGATTTTGTCCTTGTTATAAAATTTTTATTTCCTAATTAACAGGGTGGAGGTGGAGCAATCACCGGATATCTACATGAATCGTACTACGGAATCTGGTACACAATTCCTATTGAGGATTAAAATAAAAACGTTACAATAAGGGGCGAGAAAGTTAAATTTTTATTAAGTGCAGTGGTGCACTTATACAATTCCACAAAAGTCAGGTTATCTACATCTCACTACGTTTACGGCTACAACGACGCTTTTCAAGCTTAGTCGTAACCACCTACCCTCTGATCCTGACGCTCCACAAGGGTGTGCCATCTATCCCAGTAAAAGCTCACCAACTACGTCCCTATTTTCAACGTTTTAGGATTCGTAGCACATTCAACGTATTCATGAGACGAAGGCGTCTTTATACCATTCCTGTAGCACGTTGGATGCTTATTACTCTATGAGCATATGTTTACGAGCTTATCGTAACGACTAATTCGTTGAAGATCTATTCATAACTACGTATAACGAAGCGCTATACCCTACTTATAAGGAGACACCGCAATGTACGACGTTTCGATCAGTGTCATCGTTCCAACCCTGAATGAAGCAGAAAACCTGCCGCATGTACTTCCTCTTATTCCTAAGGATGTTCATGAGGTTATTTTGGTCGATGGTCGTTCAACTGATAATACCGTAGAGGTAGCTCGTAATTTGCGTCCTGATATCCGCATTGTATATGAAACTCGCCATGGAAAAGGTGCGGCGTTACGCGCAGGTTTTGCAGCTGCTACTGGCGACATTATTGTGATGATCGACGCCGATGGTTCGACAGACCCACGCGAAATTCCTGCTTTTATTGGTGCGCTTCGAGCAGGAGCTGATTTTGCGAAAGGTTCGCGCTTCTTACAAGGTGGTGGCACCTCAGATATGTCGCTATTGCGTCGTTGGGGGAACTGGGGCCTAACTATGCTGGTTCGCCTGTTGTTTGGCGGTCAGTATACCGATCTCTGTTATGGCTATAACGCTTTCTGGCGCCGTATTCTTCCTCAGCTTCGCCTTGACGGTGACGGTTTCGAAATCGAGACCATGATGAACATTCGTGTCTTGCGAGCAAATATGAAGATAGTTGAAGTTCCCAGCTTCGAGTCAGATCGTGTGCATGGGATAGGCCGTCTGCGTACCTTCCCAGATGGATGGCGTGTGCTTAAGACGATTCTTCGCGAGCGCTTCCAGCCGCCGAAGTTGGCGATCTCGCCTGTTACACGTACTCATACAACTGATACGGAACTGGGTTAATGCTCATGAAACAGCATCAGTTACGCGTTTGTGTGGTAGGGCCGGGAACTCGTTTTCTAAGCGGCATTAGTTACTACACGCTACGCCTGATAAATGCTTTTGCTAAATCTCATCGTACATCTGCGATTCTTATGCGCCAATTGCTTCCGACGCGCCTCTATCCTGGTAGAGAGCGCGTCGGGAAGAGCCTAACGAGGCTTGCCTACCATCCAGATGCAGATGTGTTTGATGGGGTAGACTGGTATTGGCTGCCTAGCATTGTGCCCGCCCTATTGATGATTTGGAAGAACAAGCCCGACGTGCTTGTTTTGCAGTGGTGGACGGGGACGGTTTTTCATTCCTATCTTCCGTTAGTGCTTTTGGCCCGTTTATTAGGCGCCAAAGTCGTGATTGAGTTTCACGAAGTTCTCGATACAGCCGAAGCTCGCATCCCACTGGTACGTGCCTACGTGGGTGTCATTGGCCCGCTCTTGGTGCGTCTCTCACATGCCTTTGTGATCCATTCGAGCTTCGACTTACCAGCTTTGCGAGAACGCTATCCTTTAGGTGACCGTTCGGTTGCAATAATCCCTTGTGCCCTCTTCGATCATTATCAGCTGGCCGAAGGGCAACAGCCACAGCGGAGTGCTCCGGCTGAGTGCTGTAACTTGCTCTTTTTTGGCGTGATTCGGCCATATAAAGGGCTTGAAGATCTGGTCGCTGCTTTCGAAGCGATCCCCGAAGACAAGATCGACAACTTCTGGTTGACGGTGGTTGGCGAACCGTGGGAAGATTGGACACTTCCGTTAGAGATGATCGAGAAGAGCCGTTATCGCGATCGTATTACTGTTATCACTCGTTATGTGCCTGATGAAGAGGTTGCAGCCTATTTCGCTGGTGCCGATGCGGTAGTGCTACCTTATCACCGATCTTCAGCTAGCGGTCCCGTGCATGTCACGATGAGCCAAGGTCTGCCCTTGGTTGTGACGAGCGTTGGCGGCTTAACTGAAGCAGTTGCTGGCTATGAGGGGGCCATTATGGTGCCGCCTAAATCGCCCGAGCAGTTACGAGACGCTTTGTTGCGAGTGCTTGATATGCGCGGTCGCCGTTATGAGGACCCGCACTCTGAGGAGCGCATCGTTGAACGCTTTACCAAGCTGTTTGATTCGTTGGATAAGTCGGCTGAGACTGAGCGTATAAAGGGTGATGTGCACGTATGAGCACTCAAGCAGGAAAGATTGCGATTATTTCGCCTCGTTACCCGCCTGCAGCAGGTGGGGTCGAGAAACATGTCGAAGCGCTAGCTCGCGGATTAGTAGAGCGCAATATTTCTGTTGAGGTGATTACGACTGATCCAACAGGAGAACTTCCCAAGCTTCAAGAACGCGATGGGGTTTTGGTACGCCGCTTTCCAACGATTGCCAACGATGCTGTCTTTTTTGTTGCGCCTCAATTGGGTCGCTGGCTGATGGAGCATGCGGGCGAATACAGTTTGATTCACGCCCATTCTTATCATACTCCGCTCGCTCTGCAAGCTGCTTGGGCTGCTAAGCAGCATGGAGTGCCCTTTATCGTGACGCCCCATTATCACGGGACGGGTCATTCGCCACTGCGTCAATTCTTGCATATACCGTATCGTGTCTTTGGCACTTGGATGATACGGCGTGCAGAGCGAGTCATTTGCGTTTCAAGTGTGGAAGCGGATCTCATTCGGGAACACTTCGGGCAGCATATTCCGACGGTGGTATTGCCGAATGGGGTTGAAACGACAGCAATTTTGAAGGCCGAACCCTTCGCATTGAGCGATGGTAAGCTGTACATTCTCTCGGTCGGTCGACTGGAGAAATACAAACAGGTCGATCGCATAATTCAGGCCTTACCCGAGCTGCCCGAGCATGTCCAAGTGGTGATTATTGGGGCAGGCCCTGAGGGAGAACAGCTTAAGAGCCTTGCCCGAGACTTGAATGTCTTTGAGCGCGTGCGCTTTTTAGGACGTGTGCCTCAGGCTGAGCTCTTGTCGTGGTATCGCAGCGCACATGCCTATGTGTCTATGTCGCAGCACGAAGCGTTTGGCATTACCGTGTTAGAGGCGGCAGTTGCTGGAACCCCGGTGATCGCCAGCGCTATTCCAGCTCATCAAGAAGTATGCGGATATGCTCCTGCAGGACGGATCAAACTTATTGACCTACAGGCCTCTCCTGCTACAATGGCTCGTGCTATTATGGAGGCGGCTCAATTAGGACGGACAGATGGGATTGAAGGATGGCCTATTCCCACGTGGGAGGCTGCGGTAGAGGGTGCGATCGCTATCTATCGTAAGGTCAGTCAGCAACCGCTTGTTCGTTCTACTTACAACGAGGTTATGACATGAGACGTTCGCTTGCCCCTTTTTCATTTGGCGATGTAGCCCTGTTTACAGTGTATCGTCAATGGTGGCGAGCGAGAGATACAACAACAGTTGTTGACCTGGGTTGGTTTCCGACAATTTCCATTATTTGCTCTTTAGGCTTGCTGCTTTCGGCTGTGGCTGGTAGCCTAGGGCGCATCGCTAACCCTTGGTCGACAAGTTTATTTTGGACATCGGTTGGTATTGTTGTCCTCCCCTTCGGCGTACGCATGATCCAAGAACAGGTCTCTCGTTCTGAACGGATCTGTTTAGCCATCACTATGAGCCTTGCGCTCTATCTGGTGAAGATACTGCACAGCCCTATTTACTTCACCTTTCCAGATGAGTTTATGCACTGGCGAACTGCGAGCGATATTATGCGTACTGGAGAGCTGTTTCAGTACAATTCGCTCCTATTAGTCAGTCCCTATTATCCTGGCCTCGAAGCACTTGCAGCAGCTTTATCGAGCGTGAGCGGCTTGAGCATTTATGCCTCAGGTGTGATCTCGTTGGCCATCGCACGTATCGTCTTCACCTTATCGCTCTTCCTCTTTTATGAGTTGGCAACGAAATCGACGCGGATCGCTGGTCTTGCGACGCTGATCTATATGACCAATGCCAACTATGTCTTCTTTGGATCGCAATTTGCCTATGAGACGCTCTCGCTACCATTGATGGCATTGGGCTTCTTTGTGGCTTTGCGACGCGAGCATGTAGGCGATGGAAGCACGAGAACCCATACCATTTTGCTCTTTATGGCCTTTGGCAGCGTCATTATCACCCACCACCTAACGACCTATGCCTTGTTAGGGTTTTTGTCTTTTTGGACGTTAGTTTCTTGGGTTATGCCGATACTGACGAAGCGCCCCTATCCGATCGGCCCTGGTGGTATCACTCTCTTAATGATTGTGGCAGCGATGGGTTGGTTGGTATGGGTGGCGAGCCAGACTGTAAGCTATTTGGTGCCTCCCTTCAGTAACGCAGCTGTTGAGATGTTTAATATGATGATGGGTGAGTCATCATCACGCGAGCTTTTTAAAGCTTCGAACGGCACAGTAGCTCCGTTACTTGAGCGTGTAACTGGCTTCGGATCGGTGCTTTTTCTGCTAGGTATATTGCCCTTTGGCCTGTGGCAGATCTGGATGCGTTATCGCACCAATATTATGGTGATGGTCTGCGCTTGCGGTGGTATCGCTTATCCAGCCAGCTTAGCCCTACGCCTTTCGTCGCGCGGTGCTGAGATCTCCAATCGCTCTTCCGAATTCATCTTTATGCCCTTGGCGCTCGTATTAGCGATCGGCATTGTCGAATTTAAACTGTGGAAGAAGTTCGACTGGTTTGAACGAGTGCGCTTTTGGGGCTTCCCTGTTTGGATGTGTGTTGTGCTGATGGGCGGTATCATTGTTGGCTGGGCGCCTTGGGCACGCGTGCCGGGGCCGTATGTGGTTGCGGCCGATACCCGTTCGATCGAGCCGCAAGGCATCGCCGATGCTTATTGGGTTGCGGAGAACCTTGGGCCAAATAATCGAATCATCAGCGATCGTACCAATCGTCTCCTTATGGGGTCGTATGGTCTACAACGTTCGATCACCAGCTATGGTGATGGCGTTCCGGTGGCGTATATCTATTTCGCTAAAACCTTACGGCCTAAGGAGCAAGACTTTTTGCGTAAAGGGCAGGTTCGTTATGTGATCGCCGATCGGCGTGTAAGCGATGGTTTGCCCTATGCTTCGGGCTATTTTGAACGAGGCGAGAAGGCAGGCCGCGATCCAAATAAGCCGCTCGATCCGATCACATGGATGAAGTTCAATGATGTTGCGGGAGTAAGTCGAATCTTCGACAGCGGCGATATCCGTATCCACGATATGGAGGCTGTTCTTGCTGGGCCATAAATCAATCGATCTGATCGCGGTACCGCTCGTTTCGATTGTGCTCATGGGCTTCTTGCTTCAGGATGGGGAAGCATCGTTGGTGCGGACGATTGCGACGCTCCTCTATCTATTCGTGCTTCCGGGCTATGTGTTTGTTGCAGCGACCTTCCCAGGAAAGAATCTGGGGGGTGCAGAACGTTTGCTATATGTTATCGGTAGCGGACTGTGCATTATCATTTTAGGTATTTTGCTGATCAACATAAGCCCGTGGCCGATTACTAAGGTCGCTTGGATCTGGTTTGTTGCGCTGGTCATTTGGATCTGTAGTGGTTTAGCGATTGTTCGACGTCATCGTGCCCAAGCTTATATTGAACGGCGCTTGGTGCAGCAGGGTGTACGTTTACAATTTATTTGGCCTCAGATCTTGATGCTAGGGATCGCGGTGCTGATCACGATCGGCGCGATTTGGTTGGCGCGCCATTATGCACAACAACCTCATACATCGGGTTTTACTCAGTTGTGGATTTTGCCAGTTGATCAGAGCTCGCGTGATGTAGTGCGAGTTGGTTTTGCGAACTATGAACGAAGAACAGAGGTCTATACAGTTCGAGCGATCTATGATGGCACGATCATTCGCGAATGGAGCGATATTGCTTTGGACTATGAACAGACGTGGGAAGAACGGATCGAATTGGAACCAAGCACACAAGCGAACATGCTTGTGATAGAGCTGTATCTTCAGCCAAATACCTCAAGACCTTATCGCCAGGTTTTTTGGTGGCAGAACCTGCCCACTCCTACGCCAGAGCCGTCTCCGACGCCTTGATACAGCTTACATGGCAACTCTCATACTGAAATCCGTTTGTATCGTTTTTTGGGGTAGCCTTTCCACACAGCGATACAAGCTCTTTGTGGCGGGCGGGATGTTAGTAGCCGTAGGCGGACGCGCTAAAGACTCTCTTTGAGGGAAGGACTAGACCGCCAGAGCGCTGAACTCAACAAGCGGATTTGGTGTAAGTACCCAACGTGTGCTGTCTATGAGATAAGAGGTAGAACGTGACACAACAAATCCTCATAGCGAGCGATTTTTATGCCCCCTTTATTGGCGGAGCAGAACGGCAGGTACAGCTACTTGCAAAAGAATTAGTTCTTCAGGGCCATTCGGTGCATATCGCCACGGTATGGCATGAGGGCTTAGCTTTAGAAGAGGACGATGACGGTGTGCAGATACATCGTCTAAAGGCCTTGACAACGCTTGTGCCTTGGTTTTCTAAAAATCCCGGGCGGCGCTATCATCCGCCCTTTCCTGACCCTGCTCTGGCTTGGGCATTGCGACGCCTGATCAAACGTATCAAGCCCGATGTGATTCACTCTAACGGTTGGATCACCTACTCGTGTGCGGGCGCTTTGGTTGGGCTTTCGGTTCCGCTCGTGGTATCGGCGCGCGATTATGGCTATAGCTGTGCCACAAGGACGCTGCTCTATGAGGGAAGGATTTGTAGTGGAGCTGAACTGCCGAAATGTATGCGCTGCGCGGCGAAATCGTACGGTGTTCCGAAAGCGGCGGTCGCTGTAGGAGGAATTTTTGGCAGTCGGGCGCTGCTAAAGCGTAAGGTGTCGGCGGTACATAGCGTCAGCTCTTTTGTGCAGACGATCATCAAGCGCGATCTGATTAGCAATCCGCGCTCGCCGGTGCTGCTAGAGCGCATTCCCGATATTGTGTTGCCCAGCGGCTCTGAAACGTTGTCAACCCAGATCGACCCGGCGGAGCTGCCGGAAGCTCTGCCGAAAGAGCCTTTTATGCTGTTTGTAGGCGCGCTTCAGCCACACAAAGGCTTGAAGCACTTGCTAAGCGCCTATCAACAGTTGCGTGATGCTCCTCCGCTGGTGCTGATCGGCACGGTCTGGCACGATACTCCGACTGAGTTCCCTCCCGGTGTGGTGATGTTGGGCACGCAGCCTCATGCAGTCGTGATGGAGTGTTGGCGGCGCAGCCTGTTCGGTCTCGTTCCTTCGGTTTGGCCTGATCCGCTTCCCGGTGTGGTTCGCGAAGCGATGAGCCAAGGGAAAGCTGTGATTGCGACTCGAGTTGGCGGAAACACGGATATGGTTGAGGATGGTGTGAATGGATTGTTGGTTAAGCCCGGAGATGTCGACGATCTGGCTCGGGCTATGCAGCGCTTAATCAATGATCCAGCTTTGGCTGCTCAACTTGGACGTACTGCCCAAGAAGGCATCAACCGTTTTACTGGTGTTGCCATCCGTTCAACCTTCGAGCATTTATACCAAGAGGTAGCGCGATGCTAACAAATCTCTCGGCTTTGGGTGACTCAACGAGCGCCCAAGCCTATTCAGATAGATCGAGCGTTTTGGTACTTGGACGAGGCATCCATGGGCCATGGAACGAGGGCGGACGTGTGATCACCCGTAACCTGATTCAGGTGATCGGCCAGATGCGACCGGTGCATGCCTTGTCGCTGACCCAAGACCGCTTTCGCGAACAGGCTCTGCAAGTCTCATATGTCTCGCATCTCTTTAACCACTTAGAATACGGTGCGAAGAGCGACTATTTATCCATTCCACACGTCGCTAACTATGTGAAAAAGCTGGTGCAGCAGTATCGGGTCGAGGTAGCTCACTTGCTCAATGTGCCACTAGCTCTGGCACCTATTTTGCAAAACCATGGGGTGAAGGTGGTAAGCCACGTGGTGCTTACTCGCCAGATGTACCAAGGTAAGGTAGAGCGAGCGCGTGCGATCTTGGGTTGGCGCGTCTTCGATCAATGGGTCACGGCCTATGCTTGTAACTGTGAACAGATCCGTGAGAGCTTAGCGGCCCAAGGCTATCCGAAAGAGAAGTTGCACTTGGTACCCCCGCCAACCGATACCAATCTGTTTAAAGCGATGGATCGGGTGGCAGCGCGACGAAAACTGGGTTTACCAGAAGATGCCTTTATTGTTGCCTATATCGGTACGATCTCGCCGCTACGTTTCCCAGCCGGAGAGATCGTTCAAGCTCTGCAAAAAGCCGCTCCGCAGATTCCCAATTTACGAATGGAGATCTTTGCGCCCGTTGCGACCCATGCTTATAACATCGAATGGGCTAAAGAGCACGTTCGCCACGCCGAAGAAACGTCGATACCTTTAACAACTCATCTGCACGATCTTTCTGAGACAGAGAAGGTTGTTGTTTACAATGCCGCCGATGTTGTCTTGTTACCTTTTAGCGCGCCGGTTGCAGTCGAGCCGCCGCTCACTTTGCTGGAGGCGATGGCTTGCCAAGCTATTGTAGCAGCAGCTCCCTTTGCGAATCGTTCTGCAATTGTTAAGAACAACATCAATGGTACAACGTATGAAACCCCTGATCAATTGGCCGAGCGATTGGTTAGCGTAGCTCAATTGAGCCGTCAAGAGCGTGTTCGCATGGCATATCAAGCCCGTCAGGATATGCTTCAGCACTATAGCTTCGCCGCCGCTGCCGAAGCGACCAGCCAGTTATGGAAGGCGATCGGCGTAGGGCAGGCGGTTTCAGTAGCTAGTTCGCTGATGCAACAGAATGGGTAAAAGCTGGTTATGGGCAAGCGCATTATCGCACTATCACACATTTCCAGAGCGAGCCTAATCGAACACCTCCGCTCTCCACTGTACGGCAATGGCTATGCACTGGTCATTAGCTCTTTAACAACGTCGGTTTTGGGCTTTTTGTATTGGGTTTTAGCGTCGCGCTGGTACGACAAAGATATCGTCGGCTTCAATGCTACGATGATCTCGACGATGACCTTTGTCTCGACGGTGACACGCTTTAATCTCAACGGCGTGTTGATCCGTTTCTTACCACGAGCAGGAACAACTGCACGTAGTTTGATCTTGCGGGCCTATACAGTCAATATGATTGTATCGGCGCTTGTGGGACTCTTGCTCTGTTTTGTGGGCAGCGCTTGGCTGGACATGTTTGCCGAGCTACGATCCGATCTCAAAATAGGTCTGTGGTTCATTGTATCTACCACATTATGGGGTATCTTTACGTTACAGGATGGCGCGCTCTCTGGTATGCGTCAAAGTAAATGGGTGCCGATCGAGAACACAACCTACGCTGTCGTGAAGTTGTTGTTGTTGGTGGCGTTGGCAGCGTTGATCCCAGCCTATGGAGTGTATCTCTCGTGGACGATACCCTTGATCTTTTTGATCATTCCGATCAACTGGTTGATCTTTAAGCGCCTACTACCTACCCATATCGAGGCTACCAAAGACCGTGAGGAGCCGTTCGATAAAAACCATATTAGAGACTATTTGATCGGCGATTACACAGGGTCGCTGCTTTCGATGGCCTATACTATGCTGCCATTGCCGATCATTAATCAAGTGTTGGGCAATTCGCATTCGGCCGACTTCAATATGGCTTGGATGATCGCCTCATCGTTGCAGCTGGTGGCGACCAATATGAGCACTTCCTTGATGGTTGAAGCGGCTTTTGATCAATCAAAATTGATCACCTATACCAAGCGGATGCTCGTTCGGACCTTGCAACTAATACTTCCTGCAGTGATTGGCGTTGTGGTGTTAGCACCAATTGTGCTTCATTTGTTTGGAAAAAGCTATGTTGAAGAGGGTACAATGTTATTGCGCTTATTGGCGCTTGCAACATTGCCTACAATCGTAACAACGATGTTTATCAGCTTGTTACGTATTCAACGGCGGATGAAGTTGCTCGTTTCGATGCAGGCCTTTTTGTGTGTCTCGATCCTCGGAATAGGATACTTTCTTCTTCCAAGGGTGGGGGTTATTGCCTTTGGAATATCCTGGCTTGTAAGCCAGACAATTTTAGCGGGTGCTATCATCGCTGCTTACTTACCAACCTTTATGAAAGCTAGGGGGTAACTATGATCGCGTACTTTAATGATATATTTGTGATCATGAACAGTATCATTGTAGATACCCTAATTAATTCGCGGTTTGCAGGTATTGCAGCGACATTATTGTTACTTTTAGTTTTAGTGCATCGGGAGCTGTTACGCACAGCTCCCAAGAAACCAGCACCGTATTTAATTTGGATTTTGAATATACTCGTTATTCCGTTACTTATTGTATTTGGCATCGTTGTTGCAATTGAAGTAAAGGTCCTTGTAGAACAAACTCCAATGTAGATATGTGCCAAACCAAGTAAACAAGGGGGTTTCATTGAAGCGATTGTATGTTGCAGGCGGTCAACAAGCAGGTTTGCGGCCACTTATGGCCGATACGGACACGTGGTACAGCTACCAGAAGGGTATTATTTTAGAGGTTGACCCTTCAACGCAATCTGTTGCCACAAAGCTTGAGTATGTTTCACCACCCGAAGCATGTGCTCCGAATGATCCGATTTTGTTTAAATCGGGAAGTTTAAAGGGAAATACCCTCTATATTTGTACTCAAACTGAAGTCATTCTGTATGATGTGCCAAGTTTTACTCAAAAAGGCTATGTCTCGATTTCGTGCTTTAATGATGTGCATCATGTTGCGCCTTCATCACGAGACACATTGCTTGTTGCAAATTCAGGCTTAGAAACCGTGCTTGAATTGAGTTACAGTGGCGATGTCATTAATGAATGGAATGTTTTGGGTGAAGATACTTGGTCGAACTTCTCTAAGAATATTGATTATCGTCATGGGGTGAATACCAAACCTCATCGCTCACATCCTAATTATGTTTTTCAGTTAGGCGATGATGTCTGGGCGACACGCTTCCATCAAAAAGATGCTTTATGTGTCACCGATCCTTCCAAACGTATTGAGATTGGCGGCGAGCGTATTCACGACGGTGTGCTTTACAATGATCGGCTCTATTTCACCATGGTGAATGGAAAGATTATTGTTGCTAATCCCGAAACGCTTCAAGTTGAAGAGACGATAGATCTTACAAGCATGCACCCATCCGATGTATTGTTGGGCTGGTGCCGCAGTCTCTATTTTGAAGGGTCGAATGTATGGGTAGGTTTCTCGCGTATTCGCCCCACAAAGTTTCGTGAGAATATCGGTTGGCTAGCGCATGGCATGCGACGTGTATTGCCCACCCATATTGCTTGTTACGATCTCCAAGCCCGCAAATGCCTAATGGAGATCGATCTCGAAAAGTATGGTCTTAACGCTGTTTTTGGAATCTATCCAGTATAGTTGAATACGCCATGATGAGATGCAGTGAACGATGTGGTTCGCGCTGTAAAACCAGAGATATATACCCTCCATCGGTAAGTAAGTTGCGAATTACGCCTTAATAGCATTGAAGCTTCGTATCCGTCCATTCGTAAGGATTTCGTGCTATGACATCTCGTCAAGTAGATTCTGCATCAATCAATTCTAAAGCCCTTTGGTGGATCAGTTTTATCGTATTGTTGGCTTTGTTGTGTGAAGGCTTTGTTTCTAGCGCCTCTGCACAATCTGGGCAGCCACGCTTGGTTCTCTCTGGACCAAGCGCGGCTGTCGTTAATCAACCGATCATTATCAGTTTGAGCTTGTTCGATGCTCAAAATCTGGCTGGCTACCAAGCAACCTTCAATTATGACACCCAAGCGGCAGAGTTTGCTGCTAGCGAGTCGCTTGGAGGCGATCTACGTAGCGAGATACGAGATGTTCTGCCGGTGAAGGCGCTTGGCGCCAACGGTATCACACTTGGAGCGTTTAGTTGCCCCATGGCTAACTGTTTGGAGGCAGGTACTATTCTGCCCAGTCGACGCACTGTTTCGGGAGCAAATGGTGATCTGCTCCTAGCATCTTTCAGCCTCTTGCCTCGGAAGGCTGGTCGGCTCGAGATCGATCTGGCCGATGTGCTTTTGGTTGATCCGGTCGGGCAAAGCCTAAACGCTTCTTTTTCTGTATCCAAAATAACTATCAATGTTGGTACGTCGGATGAGCGTATACCTGCACCTTCTGGCTCTGCACGAGTCCGCTCACTTCCTGCTGGCGCGAGTGCTAGTTTGGATCTAAACGGTGATTCACGAGTGGATTATGCTGATGCGGCTTTATTTGCCTTAGAGTGGGTGCGTGCTTATGAACAAGGCGTAGTGTGTGCTAATGCCTATCATAATCGTGCCGATATCAATGGCGATGGCTGTATTGATGTGAGCGATGCGCAATTGGTGACGCAAGGCTTTAGCACAATGCAACCAATGGCGCGGATAAGCGGTGGGGACATTACGTTCGTTGTGAATTCGACTGGCGATGCCGGTGATTCCAATGTGACCGATGGTGTCTGTAAGACAACTGCCGGCGTATGTACCTTGCGTGCTGCGATCGATCAAGCCAATGCCAATGTTGGCCCGAATCTGATTACCTTTGCTATTCCAGGCACGGGCCTTAAGACGATTCAACTTACTAAAACTCTGCCCGCTTTAAGTGATATAACAGGTGGTACCTTTATCGATGGTTATACCCAGACCGGGGCAGTAGAGAATACCGACCCTCTAGCGAGCAACGCTCAGATCAAAGTTGAGGTGCTTGGTTGTATGTCGACCGGCTGTACCCAGTTGCCAAATGGCTCATATCCAACGGCCGAGGATGTTTTCCAAATTATTTCTGCCAACAATGAGATACGCGGATTATCGCTTTACAATGGGCGGCGCAAGTTCTTTGTGTATGGCAAAGGCGCCCAACATAATGTGTTCGCTGGCAACTTTATTGGCACCAACCCGACTGGAAGCATACAACAATCTTATTTAAGTAACTCTGCTGGCCTTAATTTGGCCGAGGGTGCGAGCTATAACCGTATTGGTGGCCCTAATCCCGCCGACCGTAATGTGATCTCGGGCAATTCGCATAACGGTATAACCTTTTTCGATGAGGGCACCGATCATAACCAGATTGTCAATAACATCATTGGGTTGCGCCCGAATGGTACACAACGGCGACGCAATGCTAGCCATGGTATCGATATCAATTCGCACTCGTCTTACAACATTATTGAAGGGAATGTTGTTTCGGGTAACTCTCAGGGCGAGGGAATTGAGATTTCGCACGCAACCTTAACGACTGGTAATCAAGTCATCAATAACTTGATCGGTACCGATGTTACTGGCGAAGTGGCGACCAGCGAGACCTCAAATGCCTACAATGGCGTTCACCTAGAGGATCGGGTAACAAATAATCTTGTAGCCAACAATGTGATTGGTAATAACGGCAATACAACGGGGAGCACCTTCTTACGCAAGGGTGGTATTACGATCGAAGGCTATTTTACCAACGGTAATGAGGTGCGGGACAACTGGATCGGTGTTACGCGTGGTGGAGTGCCGATACCAAACGAGAATTTTGGCATTCGTATTATCGATGCCGCGCAATATAATGTGATCGGTCCCAATAATAGGATCGCGTATAACCGCTCTGGTGTTATCGTAAGTAACTTACTACCGAGTGGAGTAATTGATAACAATTCAGTTACCGATTATAATACTCTCACTCGTAATTCTATCTATGATAATACCTACATCGGAATAGATATTGATACTGAAGGGCCTTCCCCGAACGACCCCGGCGATCTTGATACAGGTGCAAACGAGGGTTTAAACACGCCTGTTTTGCTGCAGGCTAGCCCTCAAGCGGTGAGCGGCACCGCCTGTAGTTTGTGTACGATCGAGGTCTTTATCTCTAGCGATGGCGGGGCAGCAATTCCCCAAGGTAAGACTTTTATCGGTTCTGGCATGAGCTTGGCTGATGGAAGCTTCATTATCCCTGTGAGCGGTGTCGCTTTGGGCGAGTATGTGACCGCCACTGCCACTGATGCTTGGGGTAATACATCCGAGTTTTCTGCTCAAATTGCGGTTAGCTCTGTCAGCCTTCCTGAGCCGACAGCAACACCTACTGTAAGTCTGCCGCAGTCGTATGCCTATGATAGGTTTAATCGTACTCATCCCGGTTGGGGGCGTGCAGACAAGGGCGGTGAGTATGCTGCTTATAACAGTACAGGCTATCTTAACAACGATACATTCGATTATCTCTCGACGGATGGTGCTGGCACTTTAATTTTGACTCGAACCAATACCACTATCGGCTCGTATATGACTGATGTGTGGGCGACCGATGTCGATATTCTGGCTCGAATGCGGATCGATCATCCTACCGATGGTCTGAATACCCAGACCATGTTTGTAGCGCGCCATGTGAATGGCAATACGGAATATCGTGGTCGCGTGAC
Source organism: uncultured Chloroflexales bacterium (assembly GCA_937902315.1). Lineage (GTDB taxonomy): Bacteria > Chloroflexota > Chloroflexia > Chloroflexales > Chloroflexaceae > CALGUG01. Next base: position 33,683 of record CALGUG010000045.1, read on the forward strand.
GGTTTCGTCGCTCGGTAGGGTCGGTTTGCGCGCGAGCCGCATTGTTCAGAATTCTGAGACGGTGCTCAGCAGTGAGGTTAGTCTGCCTGCAGCAACAATCACCTATACCCACAACACCTTTATGTGGGTTCGCATGCAAGCTATGGGTACAGACCCAACAACTATTCGTATGCGAGTATGGCTTGATGGACAGCCTGAACCCGCAGTATGGCACTACACAGCGAGCGATAGCACGCCTATTTTGCAGGCAAGCGGTAATATTGGTTTTCGAGCTTATGTAAGCGATAACTCGAAGTACCTCTTAGCTCAGCCAGTACAGGTAAGCTTTGATGATCTATGCGTTACTGATGGGAGCATAGGCTCTGGCTGTCCGGCCGAGATCGTATCGCCCACGCCGACCCAGACAGCCAGCCCAACGCCAACAGCGACTGATACGCCCAGCCCGACGGTAACCGATACGGCTACGCCAACGGCGACCGATACGCCCAGCCCGACGGTAACCGATACAGCTACGCCAACGGCGACCGATACGCCCAGCCCGACGGTAACCGATACAGCTACGCCAACGGCGACCGATACGCCCAGCCCGACGGTAACCGATACGGCTACGCCAACGGCGACCGATACAACGGTCGTTCCAACGACGACAGTCACAAGCGCAGTACCGACAACGACAACCACTACATCAGTGGTGCCGACAGCGGCGACTGCGACCAGCACTTCAACAACTCAGACAGTAACTAGTACGGCAACACCATCTCGCACAGTGACCAGTCAACCGGCTGATCAAACGAAACTGCCAACCCAAGAAGTTTCACCTCCTTCTTATAGGGTCTATTTACCGATGATTAAACGGTAGTAGTTAAGGCTTGAACAAGTAATCAACGATTCTTGGTTTTAGGCCGGAGGTGATATTAAACACACGGCTGTGTGTAGGGTTAAGTAACTTCTAACTCAACTGCCTTATTCCAAGGGAATATGGCTCAGATTGTCTGTGCGATTATTGAGCTGAAGCTTCACTCTTGTCTGCCAAGGCATTCAGCTTATATTGGGCTGGCAATCTGAGCCGTATTTTATTGTGTTTCATATCGTAGGAGTACGTTGTAGAGAAGAAAGAGCGATGAAGATTCGTCTTATGCAAACTTGCGCACTGTTGCGCCGCACCTACTCTTGGCACCATCACCTGCCAAAACGAACTCAGATCGTTACCGGAATAACCTCATTAGGCATTGTGGCTAGCATCGTTGCTAGCACCCCCTTACTGAAGGCAATGGTTAGCTCTGAAGAACCTGCCCAGGGGTCAGCGAGCTACTACTTTTACCTTCCGCTCGTTTACTACTCTGATCCGCGAGAATTGCCAGTGGGGCGCCATAATCCGCCCGGAGGAACGCCCACTTTTACGCCTAGCCTCACGCCTAGCGAGACGCTTGCGCCTGCTACACCCAGCGCGACTTTGACGACTACAAAAGAACCAGTGTCGCCGACCTTAATGCCTAGCAATACATTGACGCCGACGAGCGCTGCAACGACAGCCCTACCAAGCGCAACAGCGACAAATGTTCCTCCGACCGCGACGGCAACTAATTTGCCGCCGACTGCGACCTGGACACCAGTACCACCGACTGCAACTTGGACACCAGTGCCCCCGACGGATACGCCGGTACCACCGACTGCGACTTGGACACCAGTGCCCCCGACGGATACGCCAGTACCACCGACTGCGACTTGGACACCAGTGCCACCGACAGATACGCCAGTACCACCGACTGCAACTTGGACACCAGTGCCCCCGACGGCGACCTACACGCCGACTAGCACACCAACTATTGTGGCTATCGCCTATGATGACTTTAGTCGCAGTGAGAGCGATACGTGGGGCAACGCACCGATTGGCGGTGTCTACACGCTATGGCCGAATGATGGATATAGCAGTTTCTCGGTGAATGGAAGCGTGGGTCAATTTACCCATCTCCGTGGTGAAAGCCGCAGCGCGATTCTCAACGAGCTTGCGATCGACGATATCGATATGCGCTTCAAGGTGTCGGTCGATCAGCTAGCAGGCACGAATGGTAACGTGTACCTCTATGGTGTAGCGAGACGCGATGAGGTTGCGAAATCTGAGTACCGCGCTCAAGTACGTATTCAGTACGACGGCAAGGTCTATATGAAGGTGACACGCTACCAGAACAACGCCGAGATCGATGTGGGCAGCGTATCGAGTAGCCTGTTTACAATAACGGCTGGAACAGAGTTGAATGTGCGTTTCCAGACCGAGAACCAAGGCGATGGATCGGTTCAGTTGCGCATGAAGGTTTGGCGCAGCACTGATAGCGAGCCGACAAACTGGCAGCTCGATACGAACGATGCGCCTGCCAATGCGATTACCACTGCTGGTGGTGTAGGCTTGCGCAGCTTTATTAGCGCTTCGGCAGACGATATCACCTATACCTATAGCTTTGATGACTTCATCGTCACGGCCTTACCCTAATAGGAAAAAGGTCACGATTTGTCATCTTAGGGCGGGAAAGCACCTGCTAAAGGGTTGACTTTTCGAGCAAAGGTAACGCATGATATACCCGACCAGAATACGACACTGGTTGGTAAACATCATGTTAAAGGAGTTCCTCTCAGACTTCTTTTGAGGTGATAGGGAGTGCAACTACAGACGCGTTTTGTTATAAGAACTTGTGGGCGTGTTGTTTGGCAGACAGTGAGAGTGGCACACGACCTACAACATCGTCGCCATAATCTGTGGTTATGTATCCCTAACGAACCTACGAACCCAACCAACGACTTGAGCCTAAATAAGAAGTAGAGCATAGGCGCCTCTGCAGACAAAAAGGTTTGCGGGGGTGCCTCTGTTTATGAGTGGAGGATGCGACATGGCACAGTTTCCCAAGCGTCTTGTAGAAACGTTTTTCATACGCATGGGTTCTGGACTAAAGAAAGCACGCCCATTTCATGTATGTATGATACTGATCGTGACATTGGTCTGTTCGTACGGTAGCGCTCAAGCTATCGCTTGGCATACAACGGATACCTCGGCCACTTATACGTCATATTTGCCCTTTATTCGTAACGGTTCAGTCACCTATTACCTCGATTGTGTCAACGGCGACGATCGCAACAAGGGTACTTCTCCGACCCAAGCTTGGAAAACCTTAGACAAAGTCAACGATAAAAGCTTTACGCTTAAAAGAGGTGAGAACCTGCTGTTAAAGCGGGGCTGCTCTTGGACCGGCCCACTGCTGGTGCGATGGAGCGGCACAGCCGATCAGCCGATTACGATCGGGGCCTATGGCTCGGGCGACCTGCCGATTATTAAGAACTCGACTGATAAAGGCAATCCAAACAATGTCGATATCAGCGCTTCGTATGTGGTGGTCGAGTATCTCCATACCATGGCCAAGGTCGAAAGGAGAGATTCTAGCTGTGCGAATCAAGCTATCGGCCATACGGTAGGCTTCAATATTTCATCTGAATCGCGCTATGTGACGGTGCGCAATTCCAAGGCCGAGAAGCATACCCATGCGGTTCGATTGCGCTCAGGATCACGGCGCAGCAAGTTGTTGTATAACGAATTCATCAACAACACCATGATGGAGACCTTGGATAAGGCTGGCAATAACGATTCGGGTGCTGCTGCGATTGTGGTTCAAGGCGACGATAACGAGATCGCCTATAACCGTATCGATGGCCACGATGCTTGTTCCTACGATTATGGGCGCGACGGCTCAGCGGTCGAGATCTATGGAGGGAAGCGCAACTATATTCACCACAATACGGCCCATAACAACAATACGTTTACCGAGCTGGGTCAAAAAGGTAGCGAAGATAATACCTTCGCCTACAACTTGGTAACGGCTGATATCCCCAAGGCACAGTTTGTGGTGACCCGTGGTGGAGATAGCAACCGTGGGCCTGTATTGAGAACGAATGTTGTTCACAATACGGTTTATCTGACTCATGGAGAGAGTTTTGCGGTCAATTGTGATGGCACCTGCGGGGCGAATATTCTAGCCCTCAAGAACAATATCATTTGGTCGAATGGAACGATCGGCCATATCGACAGCACTGGTGCACAAGAGAGCAACAATGTCTTCTGGCATTCGGGCGGCGAAGGTAAGATCAGAATCTTCTTCCCAACCCCCGAGGATAGAGACCGTACCTCGAAGATCGCCGATCCGCGTTTTGTGGATGCTGCTAAGGGTGACTTCCGCTTGCGCTCAGATAGCCCAGCCATTGATATGGGCGTTGAGTATAACGCTGGTTTTAAAACCAGTTACGACCTTGCTGGAAATCTCATTCCTCAAGGTGGTAAGCTTGATGCGGGCGCCTACGAATATGTTGCGCGTTAGAGCCTACTGAATACGCGATTTACATACAAATACGCAAAGATAGCGCTTGATCGAGCGCTATCTTTGTTGTTTTATACCAAACCGATGAGTCTATTGCTTTTGGCCATCGATAGATTGGAACATGCTAGCAAATTCTGCTTGCTTCAGCTTGCTGCGGCTAGGTTTTGCCCCAAAAGAAAGGCCCTTGGCGCGTCCGCCTACGGCTACCAACATCCCGCCCAACAAACGGGGCTTGTAGCAGTGTGTGCCGAAAGACCTCCCCAAAGCCGACGATTCAAACGGATTTCGTATGACTATGTTTGGAGTGAGATATTTCACGCGGCTGGGTGAAATGCACACAACACTTCCCTTCGTTTTTCTGTGTTACGGTAGGTTTTAAGCGGATTTGCTTTAAATGGATTAGGAGGGTTTATTCGTGTTATGATAGTTCAAGAGATGGAAACGACTTAAGAGGGTATTTTTACCATATTTTAATGTTTTCTGGCTTGTAATATGCTGGTTATAAGCAATACCTATACTGAGCCTGTTTTGTTTACAAGTAGGTATGATTCCGATATTTCGAGAGACTTCTCATTTGAGGCCTACCTCTACTATCATTCCCATATTCAAGTCAGAAATCTCATTCCCTATAACCACCAGTTCGGGCGTACTCATATCTCTGCTCTGCACCACTCTCCGTTGAGGTACAAAGCCCGCTTGCTTTATACCCACTGCTCATGCAGTTAACGTTCAGCTACTACGCTTGATAACATCGTAAGGAGATCCATTTTGACGACTCTTATCCCACCCTACGGCGGTCAGCTCGTTAATTTGCTTGTTTCGGCTGAAGAGCAAGAAGCACTGCGTGCTGAGGCGAGCCACCTGCCTTCGATCCAGCTTTCGGACCGTTCGGTTAACGACCTTGAGTTGCTGGCAACTGGCGCATTTTCGCCCGTCAATGGTTTTCTTGGCAAAGCAGATTACGAGCGAGTATTAGAGGAACTGCGTCTCACCAGCGGTCATATCTTCCCCATTCCCGTCACCTTACCAGTAAGCAACGACGCTCCTATTTCGCTTGATAAAGATGTCGCTTTGCGCAATTCGAAAAATGAGCTCTTGGCGATTTTGACCGTTGAAGAGATCTATCCTTGGGATCAACGTGAACTTGCTCTGAAGGTCTTTGGCAGCGAAGATGTGCGCCATCCTTTGGTGGCCGAGTCGCATAAGTGGGGGCCGCTCAATATCGCCGGACGCCTGCGCGTGTTGCAATTGCCGAAGCACTACGACTTTACCGAGCTGCGTCTGACTCCTGCACAGACCCGCGAGCGCTTGATCGCCAAGGGCCGCGAAGCGGTGGTCGCCTTCCAGACGCGCAACCCGCTTCACCGCGCTCACGAAGAGCTGACCAAGCGCGCCATTGCTGAAATCGACGGCGTATTGTTGCTGCACCCGGTGGTTGGCCTGACCAAGCCGGGCGATGTCGACCACTACACGAGGGTACGAGCTTACAAGGCCTTGGCCGACAACTACTACGATCAGGATCGCATTTTGCTGGCCTTGCTGCCGCTCGCTATGCGCATGGCGGGCCCACGCGAAGCCCTTTGGCACGCATTGATTCGTCGTAACCATGGCGCTAACCACTTTATTGTGGGGCGCGATCACGCTGGCCCGGGCAAAGACTCGACCGGCAAGCCCTTCTATGGTCCCTATGATGCTCAGGAACTGGTTGCCAAGTACAGCGAGGAGCTGGGCGTCAAGATGATCCCCTTTAGCGAGCTGACCTATCTGCCCGATGAAGATCGTTACGAAGAGGTCTCGAAGATCCCGGCGGGCGCCAAAACCGCTTCGATTTCGGGCACCCAAGTACGCGACGACTACCTTAACAAGGGTAAACAGTTGCCTGGCTGGTTTACACGCCCCGAAGTCGCTAGCATCTTGGCCGAGACCTACCCGCCCCGCCACCGCCAAGGCGCTTGTATCTGGTTCACCGGTTTGAGCGGCGCAGGTAAATCGACCACCGCCGAGATCTTGACCCTGCTGATGTTGCAGTATGGCCGCCAGGTGACGATGCTCGACGGCGATGTGGTGCGAACCCATCTGTCGAAAGGTCTGGGCTTTAGCAAGGAAGATCGCGACACCAACATTTTGCGCATCGGCTATGTCGCTTCGGAGATCGTGCGCCATGGCGGTATCGCGATTTGTGCGGCGGTCAGCCCCTATCGCGCTACCCGCAACGCTGTACGTTCGATGGTCGGCGATGGCCACTTCATCGAGGTCTTCGTCGATACCCCGCTGGAAGTCTGCGAGCAGCGCGATGTGAAAGGCATGTATGCCAAGGCTCGTCGCGGCGAGATCAAAGAGTTCACCGGAATCAGCGACCCCTATGAGGCTCCGATCAACCCTGAGATCACGCTCGATACGGTCAACAAGACTCCCGAAGAGAACGCCCATATCATTTTGGATTACTTGATCGAACAGGGCTTTGTGCGGGCCCAGTAGGCCGCTTTTAAAGCAGCTTATAGCCGTTTTCGGTTGATTGCTTTTTATTTGGCCTTTGGCAGAGCGGAACTTGTCTATGTTTGTTGTGGACATTTCGCGCGATCGCGCGAAATGTCCACAACTCTTTCCCCGGCTTGTTGTTTTTCTGCGTTAAGCAAATGCAAGCCTTTAAAACGAATTTGGTGTTATCGGAAATCTGTTTGAATCGCTCTATTCAGGCGGGCTTTCGTGCACAGCTAGCAGCCCGTTTTGGCGGACAGCCCGTTGGTAGCCGTAGGCGGACGCGCTTGAGACCGAATGGAAGCAAAAGCCTTGACCGCCAAAGCTCAAACCTGAACAAGCGGATGTAGTGTCCCTTCTTGCGCTTTCTAACGCGGGAAGGGGTATTTTTTTGCTCGGTAAAGCGCTCGCCTGTTGGCTAGAAAATAGTTTGAAAGGCTTTGGCAGAGTGGGCACGGCTGTGGTAATATGGCATGTACGGTAATAAAGAGAGGCCGTCAACAGGTGGCTCGCACAAGACGCTCGGGGTTCGTTGCAGCCGACCCGCAATCTCCAACAGGTTCGTAAAACATCTATGGCATTTTCAGGTTTTTCAACTGACAACCTTGTGGGCCTGCCGCCAGAACTCTTCAGCGAAGTGATACCTGCCATCACCTTGCCGAGTGAACTGAAAGTAACTTTACACGTTTTCTATCGTTTGAGCCGCCAGCGAGGAACGCCGCGTCGTTTGAACTGGGATACATTGGCTAACGATCAGCTTTTAAAGCGTGCTTTGCAATCGGTTTCACCACTGCGAAGTTTTGAAGAGCTCTTGAGCGAAGGGCTTGAAGCGGCGGTGCGGCGCACAACTCTTTTGCATGTTGCAGCTCCTGAGGGGGCGCGAGTTGTGAACTGGTATCTCGCCAACACCGCTCCTAATCGTATGTGGGTCGAGCAATTCGATGCTGCTGCTTTAGCGCTGCTAGAAGAAGTGCCTGTTGAGCGTCCGAAATTGGTTACGTTATATGAACAAAATATTGGCTTGGTAACGCCATTGTTGGTTGAAGAGCTGCGCGAAGCAGAGGAGCGTTACCCAGCCCATTGGATAGAAGATGCGATCCGTGAAGCGGTGCGTGCTAATGCCCGCTCATGGCGTTATATTCGCAAGGTATTGGAGAGGTGGGCCGCGCATGGACGACAGAATGCGCCGAATCGATCAGAACGACCTATCGATGTGGAGAAATTTACGAGTGGAGAGTTCGGAAACCTCTTCAGGCTTGGGGGGGATGAATCCGACATCTGAGCCCGCTTGTCCCATTTGTCGTGATGCTGGTTATTACACCTTAGATGTTCCTGTGAGCGACCCAAATTTCGGCGTATTGATGACTTGCCGTTGTCGCCAGGAGGCTAAAGAGCGGCGCGCTGCTGAAGAATTACGCCGCATGAGCAACCTTGAACCGTTTGCCGATAAAGTGTTTAAAACCTTTGATGCTGATGTGCCGGGCGTACGCCGCGCTTATCTGCGGGCTGTTGAGTACGCGCGCCGTCCGCAAGGTTGGCTGATCTTTTTTGGCAACTATGGTTGTGGCAAGACGCATCTGGCAGCAGCGATCGCTAACGAAGCCCTGAACCGTCATATTCGCGTGCTCTTTGCGATTGTGCCCGACCTGCTCGATCATTTACGCAGCACGTTCGGCCCGTCGAGTGAGGTTCAATATGACGAACGTTTCGAGATGATTCGCGAAGTGCCGCTGTTGATACTTGACGATTTGGGCACCGAAAATACCACCCCTTGGGCCAAAGAGAAACTTTACCAGATCATCAACCACCGCTATAATTATGCTTTACCAACGGTGATCACAAGTAACCGACCACCCGACGAAATCGAACCCCGCATCCGCTCTCGTATGTTTGATGCAGTCTTGAGCCCAGAACGTATTATCATCGAGGCGGGCGATTATCGACGCTTAACTGTCCAACAACGTTTCGGAGGACGCAGGAAGCTATAAGCTGGTTAGCTATTCGCCGAAGAAGAAGGGTGATATGTCATGAGCATATCGCTCGTTCTTCTATTTCTACTTTTTGATCTAGGAACAGCCATGCCAAAACACTATCTTTCGGTCACGGATCTCAGCGACAAAGAAGCCGAAGCGCTTCTTAAGTTAGCACTCGAATTGAAGGCGGAATGGAAGAGCACGGGAACGCACAAAGAGCAGCCTTTGCGCAACAAAACCATGGCGCTGGTGTTTGAAAAGCCCTCGTTGCGTACTCGTGTAGCATTTGAAGCGGGCATGAATCAGTTGGGCGGCAGCGCTTCCTATCTGGCGGCGCGCGATATCGATATGGGCGGTCGCGAGAGCGTGCCGGATGTCGCTCGTAACCTCAGCCGTTTCGTTCAGATTATTTCGGCTCGCGTCTTCCGTCATGCCACCGTACAAGAGCTGGCTCGCTACAGCAGCGTTCCAGTCATTAACGCGCTGTGTGACCGAGAGCATCCCTGTCAGGTTTTGGCAGATATGCTGACCTTGCTCGAGAAGTATGGACGGCTCCAAGGTTTGACACTGTCCTATATCGGCGATGGCAATAATAATATGTGTCATTCTTTGTTATTGCTAGGTGCTATGCTAGGAGTGAACGTACAGGTTGGATGTCCTCAAGACTATCAGCCGGAGCCGGATATTTTGGAACAGGCCCATAAGATCGCTGCCGATCACGACTGTTCGATCACGGTGACGCGTTCGCCGCAGGAGGCGGTTCAAAAGGCCGATGCCGTTTATACTGATGTTTGGACGAGTATGGGCCAAGAGCACGAGCGTGCGCAACGCCTGCCCGTGTTTGCTCCCTATCAAGTGAACGCCGCACTTATGGGCGAGGCGCCGAAAGACGCTCTGTTTATGCACTGTCTTCCCGCCCACCGTGGTGAGGAAGTTACACCCGATGTGATCGATGGATCGCGTTCGGTGGTGTTCGACCAAGCCGAGAATCGTTTACATGTTCAAAAAGCGCTGGTTTTGACACTGCTTCAAAGCTAATTTCATGCTACTATGGAGAAAACGCACGTTTTCTCCATAGTCATTACACTTATTCTTACGTCTCATCCAGTGCATCATCATAATAGGCTTGCAAAAGGGCGAATAAAGATTGTAGAATTGTAAGTACAGATCTTTCAGATCTGTGGCACCATTTCATCGTTCAATATTCAACCTTACAATGCTCAACTTGGAGTGACACTCATGCCAGGCAACCGCGCTATTTATGATCGAGCGATGGACCAGAGCCGAGAGGCTTCACAGCAAGCGCGCTGGGACGACGCGCTCAAGAGCGCGGTACGCGCGTTAAACGAGTTCCCACAAGATGTTGAAGCACGTATCCTTGCCGCTGTCGCTCTCTTTAATACCGGAAAGTTTTCGCAATCGCTCCAGATCTTTGAGGAGCTGCGCGCGGCTGAGCCAAATAACCCGTTTTACCTCGAAAATATTGCTCGTAATCACGAACGTGCTGGGAATACGCGTGCTGCGGTTCAAGCCTATATCGATCTGGCTGCGCTGCATAGCGATCGCAAGCTGAACGCGAAGGTGATCGAGAGCCTGCGTTCGGTTTTGCGTCTGCAGCCGGATAACGACGAGCAGCGTTTGCGGCTCGCGAGCTTGCTCGAAGAAACAGGCGCTGGTGCGGCGGCTGGGGCAGAATACTTTATTTTGGCCCAGCATGCCCAGCAACAACGTCAGTTTGATACCGCCGCTGAATACGCTGAAAAAACCCTACGTTACGACCCCAATAGTCGCGAAGCTAAAGAATTCCTGATCGCTTTGCGCCAGACTATGGCTTCGTCGATCAATGCGGAAGAGACGTTAGCGGCGAGTCGTCCCGAAGCTTTCACTCGTTCCCCCGGAATGACCAGCGGTCTACGCACCCAACAGGTGGCGATCGACAAGATCATTCAACAAGCTAACGAACAGCAGGCCAACGGCGATATCGACGGCGCAGTTCTAAACTATGAACGCGCAGTTGAAGCCGGAACCGAACGCAGCGATGTCTTCTACACGCTTGGTTTGATCTACCAAGAGCGTGGCGAGCATCAGAAGGCGGTCGATATGCTGCTTCGCGCTGTCGACGACCCAGAATACGCTCTTTCGACGCACTTCGCTTTGGGTACGTCGTATAAAGAGCTGGGCATGTTGAAAGAGGCGGCGGGCGAGTTTGAGCAGACGATCCGTTTAGTCGATCTTGAAACGATCGGCAAGGCCGAAGTCGATGAACTGATTCAGATGTATGAGAATGCTGCCTCGATCTACTCGCAGATCGGCGATATCGCACGGGCAGCTTCGCTTTACTCGACCTTGGCGAGCTTCTTGCAGAGCAAGCGCTGGGGGCGCGATCGTGCCGCCGAATTTAATGCGCGTGCCAAAGAACTGGCCGAGCGGAATATGTTCGATAAGCTGCGCACGCTGGGCACAGGCGCACTGCCGGTCATACCCGAAGAGCCTGTCGAACCGGCCCCGCAGCCCGAGGCCATGCCTTCGACCTGGGGCAAGATCCGCCCGATCACCGACTTCTTGCGCCCCAACAGCAATACCGAGAGCGGCGATGATCTGTTGGAGCAAGATCCGGGCTTTGCACCGGTTGCCCCCGAACCGCCAGATCCGCTAGAGGCGCTTGAGAGTCTGCCTCCGGCTCAGCCGACCTTTGCTCCGGTGACCAAGCTGAATACCAGCGGCTTGTCGGAACAAGTCGAGCGCTGGGTGTTGGCTAGCGAGCGCTATATCGAACAGGGTTTGCTGGAAGCGGCCTTGGATGCCTGTCTGGAAGTCATTAACCTTGACGTCGAATACTTCCCCATTCACCTGCGAATCGGCGAGATCTACGAGCGACAAGGGCGCATCAATGAGGCCTTGGTCAAGTATCAGCTCTTGATCGATACCTTGATGGTGCGTGGCGAATCGGAAGAGGCTATCAACGTTTACTACCGCTTGATCGAGCATTCGCCCGATACGATCAACGCTCGCTCGCGCTTGGCCGAGCTACTGCGCAACGCCAACCGTATAGAAGAGGCGGCCGAGCAGATGAGCATCGTAGCCAGCTCGTATTTCCGCTTGGGCCAGACCAACCGAGCGTTAGAAGAGTATCGCCGTTTGATCCAGTGGGCACCTAAGTCGAAAGATCTGCATACTCAGTACGGTCAAGCGCTTTTGAAGCTTGAACGCTACGAGGCGGCGTTAGTCGAATTCCGACGTGCTTTAGAGCTGGGTGCCAACGATGCGGCCTCGATCGCACGACTCAACATAACCATGGTTTTGATCGGCGAAGAGCCGCAGATGATCTGGGACTCGTTCGCCAGTATTTTGAACCAAAGCAAAGCTCAACCCCAACTGTCGGGCGAGGTGCAGGCCGAATATCGCAGCGCCTTGCTGATCGAAGATCACCCCTTGTTGCACTATCTCTTGGCGATTGTGCAACAGCATTGTGATCAGCATCAGTCGGCCCTGATGGAGCTTGAACAGGCCGAGGTCTTGTTGCAAGATGCTGCAAGCGCTATTCTGCCCCAGGTTTTGGTTCACCAAGCCATGGCTGATAGCTATATCGCGCTGGGTGAAGCTGAAGCGGCCTTGGATCAACTGCGCAAAGGTCAGGCAGTCGCCGGACAAGCTACCTTTACTCCGGCTAACAAGTATAGTTTTGCTACGCCGCTCAGCCGAGGCGACTTGGTGCGCCGCATGGCCGAGGCCTATGCTGCTGTCGATGATCTCAAGGGGGCTGAAGAAGCGCTCTTGGAGGCCAAGCGGCTGCTGCCTTACGACCGCGCAGTCTATACCAAACTGGCCGATGTCTACTTCCGCCAAGGCAACCTGCAAGAGGCACTTACCCAGTTGAACGATCTGGCGACGCATTACGAAGAGCGCCAAGATCTTGATAAGGCGCTCGAAACGCTGGAATATGGCTTGCGTTTGGCGCCGAGCAATGTGGCCCTAAATGACCGCTATGCCAATATGCTGATCCGACGCGGCTTCTTAGATAAGGGTGTTGAGCACCTGATGCGCGTGGCCGATCTGCAGCGCAAAGCCAACCAACTCAAAGATGCGGTCAAGTCGCTTCAACGGGCGGCTGATATCCATTGGACCTTGTCGCAACACGATAAAGCTCAAGAGGTCTACGATAAGATCCTCCATATCGCGCCCAACGATATCGAGGCACGCCAATGGCTATCGTTTATGCATACGCTGGCCTTCCGCACGGCTGATGCGATCGCCGAAAAGAAGCAGATCGCTCGGATCTTTGCCAAACAGCGCGATTACGACAGTGCGATCGCTGAGTTGCACCAGATCATCGCGCTCGACCAGAAAGATCTGGAAGCCTACTATATGTGGGGCGATATGTTAATGCGGCGCGAAGAATATGGGCAAGCCGTGCAGTTATACAATCGTATGTTGAAGATGGAAGGCGTCGAAATTCCTCGACTCGAGGCGTTACGAGCCGCCGCCAGTCGTATGCTCCAGCTTCAGCAAGCAACCCGAAACGCCCAAGGACAACAACAACAACAGCAGCAACAATAATGCTGATACAGATACGGGCCGTTCTATCAGGCAGATATCAGGCTTGAAACGGCCCGTATCATGTATCATGGAGATGATTGTCCTTCGAGTTATCGTTTGAGAGCTTATGCCCGATCTATTGCGACTATGGAGCCGCCTGCATCAACTATCAGACCCTCTTGTTCTTCTTGACATCTTACTGGTCGCTCTACTCTTCTTTTGGCTGCTTGGTGTTATTCGTGGTACACGTGCAGTCCAACTCTTGCGTGGTATTGGGGTCGTGCTCGCGATCGTGCTTGTCTTGAGTACTGTTGAGCGCTTAGAGACGTTGCGGTGGTTATTACAAACAATTCAGCCGGCCCTCTTTGTATCTATTCCGATTCTGTTTCAACCAGAGCTTCGGCGTGCACTAGAGACGCTAGGTCGTACCAGCGATCTCTTTAGCCGCCCTTTTGGTGGAGGCAATCGATCGGAACTGATCGAAACCATCAATGTTGTGAGCCGTGCTGCGACTCAGCTTTCGCAGCAGGGCATCGGCGCATTAATGGTGATCGAGCGCGAGACAGGCTTACAAGAGCACGCCGACCGTGGCGTGACGATCGACTCACGCCTGGCTGGCCCTCTATTGCTCAATATCTTTTATCCTAATTCGCCATTGCACGACATGGCGGTGCTGATTCGCGGCAATCGCATTTTGGCCGCGAATGTTGTGCTTCCTTTGAGTGAAGATGTGATTGGTCAGCGCCGTTATGGTACACGCCATCGCGCAGCCAAAGGTATAACTGAACAATCAGATGCGATCGCAGTTGTCGTTTCGGAAGAGACGGGCGCGATCTCGTTGATGAATGACGGGCGTATGGTAAGCTATTTGAATGAAAATCGTTTGCGACATATGTTGGCAGGTTTACTCAAAGTGTCGTTGGACGATAACCATAAATGATGATGATACGTTGGTTTCGCTCCACAGGTCTGCGTGCATTACTGGCTTTGGGCCTAAGCTTGGCTCTTTGGATCTTCGTATCGTTTAGCGAAAATCCCGATAAAAGCAGTTCATTTGAGGGTGTACCCGTATCAGCTCATTCGCTTGCGCCGGGTTTGGTGATCGTCGATACAAATGGATTGCCGCGTACCAGCCTGCCATCGGTGAACATTACCGTGCTGGCTGATCAACAAACCTTAGCCAACAATGTCCAGTCTGATGATATTCGGGCCTACATCGATCTGTACGATGTCGGGGCCGGCGAGCATGTTTTGCCGGTTCAAGCCAGTGTTGAACGGCTTGACCTGCGCAATTTGACGATCTCTGAGATCACGCCGAGTAATATCGCTGTTCGACTGGAACAACTGATTACAACCACTATTCCGATTACGGTTTCGGTTCAAGGTAATCTGCCTTTTAGCTTCGAACGCGGGCAGCCCCAAATCAGCGAGAACGGCCAGCCGATCACCCAAACGCTGGTTACTGGCCCGCAAGGGCGTGTTTCGCAGGTAACAAGCGTGCGAGCTGTGGCGAATATCGAGCAGTTGCGAGCCGACTATACCTCGCTGGTCTCGTTGCAAGCGCTCGACGAGCAAGGTATGTTGGTCGAAGGTGTCTCGATTATTCCCAGCCAAGTGAGTGTGCGAATCCCGATTCGCTCGGTAGCGGGCTTGCGACGTGTAGCGGTGCTCGGCCAAGTGACGGGTTATCCCGCCTCGGGCTATGTGATCAGCTCGATCAGCAGCGACCCGCAATTGGTCAACCTCACGGGTAGCTCGGGGCCGCTCGATGCCGTCAGCGAGATTCAAACCGAGGTGATCGATATTACAGGCATCACCTCTAGCATCACGCGCGAGGTGGGCTTGATCATTCCGAGTGGCACATCGTTGCAGGTCGGTCAGCCATCGCGGGTAGTGGTAACGATCGAAGTCGAACGCCTGACGCGACCCTTCTCGGTACGTCTGCCGATACCGGTTCAGGCCACCAATCTGTCAGCGGGCTTGCTGTTCAGCGCATCGCCAGCTACGGTCGAGGTGACGCTTGCAGGAAGCGAAGCGGCGCTGAGCCAGCTCGCGAGCTCACCGCTGCAGGCAACGGTTGATCTCACTGGTCTGGGTGGGGGTACCTATGTGCGCCAGCCGAGCATCGCCCTGCCAGATGGCGTTCAGATCGTCGGCGGTATTCCAAATGTTACTGTGAGTTTGCGGTCGCAAGTTGTGCCTACCGCTCAGCCAGATCAGCCCGATGACTCTGATGAGGGGCCGACGCCAACGCCGACCACGGGCGCTCAAACCAGCCCAACACAGCCACCCGCTGTTGAGCCAACCGTTACACCGGTGCCGCCAACGGCAACAACCACGACGGATACAGACCCAGTTCCGCCTACAGAGACAACTTCAACGGAAGCGCGTGGGCCAGAGCCGCCCACGCCTACCAACGAAATCGCGTTGATGCCAACGACGATGGTGCCTTCCGAGCCATCGTCGTTGCCAACCGAGCCGCCCATCCACCCCTCGTTGACCGTAAGCCTCGATTGAGAGCCGCACAAGAAGGCTCTTTTTTTATGCCTTTGGCCATACGGCGGCAAGGTCTTTAGCCCCCATTCGCTGCTTGGCGCGTCCGCCTACGGCTATCAAATCACCGCCCAGCCATTCAGGCTGTCAAGCTGTTCGCTGCCTTCATTGCGACCTTCCTAAAGAGCACAGAACGCGGAGATGTTGTATGCGATTTCGCGTAGCGAAATCGCATACAACATCAATATTCACCCCCTCGCCCGCAGTGCGGGAGAGGGGGCCGGGGGGTGAGGGCAGATAA
>CALGUG010000046.1 GCA_937902315.1 uncultured Chloroflexales bacterium
GATTTCGCGTAGCGAAATCGCATACAAGCTCTCTGCGTTCTGTGCTCTCAAGGATCATCCCGCGATGGTATGCGAACGATCGCCTTGTGCTGCCGACACGTCTTTTGGCTAATGCATAGCGGCGGGAGAAGGGCGTATGCGCTCCCCTCATTCGCGCTGGTCCAGACTGGCTTGCTCACCATTAACTTCCCGCAGCTTCGCAGCGAGAAGGTTTCGAACGGCTTTAGGCAATGAAACGCAGCGTTTCAACCTGCTCGGTGCTTGCACCGGGCAGGTTACAGCGAAAGCAGCGAAGGCAGCGCAAGCTGCGAAATACTAGACCGAATGGATGGTTAGGATGTTGATAGCCGGAGGCGGACGCGCCAAGGACCGAATTGCGCTACAGGCCTTTTCCGCCAGAGTGCTACATGCAGCAGTGGGATCGAAACTAAAAACAGAGGCCAGACAAGCTAAGATTGTCTGGCCTCTGTTTGGCTTATGGCTGGCGAACTATTCGTAGAGCAGCGGCTTGATCGTATCGGAGTCGATGTTGGACTTATCGTACCAGTGGAAACCGGTGTCGATCGTTTTGGGCAGGGTCTCGCCATTGATGGCCTTGACCGCCGCCTCGACACACTTGTAGCCGATGCCGATCGGGTCTTGGGTGATCGCGCCCGCCTCGACACCGCTGCGAATCGCATCCATTTGCTGCTTACCCGAGTCGTAGCCGATCACCACCAGCTGATTCTCTTTGCCTAGCTCTTTGACAGCATTGAGCACACCGATAATCGAGCCTTCATTGGCCCCAAAGAAGCCCTTTAGATTGGGGTGGGCCTGCATAATGGCCTTGGCGAGGTCGGTCGAAGCCAGATGGTCGCCACCGCCATACTGAATATCGACGATTGTGATGTTGGGATACTGCTCTTTGATACGGTTGACGAAGCCATCGCGGCGGTCGATACCAGTGCGGCTGGTCTGGTCGTGTACGATCAATGCCACCTCGCCCTCGTTGCCGATCAGCTCGGCCATTTTATCGGCGGCGGCAGCGGCAGCAGCGATATTATCGGTGGCAGCCGTTGTGACGGGGATATCGCTATCGACGCCCGAGTCAAAGCCGATCACCGGGATGTTAGCGGCTTTGGCACGCTCCAAGAGCGGCAAAACCGCTTGGGTATCGAGAGCTGCTAGACAGATCGCTTGGGGGTTTTTATCGAGTGCAGCTTGCAAGATCTCGATCTGTTTATCAACTTGGCTCTCGCTCTCGGGTCCTTCAAAGGTTATACGCACATTGAAATCGCTTGCGGCCTTTTCGGCGCCGCTTTTAACAGCCTGCCAGAATTGATGCTGGAAACCTTTCGAGACGATCGGGATATAGGGCTGTTCCCCTGACGAGCCGCCAGCTGTATTCGACGCAGATGAGTCACCACCAGCGCTGGGAGCGCTTCCACCGCAGGCAGCCAACAATAAAGCAATAATCGCCAAGAGTGTGGCCAGCCGTAATGAACGGAACTGTTTCATACCTGTCTCCTTTTCTGCGAACAACTCTGTTACGCTCAAACACTGAGCATCTAGCTGATATAGAACTGGGAGAACGCGATGTACGAAACGTAGTGGAAGAGTGTTAACGTTGTCGTTTGCGACGCACAATGTCGAGATAAACAGCGGCGATCACTATCGCACCAGTAATAACCGTCTGCCACTCTTGAGGAACCGAGAGGATGCGCAGACCATTGGTCAGCGTGCTGATCACAAATGCGCCGATGATCGTGCCCATAATCGAGCCTTCGCCGCCGCTCAGCGAAGTGCCACCGATCACGGCCGCTGCGATTGCGTCGAGCTCGTAGCCTTGCCCCAAGGCTGGCTGGGCCGAGTTCAGGCGCGAGGCCATCAGCACCCCAGCCAGACCGCTAAAGACACCACACAAGGTATAGACTCGGATCTTCCAGCTATCGACATTCACGCCCGAAAGGCGGGTCGCCTCTTCGTTGCTGCCGAGCGCAAAGGTATAGCGCCCCAAAACAGTTTGGTTGAGCAGCACGCTTGCGATCAGGGCAGCGCCGAACATAATCAACACGGCATTGGGAATGGTGAAGCCGGAGATGATCGCGCCCAAAACCGAGCCCATAGCGATCAGCGAGAAGGCGGGCGTATCGGTGAAGTAGATCGGCTTGAGGCCCGAGAGGATCAGGGCCAGACCTTTGGCGATATTGAGCATACCAAGCGTGGCGATAAAGGGTGGGATCTTTAACTTGGCGATCAGCAAGCCGTTGATAAAGCCGCACAGACCGCCCGCCGCCAGCCCGCCGATCAGACCGACCCCGATCGGCAGTTGGTTGTTGGTGACCAAAACGCCCACGATCACCGCCGAGAAGGTCATCACCGTGCCGATCGAAAGGTCAATACCGCCGGAAATGATGACAAAGGTGACGCCCAAGGCCAACACGCCATTGACGGCGGTAGCGGTCAAAATGCTGACGATATTGCTAAAGGTGAAAAAGTTCGGTGAGGCAAGCGAGAAAATGATGATCATCACGATCAATGCGCTGAACGCCAACACGCGCTGCATGGCGTTAGAGCGCATCGAAAAGCGAAGTGTTCCGAGGCTGCTTGTCTGCATGGGCAACTCTTTCTGCTAGACACTCTGGGTTTAGCTTACAACCGCCTCGCGTTGCGTCGCGTACTGCATAATGCGTTCTTGGCTCGCTTCGCTAATAGGCATCTCGCCAGTGATCCGACCTTCGCACATCACAATCACGCGGTGGCTCATGCGAAGGATCTCGGGCAGTTCAGACGAGATCATCAAAATAGCTTTGCCCTGGGCCGCCAAGCTATTGAGCAGGTGATAGATCTCGTTTTTCGCGCCTACATCGATTCCACGAGTCGGTTCGTCGAAGATCAGAATATCGCTATCGGCCGTCAGCCATTTGCCGATAATGACTTTTTGTTGGTTGCCACCCGAAAGATGGCGCACCGCTTGTTGCAGACTAGGCGTCTTGATGCCCAGATTCGAGACCTGCTGATCGGTTACAAAACGGGCACGGATGCGATCGACTAGGGTTCTGAAGCGTAAAAAGTCCTTGAGCGAAGCCATCACGGTATTGGCTTCAACATCCATTCCCAGCGCCAAACCATAGCGCTTGCGATCCTCTGAGAGATAGCCGATGCCAGCCCGCACAGCATCGTAAGGCGAATTGATGGTCACTTTGCGGCCGTGCACAAAGATCTCGCCTGAATCGCGCGGGTCGGCCCCAAAGATAGCGCGCGCCACCTCCGTCCTGCCAGCGCCCATCAAGCCCGCTAGGCCCAAGATCTCACCGCGCCGCAGCGTAAAGTTGATATCGTGCAGCACTGGAGCGCGCGAGAGGTTGCGCACCTCGAGAGCGACTTCGCCATACTCTTCGGGCACTTCGGGAGTGCTCTCGTAAATCGTGCGCCCGACCATCAGATTGATGATCTGGTCGATCGAGCTGCTGGCCGTGGGCAGAGTCGCAATGTAGCGGCTATCGCGCATAACGGTCACGCGGTCACTGATGCGCTTGATCTCGTCCATGCGGTGCGAGATATAGACGATGCCCACACCGCGCTCGCGCAGCTGCCCGATAATCCGAAAGAGGTCTTCGATCTCGGCGTTGGTCAGAGCGGCCGTCGGCTCATCCATAATCAAGACCCGAGAATCGAAGGAGAGCGCTTTGGCGATCTCGACCATCTGCTGCTGAGCTACACTCAGATCGGCCACGCGCGTGCGCGGATCGAGCTTGATATGAAGCTGGGCAAAGAGTTCGCTGGTTTGCTGGTTGATCAGTTGTTCGTCGAGCAAGAGCCCAAAGGCGCGCCGTGGCTCGCGTCCGATGAAGATGTTGTGGGCGACCGAGAGATGGTTCATCAGGTTGAGCTCCTGATGGATCATCGAGATACCGAGCAGTTGAGCGGCACGGGGATTGGGGATATCGACTTCGCGTCCGTTGTAGAAGATCTTCCCCGAGTCTTTCTGGTAAACGCCAGCCAAAATCTTCATCAAGGTCGATTTGCCAGCGCCGTTTTCGCCACACAGGGCATGCACCTCGCCCGAGCGCAATTCAAAAAAGCCATCAATAAGGGCTTGAACACCCGGAAAGCTCTTATTAATGCCTTCCATAAGCACTAATTGATCGCTCGAATCGCTCATACATGCTCCAATGCATAAACAAGCAATACCAACAAGCGGATAGTTTGACAACAAAAGGTTTTTGATTAAATAAATGTGTGTATAAAAATAAACATAACATAGCGCAAAATTTTTGTCAATCTATAAGCCCTTCAAACGGCGAAAAGCACCATAAGCAGCACGTCTGTAAAGTCTAGACCTATTTTTTAGATAAAAATACCCATGAACATGTCTCTCGCAAAAGACTACATAGCTCTCCGCTAAGACACATTCATGGGTATTTAGCAGCCTAACTCGTCTTATTTAGTTAGCTTCCACTCGATCAGAGCAGCCGCAACCCACGTTGGGCTGGGCGTATTGTAAAGCTGCGTCGCATCGCTCGGCACCAGATCGAGGATCTCACCCTTCATGGGGCCGCGCAGGAAGCGGAAAACTTGGCCTGCATCGCGAGCATCGCTCTTGGCCTCGACACAGTGCTGGTTATAGCCCCAGTAATCGCCGCGTCCCAAAATATCGATGCCCTCTTGAATGGCTTTGCGAGCCAGTTCCAAACCGCCATCTTCGGGCGCAAAGGAGTTCTCGGGCGCATCGCCGTAGCCGATACCGTGGTGGAATGGATCGGCAGTCGAAACGATCACACTATTCTCGGCCAAGCGTACCAGCTCCTCGATGCCGGGCAGATTCTCGGGCTTGCCGCCTGCCAAATAGGGATAGCGCTCGATCACACGCGGGCCTTTGATGCCGCGACGTTTGGTTTCGGCGGCCCAGAAGTGGCGGAAGCTCATCAGAGCGTGATCGCCGCGCCACTCGTTGCGGCCACCCTCGATGCCCGGGCCTTGAATGCCCCAGAGCGCCCACTTCGAAGGATCTTCGCCAGCGGCCACACGCACACGCGCCTCTTGCATTTCGTCGTTGAAGGCGTGCAACACGCTCACCACCAACACCTGATCGGCACCACTGTCCAAACAAGCATTGACACAAGCGGCGATCTGGTGGCCACACTCTAAAACGCCAGCGTGTGGGAAGACCAACACGCCACCCGCCGACAGAGTCGGCGCAAGGTTCCATTGGCGGGCTTGTTCAAGCCGCTCAAGCGTGCCTTTCTCGCCCATCTCAGCGTGTTCACGGTTGTAGAGCTCGTGAATCGCGATTTGAAGGGCGTCTCGATCCAGATCTTCATCAGAGATAGACATAGTCATGCTCCTTCCGAGCAATTGATGCATATAGCAATGGGCGAATCGTGTGGAGAGGTTGTATCATATTTTGTGTCTCTCTGCAAAAAGCAATGCACAATCGCAAACGGGAAAGGCAAAACGGTCACCCCAAAATGCTTGTGCTCGCCCAGCCCATTTGCTAACTACATTGGCGGAATAGTCCCTAACTTCCATTCGGTCCTAACCGCGTCCGCCTCCGGCTACTCAACAGGGCTAGCCCGCCCTCATCCCCGGTCCTTCTCCCGCAATGCGGGAGAAGGGAGGAACACGCTCGCCACGCGAGACACACGAGGCGCAGAGTTTTTTAGAGAGTAGTCTGAGATGTTTGAGTGATCGCTTTAGAGCTTGAGTATGCTGAAACTGCCGAACCGTGCCCTTCGACAAGCTCAGGGTACGGTTCGGCGGCTGTGTTTGTCGAAGGATACGGCTTTTTTAGCAGACAGGCTGGGGAAGTGACCATCACCCTCTCTCCTGCTTAGCGGGCGGATCGGGAGAAGAGGGTCTATGCATTCCTCGAAAGGCATTGAGGCGCGCTGCCGAAGGCGAACCGCCCGAATGGTTGGAGAGGATGTTGATAGCCGGAGGCGGACGCGCTAGAAGCCGGATAGTAGGTTGAGACCTCTCCGCCAATAAGTGAACAAGCGGATTTGAAATGAGATGCTCGAGAGAATGGCCAAGCTATAAACTTTCCAAGCTCTCTTTATCTCTCAGTATCTCTCTGTGCCTCGTGTGGTAAATAAACATGCCGCTGTGGTGAATATACGGTACAATAAGCCATTCCATAGGGTGGTCTCCGCCTAGGATCGAGGGGCAACCTTTGATATGCTAAAAACAAGTGTGGTTATTCCTGTCTATAATGGCGCGCGCTTTCTTCCCGCCTGCTTGGAAGCGCTGCAACAGCAACAAGGCGCTCAATGCCAAGTGATCGCGGTCGACAACGCCTCGAGCGATGGCTCGCGCGAACTGATCGCGGCTAGCTTCCCCGAAGTGACGCTGATTCGCAATGCGCGCAATGAGGGCTTCTCGCGCGGGGTCAACGCAGGTATCCGCTATGCCCAAGCGCAGGCCGAGCCAGCCGAGATCGTGATTCTGCTTAACCAAGACACCATCGTAGCGCCCGACTGGCTCGAACAGATCCTGCAACCTTTCGCCGATCAAACGGTCGGTGCGGTCGGCTGCAAGATCTACGATCACGATGGCCAGACGCTTCAGCATGCCGGCGGCCTGATCGACTATCCGCGCGCGACAACGCGCCACATCGGCCTCGGCGAGCGCGATGAGGGCCAGTACGATCGGACGGGCGATCTGCCCTATGTGACCGGGGCGGCTTTGGCACTGCGTAGCAGCGCGCTCGCGCAGATCGGTCTGCTCGACGAGCGCTTTTCGCCAGCCTACATGGAAGAGGTCGATCTCTGTTGGAGGCTGCACGCCGCAGGATGGCAAGTATGGTACAATCCAGCAGCTCAGGTGCGACATTTTGAACACGGCAGCCCACTCAACATCATTCCGCGCCTAACCCTGTTGCATCGCAATCGGCTGCGTTTTGTGTTCAAACACTATCGCGCCGAGCAGTTGCTCGACGATTTCTGGCCGGCCGAGCGCCGCGCCTTGTGGCAGGCGATCGATACTTTCGATCAAGCCGCCCTACAACGCGCCTACCTCGATGCGCTGATTCAGTTCGATGACTTTTGCGCCGCGCGTACCGATATGAATCTGCCGCCCTTTAGCAATCAGCAACGGCGCGCCTTGCAACGAATGTTGCGTGAATTGCGTAGTGATCTGATCAAACTGCGTCGCTTACACGAAATATCGCGCCTTGATACAAGGATTCAAGCGCTCTAGAGCGTGATTTCTATAGATCTTATGTCTACAACAAAGCTTCCTCCCGTTGCCATCATCATCTTGACTTGGAACGGGTTAAAACTGACCAAAGCCTGTCTCGAGAGCCTGCGCGCCCACACCAAAGATGTCGAATACCGCATCATCGTGGTCGATAACGGCTCGACCGACGGCACCGTCGAATGGCTGCAAGCCCAACCCGATCTCACGCTGATTCTCAACCAAGAGAATGTTGGCTTCACCCGCGGCAACAACCAAGCCCTGCGCCAACTCAAGCCCAACGAAGATGCGCTGCTGCTCAACAACGACACCGAGATCATTCAAGACGACTGGCTGGCGCGTCTGCGGGCCAGCGCCCACTCGCAAGAGAAGGTCGGCGTCGTGGGCTGCAAGCAGATCAGCCCCGAAGGCCTAATGATGCATGTTGGCACTTATATGCCGACTCACACCTTGCACGGCTATCAGATCGCGGGCGATGAGGTCGATGTCGGCCAATACCCCGGACTGCGTGAAGTCGAAGGCGTGGTCGGCTCGTGTATGTACATTCGGCGCGACTGCCTCGATACAATCGGCCTGCTCGACGAAGCCTTCTTCTCGTATTACGAAGATACCGACTACTGCTTCCGCGCCCTCAAAGCGGGTTTCAAAGTGCTCTGTGATGGCGATGTCACCATCGTCCATTATCAAAACGCCAGCACAGCCATCAATGAGGTGAGCTGGACCAAGATGTTTGGGCGCGCCCAAGAGGTCTTCTTAGAGAAGTGGACCAACGAGTACGGACGCCAATACAAACATAAACTCTTCTGGCACGGCATGGTCAACGGGCCGGGCAGCTACCAACTGCTATCGCGCCACTTTGTGCTAGCGCTCGACGAATTGGGCGTCGATATCCGTTTGGGCTTTTTGTACGGCGTCGACGCTTGGGAAGGCGATAGCCGCGACCCACGCATCGAACAAATGAAAGCGCGCCCCAAAGATCTCAAGATCCCCCAAGTCGTCTGTCATCAAGGCGATGTCTTCTACAAAAATAGTGGGCGCTACAAAATCGGCTTCACCATGATGGATGTGGATGGGCTTGATCCTGAGTGGGTCGCCCAGTCCAATCTGATGGATGAGCTTTGGGTGCCAACCCGCTTCGCCGAAGAGACTTTCCGCGCCAGCGGCGTTACCGTGCCGATCCACCGCATTCCCTTGGGCTATGATCCAAACTACTTCCATCCTCAGATCAAAACCCAGCGCTTTGGGCCGCGCTATACCTTCCTCTCGATCTTCGAATGGGGCGAGCGCAAAGCGCCCGAGGTGCTGTTGAAAGCTTGGGCCGCTGCCTTCACCAAAGACGACGACGTTCAACTGGTGCTCAAGATCTTCAACAACGATCCAGCGGTCGATGTCGCAGCCCAGATCGCAGCGCTCGATCTGCCCGACACGATGGCCCCGCTGGTGATCATGTACAACGAAGATATTCCGACCTCGCAGATGGGCACGATCTATCGCGCTGCGGACTGCTTTGTGCTGCCGACTCGCGGCGAGGGCTGGTGTTTACCCGCTCTGGAAGCGATGGGCTGCGGCTTGCCCGTGATCGCAACCGACTGGGGCGGCCTGACCGAATTCAACCGCGCCGATCCCGCCAGCGGCTTCGATGGCCCGGTCTCGTACCCGCTGCGGGTGCGCGAAGAGATTCTGGCTATGGCACGCTGCAACTACTACCCGGGCTTCCGCTGGGCCGATCCTGACTTCGATCACTTGGTCGAGCTGATGCGTTATGTCTACCAGCATCAAGACGAAGCGCGCGAGGTCGGTGCGCGCGCGGCCAAATATGCCGCCGCCAATTGGACGTGGAAACACGCCGCACAGAAGATTATCAAGCGTCTCGAAGCGATTGAGGCGCTCTCTTAGCTGCTGCTTGTGCTGCAAGTGGAGAATAAACAATGACAATCATTTGGTCTCGAACCAATAGCAAAAATGCCGCCGCTTCGATCGAGGCGGTTGAGCGTGCGCTAGCCGATGCACGCAAGCTGAACGATCTTTCCGCTGAAGATCTGCTCGGCGATCCCTATCTGAAAGAGCAGGTGCAGAGCCTGCGCAACGAGTGGGCGATCGATATGGCGGCGACACACCCGGGTGGCGACGGCGCCCTGGGCAAATTGGTGAGCATATTCCGCTCGCTGGTGCGCCGCGCAACTTGGTGGTATCAACTGCCGCAGTGGCAGCAGGTGCATCAGTTCCACGGCACCAGCGTGCGTGTGGTCGATTCGCTCTTGGGAGGCATGGGCCTGATGCGCCAACGCATTTTGCTCTTGGAAGAGAAAGCGGTCAAACTGAAATCGCTTGAAGAGCAGTTGGGCATCGCCTACGAGCGCCAGCGCGTGCTGATGGAAGAGGTCAGCCGCTTGCGCAACGAAGTCCAAGAGCTTAAACAACAGATCGAGACAAAGTCCTAAGCTTCGAGCGACTGCATTTCGATTTTTCCTACCCAGAACCTCTACCCCGTTGAACATGGGCTTGGGAAGTTCACCTAAGCCCATAAAGCGCTTTCAAACGCAATTCCTAAACAACTCAATACCCAGGCGGATCGTGTTGCCTCTTTACGCAATCTGTTGAATACACTTCACATTGCTATGTCGGACAGTTTCAGTAAGCCTAGCTTATCTTTTTGGCGGCAGTTGTCAGTGCTCACTACTCGCTATCGAATCGGGTTAGATTGTTGTGTCCTGCTCGCAGTGGTTCTGTTGGTTTTTTGGCCCAGCCTCTATTACGGCTACTACAGCGAAGATTTCGATTTTGCGCTCCACCATGCAATGCGGCCTATCGCTAAGTTCAACGAGCTCTTTCTGCCCAAGCCGCTCAAACTTAGCGACGACACGCCTGCATTCTACCGCCCGCTCGGCTTTTTGGCGTGGCGCATCGCTGGCCTGTTCGGAGGCACAAACCCCATCGCGCAGCACGCCCTCAGCCTAGTGGTGCATAGCATCAATACACTGCTCGTCTATGCGCTCTTCCGCTCGATTCGTGGCTTAGATCACAAGACAGCTTGGTTTGGTGCAGCCTTATTCGCCATCTTCCCTAGCCACAGCGAAGCGATCGTCTGGTCTGCCGCCCACTTCGATCAATTGGCGCTCTGTTTCAGCTTGCTGACCATCTTAACAGCCATCAAGATTCGCAACGACCTGCTGGCGGCGCTGCTTAGCTCGGGCATGTATCTGCTGGCGCTCTGCTCCAAAGAGGCCGCCATCGTTGCATCTGCCCTGCTAGTGCTCTGGCTGATCATCCAATGGTTGAACACGCCGAACAGGCAGACATTCGGCCGCTTTATCGCTCAACACTGTTGGCGACTCGTAGCGCTTGGGGCGCTCTCGATCGGCTATCTGCTCTGGCGGATCTACCTCTTCGGCGATTTGGGTGGCTATCGCCAAGAAGGGGTGCCGCTCCACGAACGTCAAAGCCTCAGCGATCTGATCGAGCATGGCAAGGGTTTGCTCTATTTCGCCCTTTTGCCGCTCGATTGGCCGGGCTTGCTACGCCATAGCAGCGCAATCGGACTAGTGCAATGGCTGGTCGCCCTGCTCGTTACCAGTCTCATCGTCTGGATAGCTCTTTGCATCAATCAGCAAGACAAGACAGTTGGTC
Source organism: uncultured Chloroflexales bacterium (assembly GCA_937902315.1). Lineage (GTDB taxonomy): Bacteria > Chloroflexota > Chloroflexia > Chloroflexales > Chloroflexaceae > CALGUG01. The sequence goes on from CALGUG010000046.1 coordinate 10,804, forward strand.
AAGTCATAATACATCCGCTTGCTTTCTTCAGATTGCTGCGGCTAGGTTTTAGCCCAAAAAGAAGGTCTTTGGCGCGTCCGCCTACGGCTACCAACATTCCGCCCAACAAACAAGGGTTGTATCTGCGAGTACCGATAGACTTCCCCAAAACCGACAATTCCATCGGATTTCGTATAAGCCTACTAAACTTCGTCTTGGGCTTGGGCTGGATCATAATCGCGATAATGCCAGCCCTCAGTCTCGTCAACAGTTGGTACTGGCTCGTCAGCTCACGGTTTTTCTACATCGGCTCGGTCGGCAGCGCCTTGCTTCTCGCACTCGGCCTGAGTTGGCTGCTAAACCATAACAACCCGCTTCTCCAGCGGGCCGCCTACGGCGCTGCATGCGGTCTGATTCTGCTCAGTTGTGCCGGATTATTGGGTGTCAACCAGCGCTGGCAGGCCGCCAGCCACGAGATTCAGGCGATCTTGGACGACCTGCACAAAGCGGTGCCAGAACCAGGGCTGCACGCCACCTTTCTATTGCCCAAACTCCCCGATAACCACAACTCGGTCTTTATGTTTCGCAACGGCACCAATGCGGCTATTCAGCTTAGCTACAATAACCCAAGTATCCAAGTTGTGCCGCTCAACAGCGAAAAACCTGCAAATGTTGCCCGCCCAGATCGGGTCTACGCCTTTATGATGAACGAGGGCCAACTCATTCCTCATCCCGAGCAAGACTACTTCTCTGGCTTGTATGCTCGTCTGGGCTATACGCCTGGTCTGCCCGAAGTCGATTGGCAAGGGGAATTTGGGCCGTTAGAACACAACGAGTTTCATCAGTGGCGCTGGTTAAAAGAGCAGGGCTGTCTGGTTCTCAGAAGCGAACGCGAGCAGGTCATCGACCTAAAAATGATACTTTGGACGCCCAAGCCGCAGCACGAACTGACGATCGCACTGCAAGGGAGCAGGCTGGCACAGCTTCCGGTCGGGCCAGAGCCACAAGAGCTTCAGTTGGCAAGCATCGCCCTTCAGGCTGGCGAACAGTGCCTCCTCTTTCAGGCCGACCGCGCCCAAAGCATCGACCAAAGCCTTCAGAACGGCGACCAGCGCGTGGTGAGTGTTGCGGTGGCTGATGTTATAATAGAGCTCGCAACACGCCTCTCTGCTCCATACCAACCCGAACATCCACTTGAGGTGGAGCTTGATGGACAGATCGCATTTTTGGGTTACGATATCTACCGCGCCGATGGGGCACTCAGGCCCGGACAGCAGTTCACGCTGCAAACCTATTGGAAAGTGTTGCAAACGCTGAAGCATGATCTGCGTTTGCAGATTCAACTCTTCGATCGCCAGGGCCAACTGCTCTATCAGCTCGAGCGCAGTGTCGTAGACGACCATCTGCCGCCATCGCAATGGAACGTGGGCGAACTGTTGCGCGGCCTAACAACCGTTAGCCTGCCAGAAGATCTGCCAGTTGGCCCCTACAGCGTCCAACTCCAGCTTTTTGATCCGGTCAGCCAAAAAGTGTTAACGCTGACGAACGCGCCAGAACAGCACGCTCGCTCCGGCATTCTGCTCGGAAGCTGGTAAGTAATACGAAATTCGGCTGAACAGGTTGTGTCTTGGCACTCGATAGATTTGATGCCAAATCCGTACGCTTGCTTGGCTTTTCAGAGGGTGCTTGGGCGCAGGCAGACGAGCAGCCGGATGTATTGAGCAACGTGTTGATAGCCGGAGGCGGACGCGCTAGAAGCCGAATGGAAGGTTGAGACCTTTCCGCCAAGGTACTAAACCACCTGAAGTGAACAAGCAGATTTGATATAAACTTGCCATATTTAAGGAAACGTGGACTTAGTGATGTCTCAAGACTCGTTCGCTGCACGCTATCGGTGCGACGATCTTCCAACCTCTATCAGCAGCGACGCTTGTCTTCTGCTCAATATCGAGTGTACTAATCTTGGGCAGGTGGCCTGGCAGTCCAAAGGGTCGCAGCCGATCACAATCTCGTATCGTTGGCACGACCGCAACGGACGCCCGATCATTGCCGAAGGTTTGCATAGCGAATTACCCGAGCCGATCGCAGCAGGCGAGAGCCGCAAACTGCGCATCGCCATCGAGCCGCCCGCACGTCCCGGCGACTACCTTGTAACCGTCGATCTGATTCGCGAAGGTGTCGCTTGGTTTAGCGAATTGGGGGTTCAGCCGCTCCAATTTCCGATCCGCGTCACACCACCGCGCGAGGTCGCCCAACGTGTGACCATCGTGATGATCGATAGCCGACTGCACGATGCGATGGGCAACTATCTGGTCGAACAGTTGCGCTTTTTCAAAGAGCGCGGCGCCCACGTACTGGGCTTGGTCGAACATCTCGACGAGCGCCAGCCCGATTGGGTGCGCGAACTGCTCTTTCGGGTGCGTCTCAGCGACTTGCAGGGCAGCGGCGACGATCCGCTGACGCGGCGCGCCTACGAACACTTTTACAGCAGTAATCTGTTCATCTTTAACTATCCAACCTATTACCAACTGATCGAGGCGATTCGTTTGGTGCAAGGCGGCCAAGTGATCTTCGACTATCACGGCGTAACGCCGCCCCAACTCTGGGGCAACAGCCGCGGCCTCGACGATCTGATTCGCGGTCAACAGCAGGCCAGTCTGGCACGCTACGCCGATCACGTGATCGCGCACAGCAGCTACGCCCGCGAAGAGCTGGCCCGCCATAGCGGAATCGCCCCTTCCGAGATCAAGCTGCTCTCATATGTGGTGCCGACCGAAGAGTTCCGGCCCGGCCCACCTGATCCAGCTTTGATCGAGCAATATGGTCTGGAAGGCAAACAGGTGCTGCTCTACATCGGGCGTATGGCGGCCAACAAGCGTGTGATCGATCTTGTGCGCGCCCTACCCTTGATTCAGCGCAACTGCCCCAATGTGGTTTTAATGGTCGTAGGCGATATCAAAACCCAACCCTACCCCCAACTGGTGGCTGAGGCGCGCCAGACCGCTCAAGAGCTGGGCGTCGAGTCAAGCCTGATCTTCACGGGTCAAGTCGATGATCTGCCAGCCTACTACCGGCTCTGCGATCTGTTTGTGACCGCCAGCCAACACGAAGGCTTCTGCATTCCTGTGATCGAGGCGGAGTCCAGTGGTAAACCTGTCGTCGGCAGCGCTGCGACTGCTCTGCCCGAGACGATCGGCCCGGGCGGACTCACCTTCCCAGCTGGCGATATCGAAGCCTTTGCGGCGACCGTGGTGAAGCTGCTAACGAGTCGAAATCGGGGATAAACAATGAGTGAGATAACCAGCCAATTCGCTGCTGAGTATACGCTTTTAAGCCCTCCCAATGCGCAATCAAATGACGAGCTTCGTTTTCTCGATCTGCGCGTCAGCAATACAGGCAGCGCAGCTTGGCCCCATCAGGGCAATAATCCGATCACCCTCTCGTACCGTTGGCGCGATAACAACGGCCGCCTGCTGCCCGGCGAAGGGCCACATATCCGCCTGAGCGCGAGCCTAGAGCCGGGTCAATCGGCTACGCTCGAACTACCGATCCACACTCCCGCTCGGGCCGGCTTCTACACCCTTGAGATTCAGTTGATTCAAGAGGGTGTCGCTTGGTTCGACGAGCTTGGAGTAGCGCCCCTGCAGCAGCCTTTTCAGGTGCTCGAAGCATCAACAAGCGGGCGGGTGGTCTGTTTGATCAACAGTAGCTGCCGTACACGCGATGCGATTGGCCAACATATCGTCGAGCAGATCCGCTTCTTCAAAGCGCGCGGCGACCGTGTGCTGGCCATCGTTGAAGATATCGACGAGCGCTGGCCGCGCGAGGTGCGCCAACACCTCGTCAGCTGCGATCTCGAGACCCTGCGCTCGGGTCAGCCGAGTTTGGCCCAGCGCCGCGCCTACGAGCACTTCGCCAGCGCCGACCTTGTGATCGTACACTACTCGGCCTATTATCCCTTGGCCGAAGCGATCCGTATCATCAATCGCGGCCAAGTGATCTTCGATTACCACGGCGTGACGCCCGCTTCGATCTGGAGCGGCATCCAAGGCGGCGAAGAGCTGGCCGCAGGCGAGCGCAACCTGCGTCTGGCGCGCTACGCCGACTTCGCGATCGCGCACAGCAGCTATGCCCGCGACGAGTTGATACGTGGCAGTGGCATCAGCGCCGAGCGCATTCACCTCATGCCCTATGTGGTGCCGCTCGATGCCTTCAAACCGGGCCCACGCGACCCTGATCTAATCGAAAAGTATGGTCTGGAAGGCAAGTCAGTGCTGCTCTACATTGGGCGTATGGCGGCCAACAAACGGGTGATCGACCTTGTGCGCGCCCTGCCCTTGATTCAACGCGCCCACCCCAACACGGTGCTGCTCTTAGTCGGCGATACCACAACGCCACCCTATCCTCAGCTCGTGGCTGAAGCCAAGCAAGCCGCCGAAGAGCTCGGCGTCAGTAAGGATGTGATCTTTACCGGACAAGTCGATAAGCTACCCGCTTACTACCAACTCTGCGATCTGTTTGTAACCGCCAGCGTTCACGAAGGCTTCTGTATCCCTGTGATCGAAGCCGAAGCCAGCGGCAAACCAGTGGTGGGCAGTGACGCCACGGCCCTGCCAGAGACGATCGGTCCGGGCGGGCTCACCTTCCCAGCCTACAATGTCGAAGCACTTGCAGAGCAGGTTATCCACCTCTTGAACTCGCGCACGGTGCAGCCATCACCGGCTTGAGGAGTCTAAGCAAGATGCATACGTGGCTCGAGCGTAGCTACAATCTGCGACCGCTGATCGCTTTGTTGCTTGGCGCAACCAGCTTGGCGCTGCTACTCTACGCTTGGCAGAGTCCGAGGACTCCGACCGCTGCTTGGTCGCTCGGTTTTCACTACCCCGAAGAGCAGGCCAGCGAATTTCAAGCTTTTTCTAAAGCGCAAAGCCACTTCTTCGTGCAAGATCTTGCGGCTGGCAGCCAACTTCTCCACGTAGCAGTCAGCTCGCCAACGCCGCTCCCCGAACGAGCACTCACGATCAGCTACAACCAAAAGCCCGTCGCTCAAGTTGAGATCGGCCCGCAGCAGCGCCAACTCTATCTGCTGCTGCCTAGACGCGAACAGGTAGCGAGCGACGGCTTTTTGATTGGCTTTAGCAGCGAAACGATCCGGCTCGCAAACGACAATCGAGAGCTAGGGCTGCTCTTCGGTGATTTCCTACTGCGCAAGCTCCAAAGTGACCAGACAGCGATCGCCACCCTGCCATTGCTAGCGGGACTGATCTGTGCTGCTGCTAGCATCGCACTCTGGCGCAGCCGTTTCGCCCTGCCGCTTCAGGCCAGCACGCTCTGTTTCGGCACACTGACGCTGGCTTGGGCGCTTGCGATGAGCTGGGCCGCGATTCAGCGCTATGAACTGTTTGAAGCCAACACCTACGACTTGGGCATCTACGACCAGAATCTATGGCTGATCAGTCGAGGTTATCCGCCTTTCAATACTGGCATGGGCATTCACCTCTTGGGCAACCACGGCGCATTGATCCTCTACCCCTTCGCGCTGCTCTATCTGATCGCACCCCATGTCTGGGCGCTCCTGATCGCGCAGGTAGTGCTGCTTGCCGCCGGGGCAACTGCCATATTTTTGATCGGCAGCAAGCATGGACACGCTTGGCTAGGCTGCCTAACCGCCATAGTCTACTTGCTGCACCCTGCCAATCAAAATCTGATCTTGTTCGATTTTCACCCCGATGCAATCGGGGCGACGGCGCTACTGTTTGCGCTTTGGGCCGCCGACCAGAAGCGCTGGCGCCTAGTGCTGCTCTGTTGTGTGGTCTTGATGACCTGCAAAGAGAATTTCGCCTTAACCAGTTGTATGCTAGGTGTCTGGCTGCTCTTGCAACGCCAATGGCGCTATGGCGGTCTATTAGTCATCGCCAGTCTGGTCTGGTTCGCGATCGCCACCCAACTGCTGCTGCCCAGCTTCAACAACCAAGGCCATTCGATCCACTTGATCGAGCGCTACGGCCAATATGGTGGCTCCATAAGCGAGATCATCGTCTACTTTTTCAGCAAGCCGCTGCACTTGCTTGAGCTGCTGCTCGGCCAAGAGAATCGCAGCTATCTGCTGCTTTTGCTCGCACCCTTCGGCCTGCTCTGTCTGCTACGCGCTCACATACTGATCATCGCTTTGCCAGCGCTCTTGCTCAACATGCTCAGCACCGCAGCGGAACAACGCAGCCTCTACTACCACTACGACGCCTTGGTTGTGGCAGTGATGGCGGTGGCTAGCCTCTATGCTCTGATCTGGCTGAGCGAACAGCGTCTTGGCCAGCGACTGCTGCCCTTGACCGGAGCGATCTGCGCTGCTGGCTTGTTGCTGTGCTGTACGGCTAGCGATCTACGGCTTGTAGAACTGCAAGAAGATCTGGCTTACAGAAGCGCCCGTCTGCACTACTACGATTACGCCCTCTCCTTCATTCCTGATGATGCCAATATCGCTGCCGATCTGCAGTTGCAGCCTCATCTGTCTCATCGCCAGCAGGCTTTTCTGTTTCCAAGCCCATTCAATCAAGCCGTCTACTTCGATCCGGCGGGCCAGCCCTTTACAGAACGTATCGACTACATTTTGTACGATACCAAGCGCGCCAACAGCCATTTGATCGATGACGATGAAAAGAGCGATATCCTACGAGAATTGCAGAGCCGAGGTCTCTTTCAAGCGAGCTTACAGATCGACGGCTTTTTGGTCTTAGAACGCAAGCCTTCGGCGTTGCCCGATCGCTGTTTTGGGCGCGATTGGCAATCCAGCGATTGTCTGATCCAGCCTTAAACCTAGGCGATCTCACCACATCCGTTTGCATTCTTCAGCGCTCTGGCGGCGTGGTCTTTGCCCCAAATAAGGTAGCGACCGCGTCCGCCTACGGCTATCAACAGCCCGTCCGTAAGCAGGCTGTTGTAGCTGTGTGCCGAAAGACCGCCCCAAAATACAACAAAGCAGATTTCGTATCATTCCTCCTCGCTAAGCGGTTGATCGTATACAATACACGCTAGAACTCATTTTTGGCTCACTAAGGGCTGAAGCGCACAAACAAGCAGTTCCGTATTCAAGGCATAGCAATTCCGTTGGATCATTGAGTTTTCGAAGATTCTCATGGTGCAGACAGCGAATGCATCGTTGAGGCGGGCAAGCCGTTTGTAGCCGTAGGCGGACGCGGTAAGGATCGGATTCGAGCCAAAGCCCTTACCGCCAACAGTATGAGCTGGTTGAAGTGATCAAGTGAATTTGGTATAACATAGCTTCTCAAGCGGCGTTACCGATCTGATCAGTTGTGGAATATGGGTTCTTCTAGTGGGACAGGAAAAATCAATGAACGTGCTTCCGCTAAACTCCGATCATCTGCCTGAACTCTATAGCATCTACCGCACGGTCACGGCTCGCGCCGCTCACTGCCGCTTTGTGCCCAGCTTCGAGCGTTTCTCACTCGCTCTGAGCGAACCGCGCTATAGTGCAACCAAGCTCTTTGTGGCCGAAGAGCAGGGCAAAGCGCTCGGTTTCGCCGCCTTCGAGCCACGTTCGCCAACCGAAAACGGTCTGTCGCGCGCCAGCATCACTGCGCTGTTCAGCGAACATGAAGAGGTAGCTCAAACACTGCTGCAGGAGCTTCTAAAGCTCGCCGATCAATTTCAGATCCAGCAATTGGAAGCCTTTCCCGAGCACCATTTTCACTGCCCCGTGCCCGGCTACAATGCAGGCTGGGACGCACTATCTGATACAATGCCTATGATCGCTCGGGTATTAGCGCGCAATGGCTTTGTGCCGACCTATCGCGAATTACTCATGATCTGCGATTTTAAGCGCTTCCCTCCTTCTGATGGCGAAGTGCCGGAAGGTCTCAGCTTGCGCAAGCGCGTGCCCGCTATGGGCGGCTGGGAGCTTTTGCCCTATATCGATCAGCAGCGCGTCGGCAGCGTCCACTACGATACCCTCGCGCGCTTGGTCGACAGCGAAGATGCCAACAAGGTCGGCTATATTTGGGGTATCAGTGTGATTCAACCGATGCGCCGACGCGGCATCGCTCGCTACCTGACTCGTCGGGTGATGACCCACTTTTATGAGCTTGGTTGCAGCGAGTGTTGGCTTAGCACCGGGGCACAGAACTTCCCTGCTCAACCGCTCTATTTATCGCTCGGTTTTGAAGTCGCCGATACGACCGTCAGTTTCCGACGGCTTCTATAAGATATTGCTTGCTCTATGACACACAGTTCAAACACAATCGGATTTGTGACACCACGTTACGGTGTTGATATTTTGGGCGGTGCCGAGCGCCACGTTCGTTCTTTGGCCGAACAGCTGGTGAAGGGTGGTTGGAAGGTCGAAGCGCTCACAACCTGCACCGAAAGCCTGATCGAGATCCGCAATACCCTTCCGCCAGGCACAAGCGAGGTCAACGGCGTTACTGTGCGGCGCTTCCCCGCCGATCAGACTGATATTGCGCGCTACCATCGAGTTGCAGCCTTGGCCCAGAGCGGCGCCAAGGTCAGCTATAGCGACCAGCTCGAATTTATGCGCCATTCGATCAACAGCGGGCCGCTCTACGAATATCTGCGCAGTCACGCCGACGAATATCGCTGCATCGTGTTTGCGCCCTACCTGTTTGGAACCACCTATTGGGGCATTCAGGCGGTGCCACACAAAGCGATCTTAATGCCCTGCCTTCACGATGAGCCCTACGCCTATTTCGACCTGATTCGCGATATGTTTGAACAGGTACAGGGCATCTTCTTCAATACGCCGCCCGAATACGAGTTCGCTCGCAATAAACTCGGCTTGATCAATCCCAATGCCCAGATCGTCGGCATGGAGTTCCCCGATCAGCCCAAGGGCGATGGCGAAGGCTTTCGCGCCAAACACCAGCTCAAAGGCAATGTTTTGCTCTATACGGGCCGTCTGGAAGAGGGCAAGAATATCCCCCTTTTGCTCGACTACTTTACGCGCTATAGCGATGAGCAGCCCGGCAAATGGACGCTGGTGATCACCGGACGCGGCCCAGTTGAGATCCCCAAACGGCCCGATATTGTTTATCTGGGTATGTTGCCTGAAGAGGAGATGAAGGATCTCTCGGCGGCCTGCAGCCTCTTTTGTCTGCCTTCGCTCAACGAGAGCATGTCGATTGTGCTGATGGAGACTTGGCTGCAAGATCGACCTGTGTTGGTGCACGCCGACTGCGCCGTAACCCATTACCATATCAAGCAGAGCCAAGGCGGTTTGGCTTTCGATAGCTACGAAAGCTTTAAAGCAGCCCTCGAGCGCATCGCCGCCGAGCCAGAGACCGCCCGAGCCATGGGCCAGCGCGGCCACGCGTATGTACGCCAGACCTTCAATTCGGAAGCGGTCTATGCGCGCCTCACCAAGGCCATCAACGACTTTACCGCCCCGCGCAGCCTCTATGACCAACTCAGCCAGCAAGCTATCGTACACGCCCGCTCGTTCTCGCGCGAGCGCTTCGACGAACGTTTCGAAGCGATTTTAAAGCAAGTTGAAGCCGAGACAGCCGGACAAGGCCTTACCCCTCAGCAGATCAGTGCGCTGCGCCAGGCTGCTCTCGTCGGTATGCCCGACTATCAAGTGCAATCGGGTGCGCCCTTCGGTTTAGGCAAGCTGATCGTCTGGTTGCGCAACCAGCTCACATCGCACCTGCGCGAGCCCTATCTCGATCCGATCATCGCCCGCCAAGAGCACTACAACCGCCAATTGCTCGACGTGATCTTACCAGCCTTGGAACGAAGCGTTCGCTCGCAACAACGCCTTGAACGCCAAGTGCGCATGCTCGAACAACAGGTTAGTGAACTGCAAAAGCAATTGGCCTCGAGCGAAAAAGCCACAAATGAGCTGCACAAATAGTGCAACTGGTGCGAGCGCTGCTGTATCCGATAGCTTATAGCAACGTTCCTGAGAGTATGGTATACTAGTACATTAGGAGCAACAGCGTCAACATACAACTGGCGCTGTGCTAATTATTTTCCCCAATATTTGGAATGCCAGAGAGGAGATGCTTCGGCATCACCCTGTGTCGACAATACAGGCGTCTGCCGCTGCAACAAAACAATGGGCGCTGAGCGATTACAAAAAGTGTTAGCCAGCGCTGGCATAGCCTCGCGACGAGACTGTGAGGAACTGATTGCCAGTGGAAGAGTAACAGTCAATGGGCGCGTGATGCACGAATTAGGTGCGCGCGTTGACATCGCTGTTGATACGATTGAGGTTGATGGCAAACCCATTCAACCACCAGGTGAGCGTACCTACATTATGCTTCACAAGCCGGTCGGTGTAGTCTCGACCGCCGATGACCCCCAAGGTCGGCCTACCGTAGTCGAATTAGTTGAAAGCAATGCACGGCTCTTCCCTGTTGGGCGGCTCGACGTCGACAGCGAAGGTCTGATTCTGCTGACCGACGACGGTGAACTAACCCATAAGCTGACCCATCCTAGTTTCGAAGTCGAAAAAGAGTATCGCGCTCTGCTGAACGAAGCACCTTCAGGCGATGCCTTACGCCAGTGGCGCGAAGGCGTCATGTTATACGGGGAGCGAACCGCTCCGGCATGGGTAGAAGTGCTCGAGCCAGCAGAACAAGGCGTCTGGGTTCGTGTTGTGATCCGCGAAGGTCGCAAGCGCCAAATCCGCGAAGTCGCCAAATTACTCGGCTATCAAGTGTTGCGCCTCCAACGCATCCGTGAAGACACGCTCTTGTTGGGCGATCTGCCCCTCGGTTCTTGGCGACACCTCACGCCCGAGGAGGTTAAAGCCCTGCAAGACCATGTGGCTGAAATTTCCCGTACAACCAGCCGTTTAGCCCGTGCCAACCGCCGCAACGAAGAAGAAAGTGACGAAGTGAAAGAGCGCCCAAGCCGTCCGGCTCAGCCCAAATATATTGACGAAACCGATGAGCCGGAAGATGGCATTGTGCGCCCACAACGTGGCGAACAGCGCGAATTCCGTCCTCGCACCCCGTATGGCGAACGTTCCGGTCGCGATTTCGATCGCAACAATCGATCGGATTTCCGCAGCGATCGCCGCGATGAGCGCGGTTCCCGCAGTGATCGCCGCGATGAGCGCGGTTCCCGCAGTGATCGCCGCGATGAGCGTGGCTTCCGTGGCGAGCGCAACGATCGTGGCTTCGATCGTCGCGATGAGCGTGGCTTCCGTGGCGAGCGCAACGACCGTGGCTTCGATCGCCGCGATGAGCGCGGCTTCCGTGGTGAGCGCGGTAACGATCGTGGCTTCGATCGCCGCGATGAGCGTGGCTTCGATCGCCGCGATGAGCGTGGCTTCCGTGGTGAACGCGGTAACGATCGTGACTTCGATCGTCGCAATGATCGCGCTTTCCGTGGCGAGCGCAACGACCGTGGCTTTGAGCGTCGCGATGATCGTGGTTTCCGTGGTGAGCGCGGTAACGATCGTGGCTTTGAGCGTCGCGATGATCGTGGTTTCCGTGGTGAGCGCGGTAACGATCGTGGCTTTGAGCGTCGCGATGATCGTGGTTTCCGTGGTGAGCGTGGTAACGATCGTGGCTTTGAGCGTCGTGACGACCGCGGCTTCCGTGGCGAGCAGCGGCCCGAGCGCAGCGAACCCCGTTCGGATTCGCGTTCGGATTCCCATCTAGCATCTCGTAGTCCCCGCATTGCGCGCGGAAGCTTCCGCAACCCGATCGCAGGACGACCAGCCTTCCCACTGCGCCGTCGCTCGGGCCGTCCAAGCGACGATGAAGAATAAGGCGTCGTCGGATCTGTAGCTTATTGGCCCTTTAGCTGTCTACAACAGAGCAACGTTGTAATGAGCCAGCATAAAGGGCCATAACTCGATCGCTGTGTTAGAGCGACCACATCGAATTGAGGCGTTTAGCCCCTACTGCGTCCGCTCAGCTTGTCGAAGACATAGATCGAGAACCAGCATACAGCGTTGTAACGTGTCGCTACAAACAGACTGAACAAAACTCGTTTGACGTAAAGGGCTAAGATATCGTAAAACTGTTCTGACACTAATTCCAACTCGGATAATACCGGTTTGGAATGCGTTCTTGTTTGTAGTGGAACTCGTTCTAATCGCTTTTCGGTATCTGTTATAATCAAACAGCTATGGCCGAACTCGTCACAATCAAAAGCAATAAAGACGGCCTACGGGTCTACCTCAATCAAACAGCCGAGTGGTCACACATTATCGAATCGCTCCGTCAGCGGCTCGAACAAAGTGGCACGTTTTTTCATGGTGCGCGGTTTGTACTCGATATTGCAGACCGTCCCGTTACTGAAGAGCAGCTCGCCGAATTACTTACCCTTTTGCGCCAGCATGGACTGGCCCCCGACTCGCTCGCCACTACCACGCGTGAGGGGCGAAGCGCTGCTCGGCAAGCTGGCATCGCGGCAGGACCGTTAGCACGCCCACCAGCACCAGCTCCCGCTAATACCGAAAGCGATGCTCTGTTGGTCTGGAGAACCGTTCGCTCTGGTCAAGTCGTTCGACATACCGGCCATATCACGATCATTGGTGACGTCAATGCCGGAGCCGAAGTGATCGCCGGAGGGAATGTTGTTGTTTGGGGGCGACTACGTGGCGTTGTACACGCCGGAGCACTAGGAGATCATAACGCGCTGATTTGTGCACTTGAGCTAAACCCTACACAACTTCGTATCGCCGATCTTATCGCACAACCCGACACAAGTGCTGCACTGCGGATCCCCGAAGTCGCCCGTATTGAGGACGGACGGATCGGTGTCGAGAGTTGGGAAGCGTATCGCAAAATCTAGCTGAGATCGTCGACGTTTTGGAACCTTATTTGCAAACTCAGCACTACTTGGAGGCCCTATGTCGCGCGTTATTACGATCACTTCAGGCAAAGGCGGTGTAGGTAAAACAACCACAACGGCAAACCTTGGTACAGCGCTGGCGCTTCAAGGGCATCGAGTCGCTGTGATCGATGCTGATATTGGCTTGCGTAACCTCGATGTCGTTATGGGTTTGGAAAACCGCATCGTATATGATCTCGTAGATGTCATCGAGGGGCGGGCGCGTCTGCGCCAAGCGCTTATTAAAGACAAACATCTTCCAGAGTTATGCCTCTTACCAGCAGCCCAAACTCGCGACAAAGATGCTGTCGGGCCTGAAGAAATGATTGCTCTTACCGACCAACTTCGTCAAGAGTTTGACTATGTATTGGTCGATAGCCCTGCTGGTATTGAGGGAGGCTTCCGCAATGCCATCGCCGGAGCAGATAGTGTTTTGATCGTTACCACGCCGGAAGTTTCGGCGGTTCGCGATGCAGATCGCATCGTTGGTTTGGTTGAAGCCGCTGAAAAAGGCCCTCCCCGTTTGATTATCAACCGTATCAAACCTAAGCTCGTCAGCCGGGGTGATATGCTCTCCATGGAACAGGTTGTGGAGATTCTGGCGATCGACCTGATCGGTGTGGTGCCAGAAGATGAAACAATCGTGACATCGACCAACCGTGGTGAAGTCGCTGTCTTCGACCGCAGCTCGACTGCTGGCCGTTCATTTATCGACATCGCACGCCGCGTGGCAGGAGAACAGGTGCCGATTATGGCGCTTGAAGATAATCAGGGAATGCTGGAACGAATCTTTGGCTTATTCGGGCGTCGCGCTCGTACCTAAACTGCGGAGGATGCGATGAGCTTTTTCGATAATCTGTTTCGTGGACGACGCGAGCGCAGCGCTCAAGTCGCAAAAGAGCGCTTGTTAACGGTTTTGGTCAACGATCGTGTCAAGCTCACTCCTGAGATGATGGATCAACTCAAAGCAGAGTTATCGGCTGTGATCGCCAAATACGTTCCCTCCGTAGAACCAGGCGAAATAGAAGTATCGCTCGAACGAGCAGAACTGAGCGACCATCTAAGAGCTGATATTCCGCTGCGAAGAAGTCGTTCAGAATCTTCTTCTTAAAGAATTAATATTTTTTATGTATAACGTACCCTGCGGGCAACCTCAGGGTAATCGTATACAATAGAGCTAAGTGCTTCCACGGTGGCAGCAGAGACGAGTACAAGGTCGAGAGTATGGAGATCGAATCAAAGCCTATTCGCCTTTCTACACGTGGGAAAGTTGTAACAATAGCGATCATCACGCTACTGACAATTTTTCTCTTGCATGAAGTCGAGCATGTTCTAGGGCCATTTATTGCCGCTATCATTACGGCCTATTTGTTTAATCCACTAATCGGCTTTGTATCACGGCGTACCAACACTAACCGGATTATTTGGATTGTTGTGCTCTATGTCCTCGCTGGGGCGCTTATCTATGGCGTAACGACCTTTATGTGGCCCCGCATCACGGCCCAGTATTACGGTCTAATCAACCAAATCCCAACGATCGTCACTACCATCCAAAACCTGTTTGGCGAGAACCAAGAGCTACACTTCGGCGGTGTTGTATTCGATCTCACTCCAATCGCAGAAGAGATCGCAAACTTTGCAAAAAATATTGGTGGTCAGTTACCAACAGCCGTTCCCAGTCTGGTTTTTTCGGCAGTAGAAACTGTTGTTTATCTATTAGTCTATCTGATCATTACCTTTTACCTCTTACTGCAAGCCGAACAGTTGATGCAGTGGCTTTATGGATTGATCCCTGCACCTTATCGAGCTGAAATCCGTGGTTTGGTTCGAGAAGTTGACCATGTGCTAAGCGCCTATATTCGTGGACAGCTCGTGCTGATCGTGGTCATGTCGGTCCTGATGTACATCCCGCTCTCGATCTTGGGCATACGTTACGCTCTGCTGATTGCGATTCTAAGCGGCATCTTAGAGATCATCCCCTTCATCGGGCCATGGTCGGCCGCTGGCATAGCCATCTTCGCAGCCTTGATTCAAGGTCACGAGCCATTTGGCCTTTCGGGCATCGTGCTCGCAGGTGTGATCGGCTTGATCTACCTTGTGATGCGCCTGATGGAAGATAACTTCATCATTCCGACCTTGGTAGGCCATTTTGTAAAGCTTCACCCAGCCATTATCATCTTCGCGATCTTGGCAGGTGCGGCCTTAGGAGGCGCATTCGGTCTCTTTGTCGCCATCCCCGTGGCGGCTGTCATTCGCATCTTGTTGGTCTATATCTACAACAAACTGATCGATAGCGACATGCCGATCACTCCCCATAACGATAACCCACCAGGAGCGAAGGTGAGCGAAGAGGTCAGTCAGAATGCACCTGTGGCCGCCCCACAAGCGGCGCGCCAAGGGCGTCTACGCACACCTAAAGGCGTGCGAGGTGCGCGTATAGCAAAACGGTAATAGGCCATGGTGACAGTTCGTGCGGCAGAACCTGAAGATCTTGAGGTGTGTCTTAGCTTCCCAGCAACCTACACCACACGAGTAGCTTGGCAGCTTGCCATCGATGGGGACCCCAGTCGCAACGGCCCATTGCATATGAGCTTGCAGCAAATGCGCTTGCCGCGTTTGCTCACGCTCACATTACCGTCGGCTCTCATCCCTTTGCAAGCGACTTGGGACATGCAAGACCTGATTCTACTAGCACTCGACAACGAGGTCGCTTGTGGTTACCTCTGTCTGCAACTGCTGCCCGACCAAGGCCAAGGCTTAATCACCCGTTTGCTGGTTAACCCGCCCTCGCGCGGCAAAGGGGCAGGCACCGCCCTCGTGCGCACGGCGCTTGGCTGGGCGTCGGCGCAAGGATTGATGCGCCTGCTGGCCTACACACCACTGCGCAACACCCCCGGGAGCACCTTCTATCAACAGCGCGGCTTTCGCATCTGCGGCATCAGCGAGCACTTTTACCCAACCCGCGAAGATGCCCTGCTCCTAGAGCGCTGGCTCTGACTCCAGACCGCTTCTCTGCTGCTTGTTCAACAAAAAGAGCGCCACCTACAACTCATAAGGTGGCGCGTTTTCTATTTGTTGCATTAAGCCGATGCGTTCATACCAAATCCATTTAAAGACCTGCATGCTCTTCGCTCAGAAAAACGAAAAGCCGGGAAAGATCTAGTCATACCAAATTCGTTTAAAAACTTGCCCACTGGGAGTGTAAGAAAACAAAAACGAGGAAAGAGTTGTGTGACATTTCGCGCGATAGCGCGAAATGTCACACAACAAAAAGAGACAAGTTCCACTCTGCCGAAGGCCAAATAGAATGAAGCAAGCGAATTTGGTATCACGTTCCGCTCTGCCGAAGGCCAAAGAGAACCTAATCAACCGGATTTGGTATCAGTACGCTGGCGGTCTAGTCTCTAACCCAAAAAAGACCTCTAGCGCGTCCGCCTACGGCTACAAAAGCGACTAGCCTCGCAAAAGGCGCACTAACTCGCAGCTTTCGCTGCGGCTTGCTTGCTGCAAGCAGCAAGCAAGCGTATAACACATCCCCTCAAAAACATACACTCTCACAACAAGGGAACGAATAAGCGCTATCCTAGCTGATACCAAATTCGTTTAAAAACTTGCCCACTTGGAGTGTAAGAAAACAAAAACG
>CALGUG010000047.1 GCA_937902315.1 uncultured Chloroflexales bacterium
CCGTTGCGATTGAAGAAGGTCTGCGCTTCGCAATCCGCGAGGGTGGTCGTACCGTTGGTGCTGGTGTTGTAACCAAGATCGAGTCTTAAGAAAGGTAAGGGTTGAGGGCGAGAAAGACCTCTTGCCCTCAACCCTCCCTTTTGCCTGAGGAGCGGCTGAGCATGGCGAAGCAAAAGGTTCGAATACGTCTTAAGGCGTATGATCATAAGATTCTCGACCAATCGGCCCGCCAAATTGTTGAGGCGGCTGAGCGGACGGGTGCACTTGTCGCAGGACCAGTGCCACTACCAACAAAGATCGAGAAGTTTAGCGTTAACCGTTCACCTTTCATTGATAAAGATTCTCAAGAGCAATTTGAGATCCGTACCCATAAGCGCCTTATTGATGTGCTCGATCCGAGCCAGCAGACTATTAACGCACTTATGAAGCTCAACTTGCCTGCGGGCGTCGATATCGAAATCAAACTCTAATTGGTTAACGTTTGTAGGAAATAGAGATAGGATCATCAGCAGCCGCTGGGATGCACAACCTCGTGCATCCGTATGCTGCGGAGGAAAACAATGATTAACGGTTTACTAGGACGCAAGATTGGTATGACCCAGGTCTTTCGCGAGAACGGCGAAGTTATTCCCGTTACCGTGATCGAGGCTGGGCCTTGCGTTGTTACACAAATTCGCACCAAAGAGCGTGACGGTTACGAAGCAGTACAAATTGGCTTTGGGGCAACCGAGGCGCGAAAGCTAACGAAGCCGCAGCAGGGTCATTTGAAGGGCGCCAATACTTTGGTTCGCTACCTGCGCGAGTTTCGTGCCGATGATGTTTCTGCCCACAGTGTTGGTGAAACGGTCGATGTGACTATGTTCTCGGTCGGCCAGCGAATTGATGTGGTCGGAACCTCAAAGGGTAAAGGTTTCGCTGGTGTAGTCAAGCGTCACCACTTCCGTGGTGGCCCAAAAACGCACGGTCAAAGCGACCGCCACCGCGCACCTGGTTCGATCGGTTCGGGTACGACTCCCGGTCGTGTTTGGAAAGGTATGCGCATGGCTGGACGCATGGGTAACCAGCGTGTTACCGTGCAAAATCTTGAAGTTGTTGAGATTTTGGCAGATAAGAATCTCATTCTCGTGCATGGCTCGGTGCCGGGTGCACGTAACGGCCTGGTGCGTCTGCAGCGAGCGGTAAAGGCACCGAAGTAGCGAGAAATGCGAGAGCTGCACCGCTGCGTGTGCTCGCTCGACTCATGCGGAGCTAAAATATGGAAGCAAGGCTTTATAACCAGAGTGGCGAAGCGATTGGTACTCTTGAACTCAATGAGTACATCTTCGGGATCACTCCGAACGAGCCGGTTATGCACCAGGCGATGCTAATGCAGCTTGCCAACGCACGGCTTGGAACACATAATACTCGAGGGCGCGGTGAGGTTGCTGGTAGCACCGCTAAACTCTACCGCCAGAAGGGTACCGGACGAGCTCGTCAGGGTTCGGTTCGCGCACCCCATCGCAAAGGCGGCGGCGTGGCTCACGGCCCCCACCCCCGTTCATATACACAGCGTATGCCTCGCAAAATGCGACGCTTAGCTGTACGTTCGGCACTGTCGGCCAAGATGGCTGCTGAGCAGATCCGCTTTATCGACGATCTGCGCTTTGAACAGCCTCGCACCAAGGATATGGTTGCGTTCTTGGCTGCACATGGCATTGAGGGTAAGACGCTGATCGTCATTCCTTCCAAGGAAGGGAATATCCAGCGTTCGGCCAATAACTTACCTAAGGTGAAGACTCTGCTTGCGAATTACTTGAATGTGATTGATCTGTTGCAGCACGACACGATTGTGTTCCCCAAGGCTGCCATTGAAGTGATTGAGACATTCTTGGCAGAGGCAGCACCGGTTAAAGAGGAGGCGTGATGAATAACTATAAGATCATCATTCGCCCGCTGGTGACTGAAAAGAACACCAATCTGATGGCGTTGAACAAGTACTCTTTTGAGGTTGATCGCAACGCTAGCAAGCCACAGATCAGGCAAGCGATTGAAGCCATCTTCAATGTTTCGGTGACGGATGTGCATACCATGAATGTTCGTGGTAAACTACGTCGTCGTGGCCGCGAGTTTGGCTATACCCGTGATTGGAAGAAAGCAATCGTCACCCTGGCTGAAGGCGATCGCATCGAAATATTCGAAAACTAAAAGGTGCAGCTATGGGTATTCGACGCTATAAACCAACCTCGGCTGGCCGCCGAAACATGTCGGTCTCCACGTTCGAGGAGATTACTAAGAAGCGACCCGAGCGCAGCCTGATCGAACCGCTGCGCAAAACTGGCGGACGCAACAACCAGGGTCGCATTACAACTCGCCATCGTGGTGGCGGTCATAAGCGTTTCTATCGTATCATCGACTTCAAGCGTAACAAGTTTGGCATTCCTGCCAAGGTTGCGGCCATTGAGTATGATCCCAATCGCTCGGCACGCATCGCGCTGTTGTTTTATGTCGATGGCGAAAAGCGCTACATTCTGGCACCGAACGGCCTGAAGGTCGGCGATGTAGTTTCCAGCGGTCCCGACGCTGATATTCGCGTAGGCAATGCGCTTCCGTTGCGGGTTATCCCCCTCGGTACGCAGATCCACAACGTTGAGTTGCAGGTCGGACGCGGCGGCGTGTTAGTACGCAGCGCTGGAGTTTCGGCTCAGTTGGTTGCTAAAGAGGGGAACTTGGCTACATTGCGTATGCCTTCGGGCGAAATGCGCCAGGTGAACATCGAGTGTTTGGCAACTATTGGTCAAGTAGGAAACGGGGATCACCAGAATATCCGCATTGGTAAGGCGGGTCGCTCGCGCTGGCTGGGCCGACGCCCAACCGTGAGAGGTACGGTGATGAACCCGCGTGACCACCCCCATGGTGGTGGCGAGGGCCGCGCTCCGCGTGGTATGTCTACTCCGAAGACCAAATGGGGCAAGCCGGCGCGCGGCGTCAAGACGCGCCACAACCCGCGTACTGATCGCTTTATTGTGCGGCGGCGCAAGGATTAACATTCTGCCGTACGCGGAGGGGCGGGGAGAACTATATTTCTCCCTGATACCTTTCCCCTCCTGTATGCGGATAGGCATGAAGGATAAATAGAGAATGTCTCGTTCATCGAAAAAAGGTCCTTATGTTGATACGCGTCTTCTCGCCCGCATCGAGGAAATGAATCGCTCGGGCGATAAGAAAGTGCTTCGCACTTGGTCGCGTGATTCGACGATCTTCCCGCAGATGGTGAGCCACACTATCGCGGTGCATGATGGCCGCCGCCACGTGCCGGTCTATGTCACAGAGAATATGGTTGGCCATAAGCTGGGTGAGTTCGCGCCCACCCGCTTCTTCCGTGGACACGGCGGTAAGAAGGCTGACAAGCGCGGTAAGGTGAAGTGATATGGAAGCAAAGGCCGTGACCAAAGGCGTGCGCATTTCAACTCTGAAAGTGCGCCAGGTAATGGATACGGTGCGCGGCAAGCGAGTAGATCTGGCTTTGGCGCAATTGCGTTATATGCCTCAGAAAGCTGCTCGTGAAGTTGCGCGAACGATCAAGTCTGCGGCGGCAAATGCCGAAAATAATTTCGACATGGATCCGACGCGATTGGTTGTCAAGACCTTGTATGCGGATCAGGGACCAGTGCTGAAGCGCTTCATGCCTCGTGCACGAGGTCGCGCTGACCGCATCCGAAAGCCAACAACTCATATTACGGTCATTGTTGATGATGGCCAAGAGCTGGCGTAAGGGGATGGGTTCCGCGGCTCGGCAATGTGCCTGAGCTGCGGGCTTACCCCTCCAGTAATGGAGAAGTGCATTGGGACGCAAAGTACATCCAATTGGTTTTCGGTTGGGCTATATCAAAGATTGGCAGTCGAAGTGGTATGCCGAGCGCAACTACACCGATCAGCTCCACGAAGATATTGAACTGCGGAAAATCATTAGCAAAGAGCTGCAGAACGCGGGTGTTTCCCGTATTGATATCGAGCGCTCTGCCAATAAAGTAGAAGTGACTGTTTACACCGCAAAGCCGGGTATTGTAATCGGTAAGCGCGGTGCAAACGTCGACTTGCTCAAGAGCTCGCTAGAGAAGCGAACGGGCAAGAAGATTAAGCTCAACATTCAAGAGATTCATCAGCCTGAACTGGATGCCCAACTTGTGGCTGAAAGCATCGCTGAACAGATCAACAAGCGTGTCTCTTACAAACGCGCTATGAAGCAGGCCGTGCAGCGCGCAATGCGCCTTGGTGCTCAAGGTGTCAAGATCCGCTGTGCCGGTCGCTTGGGCGGCGCCGAGATGGCACGTATCCATAACGAGAGCGAAGGACGCGTTCCTCGCCATACTCTGCGGGCTGATATCGATTACGCTGTTGTGCATGCGGCTACGACGTATGGGCGCATTGGTGTGAAGGTTTGGATCTACAAGGGCGACGTCTTCCCAGACCAGCTCGCGAAGGCCCAAACTGAACAGCAGGCAACTGCTGCTCAGGCGAACACAAATGCTCAGCGCGGTCGGCCCCAGGCGTAGAAGGGAAATAGACTATGCTGATGCCTAAGCGGATGAAGCACCGCAAGCATCATGTGGGCCGCAATCGAGGTCTAGCTCAGCGCGGTAACACAGTTGCATTCGGTGACTATGGTTTGATGACGACTGAGGGTACATGGATCACCAGCCGCCAGATTGAGGCAGCTCGTCGTGCTATTACCCACTCGGTCAAGCGCGGTGGTAAGATTTGGATCCGAATCTTCCCCGACAAGCCAGTAACACAGAAGCCGGCAGAAACGCGCATGGGTTCCGGTAAAGGTGCGGTTGACCACTATGTCGCCGTTGTGAAGCCGGGCCGTATTATGTTTGAGTTGGCTGGCGTTTCTGAGGAACTTGCCTTCCATGCACTCAACCGTGCGGCGCAAAAACTGCCGATCAAGTGCAAGATTATTGTGCGCGAACAGGAGGCTGGCGGTGAAGGCTAACGAGTTGCGAAAGAGTGATAATGCTGCACTGCTGGAGAAGTTGGACGAGTACTATCAAGAGCTCTTCAACTTGCGCTTTCAGAAAGTGACAGGTAAACTTACTAACACCGCTCGCCCCCGGCAGGTGCGACGTGAAGTCGCGCGGATTAAGACCATCCTACGTGAGCGCGAGTTGGAGCAGGCAGCGAGCTAACTGTGGCTTGCGCCCAGCATGAGATGGAGTCATGGTAATGGCAGAAACAACTAAACTGACCAAAATTGGTCGAGTTGTTAGCGATAAAATGGATAAGACGGTTGTGATAGCAGTAGACTATCTCAAGCCGCATCCCCTGTATCGCAAGATTATTCGTAAGACGAATAAGTTTCACGCCCACGACGAAGAGAACACCTGTAAGGTGGGCGACGTGGTGCGGATCGAAGAGTCGCGGCCGCTGAGCAAGTCTAAGCGTTGGCGTGTCGTTGAGATCATGCAACGCGCAGAGGAGGTCTAACCGTGATTCAGACCCAAACACGTTTGAAGGTTGCAGATAACACTGGCGCACGTGAGATCATGTGTATCCGTGTTCTGGGTGGCTCGCGCGTTCGTTATGGTCGCGTTGGTGATATCATCGTGGCTTCCGTAAAGGATGCAGCCCCCGGCGGCGCCGTGAAGAAGGGTGAAGTTGTGCGCGCTGTGATCGTTCGTACTGCTAAGGAGTACGCTCGACCAGACGGTTCGCACATTCGCTTCGACGATAACGCCGCAGTGATTATCGGTAAAGAGAACAATCCCCGTGGCACTCGCATCTTTGGACCAGTGGCACGCGAGCTGCGCGAAAAGCAGTTCATGCGGATTATCTCCTTGGCACCGGAGGTGCTGTAATGCACGTCAAAAAAGGTGATGAAGTTCTTGTGATCGCTGGTAAAAACAAAGACCAGCGTGGCAAGATCCGCCAAGCGATGCCCGCCGAAGAGCGCGTGGTTGTCGAAGGCGTCAATATCATTAAGCGCCACATGAAGGCGCGTGGTCCGGGTCGCCCCGGTGGCATCATCGAGCGTGAGGCCCCTATTCACGTCTCGAACGTGATGCTGATCTGCCCTAACTGCCAGCGTGCATCGCGTACAGGCATGCGCTTCCTGGAAGAGCAGGACCACAAAGGCCGCCCTCGCAAGGTGCGCTATTGCAAGTCGTGTAACGAGGTCGTTGATTAATATCAGCGTGTCAGGGCCGGAGGCGCAAGGATCGGTTGAGGATCTTCCTCCAAGCCCCTGAGGAGTAAGTAGTTATGGCAGCGCGATTGCGCGAGAAATATTTGACAGAAGTAGTTCCCGCTTTGATGCAGGAATTCTCCTTCTCGTCTGTTATGCAAACTCCCCGCCTGGTTAAGGCGGTGGTGAATATCGGCCTCGGTGAGGCCATTCAAAATGCCAAAGCGCTGGATGCAGCAGTAGCAGACTTGACCGCTATTGTTGGCCAGAAGCCGGTTGTGACGCGGGCTAAGAAGTCGATTGCTTCGTTCAAATTGCGCGAAGGCATGGCGATTGGTGCTATGGTCACCCTGCGTGGCGATCAGATGTATGATTTTCTTGATCGCTTGATGAATATGGCTCTGCCACGTATCCGTGACTTCCGAGGCGTAAGCCGCAAATCGTTTGATGGTCGGGGAAATTATAGCTTGGGCTTGCGCGAGCAGATTATCTTCCCTGAAATTGACTACGATAAAGTAGATAAGATTCGTGGCCTTGAAGTGGCTATCGTCACGACGGCAACCGACGATGCTCAGGGATATTCGCTTTTGAAGCGCTTGGGCATGCCGTTTAATGACTAAGACTCGCCTCGTTCTATCCTAGCGTTGGAGGGATAGAGATAAGGTGAGAAGGAGCTTACTTTGGCGAAGACATCGCTCATAGTAAAGGCCCAACGGCCGCAAAAATATAAGGTGCGCGAGTACAACCGTTGCAAAGTGTGTGGTCGACCACGCGCCTATATACGTAAATTCGGCATGTGCCGTATTTGCTTCCGTGAACACGCGTTAAAGGGACTGATACCCGGCGTTACGAAATCTAGTTGGTAGGATCGGAGCTGGTACAGGCGACAGAAGAATTGGACCGCACAGGTCTCCTGTCGAAGTAAACCACTGATCCGTTAGGAGGAATCCTGTGAGCGTGAATGATCCTATTGCCGATATGCTGACGCGAATTCGCAACGCGTGTATGGCGCGGCATACGGTTGTGGAAGTCCCTGCCTCGAAGATGAAGCTTGCGATTGCTGATATTCTAAAGCGGGAAGGCTTCATTCGCGATTTTGAAGTACGTACGGGTAAACCGTATGATACAATTGTTTTAAATCTGAAATATACATCTGATCGTCGTCCGGTAATAACAGGCCTAAAGCGAGTAAGTAAGCCTGGTCTGCGAATTTATACCAAGCGCGCGGATATTCCCCGAGTGCGTGGTGGTCTGGGCCTAAGTATTCTGTCTACACCCCGTGGGGTACTCGCAGGACACGAGGCTTGGCAGCAGCAGGTCGGCGGTGAAGTACTCTGCTACGTTTGGTAGTTCATTAAGGAGGCGATCATGTCGCGCATTGGAAGGAAACCCATTCCTGTCCCGGCGTCTGTTACAGTAACGCTCGGCGAAGGTAATGAGGTGACTGTAAAGGGACCGAAGGGTCAGTTGACCCAGCGGTTTCACCCAGACATGACAATCTCCCGTGAAGATGGTGTGCTTGTCGTTAAGCGTTCTTCTGACGCTAAGCAGCACCGAGCACTTCATGGTTTGACCCGCGCGTTGTTGAACAATATGGTCGTTGGTGTAACCGAGGGCTGGCAGCGTGGTCTTGAGATTAATGGTGTTGGGTATCGTGCTTCGAAAGAAGGAAATGCTTTAGTTCTGCAGCTTGGCTTCTCGCACCCTGTTCGGCTTGATCCGCCAGCAGGTATTACTTACGAGGTTGGCGAGCGAAAGAGCGCTAACGAGCCTCTACCTTTGTTTGTTCGCGGTTTGGACAAGCAGCTTGTAGGCGAGGAAGCGGCGCGTATTCGTTCCTTGCGCCCACCGGAACCCTACAAAGGCAAAGGTATTAAGTACGTGGAAGAGCGAATCCGCCGTAAAGCCGGTAAAGCTGGTAAGAAATAAGGCATTCACTGCACAGAATTGCACAACCGGTGGTATACTAAACCGGTTGTGCCTTCTGTTGTGTATACCTGAGGTAGGGGATATAATCTCTACCGAGATAGGGAGAATTTTAGTATGGCTACACGATCACCGCGTGATCTACGAATTCGTCGCCATCGACGTATCCGTAAGAAAGTTTCCGGAAGCTCGAGCCGTCCGCGCTTGAGCGTATTCCGAAGTAATACGCATATTTATGCCCAGGTTATTGACGATACTGTCGGGCGAACTATAGTTGCTGCTGCTACTGTTGAGAAGGCTCTGCGGGCTAAGGCTGAAGGCCGCACGAAGCTGGACGAGGCTCAGGAAGTTGGCCGATTATTGGCGCAACGTGCGTTAGATGCCGGTATTAAGCAGGTCGTCTTCGACCGTGGTGGCTTCAAGTATCATGGTCGTATTAAGGCATTGGCCGACGCTGCGCGTGAGGCCGGTCTAAGTTTCTAGCAAAAGTGATACTGGAGGCTATTTAATGGCTCGAGGACGAATCAATATAGATGAGCTTGAACTGGAAGAGACCGTGGTGCAAATCAACCGCGTCTCCAAGGTTGTCAAGGGAGGCCGACGCTTTAGCTTCAGCACTGTTGTAGTGGTGGGCGATGGCAAGGGTCATGTCGGTGTGGGTATGGGTAAGGCCGCAGAAGTGCCCGAAGCGATTCGCAAGGGTGTGGAGGCCGCCAAGAAGAATGTGATTCGCATTCCTCTGGTGAATACCACTATTCCCCATGAAGTTACGACCCGCTTTGCGGCGTCGAAGGTTATGCTGCTTCCTGCAGCACCCGGTACCGGTGTTATCGCGGGTCGTGGTGTGCGCCCCGTAGTTGAAGCAGCAGGCATCAAAAACCTGTTGACGAAGGCGTATGGCAGCAATAACCCCGTTAACGTGGTTAAGGCGACCTTCCAGGCCCTCAGCGAACTTTCGTCGTTGGAGGAGATCGCTCGACGGCGCGACCTCACACCGCGCGAACTTCATCTGCGTCGCGTGCGCCGTGAGAAGGCCGCACAGGAGATCGCAGGATGAGCAAGTTACGCATTACCTATAAAAAGAGTGCAATCGGCTATAGCAAAGACCAGAAGAACACCATTTTGTCGCTGGGCCTGCGCAAGCTGAACCAAGTTGTTATTAAAGAAGACAGCCCCACCGTTCGCGGTATGGTGTTTAAAGTACAACACCTGGTGACTGTTGAGGAAGTATCAGACGAGGTGACCGCATGAAGCTTCACGAGTTGCGTTCGCCCGAAGGGTCACGCACAACCAGCAAGCGCGTAGGTCGCGGCCATGGTTCTGGCAAAGGCAAGACCTCAGGTCGAGGTATGAATGGTCAGAAGTCTCGTTCGGGACCCGGCCCATACCGCACCTTTGAAGGTGGTCAGAACCGTATTGTGACCCGTATGCCATACAAGCGTGGTTTCACCAACATTTTCCGCGTGGAGTACCAAGTGGTGAATGTTGAGCGCTTGCAAGATTGGCCGAGCGATGTCGAAGTGACTCCCGAGACTCTCTTGGAGGCTCGTGTTATTCGACGCAAGTCGCAGCCGTTGAAGATCTTGGGCAACGGAGAGCTGACCAAGGCTCTGACGATCCGCGCTCACAAGTTCTCTGAGAGCGCTCGCCAGAAGATCGAGGCTGCTGGTGGAAAAATCGAGGAACTGCCCTACGTTGTTGAGCGCCATAGCCGCAGCCGTGGTCCGAACCCGAGCATGCGCAAGCGTGCGGAGGCGTAGTTACGCTAGTTTCCTGAGTCGATCGAAAGTACCGCATCTAAAAGGGATAATCGATGTTACAGGCAGTTGTTCGCGCAATTCAGTTGCCAGATCTACGGCGACGAATCTTATTTACTCTCGGCATGTTGTTGATCTTCCGGCTGATTGCGCATATCCCTGTGCCCAATATCAATCAGGATTCGTTGCTGTCACTTCAGGATGCGCTCAGGAATAATCAACTAGCCCAGTTACTCAATATCTTTGCAGGTGGTGCGCTCCAGAACTTTTCTGTGGCTGCGATGGGTATCTACCCATACATTACGGCCCAGATTATCATTCAACTTCTGACACCGCTCATTCCAGCTTTGGAAGAGCTGCAGAAGGAGGGTGAGCAGGGTCGTATGCGAATCAACCGATACATCATCTGGTTGACCATTCCTATGGCCTATCTACAGGCCTATGGGCAGACCCTTACTCTGGAGCGTAGCCTGTCTGGTGGCGTATCGATTTTCAATACGCCATTTGATATTGTTAATAACTTCCTGCCCACTTTTACGATTCTAACCTCCATGGTGGCGGGAACGTTGTTACTTGTGTGGCTTGGCGATCAGATTACCGAGCGTGGTATTGGTAACGGCCCTTCCATCATCATTTTTGGTGGTATCGTATCGCGTCTGCCCTCGCTGATCAGCGAAGGTTTGCAGATCGGTACAGCTGGCAATGCCGAGACGGTATTTGGCATTATCATCTTCTTAGTGATCGGCTTGTTGACGATTGTGGGTATTGTGCTTATGCAAGAGGGCCAGCGTCGTATTCCCGTGCAGTACGCCAAGCGAGTGCGCGGTAATCGTGTGTATGGCGGTCAGGCAAGCCACATCCCATTGAAGGTCAACATGGCCGGTATGATCCCGCTGATCTTCGCCCAAAGCATTATCATCTTCCCGGGCACGGTGGCTTCGTGGTTCTATACTCCGGGCGCCGAGGGTATCGGTAATGCGATTGCGGGATTCTTCTACAACAATTTTAGTCCCACTTCTAACCAAGGGACTCTGATCTACTCATTGTTGCTTTTCTTGTTGGTTGTTGCCTTCACCTACTTCTATACGGTAGTGATCTTTAACCAGCAGAACATACCGGATAACTTGCAGAAAAACGGTGGGTTTATCCCCGGTATCCGTCCTGGAAAGCGTACTGAGGAATATTTGAGTAAGGTTATCACACGTATCACCTTGGCTGGTGCGTTGTTCCTTGGTTTGGTAGCAGTGTTGCCGTTCATCACTCAGACCGTTACTGGTCTCCAGATCGGTTTGGGTAGCACGGCGCTTCTGATCGTCGTGGGTGTCGCTATCGATACGATGCGTCAGCTGGAAGCGCATTTGATGATGCGTAACTACGAGGGCATTATTAATCGCTAATAGCCAACGAGGAGCACGTTCCCCCAGGGCGGTGGTGCCCTGTGCTCAAAGCAGAGACGGAAAGAGCGTGGCATGAACGTCATTCTTCTTGGCCCACCAGGCGCGGGCAAAGGAACCCAGGCAAAGACGCTTTCTGAGCAGACCAGCCTTCAACATGTCGCGAGTGGTGATCTTTTTCGAGCTGCTTTGCGCGAAGGCACTGAACTGGGGATGTTGGCGAAGTCGTACATGGATCGGGGTGAACTCGTTCCAGACGAGGTAGTTATCGGAATGATCATTGAGCGCATTCAACGAGAAGATTGCGCAAACGGCGTGATTTTTGATGGCTTCCCTCGGACCCGCGAACAAGCGACTGCTTTAGAAGAAGTATTGGCTGCACATAACAGCAAGATCGATAGTGTGTTATACTTATCTGTCCCGCAAGATGTGTTGCTAAAACGCATTGCAGGACGCCAAACTTGCAAAACGTGCGGCTCTACTTATAATATATATTATTTCCCATCGCATCGGCCTGGAGTGTGCGATGCGTGTGGCAGTGGTTTGTATCAGCGAAGCGACGATTCGATAGAAACTGCTCAACACCGCCTTGATGTCTATTTCGCTCAGACGATGCCCCTGATCGCGTATTATCAGGATCGGGGCTCGTTGTATGAGATCGACGGGCAAGGCGAAATATCAGAGGTTGCTAGGGCAATGCTCAAAGCTCTTAAGATCGCTTAGGCAATCTTCTGGCAGAGTATTGACATAGACAGACATGTCACGTGGGCGGCTGGCAAGGCAGGCCAACACGAGGCAAGGAGTATAAGATGAAGGTCCGAGCATCGGTAAAACCACGCTGTGAATATTGCCGCGTTATCAAGCGCAAAGGCGTTATTCGAGTGATTTGCAGTCGTAAGCCGGAGCACAAGCAGCGGCAAGGGTAATTTTATTTGACGCCTGCCGTCATCCGTGATTGCCATTTCAATGAGATCGGCACATTGCGTATGCGGTAAGGTTAGTAGGCATCGCAGGCGACTATCTGCGGTGCGGAGGATATTATGGCGCGTATTGCTGGAGTGGATATTCCACGCAACAAAAAGATTGAGATCGCAATCACCTATATTTATGGGATTGGGCGCACTAATGGCATGGAAGTCATCCGCAAGGCTCAGGTCGACCCGAACACTCGGGTACGCGATCTGACCGAGGAAGAGGTGACTCGTCTGCGCGAAATCGTCGACCGCGAATATCGCGTCGAGGGCGATCTTCGCCGCGAAGTGCAGATGAATATTAAGCGCCTGATGGACATTGGCTGCTACCGTGGTTTGCGACACCGCAAGGGCCTGCCCGTTCATGGTCAGCGCACTCGCACTAATGCTCGCACCCGCCGTGGTCGCAAGGGCCAAGCGATCGGTATTAAGAAGAAGACACGAAAGTAAGTTCGCTGTCTAAGACGTTGTTTGCTGGTGTAGAGTGTGCACCAGTGTTCTTAAGTGTTAATTTTAGGAGTAAGGCATGCCTGCCAAGCAGCAGCAGAAGGGTGGCACTTCGAGCGCAGCACGCCGTCAGCGTGGAAAGCGCCGCGAACGGAAGAATGTGCCGCGCGGACAGGCTCATATTCAGAGCACCTTTAACAATATTATTGTAACAATTACCGACCCCCAGGGTGGCGTTATTTGTTGGTCCAGCGCGGGTCAGGCTGGTTTCAAAGGGTCGCGCAAGAGTTCTCCGTATGCAGCCCAGGTGACAGCTGAAACCGCTGCTCGCCGCGCTCAAGAGAACGGGATGCGCTCGGTTGAGGTCTTTGTTAAAGGGCCGGGTTCGGGTCGCGAAGCGGCTATCCGCTCGCTGCACAATGCTGGCCTGCAGGTTGTAGCGATCACTGACGTGACGCCCATCCCGCACAACGGTTGTCGCCCACCCAAGCGCCGCCGCGTCTAAGACGTGTGTGACGCTCACTGTGGAAGAGGAAGCTCTTCGCACGCGATGAGTGCCTTGACATGACCGTAGCTACCTGTGGGTGTTAGCTACAGCGAATAGTGCAGTGAGACTGATTTCAGGAGGATAGATCGCCCATGGCTCGTTATCATGGTCCGGTTGGTAAAGTCAGCCGGCGTCTTGGATTAGGAATTACGGAGAAGGGTCAGCGCATCTTGAACAAGCGCCCCTTCCCTCCCGGAGAACATGGCCCCTCGGCACGCCGCCGCCAGGTCTCTGAGTATGGCTTGCAGTGGCTCGAGAAGCAGAAGGCACGCTATATCTATGGCTTGCTAGAGCGCCAGTTCGTGCGCGTATTCGAAAAAGCAGAGCGTATGGTTGGCGTAACGGGTGAAAACCTGTTTATGCTGCTGGAGCGCCGCTTAGACAATGTTGTATATCGTTTGGGCTTGGCCGAGACCCGTGCTCAGGCTCGTCAGATTGTAAACCACGGTCATATCACTGTTAATGGTCGCAAGACCAATATCCCCTCCTTCACCGTGAAGGTTGGCGAAGTGATTGCTGTTCGTCCAGAAAGCCGCCGCCGCACCTATTTCAAGAACTTGGCAGAAAACGGTGAACTCGGCAAGCGACGTGTGCCGGAGTGGTTGCGTCTCGATGCTGCGAATATGTCGGGCCAGGTTGTAGCTCTGCCGCGCCGTGAGGATGCAGAGCAAGGCATCGACGAGCAGCTTATCGTTGAGTTCTACAGCCGCTAATTGGGTTTACGATTTACGATTGTAAGTCGGCGATTGGGCCTTTGGCTAGTGCTGCTAGAATCGTAAATCGTAAATTGTTTCATCGTACATCAGGTATGTAAGGAGGCGATCTGTGTTAGACATCGCCATGCCCAAGATCGAGGTAGTACAAGCGGCTGAAAACTACGGTCGGTTTAAGATCGAGCCGCTTGACCAGGGCTACGGGCATACGCTCGGTAATGCTCTGCGGCGTGTGTTGTTGTCATCGATACCTGGTGCAGCTATTACGCGTATTAAGATCGATGGCGTATTTCATGAATTTTCGACAATCACGGGCGTAAAAGAAGACGTTACCGAGATTGTGTTGAATATTAAGGGTATTCGGTTACGTTCGTATGCCGAGCGCCCTATGAAGATGTTGCTTTCGCGTCGCGGCCCGGGCATTGTCCGTGCAAGCGATATCGATGCGCCTAGCAATGTCGAGATCGTCAATCCCGAACACTACATCTGTACGCTTGACAACGATCAGGCGCGTTTAGAGATCGAATTGACGGTCGAGCGTGGTCATGGCTACGCTCCCGCGGATCAGCGTGATCCGCTTCCGATCGGAGAGATTCCTGTCGATGCGATCTTCACGCCGGTTCCGAAAGTAAACTATATCGTTGAAAACACACGTATTGGTCAAGCAACCGACTTTGACCGCTTGATTCTCGAAATCTGGACAGATGGAACTGTAAAGCCCGGCGATGCCCTGAGTCACGCTGCCCAAATTTTGGTGCAGTACAGCCAGACCATTGCGGACTTCAATCGTTTGACAACCGAACAGGAACCCCAAACGGTGGAGCGTGGTCTTACAATTCCGGCAGATATCTACGAGACTCCCATTGAGGACTTGGATCTTTCGACCCGCACGTATAACTGTCTCAAACGAGCAGATATTACCAAGGTCGGCCAAGTGCTGCAGATGGAGGAAAAGGAGCTCTTGTCGGTCCGTAACCTGGGTCAGAAGTCGATGGAAGAGATCCGCGATCGTCTGATCGAACGGGGCTATATCCCCAAGGGTGATGCGGGCGCTAACGCTCCAGCTATTGCGACGATCGGCATGTCGAATAACAGCGACGGCGCATAAGCTCGCAACAGTCGAGGTTTGATCGGGATCGTAGGTGCACATGGCTGCTTTGGCAGGCTGCACCTGATTTGCCGTGTATCTTAGCGGCAAAGAGATTCACGATTACTGATAATTAGTATTGTTCAGAGCGGTACTCGCCGGTAGCTAGGGAAGCGATCGAGCTACCCGAGTATCGCCTGTTGTCAAACTTTGGAGGCTCTGCATGCGACACGGTAAGGTTGGCAAGACGCTCAACCGCTACCCCGATCACCGCAAAGCACTTTTGCGGAATCTGATGATCGAGTTGATTGAACATCGACGTATTCAGACTACGATCGCGAAGGCCAAGGCGGTTCAGCCGGAGATCGAGCGTTTGATGGCGATCGCTCGTGAGGATACTCCTCATGCGCGCAAGTTGGCTCTGTCGAAGCTCGACAGCAAGAAGGCGATGCGTCTGCTCTTTACGTTTGCTCCCTCGGAATATGGGTCGCGTAAGGGCGGTTATACCCGCATTACCAAGCTTGGTCCACGCCAGGGCGATGCCGCTGAAATGGCATTGATCGAACTGGTCTAGTACAGGTTCTATGCGTAATATTGCCGTGCGAATTGCCTACGATGGGACGAACTTTGTTGGATCGCAATGGCAAACTCACGGTCGGACAATACAAGGCGAGTTAGAAAAGGCTTGGGAAGCGCTAACCAAGGAACAGCGACGTTTTGTGTTAGCGGGTCGAACAGATGCGGGAGTACATGCGCTTGGCCAATGTGCCAATGTGCGAACCGATAGCCAGTTGCCAGTCGCAACTATCCATCGTGCTCTGAATGCACTCGGCCCACGTGACATACGCGTGCTTGATGTTTGGGAGGCACCTGAGTCCTTTCATGCGCGTTTCAGTGCGACGCGTCGAGACTATCGTTATTTGATCGATACATCGCTAGTTGCACTGCCGTTCTTGCGTCACCAAGTGGTTCACGTCCCCGGCCAGTTGGATATCGATGCAATGAAGCAGGCACTGGCGGTGCTGGTGGGCGAGCATGATTTCGCTGCCTTCGCCGGCGCTGGCCCGTCCGATGGCTCGACTATACGCCGTTGCTTTTGGGCAAGCTGTGAGACAGTCGAGTGCTTTGGGCGAACACTGATAGCGATCGATCTGGCAGCGAATGCGTTTTTGCGCCATATGGTACGTAACATTGTGGGAACGGTGTTGCTCGTGGGCCAAAAACGAATGCCTTTGGACGGGTTTTTACAAGTGCTTGAGAGCAGGGATCGGAAACAGGCTGGCCCGACGGCGCCCGCCCATGGATTGTATCTGGTTTCGGTTGTGTATCCTGGGTTGGGTGATGACTCGTCGCCAGCGGTACCTGTCGAACACATACGCACAGGATAAAAAAATATGAAGACTTATTCGCAAAAAGCATCTGAGGTGCAACGCGACTGGTATATTATCGATGCCAGCGGTCAGACCCTTGGACGCCTTTCTACGCAGATCGCAACGCTTCTGCGTGGCAAGCATAAACCAACCTATACGCCGTCCATCGACGGTGGTGATTTTGTGATCGTTATCAATATGGAAAAGATCCGCGTGAGCGGTAAGAAGGCTGACCAGAAGGTCTACTATCGTCACACCGGCTATCCGGGCGGTCTGCGCGAGACTTCTTACCGTATGATGATGGCTAAGAAGCCTGAGTACATCTTGCGACACGCGGTTAAAGGCATGCTGCCGAAGGGTCGCTTGGGTCGCCGCCTGCTCACGAAGCTTCGCATTTATACCGGTAATTCGCACCCGCATACGGCTCAGCAGCCGAAGCTGTATTCGCCGCGGCCTCGTGGCTAGGAGAACGACATGACTGAGAAGCGCTACTATCAAGGAACAGGTCGCCGCAAGACGGCGGTGGCGCGTGTGCGCCTCTTCCCTGGCAACGGCGAGTTTTTCGTAAATGGCAAGCGCCCGGAAGACTACTTCGGCCCCCGCGAGGCGCTGCAGCGTGAACTGCGCCGCCCGCTGGAACTGACCGATACGCTTTCGAGCTTCAATGTATTGGTGAAGGTGCGCGGTGGTGGTGTATCCGGCCAGGCTGGTGCAGTACGCCACGGTATCGCTCGCGCGCTGCTGGATTCCAATGCAGAGCTGCGCCCGACTTTGAAGCAGGCTGGTCTGTTGACCCGCGACGCTCGCGAGAAGGAGCGAAAGAAAGTCGGTCTGCGCCGCGCTCGCCGCGCCAAGCAGTTTACGAAGCGTTAGTTCTTCTTACTGCTTCGCCCAAGATCGATATCGGCAACTGCCCTCTTTTAGCGAAGAGAGGCAGTTGTTTTTTTATGCCTGTTTGCGGGGTGATGGCAAAAACGAACAGTTATACGCCCCTTTCTCGTGTTTTTGTTTCTTTAGGTTGTGCGGTCTAGCGAGGTGCTTCACGTTGGCCACGAGCGCTTCGTTACGATGGACGGGTGAGCTGTTGATAGCCGAAGGCGGACGCGGTTAGGATCTTTTTGTTCGGTTAAGACGCTTCCGCCTAAAGGCTAGAAAGGATTTCAGCACGAAGGTATAGAGTCCAGAGGGATTTCGAGTTCTGGGTTTTGTAAACCCTTCGATAGGCTTAAGAAGCGTTGTCGAAACACAGTTAACAATGAGTTTGGGCTTTATTGCGTGATCCTGCTTTTCAGGCTACAATCCAAGTACGGGTTCCATAAGGTCAAAGTAGACACCGTGGGGTATGTATGCGGGTTGTGGCTATGATCATGGCTGGCGGTGAAGGCACGCGCCTTTCAGTGTTGTCTGAGAAGCGTGCGAAACCGTCGGTCCCTTTCGCAGGAAAGTTCCGCATTATCGACTTTACACTTTCGAACTGCGTGAACTCAGGGATCTTCGATGTGGCCGTACTGACGCAGTATCGTCCGCATTCTTTAAATGACCATATCGGGATTGGTAAGCCATGGGACTTAGACCGTTCGAAGGGTGGCGTGCGTTTGTTGCAGCCCTATCAAGGCCGCCACGATGAGAGCTGGTATAAGGGCACCGCTGATGCAATCTATCAAAACATCGCCTATATTCGCGAGCGGCGTGCCGACTTGGTGCTTGTTTTGGGCGGCGATCACATCTACAAGATGGATTACAGCCGCATGATCGAGTTTCACCAACGCAACCGCGCCGATCTGACGGTGGCGGTAATGCATGTGCCGCTTGAAGAGACCGATCGTTTTGGCATTATGACCACCGACGATCAGATGCGCGTGACAGAGTTTACCGAGAAGCCCAAAGCGCGCGATAAGGGCACTTTGGCCTCGATGGGCATCTATGTCTTTTCGGCCGATGTGCTGTTGAAGCGCTTGGGCGAGGGAGACGCCAACAATCCTCGTATCGACTTCGGTAAACACGTTATTCCCGCTATGATCTCGCAGGATCGCGTGTTCGCCTACCCGTTTGAAGGCTATTGGGTCGATGTAGGAACGATTCAGTCGTATTGGGAGACCAGTCTCGACCTGCTCGATCCGAACTGCAAGCTGAATCTCTTTGATCCCAACTGGGTGATTCGCACACGCAGCGAAGAGCGTCCTCCTGCCAAGCTCGGCCCACAGGCGCGCGTCAGTCGCAGTATGTTGTGCAATGGCGATATTGTGCGTGGCACAGTCATCAATTCGGTGCTTTCGCCGGGTGTTTATGTGTCGCCGGGCGCTGTGGTGCGCGATAGCATTGTGATGAACGATACCTGGATCGGCCCGGGCGCGGTGCTCGATAAAGTGATCGTCGATAAGCAGGTGATCATCGGGGCAGGCGCGCACGTTGGCTATGGCGACGATTACGATGTGGTCAATAAGCTCCAGCCAGACAAGCTGACGACGGGTATTACGGTGGTTGGTAAGGGGGCACATATTCCGCCATCAATACGAATAGGGCGTAATGTGGTGATCAATGCCGACCGCGATGTTGAAGATTTTCCACAGGGTGAGGTCGCGAGCGGCGAGACGATTTAGCTTGCTTGTGCCTGCTGTTGGTGAGGATTGATATGCTGCGAACACTGGCATTGATACTTGCGGGCGGCGATAGCCCGGCCTTGAGTGTGCTCACTGCCGAGCGCACAGAAGCTGCGGTTTCGTTTGCGGGCAAGTTTCGAATTATCGACTTTACGCTTTCGAACTGCGTCAATAGCGACATCTACAATGTAGGTGTGTTAACGCAGTACCGTCCACAATCGTTGCACAACCACATCGGTATCGGCAAACCCTGGGATCTCGACCGCTCGCAGGGCGGTGTGCGCTTGTTGCACCCCTCGCCCACGCCCGAAGGCGGCGGTTGGCAGCGCGGCACGGCTGACGCTGTGCGCTACAATCTCGACTTCATCGAAGAGCAGAATGTCGATGCGGTCTTGATTTTGGCGGGCGACCATATTTACAAAATGGATTACCGCCCCTTGTTGCGCCTGCACGAACAGAGCGACGCTGACCTGACTTTGGCGGTGCATAGCGTCAGCCAGCACGAGACCTACCGCTATGGCATCGTTTCGGTCGATAGCGACGGTGTAGTGACCCGTTTCGACGAGAAGCCTCGACGCAGCCTCAGTACGCTGGCCTCGATGGGCATCTATGTCTTTCGCAAAAGCTATCTGATCGACGTGCTCTCGCGAGGCAATGAGGCCATCTTTGGGCGCGATCTGCTGCCTCGCCTAATCCGCGAGACTCGCACGATGTCGTACACCTTCCAGGGCTATTGGGCCGACGTAGGAACGGTGCAAGCCTATTACGAGGCCAATATGGCACTGTTGGCCGAAACGCCCGCCCTCGACCTGTATGATCCCGAGTGGGTCATTCACACGCAAAGCAGCGAGCGCCCCGCTGTGCAGATCGGCGAAGAGGCGCGCGTCGATGGCAATCTGCTCTGCGATGGCTGTCGTATCGAGGGCCACGTTGTTCGCTCGGTGATCTCGCCCGGAGTGGTGGTTGCGCCCGGCGCCGTGGTGCGCGATTCGATTATTATGAACGATACCTACATCGGCCCGAATGCAGTGGTCGATCGCTGTATCGTCGATCAAGATGTGAAGATCGGTGAAGGCGCGCTCTTGGGCGATGGCGACGATAACACGCCCAATATCGAGGCGCCCGACCGTCTGAACACTGGCCTGACCTTAGTTGGCGCGCGCGCTGTTGTGCCGGCCAATCTGCGGGTCGGACGAAACGTAGTTATTCGACCGCGAACAACAGAAGCGGCTTATGGAAAAGAAAAGGTAGTAGAGAGCGGTAGCACGCTCTAGGCATATGAGACAGAAGGCATCACGACAACAATCAAGCAAATCGGCACTTAAGGAGATCGTTCTCCCCAATTCGCTCAAGACCAGGTTGGCACAGGGCCACCCTTGGGTCTATGCAGACCATATTCGCGAAGAT
Source organism: uncultured Chloroflexales bacterium (assembly GCA_937902315.1). Classification (GTDB taxonomy): domain Bacteria; phylum Chloroflexota; class Chloroflexia; order Chloroflexales; family Chloroflexaceae; genus CALGUG01. The sequence continues at coordinate 20,383 of CALGUG010000047.1, forward strand.
CCGAGCTTGCGTTCGGGCGATTGGGTACAGTTGCGCTGCGGAGGCTGGCGCGGCATAGGCTTGTGGGATTCGCGCAGCCCGATCGCCCTGCGGGTCTTTTCGCAGAGCGAACAGCCCAACCCGGCGTGGGTGCGGCGACGAGTCGAGGCGGCTTGGCAGGCGCGCGAGATCGTGCGCAGCCAGCAAGATACCAACGCCTATCGCTGGATCTATGGAGAGAGCGATGGTTTGCCCGGCGTGGTCGTCGATCTGTACGGCGATTATGCGGTGATTCAGACCTACGCCGATAGCTTGGCGGTCGTGGTGCCTTGGGTCGTCGATGCCCTCAAAGCTACGACATCGCTGCGCGGCATTGTCGAGCGCGTGCGCAGCACCAACGAGGAGGAGGGCGAGCGGGTGCGCCTGCGCTGGGGCCAGATGCCGCCGGCCGATCTGAAGGTGCGCGAGCATGGCCTGCAGTTTGTGGCCAACCTGTTCGACGGCCAAAAGACCGGTCTCTTCCTCGATCATCGCGAGAATCGCAACTATATTCGCCAGCGGGCCAAGGGCCTAACGGTCTTGAACTGTTTCGCCTACAGCGGGGCCTTTTCGGTCTACGCTGGTATGGGCGGCGCAAAACACGTTACAAGCTGCGATATCGCGCCGGGCGCGATGAAGGATGCCGAGCAGAATTGGCGCTTGAACGGGCTCGACCCCAAACGCCACGAGATCGTGGTGGCCGACTGCTTCGAGCTGCTTTCGCGCTACGCCTCCGAGGGGCGCAACTTCGACTTGATCATTCTCGACCCGCCCAGCTTTGCGCGTTCGAAGCAGAATATGTACGCCGCCATGCGGGCCTATACGCGCCTCAACACGCTGGCTTTGCGCTGTCTGAAGCCGGGCGGCTGGCTGGCGAGCGCGAGCTGTACCAGTCAAGTCTCGCCCGAAAACTTCCGCGAGATTCTGGCCCAGGCTGCGGCCGATGCCCATAAACGCTTGCTGATTCAGCACGATGCTGCCCACGCGCCCGATCATCCGGTCGCCGCGCACTTCCCCGAAGGGCGCTATCTGAAGTTCATCTACGCGGCTGTGCAAGAGCTGCCCTAGGGCGCTCATTAGCGCTGCTTGCGATGCTCGATCTGGCTTCTGCTAGGTCGAGCATTTTTATTGGCCTTGCCGTTCTGCTCTGCCGAAGGCCAAAGAGAAAGTAATCAACCGGATTTGGTATCAGGTTATAACTTTGGCTCTTGGCGGCGAGTTCTCTACCTTCTATTCGATCCTTGGCGCGTCCGCCTACGGCTACCAACAGCCTGCCCACCCAGTCGACGTGCTAGCTGTGTGCGCAGCGATCGCCTTGAAACTCAAGGCCACAACGCAGTATACTCGCCGTTTTCTGCGATGATAATCGTCGCCTTCAACACAGCGATGTCAGCCATGTGCCCCACAGTGCAGCGGATTGGTTAGCATTTTGTTGAACCCCACGTGTAAGGTACATGACTATTTCTACAGAGATTGCTACAACGCCAGTTTGCTAGATGAGATTTCAAACATTGAAGCGCAAGTTCTCGTACAACACTTTGCGTTTTTTTAAACCAGCTTGCTAATTTACTTGTTTGACAGCGAATAAATGGCTCGTAAAGAAGGTTAATTCCTAAGAAGGATAGCACCTGCAGCAGCAGATAAACGTATGGATCTCCGTTTTAAGCGACGCTTTTGTTCTGAACAAGCCGTCATATATGACAAAAATGTCATAATTCACTAGCTTATTTTCTATTCAGGGAAACTATAGCTGATTAGAAAGGCATAGAACAATTTTTGCCTGGTTTGTGAAAGATAAAAGAAGATTTATCTGAAAGGACTTCTCTAGAGCTGCTTAGGGTTATATCCTGTCTCTAAGGGCATAAAATTCCTAACGCTTTGTTAGCCAGAAAAAGCAAGGCGTATAAGCTAAAAATTATGGCATAACAGTTGCTTACAAAAAATGATATACGTAATAACGAAACCGTCATCTCTTTGTACAGCGACAGCTCCTCAAGGAAACCTTTTGAGGCTTAAACCGTCATCCTTCCATATTTCGTTATCTAAAATCCTTCATAAAAAATAAGAACTTTTGGGACTTTTCGTAACTAATAGAGTATAAGGATAAATTTGAAATTACTAACTCAGAGCAAGGGGAAACTCGTTTGCTGTTAGGCCCTTAGAGTAAGCGCGCATTTGTGCTAGTAGTGCCTAGCATTTTGTTCGGAAATACCAGCGCCGCTCGTTATGGCTTTTAAAAATAATCATAACGATGATTAGCTGCGAAGTCTGCGTAACTTTTTGCTTATCTTTTGAGTTCTACTAAGTATGATCCTATGCTTATGCTGTGTCAGTAAGTTCTTACTTTCTGCTGCAACTATCCAACCGAGTGGCTGAATAGTTGCAAATGGACCGGGAGAATAAGCTACTGATGCCTGATTAGGAGAGATGCTATGCATATTTTAGTTGCTGACGATGATATCCCTAGCGTAAAACTAACTTCGTTCGTGTTGGAGGAAGCTGGCTATCGAGTCTGCAAAGCGTACGATGCTCAGACGACACTTCAGTCGTTAGAGCAACACAACCCAGATCTCATCCTGTTAGATGTCATGATGCCCAAGAGCAGCGGTTTCGATATCTGCAAGCAGATCCGTCGAACCTCTGATGTGCCGATTATTTTCCTCTCGGGTCGTTCCCAATTGCAAGATCGTGTTACCGGCTTACAAATCGGTGGCGACGACTATCTCGTTAAGCCCTACGAACCTTCGGAGCTTCTAGCACGCGTTGAAGCGGTTTTACGGCGGCGCAATAGCGATATGCTGAACCCTTCGTCGCGCTTGAGCCAGGGCGACTTGACGCTTGATCCTGTCGAGCATAAGGTGATTTGTAACGATGGCCGAACGATTGAACTCACCCCTCTCGAATTCCGTTTGCTTTACTATCTGATGAAGAATGCTGGTCGTATCCTCAATACCAGCCAGATTTTAAGCAAGGTCTGGGGTTACGACTACGAGGGAGAGAGCAATCTGGTAGCTGTCTATATTCGCCGTCTGCGCACCAAGATCGAGGCAGATCCTGAACATCCCCAGCATGTGATCACCGTTCGAAACTTAGGCTATAAGTTCGAAGCTTGATCTGCTTGCGGGTCGGACTGCCATTAAACAGCAGACTTCTGCCAAGGCCTTTTTGGGGGTTAAGAAATAGATCGAACTTGTATGTGCCTTTGCGGCTCGGCGAGTGTATACAAAGGCACTATATAGCTCCTGGCTAGCATCGTTTAGCGATACTAGGCTAGGTTGGAGGGTTGGAATAGGCGAGTCTTAACTAGCGCTAGCCTTACTGTTGCGTGCAAGTGGTTGAGAGCTTGATAGGGATATTCATTGTTCCCTTCCTATTTCGTACATTTTTCTTCACTCCCTTAAAGCTCTCAGCAAGTTTCTGCAAACCATCGATGCGAGCGCATGGACTGCAATGATAGCGAACATACTGGCAGTATTGCTTATTAGTTGCATAGGAATAGGTGGCGTATTGATTTGGACAAATATTCGGCAGCAAAAAAAACAAGCCCGGATTGTGGCCCAACTTCAGGCAGAACAACGCGCTTACCAAGAACAAATTGCGGAGCTGAATAGCATCACCAACGATTTACGCGCGCATATTCGTTCGCAACAGGCTTTGGAAGAGAGCTTAAGGGCTATAACTGGCTCGTTACGGTTAAACGATGTTTTGCGCCAGATCCTCGACAGTATGGCGCAGATGTTGGGTCCAGAACGGGTGGATGCTGCTGCGGTCTCCTTGCGGAATGGCGATCGTTACACAAACCAAGTTCTCGTGTTAGACGACGGTTTAGGGGAAGGTTGGGTCGAGCATCTGGCTCAACCGGTGTGTGAAGCTCGCGGCATGTTATTGCTTGATCATCATACCATTGCTGAGTTATGGCCCAATTTGCACGCTCTCAATCTCAAAAATGTCATCGCTCTGCCATTGCTCGATGAAGATGGTCAAGTTATGGGTTCGCTGAGCGCGGTAAGTACCAAAAAGCATGCCTTCTCTTCAGCCGACGGTCGGCATCTCAATGCCTTTGCGATTCAAGCGCGTGTTGCGATACGTAACGCCGAATTACACTCTCAGGTGCGTAGCCAATGGGCCATGCTCGAGGCAGTGTTGCACGATCTTGGCGAAGGTTTGGTGATCTATGATGCCCAGGCTGGCACGGTGTGGACCAACCCTGTGGCCGAACGTTATTTGTCCAAGGAAGCCGATGGCGACAACCAACTGCGACAAGAGCTCGAAAAGTTGGTGGCCGACGTGCGCAATGGAGATCGACAGACTCTGATGCGTGAACTGCATGGCGCTCCGGTCGAAGGTCAAGACCAACCGGTGTATCACGCGATCGCCTCACGCGTGCGCGTCAATGAGAATGCCATCAGCCATGTGGCGGTTGTGTTGCACGATATAACCCGTGCTAAAGCTGATGAACGTGATCGAGCACGTTTTATTTCGATGGTGTCGCATGAATTGCGCAACCCGTTGCACACCCTCAATGGTTTTCTGAACGTCGTGCTTCAAGGGCGTGCGGGGGAGCTTAATCCTGTTCAGCAGGATTTCTTGAAAACAGCCGAAGAGCAGGTCGCAAAATTACAAGGGCGTATTAACGAGTTACTTGATTTTAATAGACTTGAAGCGGGCCGTATGCGTCTCGAATTTGAGTTGGCTAGTTTATCTGCTATTGCTGCTACCACTGTAACACCACTCGCATTGCAAGCAGAACAGGCCCGGGTCGAATTAATCAATAATATTCCAGATGATTTACCAGAATTGTATATGGATAGCGCTCGGATCGGTCAAGTGCTGACCAATTTGATCGAGAATGCCATTAAGGCAACAGCTCCGGGCGGCTCGATCCATCTGAGCTCATCGGTGAAAGATGACCAGATTGAGGTGCTTGTGCGCGATACCGGTGTCGGTATCGATGAAGAAGAGTGCAAGCACATTTTTGAACCCTTCTACAGTAGTCGATCACGATCACGTTTTGGCGAGCATCTTGGTCTCGGTTTAGCGATTTGTCAACAGATTGTCCAAGGCCATAAGGGCCGAATTTGGGTCGAAAGCAAGCAACACGAAGGCAGCACTTTTGGTTTTTCCTTACCACTCAATGAGCGGGGCGAGGTGAAAGCTCGCGAAGTGGCAGGCTCTGATTAAGCTGAGAGCCAGTGCTAAAAGTGGAGCGTAGCTTTTGAGAGAGATGAGCGGTCAATGAGTGCCGCTCATCTTTGTTCCTTGTGCAAGAGTAAGCTGCTATGCGGTTGAGCGCGCTGGTTTGCGGGCGACCCATACCCAGCGTTGGCTGCGGGCTGTAGGGCTTTGAAGTGTAAAGGAATCGTAGATCGCTTCAACGATCAGCCCAGCTTCTTCGAGCAGTTGTTTGACCAGTTCAAGCGAATAAGCGCGCTCGATATGGACTTCATCGAAGCGCTCGTAGCCTTCTTCGTCGTTGCCTAGAAAGCCTGTGAGGACCAAGGTTGAGGTTTCGCGGTTAGGATCGAAATAACTCTGGCTGATTTGAATATAACCCGGATGCTCTTGAACATCATATTCGCCCCAGTCGAATTCGAGAAAATGGCGCGTGTTCATATCGCCGACGAACAGGCCATTTGGTGCGAGCGCCCAAGCTATCCCCGCGAAACAGCTGGCTAACTCTTCGGGTGTAAGCAAGTAGTTGAGGCTGTCGTAGACGCAGGTTGCCAGATCGAAGCTAGCGGCTTGGAGGCTTTGGCAGACAGAGGTGGGAATGTCGCGCATATCACCTTCGACCAGAGCGATGCTTCCCTCTTCGATGTAGCGCTGGCATTTGGCGCGAGCTTGCGCAAGCATGGCCGCAGAAGCATCGAGGCCGGTGACCTGCCAGCCCTCGTCGGCAAGCAGCAGAGCGAGGGTTCCAGTGCCGCAGGCGATGTCGAGAGCGCGTTTGCCTTCAACCGGGTGATGTTCAAGGATATTGCGGAGATAGGGATGCATCAGCAGTGAGAAGCGGATCTGACCCACTCCATCATACAGTTGAGCATAGGTCTCATAAATCGACATACGAGCGTCTTTCTAGTTATACCAAAGCCGTTTAATCACTTCAGCACTCTGGCGACTTGGTCTCTTCCCCAAAGAGGGCTGCTAGCGCGTCCGCCTACGGCTACCAACAGCTCGCCCGTAAGCACAGTGTTGTAGCTGTGTGCCGAGAGACCGCGCCACACTACAACGATTCAAGCGGACTTTGTATCAGATCAGGCTTCTTCTAGGCTCGTTTTGCAACAGAAGCCTTTTTTGTCACAGCCGTAAGAGCGCTTGTGAGCACTGCCCACAAGCGGAAGGAACTTCTCAACTGTTGTGCATGCTTAGTCTGGGAACAGTTCATCTACATCTTGTTGAGCGCGGCGGCGAGAGACCGGCCCGACTTCAACCATGCCCATAGCTCGATAGAAATCGGCATCGTAGGGTCGGGTGCGCACAACTACAGGCATAGGCACGGCATGGCCGAGCACCATGGCTTGCTGGCGCGTATCGAGGCTCGCTAGAACGGTCTTTAGGCCGCTTGCGCCACTTACGCCGGTGAAGACAGCCTCGATGTCTTTGTCGTCGTTGAGGAGAGCCGTGATGCGCGAACCGAGCTGGCTCATCACCTCGTTATCGAGCGAGGCTGGACGTTGGTCGACGACCAGCAAGGTGACGTTGTATTTGCGCATCTCGCGGGCGATAGTGCCGAAGATGGTTTGGCGCGCGGTTTGAGGGTTGAGGAATTTGTGGGCTTCCTCAATGGTGATCATCAACTGGCGCGGTTTATCGGCGGCGTTTTTGCTGCTTAAAAAGAGTTCGGTTTGCTCAACCCAGCGGCGGTGAATGCGGCGCGTAATGATATTGGCGACCAACATATAGGCCAGCGGCTTACTGTGCTTGCCGAATTCGAGCACGACATGTTTGCCAGCCGCCAGATGATTGATCATGCGATCGATGGCGGAGTTGGTGCCTTGGGCTTTGACAAATTCTTGCCTTGCGACTTGTTCGAGTTTGCGCTTGAGGGCGCTGAGCGCACCCGCATGAGCGCCGCTGCTTTCGGCGAACTCGCGCAGCCTATCGCTGTCCATATCCAACAGCTCTCTTAACCAGTCTTTTTTGAAACGGTCGAAGAGAATGTAGGATGACTCGGCGGCGGTGCTGCTAAGGTTCAGCTCTTCTTGCAGCAGCATCACATCGTCGACTTCGATCTGGTCGAGGCCGATCACGATCTCTTCGTCGATGGCGACTTTGCGCCGCCGCGAGGAGGCAGCGTCGATCGAATAGATCAAGACATCGCTGCCAAAGAGCTGGCGCAAGCCTTTGACGAAGCTGCCATCTTCTGAAGTCGCTTCCCAGCCGTATTCGCTGTGCATGTCGAAGATCAGGTTGCTAGCGACATCAGCGTGGATGACGCCGCTCAGCATAAGGCGTGTTAGGAAGCTTTTACCAGTACCGCTTTTGCCGAAAATGCCGTTGCTACGCTCAACAAAGCGCTTGAGGTCGATACAGACCGGCACATCCATATCGAGCGGGCGACCGATTTCGAAGTTGCTGCCACCCTCGGCGCCGAAGACGCGCTTGAAGTCGCTTTCGTCGGCGTTTAACACAGGTGAAAAGTGGCGCGGCACCGATTTGACCGGGCGCATGCCGTCTTCATCTTTAGGCAACATTAACATTGGCTTGACGGCTACGTTACCATAGGTAGACGTCCCTGCTAGCACCGCGTGGAAAAATGAATCGGTCGCGGGAGGGTTGGTGAGGATCTTCTGATTGGTGGCTTCTAGGGTGACATCTGTCACCATCGAGAAGAATTCATGTTTCTCACCTTGAACAACAACAAATTTCCCGACTCGTACATCTTCAATGCTTTCATGTGCTTCGAGGCGCGCAGTTAAGCCACCGTTGAGTGAGCCACTAACAATAACACCAATTTTTGTGCGTGAGGGTGAAAACATGGGAGCTCCGCTGATTAGACCTACTGTTTGGCTATCTATTTAGCACACTATATCATCCCTGCCCGATGCGTCAAGAATGATCTCGCCATTCGTTTATATTTACCCGGCTACTGAAGGAGGAAGACTGTCACATGAGCTACGTGGATACGTGGAGCAAGACAGGAGCGACTAGGTACGGAATGGTGATAGAGCCGTAAAGGATCGATATAAGCCATTATAATAGCCAATTAGATAGTATGTCACACCACATTCTTGTCGCTGAAGATGATCCATTTGTGCTCGATGTGTTGGTTCGAGCTCTACAGCGTATTAAACCCGCAGCGAGCATTACAGCTGTTATGAACGGCCTGGACGCACTTCAGCGCTTTGAGACAACCGAGTTTGACCTTGTGATTAGCGATCATCGTATGCCTCGTATGAGCGGTTTAGATCTGCTGCTTGCTATTCGCAAAGTATCGAAGGTGCCCTTTATTATGCTTTCGGCTGATAGTACAGTTGAAGAGCTCGCTCAACACGAGGGCGTGACGCTTTTTTTGGGTAAACCGATCAGTTTAGAGATTTTGCGCCCAGCTGTATTACAATTGTTGCCGGATTAGACCGCGTTACTACATATGAACCTATGAGTTACACGATTCAGCTACCTGTATTTGAAGGACCGCTTGATCTCTTATTGCGTTTAATCGAACGGGCCGAGCTTGAGATTACCAGTATTGCTGTTGCCCAAGTTGCTGATCAATATTTAGCCCATGTTCGCCAGATGGAAGCGCCCGAACCGCGCGCTTTGTCGGAATTTTTGGTCTTGGCCGCACGCCTGATTTTGATTAAGTCGCGCGCGCTCTTGCCGAAAGCGCCCTCAGTCACCCAAGCTGCCGATCCGAGCCCTGATATGTTGGCCGAAGAGCTGGCCGAGCAGTTGCGCGTTTATCAGCGCCTCAAGCAAGCTGCCGAGCTGTTTCGGGCTTGGGAAAGCGAGGGCCGTCGTGTGTTCTCTCGTAGCGCGCCGCCGCCCGAGCTGCCTAGCTTAGAGGTTGAGCCGATTCGGTTGAGCCTGCGCGATATGTTACGCGCGATCGAACGCCGTATGCGCTTGCTGAACGCTTCGGAGTTCCAAAACGAAACGCTCGTGCTTGAACCTCGCCTCTCAGTTCGCGAAGCCGCCGAACGGATTCGCTCGCGACTTGAGCGCCAGCAATGGTTTACCTTCACCGATCTCCTCTCACTTAATTGCACTCGTCAAGAAGTGATCGTCTATTTATGGGCCATTTTGGAACTCTTAAAGCGCCAAGTGGTTCAAGTCGAGCAGACCACGCTTTTTGGAGAAGTGAGTGTTGGACGTGGATCGGCTTGGCAGGCAGAGATCGAGGAGCTTGAAGAATAATTTGTTTGTAGAATACGCTATACAACCGATATCAATCGTGCTATCCTGAGATACTATCTATACCAGTTAGCAAATGCGTTTGTATCGTTGGTGGTGGGGGCGGCCTCGTGACACAGACAGATACACCCCTTTGCGGCGGGCGGGCCGTTGGTAGCCGTAGGCGGACGCGCTAAGCGCCTTTTTTTGGGCGAGAGAACAAGCCGCCAGAGTGCTAAACGCATCACGTGGTATAACGGGTTTTTGTGGCTCTTTTGATGTGAAGAGAGTACAAAGAGGCTCAATGGTATAATTGATTGAAATGGAGAGAGCCTCAGCGCGAAGCTCATGTATGTGTAGCCGACGTTTAGACATTGTATCGACGCTTGTACGCTAGCACACACGCGCCTGCGATTGTTGTTCGGTTCGATCGTGTGAGCTTTCTCGATACGTAGTCGAACGGAACAGGGTTATCTTTCTGTTTCCAGACTTTAGAGTATGGCTATTCTCAAAAAACGAGTTATGAGCTTGTGCCTATGAGCCATTCGCAACCAAAAGTTCCTCTCATTTCTGCCGATCTCGTGCGAACACTTCCTCTGGGCGACCTACTTTCGATTGGAACACAGTTTACTGGAGACCTGAGCCCAGAGAATCTGCTTCGCGAAATAGTTGAAGTTATTCATCAGACCTTGGGTTATCCGCAGGTCTATGTACGTTTGCGCGACGCCGACACCGATGTGTTGCTGGCTCACGCCTTTGCGGGAGTTACGAGCGAACTGGAAGCGCGCTTGCGCGAGCGCCCGATCGCTCCAGCACTCTATCAAGCCTTGTTGCATCCTCAGTATCGTCTTGGCGAATCGTTCTTAATTCCTCCTACCTGTAGCGAAGAATTTGATGCCGAGCCGGGTATTGCAGAACAGCGCGCCATCGCTCAACGCGGCGGCAAAACGTCTGGTCTGCTGCTGGTGCCTCTGCGCGGGCGGAGCGACCGGCTCTTGGGCGTGATCTATGTGGCGGCTGCTAACGAGCAGAGCTTTTCGCAGTCGAATCTGCAGATCCTCGAAGCGATCGCGCGCCAAGCTGCGTTGGGTGTTGAGAATGTGCGCTTGGCCGACCGAACCGCGCGCCTGCTCGCTAAAGAGCAGTTACTGGCCGAGCTCGGGCGCGATGTGACGACGACGCTCGATCTCGAGACCATCTTAAAGCGTACTGTCGCTCGGCTTGAAGTCGCTTTTCATGGCCAGGGCGGCTCGATTATACTGCTGAACGATAACAACGAGCTTGAGATTGTGGCTGCTTCTGAGCGGATCGACGCCGAAGCGCGCAGTGTACGTTTAAAGTATGGGGAAGGCATCGCGGGTTGGGTGGTCGAACAGGGCCGCCCTTACCTTTCGAGCGATATCGACGCAGAGACAGTTGTACGCCCTGCTGCGCGCTCGGTTGGTAGTAACAGGCATATACGCTCCTATATCTCGGTTCCGCTGCGCACAGGCGGCCGTGTGATCGGCACCTTGAATGTCGAGCACCCCGAGCCGAACGCCTTTTCGTTTGAAGATGTCGACCTGCTCGAAGCGATCGCTGCCCAGATCGGTGGGCCGATCAGCAGCGCACAGCTTTACGAACGCTCGCAGCGTTTGGCAGCTCAGGTTCAGCGGCGAGCAGAGCAACTGATGGTGCTGAACGGCATCGCTCGCACGGCGACCGCCACGCTCGATCTCGATCACGCTCTGAACAAGATCGTCAATCAGATCCGTGAGGGCTTTGGCTACGATCATGTCGAGCTGTTGTTGCTCAGCGAGGATGGCACTCAACTGGAGTTGGCGGCCCAATCGGGCGGCAAACGTATCTTGCCGCGCGACTACACTCAACACGCTCAGGCTGGCCTTATGGGCCGCACGGTTCGCACGGGCATGACTCAGCGTGTGAACGATGTACGCAACGACCCCGACTTCATCGAGCTCTCGCTGCAAGAGACACGCTCTGAGCTGTGTGTGCCGATCATTGTGGGAGGACGGGTCTTGGGCGTGCTTAACTTGGAATCGCCAGATCCAGACGCCTATTCCGATGAAGATGTCTCGGTGCTAGAAACGACCGCCGATGTGTTGGCGGGCGCTATCGAGAACGCGCGACTCTATCGGCGGGCCCAAGAGGCGGCGGTTTTGGAAGAGCGTAATCGCTTGGCTCGCGATCTGCACGATAGCGTGACTCAGCAGCTCTTTAGCATGACCCTGACCGCTCAGGCCGCGCGCGCTCAGTTGGGCAAAAACATTCAACGCGCCAGCGCGCAGCTCGAACGCATTCAAGAGACTGCGACCGCAGCGCTGGCCGAGATGCGGGCTTTGATCTATCAGCTGCGTCCGCCGGTCTTGACCGATCAAGGCTTGGTGGCGGCTTTGAATCAGCATATCGGGGCTTTGAGCCGACGCGAGGCCATTCGGGCCGAGATGTCGGTGGCGGGCGACGAGCGTTATGCGCGCGGCGCTGAACAGGCGATCTTCCGCATTGTGCAAGAGGCGCTCAACAACGTGGTGAAGCACGCGAATGCGAGCACGGTGAGCGTGACCCTAGAATTTACACCCGAGCTGGTGCGGGTATCGGTGGCCGATAACGGGGTTGGTTTCGATATTCAATCGGTAGAGAGTGGCAAAACCAGTTCAGGACGCCATTTGGGCTTGATCAGTATGCGCGAACGGGCCGCTGAGTTGGGTGGAACGATGGAGCTGCACTCAAGGCCGGGCGGTGGCACAGAGATCGTGGTGCTTGTGCCGCGTAGCGAACGGACTACACGTTAACTAATTGTCGACAGAGGAGGAGAGGTGCATGGATGCGATAACAGTCATGCTGGTAGACGACCATCGTGTGGTTCGTCAAGGCTTGCGCGATTTTCTCGAATTACAGGAAGATATCGAAGTTGTTGGTGAAGCATCGAGCGGCGAAGAGGGTGCGGCTATGGCCAAAGAGCTGCTGCCCGATGTGGTGCTGATGGACTTGGTGATGCCGGGTATGGATGGTGTGGAGACGACGCGCCGCATCAAGGCGGTGAGCCCGAGCAGCCGTGTGATTGTGCTGACCAGCTTTGCCGACGACGATAAAGTCTTTCCGGCCATTAAGGCGGGTGCCATCTCGTACTTGCTCAAAGATATTTCGCCCGAAGAGCTGGCCCACGCTATTCGGGCGGCTCAGCGCAACGAAGCGGTTCTGCACCCCGAGGTGGCAGCCAAGTTGATGCAGGAGTTCTCGACGCCTCATGCAGCTGAAGCGCCTGTCGAGCAGTTGACCGATCGCGAGATGGATGTGCTGCGCCTGATCGCTCGCGGTATGAGCAACAAAGAGATCGCTGACGCTTTGATTATCAGCGAAAAGACAGTGAAGACCCATGTCAGCAATATTTTAAGCAAGCTCCACTTGGCCGACCGAACCCAAGCAGCCATCTACGCTCTGCGCCAACGCTTAGTGCCGATCGACGATAAATAACAGGCTCGCCTTTTGAAACGCAGTTTGTTTACATAACGAATGATCTCTTTTGCTTCACAGAGATTGGATCGGATAAGAAGATGAAATTTGGAGAAAGGGCCGAGTCATTATCGGCTCTTTTTCGTTATAATATTCTCATCACTCAAGCCGATTTTAGTTGTTGTACCGAATCAAAGAGCGCTTTTCGATTCGCTCAAGCTGCCTTGGTAGGTGACTGTATAGTTTGACTCAAATCGGCTAAGCCTTGAACAGAGCAGGAAGCAGAGCCAATGATGTCCTTCTTTCGTATTCTTGGGGTGTTTGCTTTGCTAGTGCTGGGCCTTGTTAGCCTGCCGCTGAAGCCCTTGCAGGCTGCGAGCAGCGTCGAGCCGAGCCAAGCTGCGGCGGGCAGCATCTTTCACTTTTATGCCGATGGCTATTACGCGGGTGAGCGGGTTGCGACATGGCTGAATCGCCCCGACAAACAGACACAGGCCAGCGGAATCGAGCTGATCGCCGATGGCGAGGGCAAGCTGGCATGGGAGTGGCAGAGCTCTTCAGACGATCTGGGCGGCACTTGGCAGATGGTGGCGCTTGGGCGTAGCAGCCGGATCGAAAGCGTGATCTCGTTTCAGATCCTTCAGCCTCAGTCGCCTGAAGTGAGCCTTGTGCGCCGAGCCGAGCCAGTCTCAGGCCCTCCCGGCACGCTCTTCATGCTGAGCGCCAATGGCTTCTTGCCCGACGAGCGGATCGAGACCTGGGCCAACTCGCCCAGCCTGCAAGAGTACGATGTGCCGACTTGGGTCTTTGCTAACGCCGAAGGTCTGGCGACTTGGCAGTGGCAGGCCCCCGAGAACGCCGAAGGCGGTGTGTGGCAGTTGGTGGGGCGCGGTGCCACCAGTCGGGCCGAGGCGCTGATTCAGGTCGAGATCGTGAATGGCGCACCAGCTCCAGAACCCGAGCCGTCTCAGACCGGTGTTTCGCCTAGTAGCGGCGTAGCGGGCACGCAGTTTAGCTTTTTTGCGGCAGGCTTCGCCCCCGAAGAGCGGGCCAACTACTGGGCGACCGCGCCCGATGGCGAAGTCTTGACCAATGCCGATCGTCTTGAAACCGATGAGTATGGCGAGCTGCGCTGGCAATGGACGGCTCCTGCTTCGGCCAAGCCCGGCCTGTGGACGATGACGGTGCAGGGCGCTGGCAGCCGTGTGGTACACCAGATCAGCTTTGGTATCGCCGAGCAGCCCAGCGAGCCGCTGCCGCCCGATGGTGTTATTCCCGCTGCAGGCCCTCCCGGCACGAGCTTTGTGTTTGGGGTCAGCGGTTACGAGTTCGAGGCCCACCTCACCTACTGGACGATCGACCCTAACGGCAATCTATCGAGCCAAGCGCCGCGCCTGCGGGCCGACCGCAATGGCCACGCCGAGTTTACTTGGGTCGCTCCCGAAGATGCCGTGGGCGGGGTTTGGCAGATGGTGGTTTATGGGCTCGACAGCCGCATCACCAAACATATCAACTTTACGATCCTGCGTGACGAGGCTCCTGCTCCGCGCGAGGGCGCTTCGCCCGTCAGTGTGGCCCCCGGCGAAACGATCAGCTTCTTTGTGGAAGGTCTGCCGCGCCACATTCTGCTCGGCTTTTGGGCCACCGATCCCTCTGGGCGAGTTGTGCCGAGCGGGCGCGAGATCAAAGCTGGTGGCGATGGACGAGTCGAGTGGAGTTGGCGTGTGCCCGAAGACGCTCAAGCCGGACTTTGGACGATGACGGTTCGCCGCTCGCAAGGCGACCACGATAATGCGCCGGAAGTAACTCGTACAATACGCTTTGAAGTACGCTAGCACCCAATCCGAAATCCGATCAACGACTTCATTCCTCAAGCGGCGTGCTCTCTAGCCCAAAGAAGTCTCTTACCGCGTCCGCCTACGGCTACCAAGAGCACGCCCGTCGCAACGGTGTTGTAGCTGTGTGCCGAAAGCGCCCAAACACGTGATGACTGAACGGATTTCGTAAGATCCCTCATCTTCCATGCATCCTTTACAGGGGACGGCCCGCTGCTGTCCCCTGTTTGTTTTCATTCAAATCCGTTTAAAGACACGCTTTCTCGCAATGTGGGGATAACGAAAACCGCTGAAAGAAACTCATACCAAATCCATGTAAAGACGTGCATTCTCTTAGCTCAGAAAAACGAAAAGCCAGGAAAAGGAGAGCCACGTTCCGCTCTGCCAAAGGCCAAAGAGAACCTCATCAACCGGATTTGGTATCAGTCTCGTTCCACTTTGTTGAAGGCCAAAAGAAAAATAATCGGATTTGCTACCAGATAACAAGCGCGAACTAGGCGCGCTCTTGCCAGCTTAAACCCTCTTCCTTCTCTCCATCCCATTGAGCGCTTGAGTGTGGACATTTGTTATAAACCTAATATTTTTCAATATAGTGGAATGATTATTGAAAAAGCTTATTTCACGACTTTTTTTTCTAAATAGAATCGCTATTTTATATCCCTGCTCTAAGAACTACTAATATATAAGTAAAAGTTTTTCTATATATCGTTTATTAATTAATTTACAAAATATAGAAGCGGTTTTTGTATCAGTAACGTAAAGAGATAAGGAAAAGGCAGCATAAACTGTTGGGTTATATTGCGTGAATGTGAGTAAATAGTACATATTGTATAGTCTAAACTGGAAATTTATACAATACGTATATATTTTTAACATAGAAGACGATCGCCGTTATTTATAGACTTTTATCATATACATAGTTATTGTGAGTTTTTGGTCTGCTTATTGCTAGAGTAACACTAAAATCACAATAAACTCTTTATCGCTTCTAAACAATATAAAACTATATTTCATCCAGTAGATCGTTTCCTTACTATTGGGTGATAGTTATTGGATACCTGTTATGGATATATTTACTTGGTTCCATACGTTATATGATCCAATTCCTCAGGCTGTATTAGTACTTGATAATGCAGATTGCATTGTGTATGCCAATCAATATAGCCTCCACGTTTTAGGCTACTCTCTTGAGGAATTAGTGGGCCAAAAAATCCACAATTACATGGCTGAGCCGTATGCTCATAATCGATCGCCGTTTTTTGTGTGGGAAAAAACGCTTCTAGGACAAACGGAAGATCTGGAAGATAAACGGCTCTGTGTATCGATCCATCCCAGAACGGGTTGCTCATATACGGCCAGCTACAGCCGCGAGCCTCTATCCGTCCCTGGCTTCGATGAAACCTTGACGCTGTTGGTCTTCTCCGATGTGAAGCCAGAAGAACAGCTTCAACAGCAGATCGATTGGGCCAAACAGATCGGTGGCATGGGCTTTTGGAAATACCACGTGCCTAGCGATCAAAGCCTTATTACCGGCATCGCCGTTCAAATCTACGTTCAAGATAGAGGAATACCTCCTCGTAAAACGATCACCTTTGCCGACTGGGTCGAACTGGTTCATCCCGATGATCTCGATCGTTTCAACGGCATGGGCCCATTGTATGATCAGCACCCGGGTTCGATACAAGAACTAATCTATCGAATCATCTTGAAGAATGGCGAGGTCCGCTGGATTCTGAGTCGTGGCGCGGTGGTAGAGCGAGACGAGCACGGTCAGCAAGTCTGGCGCGTCGGTACGATGCAGGATATCAGCGACTATAAACGGACCGAGCGGATCTTACGAACCAGCCAAGCTCACCTGAACCAAGCTACAAACTCAAGCCAGTTAAGTTTCTGGGAATATGATGTCAACCAGAGCGATGGCTTGATCTATGGCTATATCTCTAGTTTATTGGCCAATCACCCCACTTTAGCAGGTCGAAGCAAGCTCAGGCTTAAAGAGTGGCACTCCTTTTTATCACCTGAACACCTAGAGCGAATAAGCAAGAATCTGCAGGCCATTCTGCATACCGGAGAGCCTCGCGAGTTTACCTACGAAGTTGAGGTTATTCCGGGTGAAAAGCATTACATGCGCACCTCGGGGGCGGTAGTTGAATACGACCCAACCGGCAAACCGCAGCGGCTGGCAGGCGTGAACGAAGAGATCACCGAACAGTATCTGCTGCAAGAACAATTGCGCCAAGAACAGCAACGCGCTCAAAGTTACCTGCAAGTTGCTGGTGTGTTGATCATCGCCTTTAACCGCGATATCAAGATAACCCTCTTAAACGAAGAGGGTGAACGTATGCTCGGCTATTCGGCTGAGGAAGTGATAGGCAAACATTTTAGAAACCTCCTCATTAGCGAAGAAGAACATGAAATATGGAATAAAGCCTATCAAGCGGTTGTTTACGGAGAAAACATCTATGATACCGATGTCTATCGGGTAGAGCAGCAGGGCGGTGTTTATATCTTTGAGTGGCCTATCAATACCGCCTTCGGTAAAAAACTTCTGCGTTGGCATGTTGTTCCGCTGTTTGACGAAAACAATAATCCCGACGGTCTTCTGCTTTCGGGCGACGATATCAGCTATCGCGCTGCCTACGAAGCCGAACTGCGCCAAAATCGTCGTCAGCTTGAGCTGCTCTCTCAGGTCGCGCACATCGCCTACTGGTCCGAAGATCTTACGACGCGCGAAGGCTATTTGCTCGGTTCGGATATTGAGCGTTACTTTGGCCTTTCTGAAGAGAGCGGTTGGAGTTCGATCTCATTAAAAGAGTGGCTGTCGCTTGTGCATCCTGACGATAGAGAGGAGTTGGATGCACGTTATGAGGATTATCTGGCTCGTCTCAAACAGGATGCTACAGCAACTTCCCAGAGTGTTTATCGCGTCATTACTCCTAATGGACAACTGCGCTATATGGAAGGTCGGGCTGTTTCAAGCGGCCCTGATGGGCGTTACGTCAGTGGCACCATTCAAGATATTACCGAAATGCGCAGCATGCAGATGGAGCTGCAAGAGGAGCGCGATAAAGCTCAACGCTATCTCCACATCATCGGTGTAATGATTGTAGAGCTTGATCTGCAAGGTCAAGTCGTGATGATCAACACCGAAGGGGCGCATATGTTGGGTCTGCCCATTGCGGAGATTCAACATACAAACTTTTACCAACAGTTTTTATACCCCGAAGATCATGCGCTTTGGTATGAGGAGTTCTGTGCTTTAGCGGTTAATACAGAGCCGATCGGTCCCAATCCATACCGTATCTCTTCCGATGGGAGCGTTCGAACCTATCAATGGCCTATCAAAACGTTGCAAGGGCGTAAAATCATGCGTTTGCACGTCTCTTTGATTGTCGATCACGATGGGCAAGCCAGTGGATTTATCATCTCGGGCGACGACATCACCGAGAGTGTAGCGATGCAATATCAGCTACAACAAGAGTACGAACGAGCCGAGCGTTATCTCGATGTGGCGAGCGCTATTTTGGTCGAAGTCGATCATCAAGGCATTGTTCGCATGATCAACCGTGAAGGTGCAGCGATCTTTGGCTACGATGAGCGTGAAATTGTGGGCCGTGCATGGAGCCAAGTTGCTTCAGAGGAATTAGAGGCAGAGGGCCTAGTCGCCTCAAACGGGAGCAACTCCCGCATCTTCGAATCGACTATCCAAACTCGCACCGGCAGACGCTACATTCGCTGGCACGAGGTTCCTATTCGCAATGCGAATGGTACAGTTGTGAGCACGCTCCGTTCTGGTACTGACCTAACCGAGCGTCAAGAGGTCAAACAAGCCTTGCGCCATGAGCGCGACAAACTCCAGCAGTATCTCAACATAGCGGGTGTGCTCTTTGCTGTCATCGATAAAGACTGGAGAGTCGATTTTATCAACAAGCATGGTGCCTATCTGCTTGATATGCAGCCTGAAGAGATTATCGGGCGTTATATCTGGGATTTTGGAGAATTAACGGGCTTGAATAAGGGTCCATTGGACAAAATCCTTGGACGGAGCCTCAAGGATCAAACTCCTGGCAATCACGATTATGGCGGTGAGGGTCGCGGTAACCTCACCTTCGAAGCACAAATGATATCGACGCTGGGTGTGTTCGACATGCAATGGCAGATCTCGGCGATCGAAGATATCGATGGTCAATACGCTGGCATCTTGGTGGTGGCCGATGATATCACCGCTCGTAAAGCGGCAGAGCTAGCTGTCAAACGCGAACGCGACCGCGCCCAACAATACCTCGACACCGCTGGTGTCTTATTGATGGAAACCGATGCCAACGGGCGGATTCTGATGATTAACCAAGAGGGTCAGCACTATCTTGACTATCAAGAGGATGAGTTGCTTGGAAGAACTTGGTCGGAGATACTCGCGCAGCATACCAGCGAGCCGCTCGAGCCTTTTAATCATTTGTGTAAAGCCTTGGACTATTTCGCTCAAGAGCTTGAGCAGAATCCGGATGGAGCTCAGAGCCGCCTGATCCACTATACGCTCGAATCGCCTCTGCCCACTCGGTACGGTGAGATATTTGTGCGCTGGTATGCGACTCCCATTATCGACGAAACGACCCATACATTAGTTGGCGTTTTGAGTTCGGGCACTGATATCAGTAAGCTCAAAGAAGCTGAGCGCCATGTGCAACGAGAACACGACCGTTTGCAAGGTTATCTCGATACGACGGGCGTGTTGTTTGCAATGCTTGATACTCAGGGGCGATTCACGTTTGTAAATCGCCAGTTTTCGCGTGTCGCTGGTATCCCCGCCGAAGAGTTCATTGGCAACGAGTGGCCGAGCTTCGCGGGAATCGTCGATTTCGAAGCCGATTCCGAGAAGATCTTTAGCAATTTGAAGCACTCGCTCGACAAGAACTCTGTTGAGCCTTGGGAGCTTCAGGTCGGCGACAGAATGGCGGTCTATGAAGGCACAGTCGATTGGGGCGGGCAACAACGCGATCTGCGTTGGAATGTCTCGCTCTTGCGTGACGATAAAGGCGAGATCTCTGGCTTGGCTATCGCAGGCGATGATGTTACTGAGCGCAATCGAGCTGAAGCCGCTTTGAAGCAGGCCTACTTGCAGTTGGCCGAGAGCCAAGAGCAACTGCAAGCGATTATGGATAACTCGCCGATTTTGATCTATACCAAAGATCTGGCGGGCCGCTACTTCTTAGCCAATAGAGAGACCAATGAGCTGTTTAAGCTTATGGGCGTTGATGGCGTTATCGGTCATACCGATGAGGATCTGTTTGATCCTGAAGACGTTGAACGGATGAGACATAATGATCGAACGGCCTATGAACTAGGGCGCAGCGTGCGTTTTGAGGAGCATTTTAATGTTCAGGGTGAGCGACGAGACTATATCACCTATAAGTTCCCCTTGCGCAACCAAGCTGGCGAGATCTATGCCATCAGCGGAACCTCAACCGATATCACCGAGTTGAAGCGTGTATCTGCCGAGTTGAGCTTGGCAAAGCAGGCCGCCGACGATGCGAATCGGGCTAAGAGCCAGTTTTTGGCAAATATGAGCCATGAACTTCGCACTCCCATGAACGTTGTGATCGGCATGTCGCAACTGTTGGTACAGACCGACTTGAGCCCGAAACAGCGTAACTACGCCGAAAAGATCGCCCTCTCAGCCCAATCGCTTATTAGTATTATCAACGATATCCTCGATTTCTCGAAGGTCGAATCGGGCATGTTAGAGCTCGAGCGGGTCGACTTTGATCTCGAAAAGCTGATTCGTGATATCGCCGATATGTTTGTGCATCGGGCTGGTGAGAAAGGTCTCGAGCTGCTCTATTCGATCGCCCCTGATGTGCCGCTCACCTTGGTGGGCGACTCGTTACGCATCAGCCAGGTTTTGATTAACCTGATCGGCAACGCTCTGAAATTCACCAATGAGGGTGAAATCATTATGCGGGTTGAGAAGGTCGCTGAGACACAACAACATGTGACTTTGCAGATCTCGGTTGCTGACACAGGCATCGGCATGAGTCCAGAGCAACAAGCCCATATCTTCGATGCCTTTACGCAGGCTGATAGCTCTACAACTCGCACCTATGGTGGAAGTGGCTTAGGTTTAGCGATCACCAAGCGCTTGGTCGAGCTGATGGGCGGCCAGATCTGGCTTGAAAGCAACTTGAATCAAGGCAGTACCTTCACATTTACCCTTGTGCTCGAACGTCAAGATCACGAGTATTTGTCGTTGCCCGCCAGGATTGAAGAATTGCGCGGCCTCAAGACACTGATCGTCGATGACAACGCAGCATCGCGCTCTATCATCGGAGGCATGCTCGATGCGATTCACTTTGAGAGTCGCCAAGCCGCCTCTGGTCGAGAGGCGATCGCCAAGCTGCAAGAACCGACCGATGAGCCCTTCCAGTTGGTCTTGATCGACTGGAAGATGCCGGGCCTGAACGGCATCGATACAGCTTACTATATCAAAACGCAGCTGCAGCTGCCCGTCTCGCCGAAAATTATCATCATCAGCGCCTATGGTCAAGAAGCCTTCTTCCGTCAGGTTGGCGAGACCTACATCGATGCATTTTTGCTCAAGCCTCTCTCGCGCGGGCTCTTTCTCGAAACCGTTGCTGAAGTGTTTGGCAAGAGCTTCTCCAAAAACGAGAAACTGCCTCCTGATCAGCAACAAATGATTAGCGCTTATCGAAAACAGTTGCAAGGCGCGCGGATACTGCTGGTGGAGGATAACGACATTAATCAAGAGGTGGCCCGCGAGATCTTACATGTTGTGGGTATCGAAGTAGCCTCTGCCTTTAACGGCCGTGAGGCATTGAGCCTCTTACAAACAGAGCGCTTTGATGCCATCTTGATGGATGTGCAGATGCCGGTGATGGATGGTTATCAAGCTACTAGACAGATCCGTAGCCAGCCGCAGTTTAGGCAATTGCCGATTATCGCCATGACAGCTAATGCCGTAAGTGGTGATCGCGAGCGCTCGTTAGAAGCAGGTATGAATGATTATGTCTCTAAGCCCTTCGATATGATGGGCCTGTTTGAGACCTTAACACGTTGGATCGGTCGACCAAACAGGGTGGAGGTGCCGCCAACGCCTCGTGCTCAGGGCTCACAAAGCGATCTTGATACGCCAGCGCTTGAGAGTGTGCTCGACCAAGAGCTGGCTGCCTTGAAGTCACTTGAGGGCGTGCGAGTTGCGGAGGGCTTAGCGCGAGTCAACAATAATAGCGAGCTCTATAAGCGCCTCTTGGGCCAATTTCTTGACTCGCAACAACAAGTGCCTCAAGCGGTGAAGATTGCCTATCAGCAAGAGGAGAAGGAGGAGGCGATACGCTATATCCATTCGCTTGTAGGTGTCGCAAGTAACTTGGGCTTTGTTATGGTAGCTCAATATGCGCGTGAACTTGAGCAGAGTTTGCGTAGAGCATGGGAGAATCGCGAATACGTAGAACGTTTACTACTACAACTCGATCAGTCATTAACACCTGTTTTCGATGCGATCAGCGCACTGCTGCAACGTCCAGCTCCTACTACTTCATCGACCACTACTGACCATCGACTGCTAGCACTTGTCGAACCCGTCCTTTTGGAACTAAAAGAGAATATCGAAACTCAGGATACCAATGCCTTGCGGCTTATCGACGAATTGCTTGCGAAATGTGCTGACACCCCATTGGCTAGTGAGATAGCTGATGTTCAGAAAGCACTCTATAGCTTTGACTTCGCGCAAGCATACGACCTCGTTTGTCGTTTGGAGAAAGCGCTGGGTAGTTGAAACAAGCTTGGTTTGTATGTTGGTCTAAACGAGGAGACTGGGCGCATAAATGCTTCTTTTTGCACGATGTAAGAGCCCTATAGCCAGAAAACAGCTTAGGGCTCGCTTATATCCGTAAAACCTGTAGATCATGTACTCCTTTGCCATGCCACGTATAAGCCAGATTCGCACCTGACTCTCTCGTACAACCGTTAAGAATATCTGGAAGGTGGCGTATGCCCATTGCTGAAAGTATTACATTTGAACGCCAGACCGTATTAATAGTTGATGATATGATCGAGAACATCATGATTCTCGATGCGATTTTGCACGACGAATATCGAGTAAGGGTCGCCACTTCTGGCAGCCAAGCGCTTGGAATGGCGCAGCGTGAACCGCTGCCTGATCTGATTCTGCTCGATGTGGTTATGCCCGATATGGACGGCTTTGAGGTGTGCAAAGAGCTAAAACAGAACCTGAAAACGAGGCCGATTCCGATAATTTTTATTACCTCGCTCGGTGAGGTACAAGACGAAGCCAAAGGTTTAGAGATCGGTGCGGTCGATTACATCACCAAGCCGGTCAATCCGGCCATCGTGCGCGCACGGGTACGCACCCATCTCGCCCTCTACGATCAAAACCGGATTTTAGAGCTAAAAGTTCAAGAGCGCACTCGAGAGCTGGAATTATCGAAAGAAGAATTGGTTCTGAGCTTGCAGAAGCTCGATTTCTCTCAGCGCGAGATCTTAGAGCGGCTAGCTCAAGCGGCCGAGCTGCACGACGAAACGACTGGCAAACACAATTATCGGGTTGGTCTGATCTCGAGCATGCTGGCTGCCGAACTGGCTTTGCCACCAGAGATGGTCGATGTGATTCGTCAAGCAGCGCCGCTGCACGATGTAGGCAAGATCGGAATCGCCGATGAGGTCTTGCTGAAGCCGGGGCGATTAACCCCCGAAGAGTTCGCGATTATGCAGACACACACTACGATCGGGGCGAATATCTTGTCGAACGGCCAGTCGCTGCTTGTGCAGACAGCCGAGACCATCGCGCTGAGCCATCACGAACGCTGGAATGGCAATGGCTATCCCTTTGGCTTGGCCCACAACCAGATCCCGATCGAAGGCCAGATCGTTGGTATCGCCGATGTCTTCGACGCGCTCACCCACGAGCGTCCCTATAAACCAGCTTGGACGATCGAGGCGACCCTTGAGGAGCTGAGCCGCCTACGCGGGAAGGATTTTTCGCCCGATTTAGTCGATGCCTTTTTGCGGCTCGATCATCAGCAGTTGATATAGTCTCGATCTCGAGATGATCCACATGCCTACTCAGCAGAGGACCATGGTCTATTTCGAAGCTGGCAGTTTTGTGCTATAGTGTACCAGCGTTATGTAAAAGATTAATCGCCATTTGCCGATGCGTAATGGAGCTAAACAGTGCTAACTGATCACCCCTACCTCTCTATAGTTATCCCTGCTTGGAACGAGGAGCGTCGTTTGCCTTCCACGCTGGATCAGATAGTAGCCTATTTAGCTACACAGCCCTACAGCTATGAAGTCATTGTTGTAGACGATGGCAGCGATGATAACACTGTGGCGATAGCGGAAGGTTATGGTGTTCAGGTATTGCGCTGTGAACACAAGGGCAAAGGCTTTGCGGTGCGCGCGGGCGCTCTAGCGGCTCAGGGCGACTATGTATTGCTCTGCGACGCCGACTTGGCCGTGCCGATCGAAGAGTGGCCCAAGCTCGAAGCCAAGCTCGATGCTGGCTACGATGTGGCGATCGGCTCACGCGAGGGCCAGGGCGCACGACGTGAGGGCGAACCGTGGTATCGCCACCTAATGGGCCGTGTCTTCAATATCATCATTCGCATGATTGCGGTCGGCAACTTGCAAGACACACAATGCGGCTTCAAAGCCTTAAAGCGCGCGGCCTGCCGCGATCTCTTCCGGCGCGTTCGGATCTATGGCGACGATTCGCCCGTTGTGCAGGGCGGCGCTGTGACGGCCTACGATGTCGAATTGCTGTTTTTGGCCTTCCGTTACGGCTACCGCGTGGTCGAGGTTCCGGTGCTATGGCGCTACGGCGAAGAGACCAAGGTCAATCCGATCAAAGACACCTTGCGAAACTTCCGCGATGTGCTACAAGTGCGTTGGAATGCCTTGCGCGGCCTCTACCCGCTTGGGCAAACCCAGACCCAGCCGACCGAGCAGCCAAAATAAGACGATTGTAAGCAGTTTTTAGGTGTGTTCACAACGATATGCGATTTTGCACCAGCAGCTGCAAAGTCGCATATTTCTTTCTCTAGGGTGATAGTACCGCATCAGCTCAATGACTTCGGCGCTCTGGCGGCAAGTGTTCGTCCCCAAGAAGGCTTCTAGCGCGTCCGCCTACGGCTACAATCAGCCCATCCGCCACCCGAGGTCGTATCGCTGTGTGCCTAGCGCCCGCCCAAAAACGCAACGATACCTGCTTAGATTTCGTATAATCTATGCCAAATCTGCTTACACTCTGATCAATTGCAAGTAGCATTCAAGCCAAATCTGCTTACAGATCTGCACGCTTGCAATGTGGAGCAACAACAATCGAGAAAAGCCTTTCTGCCGAAGGCTAAAAAATATACAGTAATTAGTTGAATTTGCTAGCAATAGACTAGAAAAAGGAGCGCTGGAATGCCATTTGGCGCACATATGTCGATCGCGGGAGGTGTTGCCAAGGCGTTTGCGCGTGGCGAAAAGGTTGGCGTCGAGGCGATGCAGATCTTTGCAAAGAACGATCGCCAGTGGACGGCCAAGCCCTATCTCGAGAGCGAGATCCTTGAATTTAAACGAGAGGCCGCCCGTACCGGAATCGGCCCCTTAATGGTTCACGATTCGTATTTGATCAACCTCGCTTCGCCTAAAGACGAATTGTGGGAGAAATCGATACATGCCTTTGCCGATGAGCTAGAACGCTGCCGACAACTCGAGATCCCCTATCTTGTAACCCACCCGGGAGCGCATACGGGCAGCGGCGAGGCCGCCGGAATCAAACGCCAGATCGAAGCGCTCAACCGTCTCTTCGATGAAGGCGTGGGCGGCACAACCACGGTGCTGCTTGAGACGACCGCAGGCCAAGGTACGGTGATGGGCTGGTGCTTCGAGCAGCTTGCCGCGATTATGGAGGGCGTTCGCCACCAAGAGCGGGTCGCGGTCTGTGTCGATACCTGTCATATCTTCGCGGCAGGCTACGATATTCGCGATCTTGAAGGCTATAGCGCGACTTTTGAAGCCTTCGATCGTTTAATAGGTATAGAGCGAATCAAAGCCTTTCATTTAAACGACTCGCAAAAAGGCTTGGGAAGTCGCGTCGACCGCCACACCCATATCGGTGAAGGAGAGATCGGCTTAGAAGCCTTCCGTTTGCTTGTCAACGATCCGCGTTTCAAGCACCTCCCCAAAGTGATTGAAACCCCCAAAGGGGAAGAGATGCAAGAAGATGTACGGAATCTCGCCCTGTTGCGATCATTGGTTCTTTCGCCCAAGGCGTCAAAAGTTTGAGGTATAGCATGAAGAAGCCTCCTCTCTTGCTCGTTTCATTTGGTGTATTGGTGGCCTTGTTGGTGTGGTATTGGCAACGTCGGCAACACAAACTGCCCTACCTAGAACCATCCATCCCCGCTACTTCTGCGCAGCGCACGCTAAGCAGCGAAGAGCCTGCGACTTCCGAGCGGGCAGAGCGCCAGAAGCAGGCCGTGAAAATGCCCGAGATCTTGCCCAGCGAGCGCAATAGGCCGGTTCCTATGCCGCAGCCCGGCCAGCAACCCAACGTTGTGCCTATGCCGAGCGTCGACCCGAGCCGCGACGGTAGCGTTCAACTGGTCGCCTTTAACAGCTCTGTTGAGCAAAGCGCAGAGCCGAGCAGCTCCGCTGCTGAAGCCACAAGCGACGAACAGACAACCGATCAACAGCAAGTTGAGCAGACCACTGCCGAACAGCAGACCGAGCAGGCCGCAGCCGAGCGTGAGGACGAGCAGCAAACCGAGCCGCAGTCTGAGACGCTTACAGCTGAACGCGAAGCCGAGCTGTTGCAGCAAGCCCAAGAGCAGCGCGAAGCCGCGCTCGCATCGGCTCAGGATGATCAGTCCACGCCTATAAAGCGCCTGAACCCCAATACGGCCAGCTTGCAAGAGCTGATCGATCTGCCCGGCATCGGCCCGGTCTTGGCGAAGCGCATTATCGAGTATCGCGATACGCATGGCGCGTTCAAGACGATCGACGATCTGGTGGCGATTCAGGGCATCGGCCCTAACAATATCCGCCAGTTCGACTTTTTGTTGAGCATCGACGAGGAAGAAGCCGATCAATAAGGAGCTTGGAGAGACATCTTCTGAAGCGTGCTGAGGAGCTTGGGCGTCACACGATGCCCAAGCTCTTTGTTTGTCGCTTTGATTCACCGTAGAGGCACAGAGACCTTTACAAGGAGTTTTGTTCCCAGCCCTTCGGCAAGCTCGGTTGGTGCCCATCGGCAAGTTTAGGAACCACTTGTCGAACCACAGGAACCGTCTGTCGAAGGGTACGAGTAGTCGTTGCTAGGGTCGTGCTCCCTTCTCCCGCATTGCGGGAGCTGTACATTACCCATAAATCGACATAAGCTCAGCGTTATCTGCCCTCACCCCCCGGCCCCCTCTCCCGTACTGCGGGCGAGGGGCTGAATGTTGATGTTGTATGCGATTTCGCGTAGCGAAATCGCATACAAGCTCTCTGAGTTCTGTGCTCTCAGGGATACTCCCGCGATGGTGAACGATCGCCTTTTGCTGCCGACACGACTTTGGGTAATGCATAGCTGCGGGAGAAGGGTCGGGGATGAGGGGCGGCTAGCTCTGTTTAGTAGCCGTAGGCGGACGCGGAAAGGACCCTTTTGAGGTTAGCGACCTTTCCGCCAGCACTAGACAACGGGTTGTGTGGCTAGTTCTGATGAGGGAGAAAGTGGCTGAACGATTTTTGTAAGGCCTATTTGCTTGTGAAACGGCTTGCCTGATATTCTTGTTTAGGATAGAATGAAACTATAGCCGTTCGATGAGACATGAGTGATGGACAAGGATCGCATCTCGATACGCGTTGTAAGAATGTGCACCTTATCCAATACGAGTGAAATACGAATCGACCTACACAAACTTCCTCAATCCAATATGCAGAGTCTGGTTCAGTGCCGCAACCAGATCGCCTAGAGACACTTCAGCTCACTCGTAGATCCTGCTCATGCTGGTCTTGTATCCAGATGGATCGACCTGTCCTAACCCATATCCTGTATTTATGCCCGCATGAATGATCGTAGCGTGCCTCGGGTACTAACACGATCTCTCTACAACTATCCTGTCATTAGGCCCAATTCCTGATGATTAAACGGCGAGTGGATCAGTTCGTTAGCTATTTCGCACCTTGCTGAAGGGGTGTCCTTTTTCAAGCCGTTGGGCCTCATTGTGTCTGAGTGAAGGTTAGAGACATTCGCAATCGCAGTAGATACGGCTCTGAATCCTGAAAAGGGGACAGCCTATGCATTTTCCTGTCTCAAGCTATCTCCAACTTCTGAAGAATCGCATCAACCTTAAACAGATACCCTTTAGCGATCGTGGTTCGCGTCTGTTGGTGTATCTCGATCAGCGCCGCGACCATACCTTGTATGTGAAGTTGGCCGAACGCTTGACTTCAGTGCAGCCGGGCCTTTCGACCTATCGCAATCGGCCACCCTTCATTCCGACTCTGCAACTTGTTGATGGGGAAGGCAACCCTCAACCGTTTGAGCTGATCAGCTACCCACATGCCTTGATCTTTGAAACGCCACTGGGCCAATATGTGCTGGCCTTCCAAGATGGAGAGACGCTCTCGTTTGGTCTGCCAGCGGGTGTGGCTTGTGGAATACGCTTCAGTGTTGTACCAGATGTGGCGCGCCCTGATGCGCATGGCGGCGAGTTTAAGAGTATTCGAAATTGCGCTTATTCGACCAATGCCACGGTTTTGCTTAACCGTATCTCTGATAACCCGAGCGGTTACGATGTGACCTTGGCCGTCAATGCCGAAGCTGATAGCGCTATTACGCTGCATATCAAAGCCGGGCTTGACCTGCAGCGCTTGGTGCAGCCTTTTTCACATACTATCACCCAGGCCGAGACACGTTGGCACCGCTGGATGGAGCAAGCGCCGGCCGTCGACGAGCCTTATCGCAATCAGTATTACTACGCTTGGTGGGTGATGGGCAACAATTTGCTTTCGCCGTTCGGCTACTTCCGACGCGAAAGTGTAGCCCCCAGCAAAGCTCACTACGTTGGAGCGTGGCAGTGGGATAACTACTTCCACACGCTGGCTTTTCGCTATACCAACCCCGAGCTAGCGGGCGATCAGATCCGTTTTATGCTCGATCATCAGCAGCCCGATGGCATGATCCCCGATGCGATCTACGACGAAGGCGCGATCACCCATCTCGAGATACCGGTTGTTGCTGCGGTGACCAAGCCGCCGATCGCAGCTTGGGTTGCGATGCATGTCTACCGAACAACGGGCGATCTTCAGCTTTTAAAAGATATCTATGATCCGTTGGTTTTGAACAACAACTGGTGGTTTGGTCTCAACGATGACGATAGCGACGGAATCGTCCAGTACAGCCATCCGTTTTCGAGCGGCCTCGACGATAGCCCGCTCTGGGATCATGGCATGCCGGTTGAGGCGGTTGATCTTAATACCTATCTCTGCCTGCAACAAGAGGCGCTCGGTCAGATGGCACGCGTGCTTGGGCGTGAGCGCGAAGCCCAGATGTGGGAACGCAAAGCCAAAACCTTGACCCGTCGCATGATCGATCATTTCTACGATCCCGAGGCTGGACTGTTCTGGTTTCAGCACGAGCACGAGCGGATCGATGTGCTGACCCCGTTCAGCTTGTATCCGCTCTGGACTGGTGGTTTGCCCCAAGAGATCAACGATCGTTTGGTGGCCCACCTCACCAATCCCAAGCAGTTTTGGGCGACCCATCCCTTGCCGACCGTGGCACTTTGCGACAAAAGCTTCAGTCCTTCGCAAATGTGGCGCGGCCCGGTCTGGATCAACATTAACTATATTTTCATCGAAGCCTTACAACGAACTGGCTATAAAGCCTTGGCGAGCGAATTAGCCGAGCGTACTTTGCGCTTGGTGATGGGCCAAAACGATATTTACGAATATTACAACCCATCGACGGGCGAAGCGCCGCCCAAGGCCGCGCCTATGTTTGGTTGGAGCGCTTCCTGTTTTATCGATTTAGCGATTCGTATGAGTAGAGGAGAGCTTTGAAAACAGTTGTAGCGATCGTTCACTACGCAGCGCCGCCGGGTATTGGAGGAGTCGAAGTGACGATGGATCATCATGCGCGCGTGCTCACACGTTCAGGCTATCAGGTGCGCATGATCGCAGGTTCGGGCGGAATTACGCTTGAGGGTGTTGAAAATATCATCGATCCTCTGTTTGGTTCGCGCGGCGCCCAGCTCGAAGCGCTGAACAAGCAGTTGGCGGCTGGCATCGTCGATAAGGCCTTTCATCAACTGGTCGATCAGACCGAGCAGGCGCTGCGCAAGGCGCTAGCCGGAGTCGATGTGGCGATGGTGCACAATGTGCTTTCGTTGCACAAAAACCTCGCCTTTACGGCGGCCCTGCGCCGCATTCAAGATGAGGGCGGCGGCCCACGTTTGTTGGCTTGGTGTCACGATTTCGCCTGGCAAGATCCGCTCTATCAGCCAGAGCTTCACAATGGCTGGCCTTGGAACCTTTTGCGCGAGATCTGGCCCCGAACCGATTATGTGGTTGTATCTGATGACCGACGTGCGCTGTTGGCCGATCTGTTGGGAATAGACCCCGCGTCGATCAGCGTTGTGACGCCCGGGGTTGATCTGGCTCAATTGTATAAGCTTGAGCCCGATACGCTTGAGCTGATCGAGCGTTACAATTGGTTAGAGGCTGATCCACTCTTGTTGTTACCCGCTCGGATCACACGCCGCAAAAATATCGAGCAGGCGATTGCGATTGTAGGGGCGCTGCGCGCCGAAGGGCTCGCTCCTAAACTGATCATTACCGGGCCGCCTGGGCCACATAATCCTACGAATGCTGCCTATTTGGCCGAGTTAGAAGCTCTGCGTCAAGCTAGTGGCGCCGATGATGCCGTCCAGTTTCTCTACCGTCTCTATACCAAACCCGATGGTACACCCCGACCTGTAAGCGACGATCTGCTTGCAGACTTGTACCGCATTGCTGATGGTCTGCTTTTCCCCAGCCGTTCTGAAGGTTTTGGAATCCCGATGATCGAAGCTGGCTTAGCTGGTTTAGCGATCTTTTGCAGTGATATTCCACCTTTCCGCGAGATAGCGGACGACGCAGCGCACTATTTCGATCCGCAAGGCGATCCGCAAACGATAGCGCACTCGATCGCCGAATATTATCGCGCCAGTAAGGCATACCACCTGCGTCGCAAGGTGCGACGTACTGCGACATGGCAAGCCATTTTCGAACGCACTATCGCAGCTCTGATAGCTGGATCAGCTCCGGCTCAGCAGGTGGTCTAATACCAAATCCGTTTAACGACTTGCGCTCTTGGCACGCAGGAAAACAAAACCGGGGAAAGAGTTAGTCAAGTTCCACTTTGCCAAAGGCCAAATAGAAACTAATCAACCGGATTTGGTATAAAGCAGGTCGCTTTTGCGTCTTCGAGCGTTTTTCAATTGATCGCGAGGTGAATAGTATGAGTATCCAGTCTCGAGCCATCACAGAGCCGAACGAGTCGGCAACGGATGATTATGTGGTGCTGCTTCCAATCATTGACCTTGATGAGGCCCTCAGGCTTTTGCCTATGGCTATCTCGATGGCAAGGCTCAAGCAGGGACGTGTGTTGGTGTTGGGCATCGTCGAGATCGAGGAAGAGCATTCATTGAGCGATGGTCTGCTTGCAGCGCGCCGTTATCGAGCGGAGCTAGATGCCATTCCAGCCTTTAATGCCAATGAGCCGGTTCAAGTGCGTACCACTGTGCATGTTGACCACTCTCAGGCGGCAGCCATTCGTACGACCGTTCAAGAAGAACAGGCCTCGTTGGTTTTGCTTGGCTGGCAAGAGGAGCAGTCGTCGCCCGAGCGTTTGTTTGGTCCGCCGATCGATACGCTGTTGCGCGAGCCGCCCTGCGATACGATCGTGATGAAACTGCGCAATCAAACGTCGTGGCAGCGCATTCTTTTGCCGGTGCGTGGTGGCCCGCATACGCCCTTGGCCTGCGACACGGCCTTAGCTCTGGCAGAGCTGCACGATTCGGCTATTACTGTGCTCTATGCGACCGATCCGCGCCAACCGGATAGCCAAATGGTGCGCAATTCGCTCCAGAGTTTGCGCAGTATGCCGCGTGTTCAGCGCTGGATCGAGCGCGCTATCCCTGCCGAGCAAGCGATCTTGAGCGAAGCGCCCGATCATCAAGCGATAATCCTTGGTGTGACAGGTCGTCGAGGTGACCCCGAAGCGCCGCTTGGTCCCTTGACCGAGCGGATTTTACGCCGTGCCAATGAAACCGTTTTGTTGGTGCGTCACCGCCTCGATCAGAACGAAGAGCGCGCTCAAGCTCTCTGGCAGCAGCAGCGCGACTTGTCGGCTACTGTCGATCGTTGGTTCGCAGAAAACAACTTCTCTAGTTCCGAGTTTGAAGATCTCGAGCGGCTTTTGGCGCTGAAAGAGCAACAGAACCTGACGATCAGCTTGGGTTTGCCGGCCTTGAATGAAGAAGAGACGATCGGGCCGATTATCAAGAGCATTAAAACAGCCCTGATGGAAGAAGTGCCTCTGCTCGATGAGATCGTAGTGATCGACAGCCGTTCGACCGATCGCACCTGCGAGATCGCGCGCGAGCTTGGGGTGCCGGTTTATGTACATCAAGATATTTTGCCCAAGTATGGTAGCTTCCCCGGCAAAGGTGAGGCGCTCTGGAAGAGCCAGTACGTACTGAAGGGGGATATCATCGCCTGGATTGATACCGATATCAAAAATATCCACCCACGTTTTGTATATGGCATTATTGGGCCGCTGTTGCGCGATCCAAAGCTGATGTACTGTAAAGGCTTTTACCGCCGACCGATCAAGCAAGGCGATAAGATCGTAGCAAGCGGTGGCGGGCGTGTGACCGAATTGACCGCTCGTCCGTTGCTCAACCTGTTTTACCCCGAATTGTCGGGTATGGTTCAGCCGCTTTCGGGTGAATACGCTGGACGGCGCGAAGCTCTGGAGTGGTTACCCTTCTTTACGGGTTACGGCGTCGAGACCGCTATGCTGATCGACTTGCTCGAACAGCACGGTTTGCAATCGCTGGCTCAAGTCGACCTGCACGAGCGTATCCATCGCAATCAGGAGCTTGTGCCGCTCTCGAAGATGGCTTTCGCCATTATTCAAGTCGTGATTCAGCGCCTAGAGCAGCGCCACCGCCTGCATGTGCTCGACGCTGTCAATCAAAGTATGAAGTTGATCCAGCAGAGCAGCGAACAAGATGGTAGCTTCCGGCTAGAGTTGCGCGACATTCGCGATCACGAGCGGCCACCGATGGCTTCGATCCCAGAGTACCGCAAGATGCGCGGTCTTCCCGCTGCCCCTTCGTCTGGCGAGAGCCTACAGCGAAAATAACCTCAACAATCCAAAAAGCTTCAAGTGGGCTTATTTAAGCCCTCCTGAAGCCCTTTGGAATCGATTGGACGCTGTCAAGCGCTAGAAGCTAGAGACATGGGTCTGGCTAGAGCTGTTCTCTTCCTCTTGATCGCGCCAGAGTTTGTGCATAATCTGAGAGCGACGTACATTCCAAATGATTGGCCCAAGGTGCGGGCCAAACTGCTCGATACAGTGTTGTAAATTGCGTTGGCTCGCAAATCGATGGCGGGCCGAAGAGCTGATCTGCTTGGCTTGATCGAGCGTCGATTCTAGGCCCGTGAGTGTATAGAAGTGAACATCATCGAAACCGAATGTAGCAGCGATATCGACCAAAGAAGGCATGGCCTCAAAGGGTGGGGTGAGCGTCATTTCGGCGCGAATATGAATACCGCATTGGCGCGCCTCGCGGATGCTTTTCTTCAGCTTGGTGCAGTGACTCGTCTGTAGAATCTGGCTAGCATCGAGCGAGATACGCAGAGCTTCGCAGCCCGAGGCGCGCAACAAGAGCAAACACTCTTCATCGAGCTCTGTTAGATGAGCGTAACATTCCCACGCAAGATCAAGTTCGGTTTGAATAAGCCGTTTTGCAAAGAGCTGGAGCCAGAGCAAGTCGTGGCCCAGTTCGGCTGCGCACAGCAGAAAGTGGCGAATGCCGTGCTCACGAGCGATCGAACGCATTTCGTCGATGATCTGTTCGGGCGCTCGTAAGCTGCCTTTTGCTGGCTCGAGGGAAGCTAGCAGGGCAGTTTGGAGCTCGCCTCTGGGCGCGCGCAGCCGATAGCTTTCTAGCTCGACGAGGTGGCGGGCAGGGAAGAATGGCTCGTTATTGGCTAAGCTCAGCTCGCCCGTGTGTTTGGGATCGATGTTGCTCAACAGCTCTTGGCAGAGGCCCAAGAGTTCGTGGGGTTGGCGTGGCGATGCCACCAACAAAAGTCGGGCCGCTGTCCACTTACAGGCTTGGGCCGCTTCTTGCAGTTGTTGGTCGTTATCGCCCATAATGACGACCACTTGGGGCTGAAAGCTGCGCAAAAAACGACCGTTTTGTTCGAGGCTATATTTTTGACCGCGTGAGACATCGAAGATCCGCACGATGTGGCGTTGCTGTTCGAGATAGCTCGCTAGGTAGATCAATACAAAAGGTGGAAGTTGTGTTGATTTCAGCGCATCGAGTGCGATTAGTGCTATATTCACGGTAGACCCCGATCTAGGGTAATTGGAGATGCGAAGACATATGCCAGCTCTCAGTTGCGATAAGCTCTCAGAGTGGCACGAAGCAGAATAGATGTATTACAATGTGAGGGTACCATTGCGAGTTAATCAAGCGATGACGAGGAAGTAGAACAATCTGACAATTGCGTAAGACTGTTGACTAGGCTAGCGTTACGATTTGCTTGTTTGTAGTAACTATAATCTTTTGTTAGTGCTGTATCGACGGATTAGATCGGCGCGGCCAAGAAAGGCTGCAACTATCGATCTGCCACAACAGTCTTATTCATGAACAAATATGTTGAGGAGAAGCGACGTGAGTGTTTTACCGCCGATAGAGCAAAAAGCGGCCTATGTCGAGCGAATGTTTGCCCGTATTGCGCCCGGCTACGACCGTATGAATAGATTGATGACCTTTGGCTTAGACCAAGGTTGGCGCAAGATCGTAGTCGACTCAGTCGCCCCGATCTCCAATGGGCGTGTACTTGATGTAGGCACGGGCACGGGCGATTTCCTGCCCATGCTGGCAGAGTGGGTGCCCAATGGTGTCACGGTTGGTGTTGATTTCTGTGTGCCGATGATGGTCGAAGGCCTGCCGAAGATCAATAATCTTTCGCAACGGGTCAGCTTCAGCGCCGGAGACGCTCTGCACTTGCCTTTCGCTTCCGATAGCTTCGATGCGATCACAACAGGGTTCGCCATGCGCAATGTGGTCGATATCGATCAGGCCCTACGCGAAATGTATCGCGTGGCACGCCCGGGCGGTGTGATGGCCTGTTTAGAGGTCGCTCGTCCGAAGCTGTGGCTATTGAGACTTGGACATAAGATCTATTTTGAAGGCGTAGTACCGTGGATCGGCGCGATCGTCAATGGTGACCGCAAGGCCTATACCTACTTGCCGCAGTCGGCACGCGCTTTCCCGCCGCCTGACCAACTCGCTCAAATGATGAGCAATGCTGGCTGGAAGCATGTAAGATATCGCTTGTTGGGTCTAGGAGCTGTCGCTCTCCACACTGCTGTGAAGCTCTAATTGAACTTTGGGTAAGGTACGTTTATGGCACAATACGATGACGACTACATCGCGCGCAAACGACGCCGTCAGCGTGAAAACTTAATGAATCAGCGCTTACGTCGTTCGCGCGGTGAGGAGGTCGAGGATAACCTTGATGATTATGGCTACGATGAGGATGACTACGAATACGACTATGAACCGGTCTTGCCACCTTCGTCGCGTTATCGGCGGCCCGCTCCTCCTGTGGCTGGCAATGGTTGTGCCCAAAGCGTACTTTACCTCTGTTTAGCCTTTGTGGCGGTTGCTCTTATCGTCGTCTTCTTCTTGTCTCGCACAACGTCCGATGTGACCTCGCTGTTCCGAGGTGTCGCCCCCAGCATGCAGGCTATGTTGAGCACACCGACGACCACCTTGCGTACCGATTCGGCCGCTGTGATTCGGCGTGTTCAGCAGCTCAATCGGCTTGAAACTACTTCGTTCACGATCGAGAAGGTGATCGAGGCTGGCGTAGAGGGCAATCCCTTCTACAACTTGTTATACAAAGATAAACTTTTGTTGATCGCGCATGGCACGGTGGTGGCGGGCATCGATCTCAGCCAGATCACAGAGAGCGATATTTCGATCTCGCCCGACGGCAAGAGTCTAACGATTCGGCTGCCTCCAGCACAGATCTTGAGCGCGTCGCTCGACAACTCTAAGACGCGCGTCTATCAGCGCGATAGTGCGCTCTTTGCCGAGAACAAAGATCTCGAAACCCAGGCGCGTATCGCAGCAGAAAACCAGATTCTGATCGCCGCCTGCGAAGACGGAATCTTGCAGAAGGCCACCAACGACGCCAAAGCTGCTATGACTCAGCTCTTGACCTTGGCTGATTTCGAAAGTGTTAACGTGGTGCCGCAGTCGCCAGGTCAGTGTGCTGCGCCAGTGAATCTGACACCACAGCCCAATAGCGCGCCCTAAACTTCCAGTCTATTAGGCTTCTCTTAGCTTTCGAATTGTTTTATACAAGTTAACTATTGATGGTCATACAACAGACGGTTTTTATACTATAATAGCAACGATTGGCCTGAAACAAGACGCAGAGGTCATATTTGCCTCTGCTTTTTATTGTTTTTTGTGCTTTCGAAATCTGTTGGATAGCAAGTAAGGGAACGTACGACAATCGTGATCATGCGCCCAGAAGAGATTACAACACAGTTAGCTACGCAACTTCTTCCTAGGGAAGTGCTCTGTTTCGATGTGCTTAGCTCGACTATGGATGAAGTTCGTAGCCGCGCCCTTGCAGGTGCGCCAGAGGGCCTTTTGGTGCTTGCAGAGCAGCAGACTTCCGGGCGCGGGCGTATGGGGCGGGTCTGGCAGTCGCCGCCGAATAACAACCTCTATATGTCGTGGCTGTTGCGCCCAACCTGGCTGCCTTCAGATCAGGTGTATGCTCTCACCATGCTCTTCGGCGTGAGTCTTTGTGCTGCCATCAAAGAGGTGAGCGGCCTGTCTGCTCAACTCAAGTGGCCTAACGATCTCTTGCTTCCGCTTGGAGTAGGTAACCCAAAGCTCGGCAAAGCCGGAGGGATTCTTGTTGATGCGAAGTGGCGGGGCCATGGCTTAGAATTTGCTAACGTTGGTTGCGGAGTAAATGTTAATGCTCACCCCCCACTCGATGCATTACTACACTACCCCCCGACATCGCTAGCAGCTGCCTGTGGTCATTCGCTTGATCGGCTTGAACTCTTACGCAGTTTCATTCGTCAGCTCGATCAAGGCTATGCGATGTTGCATCAACAGCACTATGATCAACTCTTCCAAAGCTGGCGAGCTTGTTTAGCCACGCTTGGAACACAGGTCACGATCCAGACCCCAACCGGTGAGCTAGAGGGCATAGCTGAGGATGTGCTTCCCTCGGGCGCTCTCGTATTACGCAGATCGGGAGGAGAGCGTGTTACCGTCACAACTGGTGATGTGGCAGCCTAAAACTGCGCATCAGCTTTCTATCAGCTTGTGGCTAGGTTAGTACTAATGAACCTATGGTATAGTACTTTCAGTTTAGCTAACAAGCATAACCATGTAATCTAGTAATGCTACCACGTCGTAGCAGAACGGAGCGAGCACGTATGCGATTACCTGCACGACGCCTGTTCATGGGCGTGTTGCTTATAATGGGCTTGGTAGGCATAGTTTATGTCGCCCGCATCGGCTACCGATGGAATAGGGCGATCAGCGACGTTAATCAGGTGTTTGTTACGTCGGTAACCCTGCCAAATCTCGAGACACCTGTTCCAACGACAGCCGCTCACGTTGCCAATCAACCTACGCAATTGATTCCTTCGCCCACGCCGGAACCCCCCTTGCCCGATGGGACAACAACAATTTTGTTGATGGGAACGGATGCGCGACCTACTGATACCGAGCCGACCCGCACCGATGCGCTTGTCCTCGTTCATCTTAATTGGCACGACAATAAAGTGAGCATGCTTTCGCTGCCGCGCGACCTCTGGGTAACCTACCCGGGCGGCTATGGCGAAGGGCGTATCAACGCGGCCTATGCCCGTGGCGAAAAGCAAATGGCCGGTGGCGGCCCCGAGTTGGCGAAAGCGACCGTCAGTGAGTTAACCGGCCTCAAGGTCGATTACTTCATTATGATGAACTTTACCGCCTTCAAAACGGTCATCGACGAACTCGGTGGCATTTCGATCAATGTGCCCAAAGAGATCATAGATCCCAACTTCCCCACAGATGACTATCGCACGATCGAGGTTCACTTCAAAGCGGGCGAACAGATTATGGATGGTGAACGAGCCTTGATCTATGCTCGCACCCGCCACGCCGATAGCGACTTTGGGCGCAATCAGCGCCAGCAAGAAGTCTTGATGGCGATCTTCAAAACCATCCGCGAAAAGGGCCTGTTCGATCAGATCACCAATATCGATCGCTACACTAGCGCTCTGCGCGACCATGTCAAGACCGATCTTCCGCGCTCGATGCTCTTCGATCTGGCTCGTTTGGGCGCGGGTCTCGATCCCGATCGCATCCATCGCTATGCGATCGATTCGCAGATCATCTACGAATTGAAGGACCCAGCGACTTTTGCGGTCGAGCCAAAAGAGCTGCGCAAGATCATCGGTCAGATCACGGGCGATGCGGTTTCATCGGCTGGTGGCACCGAACAGAAGTAGCCCTTCAAGCGCGAAAAGCGCCTTCTAACTCGATAGCTGTTGTTGTGTGGAATTGTGTCTCTCAGCGCAGAATTCCACACAACAAACGAGAGCAATCCCTTCATAATCCCAACCCAAGCGGCTTCTCTAAGACTCCTGCTATCAGCTTCACAAAGCTGTCTTGTATCAAGGCGGAAAGGGCTTTTACCCAAAAAGTTCCTAACCGCGTCCGCCTACGGCTACAAAATCGCTTTCCCAAACCAGACACGTCTCCTTAGATTCGCTGCGATCGATGCTAGCTCAGTGCTTGAACATTGCTTTGCAGAGCGGATCTCTGCGCGCAGGGTTAGCCCACTCAGTGAGTGGTTAGGACGTTGATAGCCGAAGGCGGACGCGCTAGAAGCCTGCTTTGGGCGAGAGACTTGGCCGCCAGAGCACAGAACCGATCAAGTGGCTAGAGCTGAAACACGCAGAATCGCCTTGGGCGGCTGTGTGTTTTGTGCTTTTTAGCGATCTGCTTGATAATGGGCTTTCGCGATCATCGATTGCGATTTGGACAAGCATAGCCTAGCCCGTCGGGCTTGAGTATCGAACATAGTATGAGTGAAGGGAAGCTTAACTCGGGCCGAGCCCGCTCGCTCGGGCGCGGCATCGCCTTGGCCGCGCTTGCGATTGCGGTCGGCAATATCGCCAGTCGTCTGCTCGGCTTGGTGCGCGACTCGACCATCGCCTTCTATTTTGGGCGTGGCGCTGCCGTCGACGCCTACACAGCGGCTTGGCAGGTGCCAAACACGGTCTACGACTTTTTGATCAATGGAGCGATCAGCGCCGCGCTCGTGCCCGTTTTTAGCGCCTACGCTGAAAGCGACGAGGACGAATTTTGGAAGGTCGGCAGCGGCATTATCAACCTCGCAATGCTTGTGCTCTTGCTGATCACCGGGCTGATGCTCTGGCAGACTCCGGGCGTGATCAACCTGCTGGTGCAGCAATCGCAGGTCGAGCTGCGCGAGGAGACGATCGCGCTTACGCGCCTGATGCTGCCCGCTGTGCCGCTAATGGGCCTGTCGGGCTTGATCACAGCCCTGCTCTACGCCCGCCAACGCTTCCTCTTTCCGGCCTTTGTGACCGCCGTCTTCAACCTCGGCATTATCATGGGCGCGATGCTCTTTCACCAGCGCTTCGATGTGCGCAGTCTGGCGATCGGTGTGCTGATCGGCGCGCTGGCCCAAGTTATGTTGCAGCTGCCCGGCCTGCGCGGCATGCGCTACCACTTCAGTCTGGGCCTCAAGCACCCGGGCACGCGGCGTGTGCTGACGCTCTATGCGCCGGTGGCCTTGGGCATGGGCTTTTCGGTCGTGGGCATTGTGATCGACCGCTGGCTGGCCTCGGGCTTCGAGTCGGCCCTCTCGACCATGCGCTACGCCACCACCTTGATCCAGTTCCCGCTTGGTCTGGTGGCGACCGCCGTTTCGACCGCCGTTTTGCCAACCCTTTCGCGCCAAGAGACGGCCGCCGACGAAGAAGGCTTTCGGCGCACGCTCGGCATGGGCATCAAAGTGGTGCTACTGTTGATCATTCCGGCCTGCGTCGGCCTGATGATGCTGGCTCAGCCGATCGTGGCTCTGCTCTTTGAGCGCGGCCAGTTCAGCGCCCAAGACAGCGCCGCGACTGCGCTGGCCTTGCTTTGCTACCTGCCCGGCCTGCCGGCCGCCGCCATCGACCAGATGCTGCTCTTCGCCTTCTATGCGCGCAAAAACACGCTTGTGCCTAATCTGGTGCAGGGTGCGGCTATTCTGATCTATCTGCTGACCGTGCTGCCGCTGATCTATCTCAGCGACTTGGGTTACCTTTCGCTGGTCTTGGGTAACTCGGCCCAGTGGATCGGCCATATGCTCTTGTTGCTCTTCTTGGCGCGCCGCTTTGTAACCTTTGGCGGTCTGCGCATCGGCGAAGCGCTGCTGAAAACCCTGGCCGCCAGCGCCGTGATGGCCGCCGCGATTTGGGGCTTGCTGGCCTTGACCTCTGGGAGCGCGTGGCTCGGCCTACCGCTGGTGCAGATCGTCTTGGCGGGCAGCTTGGGCGCGGCGCTCTATTTCGCCTGTTGTCTGTTGTTGAAGGTCGAATCGCTGAGCTTCTTTGTGAACGCCTTGATGCGACGAATCGGTCGTCGTACTGAAGCTTAAGTGGAGCGTTTATGCTATCGTTGAGCCAGTTCGTTAGCAAAACAGAGATCCCTGAACCGTGGGGCGAGGGCGAGAAGATCCCGTGGAACGATCCCGCCTTCAGCGCCCGCATGCTGCGCGAACACCTTTCGCAGCAGCACGATGCTGCCAGCCGCCGTTTCGCCCTTATCGATCAGCATGTCGCTTGGATTGATAGTCTGCTGCCTCAGCGAGCGGCGCGCATTCTCGATTTAGGCTGCGGCCCGGGCCTCTACACCAGCCGTCTGGCGCGTCTGGGCCATCGCTGCGTCGGGATCGACTTTTCGCCCGCCTCGATCGCCTATGCCCGCGAGCAGACCCAGCGCGAAGGCTTGGCCTGCGACTATATCGAAGCCGATCTGCGCCGAGCCGATTTCGGCGGCCCCTACGATGCGGCTCTGTTTCTGTTTGGCGAAGCGAACGTCTTTCGACCAGAGGAGCTGCGAGCGATCATCCAGCGCGCTGCCGCAGCCTTGCGTTCGGGTGGCCTGCTGCTGCTCGAGCCAGCCCGCTTTGAAAGTACCTATGCCGAAGCTCACAGAGCGCCCAGTTGGTCGCGCCATCCGGCGGGCGGCCTCTTTTCCGATCGGCCCCATCTCCTGCTCCACGAGAGCTTCTGGCACGAAGGCCAGCGCTGTTCGATTGAGCGCTACCTTGTGATCGATGCCGAGACGGGCGCGTCGAGCTTCTATGCGGCGACGACTCAAGCCTATCACGAGGCCGAGCTGGTCGAGCTGATCGCCCAGAACGGTTTCGAAGCGATTGGCAGCTTTCCGCAACTGGGCGGCGGCGAAGCCTCTGGCGATTTTTATGCGTTAGTAGCTACAAAAGCCTAAGGGAGTTGTGAATGAAGAGTTACGATTACGCTCAACGAGATGGGGTGCGTGCGCTCTCGTGGGACGATTGCGCCGCTCTGGCCGCCCAACTCGTCGAGAAGATCGCGCCTTTTCAGCCCGATTGTGTGGTCGGCATGGCTCGTGCCGGACTCTTCCCCGCCACTATGGTAGCCCTCAACCTGCGGCGCGACCTCTATCCGGTGCGTATCTCGCGCCGTATCAACGACGAAGTGCGCTACGAAAAGCCGATCTGGCATGTGCCGGTCAGCGATGCGGTCAAGGGCAAGCGCGTTGTGGTGATCGACGAGATCGCCGACACCGGCGAGTCGCTCGAAATGGTGCGCCAAGCGGTCGAACAGCAGGGCGCCAGCGCGGTGATCAGCGCCTGCTTGGTGCGCCATAGCTGGGCCAAGCCCGAGCCTTTTGCGGTCGGCTTGGTTAGCGACGAGCTGATCGTCTTTCCGTGGGATCGCCAAGTCTATGTCGATGGCGCTTGGCAGCCACACCCCGAGATAGTCGCCGCCATCGAAAGCCAGAAGCAGAAATGATCGTGATTGTGACCGGGCCGCTGGGCATCGGCAAGAGCACAACCGCTTGGAAGCTGCTCGCGCGCTTCGAGCGGGCAGCCATGCTCGATCTCGACTACATTGCGGCCATCCAGCCCTTCGACTACTACAAGCAAGCCGATCTCGACTATGCCTACGCGACGGCGGGGGTCTTGGCGGCGCACCATGTCGCACACGGCATCACAAACCTGGTGCTGAACTGGGTGCTAGAGGTCCCAGAACAGCTTGAGCGCCTCTCTAAGGCCCTTGAAGTCTGCAAGCTACCCATCTATACCTTTCGGCTCACCTGCACGCCAGAGGAGCTTGAGCGGCGCGTGCGTCAACGCAACAACGAAGATCTCGACTTCGAGCTGCGGCGCAGCCAAGAGCTGCTCGGCATTCTGGCACGCGCGGCTCAGACCGGCTACCTCGGCGAAGAGATCGACACAACCGCGCTCAACAGCGATCAAGTTGTCGATCTGATCTGGCAACGCATCCACGCCGACTAGGTGTTCCACCAGATTAAGTTCACCACGCGAGACACAGTTTTTTGTTCACCACACGAGACACAGAGACATAGAGGGGTACTGAGAGATAAAGAGGATGGAACGCTGTTTCAAGTGTTACAGGCTTACGCACAAACTTCTCTCTATGCATACATTTCTCAACATTCTCTCTAACAAACTCAGTGTTTCGGTGCCTCTGGGGTGAATAAAAAAAAGAGATCCCACCTCTCGGGCGGGATCTCTTTTTGTTCGCAGAGCGAACGGCTTATTTGGTCACAAAGCTCTCGACTTGGCGTAGCAGAGGCGCGGGCAAGCGTCCAACGATCTTGGTGCCTTGCTCCTGATAATCCTCTTCGTCGACAACGCCGCGTTGATGCCAGAGCGCAACCAAATCGTTGCGTTTGTAGGGAATGAAGGCCGCTACTTTGACCATCTGATCGCCGAGCGTTTCTTCAACACGCTCGAGCAGCTCTTCTAGGCCCCACTTCCTTTGAGCCGAGACCGCGACATAATCGTTTGGAAGACCCATAGCCTCCGCGATGCGCCCGACCTCTTCCTCGGTCATGCCAGTGAGCAGGTCGACCTTGTTGAGCACCGTCAGCACAGGCTTATCGCCAGCGTTCAGCTCTTCGAGCGTCTTCAACACGGTTTGAGCCTGTTCGTCGGCGTTGTGGTGGGTGATGTCGAGCACGTGCAGCAGAATATCAGCCTCGTTGATCTCTTCCAAGGTTGCTCGGAAGGCCGCAACCAACT
Organism: uncultured Chloroflexales bacterium; assembly: GCA_937902315.1. Lineage (GTDB taxonomy): Bacteria > Chloroflexota > Chloroflexia > Chloroflexales > Chloroflexaceae > CALGUG01. Next base: position 63,669 of record CALGUG010000047.1, read on the forward strand.
GAGTCGGCAGCTTTTGAATAAAACCTACCGTGTCGGTGATCATGGCCTCGCCGCCGCCCGGCAGCATAATGCGACGTGTGGTTGGGTCGAGCGTGGCGAAGAGCTGGTCTTCGGCCTTGACCCCAGCATCGGTGAGGGCGTTGATCAGTGTCGATTTGCCAGCGTTGGTATAGCCGACCAGCGCGATAATGGGCGTGCCGCTGCGGCGGCGGCGCTGGCGGTAGAGTTCACGATGGCGATGGACATCGGCAAGCTGTTCTTTGAGCCAAGCAACCCGTTGATCGATCAAACGGCGGTCGATTTCCAACTGCGTTTCACCGGGGCCGCGCAGACCGACCACACCACCAGCCGAGCCTCCACCACCGCCCGCTTGGCGCTCGAGGTGGGTCCATTGGCGACGCAGGCGCGGCAGCAAGTATTGGTACTGCGCCAGTTCGACCTGAATACGACCTTCGTGGGTGCTCGCGTGTTGCGCGAAGATGTCGAGAATGAGGGCGGTTCGGTCAAGGACCGTAACCTTCAATTCTGCTTCGAGGTTACGGGTTTGAGAGGGTGATAACTCGTCGTCAAAGATCACGAGATCGTATTGCAGCTCTTCGCGGAGGGCTGCGATCTCACGAACTTTACCAGGGCCGATGAAGAACTTGGGGTAGGGCTGAGTGATCTTTTGGAAGGCTCGGCCTACGACATCGACACCAGCGGTATCGGCCAGCAGCGCCAGCTCTTCGAGCGAATCTTCTACACGCCAAGGACTATCAGAGACAAAGACTTCGGCACCAACCAGAAAGGCACGTTGACGCGGTGCTTTGGTTGCATAGAGCTTTTTGCCGTCAGCGGTGACAAGCTTTTCTTCTATGGTGGTCTCCTTCTGTGGGCTCTTCTCCATTAGACAATTATAGAGAAGATGTTATGAATAACTGTTCCAAATTGTGGTGAAATCGCAAAAAAGCTTTTTTTCATTGTAGCACGCGCTTTTAGCCATCGCAAGAAATCGGACAACTGAATTTTGAATAGTGTGGGCGCCTAAACTGAAACGAATCGCTTTAATCTCCGTACGGTATAGTAAAACCACTTTTTATTTTTTGAAATTGCAAAAGATATGGTCTGAATAGAAATAGAGAAGGGAGGTGTCCTATGGCGATTTATCGCTGGCTCGATACGCAAAATCCTCTGGTTCGCGTAGGGCTCAAGCTGATTCTCAAAGCCTGTGCAATTGTTTTATTGATACTTGGCTTTATGCTGCTTATCTATACGATGGCAATTTTTATCGCCCTGTTTGCAACGTTTACGAGCAGTTTCGATCTCTCTCTGATGAGCTCTGGCATAGCAGGAGCTATCGGGGCGATTATCGCTTTGGTCACGGCAAGTAGTATCTGGTCGTATAGCTATCTGCGCCGTGGTATGGCTCTAACAGGCGCTTCTGGTGACCATGATCGGCTTGGCGAAGCGTTTAGGGTACGGTTTTATCGTTTTTATTGGTCTGAATCGCCTCAAGGCAATGGCTCGCTTCAGTTTACGCCCAACGGTCTCCTCATTTCAGCCACGCGCTTTCGCTACCATTTGCTCGTTCAACTGCTGATTTTTATGGCGCTCTTCATCGTCTTCTTTATCTTCTTCGAGCGCTTCGCTATTCTGATCACCTTGGTCTGTTTAGAACTGATCGAGCGTCTGATCAAAAAGCCCAAACAGTATCTTATTCCCTTCGATGAGCTAAAGCTGCACTGGAAGGCCAAACATTACGCGATCTTCAAGAGCGCTCGCCAGCCCAAGCAGCTCGATATCGAGATCGCTCAGCAAGATTGGCCGCGTTTTGAGCGTGAGTTAGAGCGTCATGCGCTGTTTGTGGCTGGCGAAGCTCACTTAGCCCGGGCCTAATGCTCTATCAAGGGCGATCTGCAAGCGCCTTAGAGCTTTATGCTAGGTCACTTCGCTATGTTTCGCTTTCAGGCGGTGTGTTTTCTTCCTCTCATTCGATCCTCAGCGCGTCCGCCTACGGCTACCAACATCCCGCCCATCGAATAGACGTCTATCTGTGCTACGAGACCGCCCCCGAAACCACAAACATATCAATGTATGAGTTATGCCGCTTGAAAGGATGTTTGTTTGATTTGAATAGCTAGAGGAGGTAGCTTATGTGGGCAAGATTGAAAGCGATGCCGCCAGCCTATTCCAACCCAGTTTATCGCTTGGTCATGTTAATAGCTGGCCTTTTGATGGTGGCTGCTTCTATAATCTCCTTGCAGTCTCGTATCATCCTTCTCTTCGTAGGATGTTGTTGGTGTGTGATCTCTCTTTCCGACTATGCTCGTTCTTACTCCTTAACGCTGGCTGCGCTTTTGCGCCTGAGCGCCACCATCCTTGCGATCATTGTGGTTATTTTGGCGCTCTATTCGCTATTTTTGGTACAAACGTGATTCGTTTTTTTGATCTCCACTTGTCGCGCGGACGCAGCTCTTGAAGTGGGGTGTGCATCGCTCCCTTCTGCCGCAATGCGGGAGCTATGCATTAGCCAAAAGTCGTGTCGGCAGCAACAGGCGATCGTTCGCATAGCATCACGGGAGTATCCTTGAGAGCACAGAACGGAGAGACATTCACCCCCTCGCCCGCAGTGCGGGAGAGGGGACCGGGGGTGAGGGAAGATAACGCTGACCGTATGTCGATTTGTGGGTAATGTAGAGATTGTGGGAGAAGGACTGGGGATGAGGGCAGCTAGCCCATTTGGTAGCCGTAGGCGGACGCGCTAGGGAACGGATGGGAGGGAGAGACCACGCCGCTAAGGTGATAACGAGCTTGATAGAGATTGCAAGGCGGAATAAGCGCGAAACCCTTTCTCGCGCTTGCTTAATCGAGAGGGCGGCTTTGTTTTGCTGAAGGTCAGTCTGTTTACATAACAAAAACCAGCCAGAGCTTTCAATCTGGCTGGTTTTTATGTTACAAGAGTGCTTTTAGAGCGTAGTCCAGCTCTCCATCTGGCTAGAAAGTTGGCCGATCGCTTCGTTATCGATCGGCGTCTGCATGCGGTCGATCGCGCGGGTGAGCATGGCGAGTTGTTCGGGCGAAGGAGTTGAAAAGGCCATATTGAGCATGGCCTTGAGCAGGGTGGCGTAGGCCACGATCAGATCTCCTGAGCCGAACGATTGTTGGCTCGTTTCGGTAATGCCCGCAATCAGCTCTTGGCGAATGGCTACCCAAGCATTGGGATGATTGGTTGCAGGAGCGCCTTCAAGCAGCTGTTTACAGCGTTCGATCGTGATTCGACGCGGATGCTCTTGCTCGATGGGGGGCGGCCCAGCTTTGTTGTCGCCTGAGGTCTGCTCGTTGAGAGTAAGCTCGGTTAAGCGGTTCAGCCCAGCTTTCAGCAGATTCTCGATCTCACGGGCATAGGTAATCCACGCGCCGATTTGCATGCGAAACGGATCTGGGATGTCGCGGGCGCGTCCGGATAGCTCGCCCAATGTGGTGACATGGCCTGCCACTTCGGGGTAACGAGCGCGTATCACACGGGCGGTGCCGCTATCGACAGCAACGATCACCTGAGCATGCTTGACATGCTCTTCGCTTACAGATTGTGCGCGGTAAGCAGCGATATCCAAGCCAAGCGCCATCATTGCATCGCGTGCTTCACTTTCCGCAGGATCATCGTCGTGGGCGACTACACCGCCAGTCGTAACCTTCCAATCGAGGCCCCGTTGGCTGATGAGCCGTTCCAGCAATGCTGCAGTCATCGGCACACGACCTGTCGCTGCGCCGCCGACGATCAGAATTGTCGGGGACATGCTGTGCTCCAAGTAAAGGTATTGGTCTTCAATCCAGTGGGAAATAGTCGTTCTGGGCGCGATTATACCACTAACCGTGTTCGAAGTGTGATGAAGGACAAATCTTTCGGATTGAAGCGAGCAGTACCAAGGTTAGGTCATCAAACAGTCTGTGGCAGCCTACAAAAGACTACCACAGACCGCATTGAGGGCCTAACTGATTGGAAGAACCTAAAGGCAATCAGCTAAGCGACCTCGCCTTTTATTGTACCGCTAAACGTATACCAGAGTGCGACGATGGCTTAACGGTCTTGGTACTGCTTCTTGTAATACTCGCGGTATTCGCCACTCTTGATCGGCTTCCACCAGTCGGGGCGATCGACGTACCAGCGCACGGTGCGCTCCAGTGCCTCGTCAAAGCTGTGGCGGCTGGTCCAGCCCAAGGCGCGCAATTTGCTAGTGTCGAGGGCGTAACGTCGGTCGTGGCCTGCGCGGTCTTTTACATAAGTGATCAAGCTGTGGGGCTTGCCGAGGATATCGAGCAGCTTGCGAGCCATGTCGATATTGTGGGTTTCGACGCCCGTACCAACGTTGTAGACTTCGCCAGCCACACCCTTGTGCAGCACAACATCGATGCCCTCGCAGTGATCTTCCACAAATTGATAGTCACGCATCTGCATGCCGTCGCCGTAGATCGGAATGGGCAAGTCTTCGAGTGCGTTGGTTGTAAAGAGCGGCACAGCCTTTTCGGGGTACTGGTAGGGGCCGATGTTGTTTGAACCGCGTGTGATGGTTGCGTTCAAACCATAGGTGATGTAGTAGGCGTAGACCAAGTGGTCTGCAGCGGCCTTGGTGGCCGAATAGGGGCTGCGGGCTTCCAGCGGGTCGCCTTCTTTCGAGCGGTTCGGGACCGGAATGGTGCCGTAGACTTCGTCGGTGCTGACCTGATGGTAACGCGGCAGTTGCAGCTGGCGGGCCACTTCGAGCAGGACGTGAGTGCCTTGCACGTTGGTCTGGGTGAACACAAAGGGGTTCAAGATCGACTGGTCAACGTGCGACTCGGCGGCGAAGTTCACGATGGTGTCGATATTGTGTTCTTGAATCGTCTTCTTTACGGTCTCGAAATCACAAATATCGCCCTTCACAAACGTGAAGCGTGGGTTCTTCTCGAAGCGGTCAAAGTTCTCGACACGCCCGGCATAGGTCAACTTGTCATATACAACGATTCGATAATCGCTGTACTTTTCTAGCATGTAGTTGACAAAGTTTGAGCCAATAAAGCCTGCCCCGCCGGTTACGAGCAGATTTTGCATATAAATCCTCCGTAATAACGCACTGATTCGTAGATCGTCATGGATCCAAGGTGCGTATAGAACACAAACTATCGGTTCGAGATTCCTGTATAAAGGTATGCGACAAGTGTCGACTGTTCAATGATGTTTGTCTGAAACTGCTCTGAGTTTTGATTAGACACACCGACTAAAGAGAATACCACAGATTAGGCTGAATCGGTGCGAGCCGATTGGGAAGGCTTATGCAGCGGTCGCAGCAGTACCAGAGCGGCCAGCGCGACCACCAGACCGTTGGCCCAAAAGGGCCAAGCCGCTCCCCAGGCCTCGTACATCCAGCCGCCTATGGTTGGGGCGAAGGCTGAACCGATTCCGCCGATCAAGGCATAGTGGGCGAAGGCTTGGCCGCGCAGCTTTTCGTCGGCGATATCGGCGATCAGGGCCGAGATAGCGGGGCCAGTTAAACAGAAGCAGATCGCTTCGAAGACCCAGAGCGGTATCAGCATCCAAAATTGTGGCAGCAGCGGCAAGAGCAGACAGGTCAGCGTGCTCGCTGCGATTCCGATCAGCGCCGCGCGTTGATGGCCCATGCGGTCGGCTAGCTTGCCGAGCGGCCCGGGCGCGAAGGCATAGATCACTCCCGGCAGAGCGAAAGCGAAGCCGACTCCTACTAAGCCAGCCTGAAAGCGATCGTTGAGATAGATCGTCAAGACTGGTAAGGTGAGCGCATAGCCGACTGCGCGTAGAAAGGCCACAATAAAGAGCGGCAACAAGGGTAGAAAGAGCGGGTCGAAGGGCGAGAGCCGCCCTTGATCAGTGACCGGAGCGAGCTGCTGTTGGTAGGTGTTGCGTTTGGCCAAAACCAGCGCCAGCAGCATGGCAGCCACATAGCCCCAAAAAACGATGTGAAGCGTTGTAACGCTGTCGAGTTCGGGTGTGGGGAAGCGCCACTGGTCAAAGGGCAGACCGGTGTATTGGGTCAGAATCGGCAGGACACTTGTAACTTGGGCGCGCGTGTCGGCGTCAAATAATCCAACAACCAACACGGTCCAGACCGCTCCTAACCCGTTGCCCACAACGCCCAGACTCGTCAGCCAACCGTAGGAGCGCGCTCGCTGCGATGCGGCGCTTTGGTCGGCCAAAACAACGCTGATCGTCAGCCAGGTGATCGACGAGCCGACGCCTTGCACCAGACGGGCCACCACCAGCATGCTCACGCTGTTGGCAATGGCGAACAGCGCCATCGAAAGAGCGTAGACGCTGAGCGCAAACACCAGCAGGCCGACGCTGTTGGGCAGCCACCATGGGTGCTCTTGGCGCCTGCCGAGGTCGATGATATAGCCGACGATCGGGCGCAGAACTAAGGCCGTAAAGGAAAAGACCGAGAAGAGCCAGCCAACCGTGGTTGCGCTGGCTCCTAGGGCAGTTCCAAAGAGGGGGAGAACGAATTCAAATACACCGAGCGGAGCAGAAGCGAAGACTACCACCCAAGCGAAGGGGACGATCTGTTCGATCTCGCGCAGTGAGGGCAGCTTCCACTTGTTCTGCTCAGCTCCGATCTCACTTTGGGTCACGATTTACTACCCACCGAAATACGCATCAGCAAACCGACGATCAAGAAGTTCATCAAAACCGATGAACCGCCATAGGAGATAAATGGCAGCGTAATACCTGTGAGCGGGAAGAGGCGCAGGTTGCCTCCCAAGATGATCAAGGTCTGAACAGCCAGAATCGAGGTGAGACCGACCGCTAAGAGTTGCTCGAAGCCTCGGAAGTTGCCGGGCACCGATTGAGCGATATGGAAGCCACGGAAGATCAGGAGCAGATAGGCGATCAGGACGCCGATTGTGCCGATCAGACCGAACTCTTCGCCGATCGCGGTGAAGATATAGTCGGTATGCACGGCGGGCACCGTTGTGGGCGAGCCGAGGCCGAGGCCAGTGCCGAAGATGTTGCCGCTGGCGATGGCATACATTGCCTGCACAATCTGATAGCCGCTGCCTTGAGCCGTCTCCCAAGGCGAGAGCCAGACCGAAACGCGCAGTTTTACGATCGGCAAGAGTTGGTACAAAATCAAGGAGCCGATACCGAACGCGCCGACTCCGCCCAGTACATAAAGACCACGCCCAGTTGCAACATAGAGCATGGCCAAGAAGACGCCAAAGAGCAGCAATGCTGCGCCGAGGTCGCGTTGGAAGACGATCACCAACATACTGATGCCCCACATGCCGACCAAGGGCACCAGATAGGGCAGGGGCGGTAGAGTGAGCGGTCCTAGTTGGTAGTTCATTTCCGAGACGGCGCGGTGCTCATCGAGGTACGAGGCCAAGAAGATCACCAACAGAATCTTGAGCAGCTCGCTCGGTTGAAACAGGAAGAAGCCCAAGTTGAACCAGACACGCACACCCGATCCGTTGGGGTCGACGCCGAACACAAAGGTGGCGACCATCAGACCGAGGCCGAGCGCCATCCAGACATAGCGGTTATGGCTGAGCCAGTCCATCAGCGAGGTGCGCAGATAGCTGATGAAGATGCGATCCCAGGGCACAAAGATCATGGCCGCTAAAAAGACGATGCCGATTGTGACCCAGAGCGACTGCTTGGCAGCGACATCGCCATAACAAGGCACTAACTGGACGATGTCGTCGACCTCAGCCTTACATAAGATCGCGTCGAGATCGGGTTTGAGACGGGCGTTCATCAACAAACCGAGTCCAGAAAGCAGTGCGACAAGCGGCAAGAGCAGTTCATCGCAGCGAGGGCTACGCCAACTTAAGCCGAACGAGATCGCAAACAGCAGGAAGAAGGGTAAGGTTGAGGGCCATAGGATATTCACAGCGTCTGAAAACGAAATGTTCATTTCGTTTGCGCTGGTCGTAATGGTTGCGAGAAGGTAGCCTGCTGCAAAAAAGAGCAAGACCGTCAGCATAAGGCGGAGCTCTACGCGGCGCAGGTGACGCAATTGTGCAAGCATAACGAGATCGTCCCTTGTTATGATGACCAGTAAGTGATCAGTATACCATGTTCAATCTATCTTCATGCTATACTTTTTACAATAAGCTTTCGAGATCCTGCTGCTGAAGGTTGCAAGCCCAAAAGCTAAAACTGAGCGCAGATGGTGATCTCAAGATCGTGGAGGAAGGAACCCTATGTCCGCACCGACGAGTAGTGCTGCTGGTATCGTTTGGGATCTCAGCGAATTGTATAGCTCACCGCAAGATCCTGCAATCGAACAGAGCTTTAACGATGCCATGGCGGCGGCTGAACGTTTCGCCCAAACCTATCGTGGCACGATCGCTAGGCCCGAAGGCCCTGATCCCGAGCAATTCCGTGCAGCACTCGAAGAGCTAGAGGCGATTTATGATTTGACCTATCGCCCGGCAGTCTATGCGATGCTGCTGTTTAATGCCGATACCAGCAAGCCCGAGCACCGCGAGTTGCAACAACGCGCCGAACAGCGCATGACTCAGGTCATGAACTCGCTGATCTTTTTTAACTTAGAGTGGCTTTCGCTTGATGATGAGACGGCTCAGAAGTCGCTCGACAACCCGATCTTACAGCCCTACCACCACTTCTTGAGCGCGGCTCGCAAAGAGAAGCCCCACGTTTTGAGCGAGCCAGAAGAGCGCATCATCAACGAAAAGGATGTGACGGGGCGCAACGCTTGGGCCAACCTATTCGCCGAGTTGGTCGCTTCGCTCTCGTTCGAGATCGAAGAGGATGGCGAGGTCAAGCAGTTGCCGCTCGATGCAGTGCTTTCTTACATGCATCATCCCAAGCGCGAAATGCGCGAGAAGGCCATTCGTAAGCTTTATAGCGTGCTTAGCACCCAAAGCGACACCTTGACCTTCATCTACAATACGCTGATTCAAGACAACTTGACTATGAACCGCCTGCGCAAGTATCCCGATCCGATGTTCAGCCGCCACCTTTCGAATGAGGTTGAGCCGGAAGCGGTAGCTGCGATGATGGAGGCGGTTGAGCGTAACTACGATATCGCGCACTCCTTCTTTAGCCTGAAGGCCAAACTGCTTGGTCTGCCCAAACTAGAGATCTTCGACCAGTATGCGCCTTTAGAGCAGATCGCTCAGAAGAAGAGCTACGAAGAGAGCAAAGAGATCATCTTGACCGCTCTGGCTGGTTTCGACAAGCGCTTCCATGATATCGCTGCCAGCTTTTTCGAGAAGAACTGGATCGACGCCGAACTGCGCCCCGGTAAACGCGGCGGTGCTTTCTGTATGGGCTATTCGCCTTCGAGCCATCCCTACATTCTCTGCAACTATACCGATAACCTGCGCGATGTGATGACGGTCGCTCACGAGTTGGGCCACGGTATTCACTTCGAGCTGGCTCGCAAGCAGACCATGCTCAACTATAGCCCGACCCTGCCAGTCGCCGAGACCGCTTCGGTCTTTGCCGAAATGTTGGTCTTTGAGCACCTGCTCAAGCAAGAGAGTGATCCCAAGGTGCAGTTGGGCCTGCTCTGCAACAAGATCGAAGATAGCTTCGCAACGATCTTCCGCCAGAATGTGCTGACTCGTTTTGAGCAACTGGCCTTCGAGCAGGCTGCAAAAGGCCGCCTTAATCCCGATCAGTTGGGCGAGCTTTGGCTGCGCGCCAACGCGCCTTACTATGGCGATGCGGTCAATATGACCGAGGGCTACGAGTATGGCTGGTCCTACATCTCACATTTTATCAATTCGCCCTTCTACTGCTATAGCTACGTCTTTGGCAATCTGCTGGTCTTAGCGCTCTATGCCATGTATCGCGAACAGGGCAACGCCTTTGTGCCGCGCTATACCGCACTGCTCGAGACGGGTGGCAGCGCATCGCCGACCGATATGTTGGCTGCGTTGGGTGTAGATGCACGCGATCCTGCATTTTGGAACTTGGGCTTTAGCGAGTTACGCCGTTTGGTTGAGCGCGCTCAAGCTCTGGTTGATTAACGTTCTAGCGCGAGTGCAAGTGTCCCGAAGGACGCTTGCACTCTCCTTTACAATAACAATAAAAGATTGCTAACAACGGACGGCGCACATCCTGCTCACGTTTTGTGACGACCAAGACCATCTTGACTGTTCGCCAGTTGGATTGAGTCCCTAGTTCCAAACGGTTTTGGAGTTGAAAGGATGTCCGATGCAAACCCAGCGCATATTGAAACGTCTGATTGTGCTCGTGCTTGCGCCCTTCTTGCTTGCCTGTGGTTCGCCTCAGGCGCAGGTTGTTCGTGAAACGGTTATTGTGAACCAGACAAGCGCCCCCGTTGTTCAGACCGTGATCGTTGAAGCTACTAGCGAAAGCGATACTGCTCAGGTTGAACCCACTGCCGCATCAAGCACTGGCGGTAAATTAACCCAGCTCAACCCCACCCTCGGCGATGTGCGCGTGCGCCAAGCGATCGCCTACTGTATCGATCGGCTAGAGATCGCCAAAGCCCGTTACCCCTTCCTCAGCGATGAAGAGCGCCAAGCCCTGATGATCGACTCGTTTGTGCCCAGCAATCACTGGGCCTATAGCGACGACATCACCAAGTATCCTTTTGATCCTGAAAAAGGCAAGGCCTTGCTTGAAGAGGCTGGCTGGAAAGACAATGGCGGCGGTGGTGTGCGCTATCGCGACGATGGCACTCCGCTCTCGATTAAGTTCCTCAGCGCCGATACGGCTACCTCGCAAAATATCGGTGCCGTGATGGAACAGCAGCTGATCAATAACTGTGGCATTCAGCTCATTCGTACCCACGCACCGGGTTCCTATTTCCTCGGTGCGCGTACGGGCGTGCAAGTGCGTGACTTCGAGCTTACTTCCTTTAGTTGGGTTGGCCAACCCGATCCAAGTGGCTCGACACTCTACGCCTGTAACCAGATCCCCACTCCCGAGAACAACTGGGAGGGCCAGAACTTTATGGGTTGGTGTAACCCGACCGCAAGCAACGCCATTCTGGCCGCCAACAATACGCTTGTGCGCGAAGAGCGTATCAAACAGTTCGCCATTTTCCAAAAGGAATTCACCAAGGATATGGTGAGCCTGCCGCTCTATCAAGTGTTTGATGTGGTCGCGGCGAGCAATAATGTCGAGAACTTTAAGGCCGATGCGACACAAACCATCTTTGGCAACGCTTACGAATGGCGCCTGAAAGATGGCAGCGATAATATGATTATCGCGATCAATAGCGAACCAGATACACTCTGGGGTTTGATCTCGGCAGAGATCACAACCGCCGACATCTTGGCCTTCCTTTTGGGCGATGGCATTACCTCTTACGACTACGACTATCAAGCGCCCGGTAGCCTGACACGCCTGCCAACCCTCGAAAACGGTGGCGCGGTCAATAACGAAGTTGAGGTTACAGAGGGTGATACGGTGTGGTCGATCGACGGCGAAGCCGTGACGCTTGCCCCCGGTGTAGAAGTCGTTGACTCGACGGGCCAAGCTGTAACCTACGAGAGCGGCACCATCAAGATGAACCAGCTCTCGGTCACCTTTGAAAGCATTCCGGGCTTGAAGTGGGAAGACGGCGAGCCGGTTGTGCAAGCCGACTACGAATTAGCCCTCAAGATCAACTGTGATCCCAATTCAGGTTCCGTCTCCTTAACCTTATGCGAGTCGCGCGCCTCGGTCGACTTTGCTAGTGACACAACCTACACCATTACCTATCTTCCGGGCGCGCAGTGGGCGAACTACTCGGTGTATGGTTTGGGCGCGTACCCATCCCACCAAGTGCTCTCCGATGGGCGCAAATTGGCCGATGTGCCCGTCAACGAGTGGGCTTCGCTGCCCGAGATCGCCGAGAAGCCGCTTAGCACAGGCCCTTACAAACTAGTTGAATGGGTCAAAGGCCAAAAACTGGTCTTTGAAGCCAATCCCAACTACTACCGAGGCGAGGTGCCGATCAAGACTCTAACCTTGCAGGTCATTCCCGATACGACTCAAGCGGTGGCGCAGCTGATGACTGGCAGCATCGATATCATCGATTATGCTGGTACCGAACAAGAAGCCGTCTTGAATGCAGGCAAGGAGGGTAAGATCCAAGTGATCTCCTTCCCAAGCGCAACTTGGGCTCACCTCGATATGAACCTGTATCTGCCATGATAACCTTTCTTATTCGCCGCATCCTTCAAATGTTCGTGGTGCTGATTTTGTCGGCGATTGTTTCGTATGCGCTGCTCTACGTTGCGCCGGGCGGCCCGATCGAACAATTGCGTGCCAAACAACAACAGCAGGGCGGACAACAAGGCGCAGAGGCGATACGAGCCGATGATATCGCGCGTATCATCGCACGCTTCGAACTCGACCTCTATATGCCTGTGCGCTTTACCCGTTGGTTGATCGGCTTTCCGCGCGGGCCGATCACCATAGGCGATAGAGAGTTCTTTGGCGACCTTGAGGTGGGCTGCAAGACGCCCGGTTTGGTGCGCTTACGTTACCCTGACGGGCGCGAAGAACTGGTTGAGGAAGGTTGCCAAGAAGCGGTCTATCTGCGCGATCTCACTACGCGCAGGGCGACGAACGGCATTTTGTTTGGTGATTTCGGCGTCTCGCAGGTTATCCTGCGAGACCGACCGATCACCACCCTGATTATGAGCCGACTGCCCTATACCTTGGTGCTGATGGGCACCTCGATTCTGCTCTCGATTTTGATCGGCATTCCGATCGGGGTCTATTCGGCGGTGCGTCAATATTCGCGCTTCGATACAATTATGACCACCTTGGCCTTTATCGGTTCGTCGCTGCCTTCCTTCTTTTTTGGCATCTTGGCGATTCTGCTCTTTTCGGTGCTGGCGCAACAGGCAAACCTACCCTATCTGCCCTCGGGCGATGCGGTGGCCAATCGCAACTACACCATGCCCGTCTTGGGCACTATTCGGGCCGGCTCCTTCTTAGACATGTTCCTACATTTCATTATGCCCTGTTCGGTGCTGACCTTTATCAACATCGCTGGATGGAGCCGTTTTATTCGTGGCAGCATGCTTGAGGTATTACCGCAAGACTATGTAAGAACGGCGCGTTCCAAAGGCCTACGAGAAAGTTCGGTCTTGATCAGCCATGCCTTGCGCAACGCGCTAATTCCATTTGTAACTCTGCTGGCTGGCATTTTGCCCGCTCTCTTCGGTGGTGCCATCATCATCGAAAGTGTTTTCAACTGGCCGGGCTTAGGGCGTCTGTTGCTCGATGCTCTCAACCGCAACGATTATACGGTTGCGATGGCCTTAACCTTTATCCAGATCTTGCTGCTTCTGATTGGGTATCTGCTTTCCGATATCCTGTACACGGTGGTTGATCCGCGAATTAAATTAACATAAGGTGTGGATATGTCGAGCCAGCTCGCAAGCAGTCACGATCGGATCACTACGCCAATTGAAAACCAGTGGGTGAGCCTCCTTAAGCGTCTGTTGCGCCATCGCATCGCCATGGTTAGCCTCGCCATTCTCTTAGTGATGTTTGGGGCTTCGTTGCTTGCGCCGCAAATCGCACCCTTCCCGCGCGATCGCATCGCGATCGATGCCATTCGCTTGGCGCCCATGGAACGCGAGCCAGACGGTCAGTTGCATTTGCTTGGAACTGACCACTTGGGGCGCGACTACTTTACCCGTCTCTTGTACGCGGCCCGGGTGTCGATGCTGGTCGCGATTTTGGTTTCGGTTATCTCTACCCTGATCGGCATTGTGCTTGGCTTGCTGGCGGGCTATTTTGGCGGCTGGGTCGATATCGCCATCAGTCGCACGCTCGAATTCGTCTCAACCTTTCCGGGCCTCACGATCTTGCTGATTGTGGCCTCCATCCTCTTGCGCAACGAGAACTTTATCGTCTTCCCGCGCTTTATGGATCGCTTCGTGGCGGCCCTGTTTGCGATCTCCGAGCGAGAGGCCAAGCAAGTAACCCTGATCATTTTGACCCTTTCGCTCTTGGGCTGGACCGGCACTGCCCGTCTGATGCGCGGCCTGACCCTGAGCGTGCGTGAACAGCCCTATATCGAAGCGGCGCGCGCTCTGGGTGTCTCGAACATCACGATTATGCTGCGCCATATTTTGCCCAACGCGGCGCCGCCTATGATCGTCGACTTCACCTTGGGCATCAACGGGGCCTTGGTGGGCGAAGCAGGCCTGAGCTTTTTGGGCTTTGGCATTCAAGACCCTACCCCGACTTGGGGCAATACGCTCGCCTTTGCCAAAGACTATATGCTGGTCAGCCCTTGGATGCCGTTGGTGGCAGGCTTTCCGATCTTGATCGTTTCGCTGGCGATCAACTACCTCGGCGACGGACTGCGCGACGCGATCGACCCGCGCAGCAAAGTCTAGCTCTAGGGCGCTGCAAAGCGAGCGCAGATCTGAAGCAAGGCCATAGCCTGTTGGCGTGAAGGGCCTGTCCTTCGAAAAGGTCCTAACCGCGTCCGCCTACGGCTACCAAATCGTTCGTCATCCATTCAGGCGATCAACAGTTTCGAAGCGTTTCGCTGTAGTAGAAAGGCTATTGCAGCGAGACGCTTTGTGTGTTTACACACCAAGCGGGTTCAGGCTCAGTGCGCTGAAGGGCATGTGCTTTTCAGCGTGGCAACAGCGAAAAAGCGCGGAAAGCCAAGAGCAGCTATGTTTCGCTCTGGCGAAGGCGAAGGAAGTATGTTGCTGGGCGGGATGTTGATAGCCGTAGGCGGACGCGCTAGGGACTGTATGAAAGGGAGAGAACTCGCCGCTAGAGCGATATATTCGTGATAACTGAGGCTGAGCAAAACAACGAAGGTTTCGAGTCAACGCTCGAAACCTTCGCTGATGAAAAAGTGCTCTACAAAGAGTGCAGAAAAGAGCGCGAGAAGTGCTGTTAGTTCTCTTCTTCGCGGAAGATGCCATCGATGCGGGTTGGCGAATGCAGCGCACCAGTGCCTTTACCAAACGCGCCCCGGCGATAGACGATCTTGCCGCCCGCCATGGTCAACATCACTTGGCCCTTCAACTGCTGGCCCTGCAATGGGGTGTTGCGGCCTTGCGAAGCGAAGGTATTCGGATCGACCTTCCAGGGGCGCTCTGGGTCGAAGATCACAATGTCGGCGCGGCTGCCCGACCGCAACGAAGCCGGCGAGCGTCCCAAGACACTGGCGGGGCCTTCGGTGAGGCGCGCCACCATCTCGACCAGATCCATCTCGCCACGGTGTACGAGAGTCAACACCAAGCCTAGCGCCGTTTCGAGACCGCTGATACCACAGGCCGCCTGGCCGTATTCGACCTCTTTATCGGCCAAGGCGTGCGGCGAGTGATCGGTAGCGATCGCGTCGATGGTGCCGTCGCGCAAGCCTTCGATCAGGGCCGCTACATCGCTCTCGCTGCGCAGGGGCGGGTTGACGCGCGTGCTGGGATCGTAGGGCAGCAAGAGGCGCGGGTTGAGCCAGCTATTCAGCCCGAGGCCCTGGTCTTTGCGGCGGCCACGTTTGCCAGCTTTGCTTTCGGCCTCTTCTTTCGGCTCGGGGGCTAGCGAACCGAGCACCCACTGGTCGCTGAGGGTCAGGTGGTGAGGAGTCACTTCGGCGGTCACATGTACGCCGCGCGCTTTGGCTGCTCGCACCAGTGCGACGCTGCCCGCCGTGCTAATGTGGCTGATGTGTAGATGTGCGCCTGTCAGCTCGGCCAGCGCGATGTCGCGCGCTACCTGCACCTCTTCCGCAGCCGAGGGCGAACCGGGCAGGCCCAAGCGCATGCTGACTGCACCCTCGTGCATGGCCCAACCTTTGTTCAGGCGGGTCTCTTCGCAGTGGCTCATAATCGGTACGCCCAGCATGGCCGCATACGAGAGGGCGTGGCGCATAATTGCGGGGTCAGCCACCGAGCGGTCGGCGTCGCTGAAAGCGATACAGCCCGCTTCGACCAGTTCGGCGTATTCGGTCAGCTGCTTGCCTTCGCGGTTCATGGTAATCGCGCCGATCACTTCGATCTGGATCGGGCTGGTGCGCTTGCTGATTTGGCGCAGGCTCCGTACCGCAGCGGCGTTGTCTTGGGCTGGGTTGGTGTCGGGCATGGCACACAGGGTTGTGAAGCCGCCCCGCGCAGCCGCCAAGACGGCGCTGGCGATCGTCTCTTTGTGTTCTTCGCCCGGCTCGCGCAGGTGGGTGTGCAGGTCGGTGAAGCCCGGTGCTACCACACAGCCGCGCGCGTTGATAACCTCTAGATCTTCCATGACGGGCAGCGGTTCCATGGCGAGCTGGGTCATATCGTAGATCTGAACGACCTTGCCATCTTCGATCAATACATCGCCGATCGTCGCGACCCGCTGCGAGGGATCAATAATCGAACCATTTTTTATCAAGTAACGCATAGATCATCCTTCAATACAGTAGGGAAGAGCTGCGATCAAGACGAAGAGCGCTTCGTCGATCTGCGAGCGTCTTATTCAGCGCTTCCTGCGAGTCGATACAACAGCGCCATACGCACTGCAACACCATTCGTTACTTGCTCTTCGATCACCGACTGAGCCGAGGTGGCGACTTCTGGCGTAATTTCGATACCAACGTTCATGGGGCCCGGGTGCATAATCAGGGCGTTTTTGTTGGCCCGTGCCAGCCGATTGCTATCGAGCCCATAGATTCGGCTGTATTCGCGTAACGAGGGCAGCAGGCCGCTCTGTTGACGTTCGCGCTGCAATCGCAGTGCCATAATCACATCGGCCCCTGCGATACACGAATCGAGCGTATCGCGGATCTGAACTTGGGGCCAGGTTTCGCGCCAAAACGCGGCGGGACCCAGCAGAGTGGGCGGGGCGCACAAGATCACTTCTGCCCCGAGTTTGGTCAGACCCCATAGGTTCGAGCGCGCCACACGGCTGTGCAGAATATCGCCAACGATCACGACTTTTAGACCTTCGACACGCCCGAAGCGCTCGCGCATGGTGAACATGTCGAGCAGGGCTTGGGTTGGGTGAGCATGTCGACCATCGCCACCATTGATGATCGAGCCACGGAAGTGCTGAGCCGCTAAGTAGGGCGCGCCGCTCTCTTTGTGGCGCAAAATGATCACATCGGCTCCCAGCGACTGAATGGTGCGCACCGTATCGACCAGCGATTCGCCCTTTTCGACGCTGCTCCCTTTGGCGCTGAAGTTGACAACGGTTGCCGAAAGTGCGCGGGCCGCCATTTCAAACGAGATGCGGGTTCGCGTGCTCTCTTCATAAAACATATTCACGACATTTTTGCCGCGCAGAGCCGGAACTTGTTTAATATCGCGCGAAAGTACCTCTTTCATACTCTCGGCGACGTCAAATATATCTTCGATCTCATCACGAGTCATGGTGTCGAGATCAAGGACATGCTTATGCAGATCCATAAAAGGAAGTCTCCTTTGTTGCTTGTACAACAGAATCCCATGAGGAGGTAATAGGCGCTTGGAGGGATCGTCGCTCAATCGCTATGTTTCCCAAGGCCCTAGCAATCAATCGACCTGCTCTACTTCGCACAAGAGATGAATACCAATCACAAAGAGGGAGGACTGCATATGGTGCGTGCAGTATATGTAGCGAATCAAACGCAGTTAGGTTGCGAGAGGAACGAAAATAGAGACCAGTTGGGCGTCGCGTAGCAAGTGGTATGCGCCGCTGGTATAGAAGAGTTATGAGGCTTTGTCTATGGCCTACCGTATCCATAACGATCTAAAATTATGCCTCTTTGACGATAACCACTTCGTCTTCGCCGCCATCGACCTCTTGTAGATGAACTTCGACGCGTTCGTCGCGCGAAGTGGGCACGTTCTTACCAACAAAGTCGGCCCGAATCGGCAGTTCACGGTGACCTCGGTCGACTAAGACAGCCAATTGAATGCGGGCCGGTCGGCCTAAATCGGCCAAGGCATCGAGGGCAGCGCGCGCTGTGCGCCCGGTGTAGAGCACATCGTCAACCAGTACCACTGTCTTACCCGTAATATTGGTCGAGATTTCGGTTCTGCGCACAATTGGGGCTGGGCCTTTACGGCTAAGGTCATCGCGATAGAGCGTAATATCGAGCTGGCCACGCGGAACTGGTTGGTGGTCGAAGCTTTCCATGACAGCGCCGATACGTTCGGCCAAGAAGACACCACGACGTCGAATCCCTACCAATACAACATTTTCGCTTCCATCGTTGCGTTCGGCGATCTCATGAGCAATACGCACAAGTGCACGGCGAATATCGTCGCTCTTTAAAATCTGCTTTTCACTCAGGGCCATGCTCTCGCTCCTTATGTGACCATTAGTGTTCTGATTCTCTGGCGAATGTATATGTGTTAAAGCTACTAAAAACGCAAAAACCCTACCGCCACCGTGTGTGGCTGTAGGGTGAAACATCCTATATAAACTGTACAGCGCAACAGATCGCTGGAAGGTATCATAGGGTACGTTTCCTTCTCAACCTCACGGGGTTGGATTAAAGGTAGCACCATCGTATCATGAAGATGAAAGAATTGTCAATTTTGTTCTAGGCTAGCGGGTTTGCTTTCGCTAGGCTGCATGCAAAAGACTGCTGATCTGCAAGCTCTTTGAAGCGCCTTGATCAGCAGTCTTGTATCAAATCCGACTGACTATGTTGTGTTTTTGGCCTTCGGCAGAGCGCTGTTCAACTCTTGCCCTTTTCTCGCTCTTTGCAGATTGCGAGAGTGCCGACTTTAGGCGGATTTGCTTGTAGTGTATGCTTAACGGCTTGCGAAGACCTGAGTCCAGTAGCTGAAGTAGGGACCGCTGACTTGGCCGTTGGAACGCAGCACGTCGTTTTGATCGTTGTCTTGATAGAAGAAGCCGATTCCGGTTTCGGTATAGCTGCAGTCAAGGATATTGGCGCGGTGGCTCGGGCTGGCCATCCAAGCTGCCACGACCTCTTCGGCTGTATCGTAACCAGCTACGATGTTTTCGCCGACGACCTTCGGATTATAGCCTTCTGCTAGAACGCGCTCATATACCTCGTTGCCGTTCGGATCTCTATGCTGGAAGAAGTTTGCTTCGGCCATATTCCGGCTATGCTTGGTAGCGGCTTGCTGCAGTTCGGGCGAGATCGTCAGAATCGGGCAGCCTGCTGCGCTTGCGGTAGACTGAGTACGAATACGATTTATTTCATCAAGCACGAATTGAATATTTTCAGGGATATCGACGGTGCTTGCATCGCTTGGCTTCTGAATGCTGGGTAAATAGATGGTATAAGAAGCACTGCTTTTTTGTGCTTGAAGATTCTGAGCATCAATAAGAAAAAAAGTACTAAATAGTACAATTGTAAGAAATATATATCGCATATGTGCCTCTTAGGTTACTTGTAGGTAGAAGAGGAAACAAAGAGAAAAATGATCTTTGTTGCACTACACCTAAGATATAAAGTTTTTAACCATCACAGAGTCATTATATGAATAAAAGTTTATTTTTTGTATAAGAATATTGTCCTATTGTCATACAAAACCCATGGGGGAGTAAGATGGTACTAGTACTGTGCTAGGTATATGACAATTGGAAATGTGCATGTATATTAGATATGCGCTTAAAAATTGTCTTCCAGACTTGTAATTTTTATTTTTGGAGTTTTGCCTTAGGGGAATATAATACTACGACTTGTGGTTTTCTTTTCAGCGAGACACACGCGCAAACATTACACTATAGACATATTTGACAGAAATGTGCGTTTATTAGTCAGAAACGTCTTTACTCTAGCGGAACAATTGGAAAATTGTATGTTTGGGGTATCAAAAAATAGTGATCTTTTGAAGATTTGAGCGGTGAAGATTATAGCGAAGAGGATTCAGTAAGGCATCGATTGAAAGGGGAAGAGAAGAACTCTTTTGGGGCTAAATGTAGCAATGATTCGTAGCTGTTGAGCAAGCAAGAGTGAGCAACAGTTGATCCGCTTAAGCTTGAAAAATACTATTGCATGCTGCTATTTGATCGGCTATAATAGCGGGCACTTCGTTAAAGAAGCGGATAGCTATGGTCTTGCTCCTCAATAGCAAAAGCCAGAACCCCTATGCAGAGTCCTGGCTTGCTTGGTATGAGCCGAAATAGGTTTAGCGGGTCTTGGCCAGGGTGCGCAGACAGCGCGTGCAGACCTTCAAAGAGACCGCTGTGCCATCGATCGAAACGGTTGTTTTTTGAATATTGGGCTTAAACACGCGGCTGGTGTGGCGCTTGGAGAAGCTCACATTGCGACCATACATCTTGTGTTTGCCACATACTTGACACTTAGCCATGGTTTATCAACGCTCCATGTAAGACTATATCTAAAATGTTATAAGGCACACTGAAAGTGAAATATACCACAGGATGAGGCCTTTGGCAACCTTAGCCATGATGTAGAAACGCTTATTTTGTTTGATTTAGATATGCACTTTGCCTTATGTGTGCCTGAGACATGGTCTTCGATCTCGTTTGTAGCGTTTGATGGGTGGGTGGCGATAGATCAATGATGTTTTGCTACGGTCTGCTGTATCCTACAAGTGTTAGGATGAAAACAGTGCGCAGTATGCGAACCTAATGGCGATCTTTCGAGACAAGATCTCGGGCAAGTGTTTGACAGGATTTTAGGAATAGAGTATGAGCGAAGAACAATCCGTGCAACCGAATTCGCGGCAACTTCCGGCTGGGAAGATCGAAGTTGCCCCTCGTGCTATTGCAACCATTACTGCGCGGGCCGTAACCCAATGTTATGGTGTCGTAGGTATGGCTCCGCGTAATTTGCGCGAGGGCGTAGCACACGTTTTGCGCCGCGAAGACATGCACAAAGGGATTGAGATACGGGTTCGCAATGAAGGTATCGAGATCACCCTTTCGGTGATTGTAGAATACGGCACCCGCATCGCAGAAGTGGCACGTAATGTGCAAGAACAAGTGCGTTATGCAGTTGAGAGCGCACTTGGTATGCCAGTCACACACGTTCATGTACGTGTGCAAGGGTTACGAGTGAGTCAGGAATGAATACCCCTACACCACACGGGTCATTAGAACAGCACTGGGACGGTATCCAACTTTTAGCACTGTTCCAAGGTGCAGCAACATGGCTTGAACAGCAGGTTGCTCGAATCAATGCCCTCAATGTTTTTCCAGTTCCCGATGGCGATACGGGAACAAATATGAATCTTACCTTATCGGCGGCTCTCAAGAAGGTAAACCCACATAGTTCGGTGGGCGAGATCGCTCGGCTCGTTTCGACCGGAGCGATGTATGGAGCGCGCGGTAATTCTGGAGTGATCCTTTCGCAGATTTTGCGAGGCATGGCTCACGCTTTAGCTGGGCATGATCTTTGTGATCCTGCGTTATTGGTCGAAGCGCTTGTTGAAGGGAGCCGCACCGCCTATCGTGGCGCGAGCGAACCGCGCGAGGGCACGATTTTGACGGTTAGCCGAGAGGCAGCGGAAGCTGCAAAGGCGGCGCTGCAAGCCGAGTCAACCAGCTTGGAGAAGGTGCTAGCTGCGGCGGTGGCTGGCGCTCGCGCTTCGGTAGACCGCACCCCCGACTTGCTCGAAGTCTTGCGCAAAGCCGGAGTTGTTGATGCAGGTGGCGAGGGTTATTTTGTTGTGCTTGAAGGCATGCTGCGCACATTGCGAGGCGATTCGCTAGAATACATTTCGCATTCCGGCGAGCAAGAACAGTTCGCAACTGTCGAAGACGATGGCCCTCACGAGGGCTTTGGCTTTTGTACCAATGTGCTGCTGAGCGGCGAAAATCTTGCCTTCGACGAGATCCGTGCTCATATGCAGAGCGTTGGCGAATCGGTGGTTGTGGTGGGCGACACGGAGCTGATTCGTATTCACATTCATACTCCGCGCCCAGGCGATATTTTGAACTATTTGGTAGAGCGCGGCACAATCACACAGGTTGAGATCGCCAATATGGATTTGCAACGTGAAGCGATCAAACAGCAGCAGGCCGCGCAACAGAAGGTGCTTCCTGGGGTGGTTTACCCAAGCGACAGAAGCCATAGCACGCCCTATGGGACGGTGGTTGTCGCGCCGGGCAAAGGTTTTGTTGAGCTCTTCTTGGGCCTGCAAGCCGATGCGGTGGTTTTGGGGGGCCAAACCATGAACCCAAGCACCCAAGATATTTTAGAGGCGATCGAGGCTATTCCTCAAAACGAGATCGTTGTTTTGCCCAACAACGGCAATGTGATTCGCTCAGCGGAGGAGGCAAGGCGCCTGAGCCAAAAGACGATTCACGTTGTGCCCACTCGAACGGTGCCTCAAGGCATCAGCGCGCTGCTGGGGCGCAATCTTCAATTAGATTTCGCTGCCTACACAGCGGCTATGGAACGCGCTATGGGCAATGTTACTACCATCGAGATCACCAAGGCCGTGCGCGATGCTGATTTTGATGGTGTGGTTGTGCGCGCGGGTCAAATCATCGCCCTGCTCGATGGTAAATTAGCGCTGGCAGACGATCAACAAGATCGACTGATCGACGCTATTTTGGCGCAAGCTAAACTTGATGAGCATGATGTTCTCACTTTGTATTATGGGCAACAGGTTACGCTAGAAGAGGCGGAGGCCCTTGCCGAGCGCTTGCGTCAGGCGTATCCTGATCAAGAAATTGAAGTTCAAGCGGGCGATCAACCCCACTATGACTATATTATGGGCATCGAATAGAGTGTTTTGCCCCTAACAGAATGCTCTATTAACAGGAATAACGGATAATTCATTACTGATCACGTATCATAGAAACGTGTTACAGACGAGGATATTATGGCTGGTATTAAGATTGTAACCGACAGCTCCGCCGATATTCCACCACAGATCGCGAGCGAACTTGGTATTGAAGTCGTTCCGATGTTGACACATATTGGCGGCCAAACTTATCGTGCTGGGGTTGATATCAGCAACGACCAGTTCTTTTCGCTCTTGCAAGACACGTCGCTGCCTGTACGTACTTCGGCACCTGCCCCTGCTGTTTTCGAGCAGCTCTATCGTAAGTTAGCGCTCGAATATGAATATATCTTTTCTATCCACCTCTCGAGTCGCTTGGGTGGCGTCTACCGCGCCGCTGGTCAAGCTCGTGCGAAGCTACCCGCCTCGCTGACTCGTATCGAGGTTGTCGATAGTAAATTGGCTTCGATGGGTCTTGGTTGGGTTGCGATCGCGGCGGCGCGCGCTGCCCGCGATGGTATGCCGCCATCTGAAATCACCTTGCTGATCAACTCGCTGATTCAGCACACCCATGTAGTCTTTTTTGTTGACAATATCGAATACCTTGAACAGGGCGGACGCCTTTCTGTCCCTAGCTCTGTGCTGAGCTCGATGCAACGCACCAAACCACTGCTGATTCTCGACGAAGGCGAGATCGTGCCCTACGAGCGAACCCGTACCCGCGCCAAAGCGATCGAAGGCTTGTATACTTTTGTGGAAGATTTCCCAAGTGTACAAGAGGTCGTGGCCTTGTACGCTACCACGCCGGAAGATATCGATAAATTCCTTGAAAAGGTCGATATCATCTTCCCGCGTGATCGGGTTCAGATCGCCCAATTCGGATCAACCATTTCGGCCCACCTCGGCCCGGCGGCCATGGGCGTTGTGGTCTACGAAGGTACCGAAGATTAAGGCTTGTTGCAGGAGCCTGTGGTGCACCTCATGCGCTCATACAGGTGGTCGAGCGAATACTGGGCTGCTCTTCTGGTAGGAAGCAGCTAACTGTCGTAGATTGGGCGATTCTGTTACAGAAGTACGTTTTTACAACAGATTGTATTCAATCGAAAGAGACCCAAAGGAGACAGTGTGGTTAAAGTAGTTGTGGATAGCACAGCGGACTTGCCCGAAGAACTGGTGCAACAGTACGAAATCACAGTTGTACCGCTCTCTGTGCAGTTTGGCAGTGAAACCTTTCGAGACGGCGTCGATATCAGCAAAGACGCTTTCTATCAGCGTCTGACGCAGCCCGGCCAGGTGATGCCGACCACCTCGCAGCCTTCGCTGGGCGATTTTGAAGCGGTCTATCGGAGATTGACTGCCGATGGTTCGACCGTGGTATCGTTACATCTTCATCCGAAGTTTAGTGGAACGATTCGAGCGGCCCAGCAAGCTGCTCAGCTAGTGGGCGAAGATAAGGTTCAGGTGATCGACTCGGGCCAGATCGTAATGGGCCTCGGCTTCATCGCTATCGAAGTCGTCAAAGCCCTCAGAGAAGGCCAGAGTATCGATCAGATCCGCGAGCTTGTCCGTTCGCTCAGCGATCGAACCTATCTCTATGTTGGGCTAGACACGCTACACTACCTGCAGCAGGGTGGGCGAATCGGGCGAACCCGAGCCTTCCTAGGCTCGCTCTTGAGCGTGAAACCGATTATCTTCGTGAAAGATGGCGAGCCGCAGCCGCTCGAACAGGTGCGCACAACCAAGCGCATTATTCCGCGTTTGGTGGAGCTTGCTGTTGCCGAAGGCCCTGTTGATCATTTGGCGGTGTTGTATACCACAGATCGCGATCAGGCTCAGCAGTTGGCCAATCGTTTGATCGAGGCCGGTCTGTCGTCTGCCGATAAGCTGGTGATCGCTCAGATGGGCGGTGTGATCGGAACCCACATCGGCCCGGGCGGCCTGGGCGTGAACGGCATTCGACGGGCTTAGACACAGCCATTTTTAGATATTGCGCCTTCAGCTATGAGATTCTACCTTCAAACGTAGAATCTCATAGCTTTTTGGCTTTGTATCTATACAAAATCTGTTTGAGTCATACCAAGTCCGTTTACAGACGTGCGCTCTTGTGACGCAAAAACGGAAAAGGGTTGTGAGACATTTCGCGCACAACAAAAATGATCACGTTCCACTCTGCCGAAGGCCAAAGAGAATGTGATCAAGCGGATTTGGTGTTATGGGGGCGGCTTCGCTGGGGAGCTAGATACACCTCGGGTGGCGGGCGGGCCGTTGGTAGCCGTAGGCGGACGCGGTTAAGGTCTCGTTGGGGTATAGACCTCGCCGCCAGAGCGCAGAAGTAGGCAAACGGATTTGCTATCACAGGGATAGATTGGCTTTATCTCTGCTACAGATCGTCGTTCAAGCGGACGGCTCGCTTGCTGTTTTCCAGTACAATAGTCGAGGGTGCTATAATAAAGAGAGCCTCTTAGAACAAGCGTACTGAAATACTATGGAAACCCACGACCGCGAACAGATTATTCAGCTTGGTAAGGCCCTTGTTGCCGAAGAAAAGCTTGGCTATAGCGATCAAGCCCATGAGGGTGGCTTAGAGCATTTTCTGGACACTTGGAGCACCCGAGCCGGTTCTGCGCTGCAAAATCCGGTTGTGCAAGAGAGCCTTGCGCTGTTGCGAGGTTACGAGATTCAGCCGCTGAATGCGCGACGCGCCATGTTGACTCAGGCCTTAGCGAATCTGCGTAGCCTCTTTAAGAACGAGAAACAGACGTCCTCAAGTGTCGCTGCTGCCTCTCCTAGCAAAGTTGCGATCGCGAAACCGCGCATCTCGCTCGCCAATGCCAAACCGCTGCCGCCCTTGGCGCTCGATAGCGGGATCGAAGAAGTGCCCGGGGTCGGTCGTGCCAATGCCACTTCCTTCCGGCGTTTAGGTATCCGCAGCGTGCGCGACATGCTGTACCACTTCCCACATCGCTATGACGACTTTTCGAGCCGTAAGCGCATCGCCGATCTCGAGATCGGGGCCGACGAAACGGTGATTGTTGAAGTGATCGATGTGCGCACCTTCAGCATGCGGAGCGGTGGCGGCGCGCTCGAAGTAACGGTGGGCGACGATAGCGGCACCTTGCGGGTAACCTTCTTCCGCCAGCCGTGGTTGTCGAAACAGCTCTATGTTGGGCGCAAAATCGTCTTGAGCGGCAAAGTGACCACCTATCAAGGCATGCGCCAGATGACCAGCCCTAAGTGGGAGGCTTATACCGAGGACGAGTTGGTGCATACCGGGCGTTTGGTACCGATTCACTCACTCACCAAAGGTCTGCAAGAGCGCAATGCGCGCAACATCATCAAAATGGTGGTCGATCGCGCTGCGCCTATGCTGCCCGACTACCTGCCTCCCCATGTGCGCGAACGCAACAAGCTGCTTGATCTCTCTACGGCCATCGCTAATATGCATTTTCCCGATAGCCGCGCCATGCTCGAGCGGGCCAAACGGCGGCTGGGTTTCGACGAATTTCTCTTTATTCAATTGGGCGTGATGCGGCGCAAGCTGCTCTGGCAGGGCGAGCGCGGCTATGCCATGACCTTCAACCGCGAGGTACACCAAGATCTGCTCAGTAAGCTGCCCTACAGCCTGACCGGCGCCCAGGCCCGCGCTCTCGAAGAGATCTTTGCCGATATGAGCCGCCCGGTGCCTATGGCGCGCCTGCTGCAAGGTGATGTCGGTAGCGGTAAAACGATCGTAGCTGCCGCCGCACTTTTGCAAGCGGTCGCCAATGGTTTTCAAGGCGCCCTTATGGCGCCAACCCAGATTCTGGCCGAACAGCACTACAACGGCCTAAAGAAGATCTTGGGTCAGGTGCGGGTGCCGCGTAAAAGCGCCGACAAGTCCGAAGACGATGGCATAAGCGCTGAAGAGCGCGAACGCTTGGCCGAGATCAAACGGATCTTGGGCATGACGGCAGAGGACGATATGGAAGGTCAGGGCGTGCGTATGGCGCTGCTGACTGGCAATCTGGGTGTGCGTGATCGCCGCCGTGTGTTAGAAGGCATCGCGAACGGCGAGATCGACTTAGTAGTCGGCACTCACGCTCTTATCACCGACAATGTTCGCTTCCAAAGCCTCGGCTTGGTCTGTGTCGATGAGCAACACCGTTTCGGGGTGGAACAACGCAACCGTCTGAAGGACAAAGGCTTCAACCCGCACCTGCTTTCGATGACAGCGACGCCTATTCCGCGCACTTTGACGATGACGATCTATGGCGACCTCGACGCCACTGTGCTCGATGAATTGCCGCCCGGACGCCAAGTGATCCGTACTCGCTGGATCACTTCGAGCGAGCGCGACAAAGCCTACAAGCATATTCGACGCGAGGTCAGCAAGGGCCGCCAAGCCTTTGTGATTTGCCCCTTGGTCGATGAGAGCGAGAAGAGCGATCTGCCCTCAGCTATTCAGATGCAAGAGACCTTGCAGACCGAGGTCTTTCCCGATTTAAATATCGGTTTGATCCATGGTCAGCTCTTGCCCAAGGAGAAAGATGAGGTGATGTTGGCCTTCCGAGCGGGCGAATACCATATTTTGGTGGCGACTGCTGTGGTAGAGGTCGGTATCGATGTTCCCAACGCAACTACCATTTTGATCGAAGGGGCCGAGCGCTTCGGTCTGAGCCAGTTACACCAGTTCCGTGGGCGCGTCGGACGCGGTTCGCACCAGAGCTACTGTATCTTGATCAGCGATCAGGAGAACGAGGTTACGGCCCAGCGACTGGAGGCCATGGAGCAGTATACTGATGGCTTCAAACTGGCCGAGATCGACCTAGAGTTGCGCGGTCCGGGCGAATTTTTGGGGCGGCGTCAGAGCGGTACTCCCGACCTGAAGGTGGCTCAGCTTGCCGATGTGCATCTGCTAGATGCAGCCCGTCAGGAAGCCAAACGTATTCTGGAAGAGGACCCAGAATTAGAGACACCCGCCTATGCTGAGCTGCGCAAACAGATCGAAGACTTCTGGCAAACAGCGGCAGGCGCAAGTTAATTGGTGTATCATATGCTATAATGCCAGCTTGATGCTCCGATCTCTGGCCTGATCTATTAAATCTGAGACGTATATAAAGATCTATATACAACTTCTTCGCATCGTTACAAGTTATATATATCTTGCTTTATGCTCAGGTTTGCCGAACATTTTTATAAAAACAGAACGTATCGATGAAAGAGTTTTTCCGACGTACTGCTAAAAATTTCACCCCCGCAGAGCGTGC
The DNA here is from genome assembly GCA_937902315.1 of uncultured Chloroflexales bacterium. Lineage (GTDB taxonomy): Bacteria > Chloroflexota > Chloroflexia > Chloroflexales > Chloroflexaceae > CALGUG01. The sequence goes on from CALGUG010000047.1 coordinate 91,511, forward strand.
TGATGACAGCAATGTGCCCGATAATCTGTGGGTAAAATGCCCTTCGTGTCGTGAACTTATTTACCAAAAAGAGTTGAACGACGCCTTTAAGGTTTGCCCCAAATGTGGATACCACATGCGTCTTAGCGCGCGCGAGTGGATCAACATTTTGGATGATGGCAGTTTTGAGGAGTTCGATACGGATTTAATACCCGGCGATCCACTTGAGTTCGTATCTCCTAAAGAAAGCTATGCCGAAAAGGTGCTCGAAACCCAGAAGCGCACGGGCTTGCGCGACTCGGTCATTAGTGGCCGAGGTAGCATTGAAGGCCAGCCTGTGGTGCTAGCGATCTGTGATTTCGGCTTTATGGGCGGCTCGATGGGTAGCGTTTATGGTGAGAAGATGGCGCGCGCCGCAGAGCGGGCAGCCGAACTGCGTGTGCCGCTGCTGACCGTCAATACGAGCGGTGGCGCTCGTATGCAGGAAGGTGTGATCTCGCTGATGCAGATGGCTAAGATCACCTTGGCCCTCACCCGCTTGGCTGCGGTGCGTCAGCCCCACATCTCGCTGCTGGTCGACCCCTGTTATGGTGGCGTATTAGCCTCCTATGCTTCGGTGGCCGATATCATCATCGCAGAACCGGGCGCGAATATCGGTTTTGCGGGCCGCCGCGTGATCGACCAGACCATCAAGGGCAAGCTGCCTTCGAAGCACCAAACCGCTGAGTTCTTGCTCGAGCACGGCATGATCGATATTGTGAGCCCGCGCAGTGAATTGCGTGGCTTGTTGAGTAAGATCGCTCGTTTGTACAGCTCCGAGCCGCAGACTCTTCGCCCAGAAGATCTTTCCTTGCTCGATCTGGCTCCCAAAACGGATACGAGCGAAGAAGCCGATCAAAAGCCTTTAACCGCTTGGGATCGTGTTCAGCTCGCACGCCATCAGCAGCGCCCACACACACTCGACTTTGTACGCACGCTCTGCAAAGACTTCGTTGAGCTGCACGGCGATCGCCGCTTCGGCGATGATCCCGCCATCGTCAGCGGAGTCGCGAACTTTGCTGGTCGCACCGTTATGGTTATCGGTCACCAAAAGGGCAGCAATACACGCGAAAACGTGCAACGACACTTCGGTATGGCTCGCCCCGAAGGGTATCGCAAAGCGCTGCGCATGTTCAAGCACGCCGAGAAGTTTGGCTTCCCTGTACTCTGTCTAATCGACACACCCGGTGCAGACCCTGAGCGCGAATCGGAAGAGCGCGGCCAGGCGAACGCTATCGCTGAGTGTATCCTCACCATGTCGGACCTGCGCACACCGATTATTTCGGTTGTGATCGGCGAAGGCAATAGTGGTGGTGCGATCGCTATCGGTGTGGCAGATCGTGTGCTGATGTTAGAAAACGCGATCTATATGGTGGTGTCGCCCGAAGGCTGTGCATCGATCTTGTGGCGCGATTCTTCCAAAGCACCCGATGCAGCCGAAGCGATGCGTATTACCGCCCAAGATGTCTATCGCATGGGCATCGCCGATGAGATCATTCCCGAACCCGCTGGCGGCGCTCATAACGACGTGCCGGGAGCGGTGGCGATCGCAGGTGGTGTGATTGTGCGCCACTTGAGCGAGATTTTGGATCAAGACATTGAGACGCTCTTGAAGCAGCGTTATGCTAAATATCGTGTGGTCGGTGTCTTCCACGAGGCTCAAATGCAAAGCCTTAACGGTCACGAAACGATCTAAACGCGAAATTCTGCTCTGAACGGGCTTGATATAGATAGCGGAGAGAGCGATCTCTCCGCTTTTTGTTGGCTGGTTGTTTCTTTCGGTCTCCTCAAAGCACAAGGTTTCTCCTGTCTCTAATGCCTCATTTACTCGATCGCTTCACTCTTGTGGCGACCAGTTCTCGTCCTCCCATTCAATCTCAACCGCGTCCGCCTACGGCTACCAACATCCTGCCCAACAAACGAGGCTTGTAGCTGTGTGCCGAAAGATCTCCCCAAAGTTGCCAATTCAAACAGACTTCTATAATGCCAAATCCGGTTGATTCGTTTCTCTTTGGTCTTCGGTAGAGTGGAACTTGACTATTGTTGTTGTGAGAGATTTCGCACAACCCTTTTCCCGTTTTTGGCTTACAAGAGCGCAGGTCTGTAAACGGACTTCGTAATACATTGTGATGCGGCTTGTGTGCTCATTGCTGTTCGGCAAGGAAGGGCAGTGTTTGTACCTGCTAGGCGCTTGCGCCTGGCAGGTCGCAGCGAAAGCGCCGTACTGTGCCGGAAAACGCTCTTGTAGCCGGAGGCGGACGCGCTAGGGTCCTTTTTGAGGGAAGAAACCTATCCGCCTAGAGCTGAACGAGATACGAGGATTGCGCCCAGAACACTTCAAAAATACAACATCGATTTTTTACTAAATAGATAAAGCGGTTTTTAAAAGCTGTTTAGAGGAATGTAGAACACTCGTTGTGACACTCTAGGGCTGTGCGAACAGCCTGCAGGCTGATTGCTTTTTATTGAAGCGATTTTATGGGTGTTAAGAGCTCGGATTCTCATTTGTAAAGCGTTAGGCGACGATTGATTTTGAGGATATTCACCCTTTAGAGCGGATCTAGATGCTCAAAACGTTACTTAATCGACGTTAATAGTCATGAGATTTGCTGTTTGTAATGCTTTACTACATAAAATGCTTATTGTGTATAAAATGTTTTAATATAAAGAATCGATATTTATCTTGACGAATCAATAAAATTTACTATAATTTATTCATAATATAAATTGATTATCAGTGTTGAGACACTTTACCGTGAGGTATATTATGGACGTCTTGCTTGCGAGTAGGCATGTTTTTCGCCTTGAACTTAGCGCTTATGTCCTTTCCGAAGCTGGTTACCGAGTGCGCGAATTTACCCGTTCCGAAGGCCTCCTTCAAGAGCTAACCCACTGCCTACCCGATCTGCTGATCCTTGACCTCCAGTTGCTTTCCGAGCCCGAACTGAACGAATTACGCAGCTACACCTCTTCCGTTCAACTCCCTCTCCTGCTCATGCGTGCCAACAGCGCTCAAGCACTTGCACTCGCTCCGAACGAAGAGATCGTTCAGTGGCCCTATCAACAAGCCGATTTCTTGGCGCAGGTTCAGGCCCTCATGCCACTGGGTGATGAAGTTATTGCCTAGTGTACAGATTTCTGTTTGGGGTGCTAGAAGCTGTTTAGCAGCTGGGTGACTATGGAGACAAAGCTAGCTTGAGAGGTGTATGTGCGAGTGCATACACCTTTTTTCATGCCCAAAACGGCTCCAAATAGCGGAAAAATGAGCTATAATTAGAAATAGTGTTCTAGTTTTGAGTGTCTTTTGGGCATAGTTTATAATGAGAGGGTTGATGATCTATCAACCGATTTCCCGCAACTAGTAGGAAGAATATAGCTCGGTGGATCTTGCGCGACAACACTATACTTTGTTGAACTGGTTGCAACAACGTGGTCAATCAGAGCTGGATACCATAGCGTATCTGTGGGGTTTGGGTCAAACCACCGGGAAGCATTGGAGCGTTGAAGCGCTTGGCGAAGCGATTCTTCAAGAGACGAGCGTGACCCGTGTGTTGGCGGGTCTCGACGAAGGCAGCTATCAAGCCTTGATGCGCCTCTTAGCGGAAGAGGGCGCCCGCCTTCCTGCCCATGTGCTTGAGCGCGAGTGGGGCACGATCCGCGCTCACGAGTCTTACCCCAATCCACGCGCCTATCTGCTGGCTTTAAAACAAGCGCCGAGCGCGACCGAGCGGCTCTATACGCTGGGACTGATACAGCTGGTGCGCCAACAAGGCGGGCGCTGGTATCTGGTTCCTGAAGATCTCTTGCCATTCTTGCCCAAGGTTGCGCCGCGCGAGAAGCGTGTTCGCTTTCAGACTGTCGACGAGCCTGCGGTTGTGCGCAAGAGCGATCCCTTCCAGTTCGAGCGTCACGTCGTCGAGTTTATGGCCTTGGCAGAGCGTGGCGAGCTGCAACTGACCCCCCAGGCTAGCTTGCATAAAACCAGCATTACACGTATCGCGCGGCGCTGGGGGCGCGATAGCCACGAGAGCAAACAGATCACCCGCGAGCGTAGCTGGCCCTACCTCTTTTTTGTGCGCTGTCTGTTGCTGGCAGCTGGTCTGTTACGCATTTCGACTAAACTCGAGCTGATCCCAACCCGCGACGGCATCGCTTGGCTGCGCCTGCCCCGTATCGAGCGTTCGCGACGGCTCTTGCAGGCTTGGCTGCTTAGCCCCTTAGACGAGCTTGACGATTTCTGTGGCGTAAAGAGCAAGAGCTACCCTTTCGGACGCGACCTCAAGGCCACTCGCGAAGAGGTGCTGCGTACCCTAGCCGATGCTCCCAAAGCTGACTGGATCGATTTGCAGGCTTTTATCCAGTCGATGCAGCAGGTAAACCCCGACTTTTTGCGGCGCGATGGGCGTTACGACAATTGGGGTCTAGTCGACTATTTGCAACGCCCGCTCAATGGCTACGAGCATTGGCACGCGGTTGAAGGTCAACTGCTTGCGGCCTATATCGGTCGCAGCCTGTTTTATTTGGGTTTGGTCGATTGGGGTGGTGCCAGCGCCAAACAGATCGACTGCTTTCGCCTCACACCTCTGGCCGAGAGCTTACTGACTGAACAGACACGAGCGGAGCCGGAAGAGGACGAAGCTTTGCTTGTGCAAAGCACCTTCGAGTTAGTTCTGCCGCCACGCGCCTCGTGCAACGCGCGCTTTTGGACGATCTGTGCTGCGCAGTGGCAGCCCTCGAACGGCAGCTATACGCTGACCAAGCAGAGCGTTCAGAGCTTGCTGGCGCGCGGCGTCGAGCTGAGCTTTCTGATCGAACTTTTGCAGCAGGAGAGCGGTCGATCATTGCCCCCCAATGTTGAATACACCCTCAAGGAGTGGGGCGGCCAGCTCGGTCAGCTCAGCTTAGAGCAAGCCGTCTTGTTGCGTTCGGTCGATCCGGTCTTGCTCGAACAGGTGCGGCGCGATCGGCGGGTGCGCATGCCTCCCCACGAGCAGATCTCGCCTACGTTGCTGAAGCTCGACCAAGGCGAAGCCAAGCGTCTGCTCGAACGATTACAACGGGCTGGCTACGGAGTGGTGAGCGATGGCGAGCTGGAACAAAATTCAGGCTTGAGCGAGCACGATCTAACGATCCTCTACGGGGCGCTCGAATTTTATGTTACGGCTTGTAGCGCGCTTGAGATCGATAGCGAGGCCAGCGACGCTTTGCGGCGGCGGGTTATGCGCATGCTCAACCAAAAGCAGCGCCAGCAGGCGGTTCACATGCAAGCCGACGCTTTGCGCGCTCTGCGTTCCTTGCTTGAGGACGATCAAACAAAAGGACAGTAATCGGGACAGATTGATCAGGTTGTTGCGAGCGAGTTGCAGTACAATAGATTAGGCAGAGCATAAATCTGGCAGGGCAGGTGCAACATGCGAGAGCGTGTCTATCGAAGTGAAGCGATTATTATGCGACGGAGCGATTTTAGCGAGGCCGACCGCCTGCTGTTGCTGGCTACGCCCGAAGGTAAGCGTCGCGTGGTGGCCAAAGGCGTACGCAAAACCATGAGTAAGCTGGCTGGCCACTTGGAGCTGTTCACGCACTGCAGCTTACAACTCGCGCTCGGGCGCAACCTCGATATCGTTACGCAAAGCCAAGTACGCCAACCCTTTACACATTTGCGCACCGACCTTAACCGCTTGGCATATGCCTACTATGTCGCCGAGCTGTTCGATAAGTGTACGCAAGAAGAGGAAGAGAATCGTCCCCTATTTGAGTTACTGCTCGCAACCTTAAAGGGTCTCGATAGTATGCCCACGCCAGAGTTGGTGGTGCGCTGGTACGAGATTCAACTGGCAGGTTTGCTGGGGTATCGACCGCACTTTCATCGTTGCGCTGTCTGCCAAGAGCTACTAACCGAGGAGGCCAATCGCTTTAGCACGCAATTGGGCGGCATGCTCTGCCCCAAAGATGCCAACAGCGATCGCCAAGCGAGTGTGATCAGCTTGGGCGCTTTTAAGGTCTTGCGCTATCTTCAAACCAACCCGCTCAGCCATGTGGCTCAGCTCCAGATCTCTGAGCCGACTCGCGAAGAAGTCAAGACCGTTTTGCGTTCTTATTTACGCCATATTCTCGAACGTGATTTCAAAACTGTTGCCTTCTTAGAGGAAATAACAGGTATGTAGTTGATTTTTGTATGATGATTAGCGTACTATTTGGTAGCTCTTTCGGTATAGTATATAGTCATTATGAAAACGCTCCCGAATTGATATGCAGCGGTCGTGTAGCGTGAAATCGTCACTTTAAAGCTCTATCCTAAAAGCGTTACAATGTTTATAGAACATCTCGTTTGTTACTTTGTTGTGGCTTGAAACTCATCTCGCTAGCGGCTCGTACACAACAGAGGACAAACAAAGGGGCTATGAAGAGTTGCGTCAGAGAGGCATCCTGCTGGCCTGCCTGATCTGATTGCTTACTCGAAGGAGATCACTCATGGCTTACGTCGATGAATTACTCGGTCGAGGCGAAAAGATCTTATATATCGCACGTCAGCATCTTTTTGTGCTTATTAGCCATATCGCTGCCGAGTTGACACTCATCGCACTATTGGTTGCTACGGGTGTTGTAGGCTTCGAAGCCTTTCGCGACACCGAATTAAGCGTTGGTGATATGCAGGCTGGGACTGCGGTGCTGCTGGTCTGCGGGGTGATTAGCCTAGGCGTTATTATCAGCGGTTTTTACGACTATCTACGTTGGAGCAGCGAGCAATACATCATCACCGATCGTCGCGTATTGCAAATACGGGGCGTTCTGAATAAAGGTGTGGTCGATTCGTCACTAGAAAAGATCAACGATGTGGGTTTGAGCCAAACGTGGCTGGGCCGCATCTTCGATTATGGCACGATCGAAATCTTGACCGCATCGGATACAGGTGTTAACACGCTCACCAATATCGCGCGACCGTTGGAATTCAAGCGCAACATGCTTGAAGCCAAACATTTTCAAGATCGCGGTTACGGTTACTTTGAACCACAGGATTCCTACGAATACGAGCGCCCAATTCAGAATCAGTACGATATCCAACGCACGATTCAGGAATTGGCTACCCTGCGCGATCGGGGCATTCTTTCGACCGACGAATTTGAGACGAAGAAGCGTGAGCTCTTAAATCGCATCTAATCGCTCCGAGCTTAGGAGGCCGTGCCAACTGGCATGGCCTTCTTTGTCTCTATCCTACCAAAACCGCACGAGCTCGTTCTGTCCAAGCAGCTTGTATCGCTCTGGCGGAAGGTGCTCAACCCTTCCATTCGATCTCAACCGCGTCCGCCTTCGGCTATCAGATGGGCTAGCCTGCCCTCATCCCCGGCCCTTCTCCCGCATTGCGGGAGAAGGGTGCCTAAGCGCGACGCTTCTGCCGAAGGCCTAAAGTAAACAACATCATCGAATTTGCTATGAACAGATAAAGTTACCGCTTTATAACCGGCAACTAGGCGAGATTTGGTATGATAGAACAATACGGTTGCTTTCGTGTAAGCATTCAACAATGGCGTTAGCACATATTTGAAATTGAGAGAAGAGACATGACAGATTTTGATGCTATCCAGCGGGCGCGCGATTACGTTGCCCAACGCATTTCGATCACCCCTCGCGTAGGTATTATTTTGGGTTCTGGTTTGGGCGAGCTGGGCAGTGAAGTAAAAGATCCTGAGGTTATTCCCTATGCCGAGATCCCGGGCTTCGGTACCTCACAGGTGGTTGGGCACCGTAACGAACTGATCGTCGGCCAGTTGGGTGGCCAAAATGTAGCGGTGATGCGCGGTCGCTTCCACTTTTACGAAGGCTACAGCATGCAGCAGGTCACCTTCCCGGTGCGCGTGATGCAGGCGCTTGGCTGTGAGATCTTGATCGTGACCAACGCCGCTGGTGGTCTGCACCCCGAATGGAGCGTGGGCGATCTGATGCGCATCTCCGACCAGATCTTTTTGCCAGGCATGGTCGGCCATCACCCCTTGCGCGGCCCGAACGACGACCGCTTGGGTCTGCGCTTCCCGCCCATGGTCGGCGCCTTCGACAAAGAACTGGCCGAGATCGCCGATCGGGTAGCGCGCGAGCAGGGTACCACGCTGCATAGCGGCACCTATGTAATGCTGAGTGGCCCAGCCTTCGAGAGCGCCGCCGAGCTGCGCATGCTGCGAATCTGGGGCGGCGATGCGGTCGGTATGTCGACAGCGCCCGAGATCATCGTGGCGCGTCACGGTGGCATGCGGGTCTTGGGCATCTCGCTGATCACCAACATCGCCGATCCCGATGGCCCTCCGGCCAACCACGAAGAGGTGATCGAAGCGGGCGAGCAGGCCAAGCCGCGCTTCAGCGCTTTGGTACGAGGCATTTTAGAGAATCTCTAGTTGTTGCGACATTGAGGTGGGATTCCGCTGGAAAGCGGAATCCCATTTTTTATAAGGCCTTTAGAATTCCCACAGCGCATGCATGCTCTCGCGCAGCGCGCTGTAGAGCGTGCGGTAGATGGCGTAGGCGCGGTCGTAGCGAGCGCTGTTGGCCGCGATCGGCTCGACGCCTTCGGTGGTGACCACGGTTGCATCTACGGCCTCCTCGACGTTGGCATAGATGCCAGTGCCCACAGCGGCCAGAATCGCCGCACCGTAGGCGGGCCCTTCTTCGGCGTTCAGGCGCGTGAGCGGCACTTTGTAGATGTCGGCCTGCATTTGGCGCCAGAGCGGGCTGCGACCGCCGCCACCGGTGGGGCGCACATCGCTGATCGGCACGTTGAGCTGCTGCATAATCTTGAGGCTGTCGCGCAGCGAGAAGGTTACGCCCTCCATCACGGAGCGAGTCATATGGGCGCGTTCGTGGCGGCTGGTCAGGCCGATGAAACCGCCCCGTGCGCGTGGGTCGAGATGGGGCGCTCGCTCGCCCGTGAGGTAGGGCAAGAAGAGCAGTCCTTCGCTGCCCGGTTCGATCTGAGCGGCTTCGGCGGTCATGCTGTCGTAGTCGAGCTGCTGGCTCAGGCCCGTGCTCCAGAGCTTGCGCAACCAACTGAAGGCGCCGCCAGCCGCTAAGGTCACACCCATCAGATGGTACTTGCCCGGCACAGCGTGGCAGAAGGTGTGTAGGCGGCCCTGCGGATCGAAGGCTAGTTCGTCGCTGTGGGCAAAGAGCACGCCGCTGGTGCCGATGCTGCTGCTGACCACGCCCGCCCGAATGATGCCCGTGCCGACCGCTGCAGCGGCGTTGTCGCCACCTCCGGCGATCACTGGGAGATTGGCGGGCAGGCCCAGTTCGGCGGCGACATCGGCTTTGAGATAGCCCGTTACCTCGGGGCCTTCGTAGACTTTGGGGAACCAAGCGCGATCGAGTTCGAGCTTTTGCAGAATCTCGTCGCTCCAGTCGCGGTTGCGCAGATCGAGCAAGAGCGTTCCGGCTGCATCGCTGGCGTCGCTGGCGTATTCGCCCGTCATCAGCAAGCGGATGTAGTCTTTGGGAAGCAGTACGTGGGCCAAACGGGCATAGGCTTCTGGCTCGTGGTTGCGCAACCATACGATCTTGGGTGCTTGGAAGCCAGTTAAGGCTGGGTTGCCCGCGATCTCGATCAGGCGGCTGGCACCGACCTTTTCGGTGATCTCGCGGCATTCGGCTTCGGTGCGCTGGTCGTTCCAAAGCAGAGCGGGGCGAATAACGTGGTTATCGCGGTCAAGAAAGACGGCGCCGTGCATCTGGCCGGTTAAGCCGATCCCTTTGACTTCGCTGCCCGAGACCTTGGCTTGGGCTAGAACGCTGCGGATCGCCTCTTGGGTACCCCGCCACCAATCGTTTGGATTCTGTTCACTCCACTGCGGTTTGGGCGTGAAGAGTGGGTATTCGCTTGTTGCTGTGGCGATCACACGGCCGCCCGAATCGCACAGCAAGGCCTTCGCTCCCGAAGTGCCGATGTCAATGCCCAGTAAGTAGGACACCTATGACCTCCTTATTTGTGTTGGCAAGGGCTTCTAAACAGGTAGTGTGGTGATGATTTGTTTGTTCGAGACGCTGTGAATAGAGCAGAACTATTATACCGCGCTTAACTGCCATAAGCGCTAAGTCTGCGACCTTTGTAAGCTATCCTTGCTTGTATCTGAGGCAGTGTAAAGCCCAAAATTTCCCTTGACCGCCCTAGAAGCACAGCCTATAATGAGGTGATATGATTTCAAGAATGGTGTTACACGCAACATGAATACAGCTACACAATGGGATATTCGGCTCGCTCAGCCTGAGGAAGCACACCTGCTTGTTCCCTTGATTCAAGCGCTTGCACATGAAGAAGGCTCTGCTTCGATACCCTCTCCCGAGAAACTCGTGCCCCTGATTCAGAAGATCATAAGCGAAGGGATTGGCGTTTTCTTCCTAGCAGTGCGAGATGGTCAGGCGTTTGGCTGCTTGCAGCTCAATTATCGCTTCTCAACGTGGGCGACCACACGTTACGCCTATCTCGAAGATTTTTACGTAGCGCCCCACGCGCGCGGCGCTGGAATCGGTACGGCTATGATCCGGGCGGCTTGCTCGTATGCTGCACAGCAGGGCTGTCGCTACGTCGATCTCGATGCGCGGCTCGATAATGGCGATGCGGCCCGCCTCTATCAACGGCTCGGCTTTCAGCAGAGCTCGAGCGTATTATGGCGCTGCCCTTTAGAAAATGCTGAGCTTACATAAACCTATAAGCATGTAGGGTGTAGTTTGCAATAAGCTAGTGTTCCACGCCGAAAAAGCGTGTTGGATTTAGGTTGATTATTGTATTCTTATTATCACGAGGTTTTATATGGCAAAAACACAACCACGTCGTGGCCGACAGGTAACAGTTAAGCGCTCTTCAACTACAATTATCTTCTGGGTAGTTGGCGCGCTGCTGTTGGTAGGAAGCGCTGCATTGGTCTTTTTTGCAGCTACAAATAACTCGAAGGCAAGTAACGCAAACATTAGTAGCTTGTTGAAGTCTTCCTACAATGCTCCCATGGGCACCCTGACTGAACCCTATACTTACACAAATGCTGAAGGTAAAGAGATTACGGTAGCTGCTGGAACCCACTATATCGGTGATCCCAATGCTCCGGTCAAGGTTATTGAGTATGCAGACTTCCAGTGCCCAGCGTGTGCATCGTTTAATGCCACCTCTGAGGATCGTTTGTTCCGCAACTATATCGAGACCGGACGGGTGCAGTTCATCTACCACGAATTCCCGCTGATGCAGCATCAGCACGCTAAGAAGGCCGCTGAGGCTGCCCGCTGTGCTGGCGATCAGAACATGTTCTGGCAGATGCACGATGTGCTCTTCAAGCGCCAAGCGCTCTGGGCTGATCTAGGCGACCCGACCAGCACCTTCTCGAGCTATGCTCGCGATCTCGGCTTGGATACCGCCAAGTTTGACGCTTGTCTGAACGGTGGGACCTACACCGCTCAGATCGACGCTGCTCAGCAGGCCTCGGCAGATGCTCAGATCCCGGCTACCCCCACCTTCATTGTGAACGGCCAGCAGACCACCACTATGAATCTGTTCGCCTACATCGATCAGTTGTTGGCTGGTAACTAGTCGGCGAGAAGACTATCAGTCTGCGAGCGGGCCAAGCACACAAGGCCCGCTCTGCTTTGATCGCAGTTTGAGCCGATGGCTCTCAGCGATTATTGCTTGATCATGCGTTGTTGCGGTTTTTCAATCGTAACAACGCACTTTACTATTTCATACCAAATTCGGTTGCTTCATTCTATTTGGCCTTCGGCAAAATGGAACTTGTCTCTTTTATCTTTCCTCGGTTTTGTTTTGGGCTGTTGCGCTTCATAGGGCGATAGAACACTCCTTTGCTGGGCGGGATGTTGATAGCCGTAGGCGGACGCGCCAGAGACCTTCTTTTTGGGGCAAAACCTAGCCGCAGCAATCTGAAGGAAATAAACGGGTTTGCTATAATCTATCTACGTTGCTCCAATGCTTGGAATTGACAAGGCCGAGCTTGTTTGCTTTGACAGCGCCAATAGCAACTACTATAATAGCGGGGTTGACGTTCTAACAATTCAGGAAGGTATTGTTGTTGTGCGAAATCGTAACCTTTACTTATTGATTTTGATTTTGATAGTAACAGGTCTGTCTCTTTGGATTGACTTTGCACCGAACGACAATTGGTTGGGCCGCGATGTAAGCACACGTTTGGGCTTGGATTTGCAGGGCGGTACGCAAGTGTTGCTGCGCTCTGTCCAAGAAGACGTGACTGCTGAGCAGTTGCAGACAGCAGCTGGCGTCGTCGAGCGCCGTATCAATGGTTTGGGTGTAGGTGAATCGGTAGTCCAAACATCTGGTACAAACCGCCTGATTGTTGAACTTCCTGGTGTAGCCAATCCTGAACAGGCTATTGATACCTTGCGCGGTACCGGTAAGCTCGAATTTATCGATCCCCAGGGCCAAAATCTTATGGTCGGCCAGTTGGTGCGAACCAGCGGTAGCCCGATCGTAGCCTCGGCGACTCCTAGCCAGACGCTCGCCCTTGAGGAGACCCCGATCTATCCGAGCGTAACCGATGGCGCTGATCTGGATCTCAGTGCCGTGCAGCCTGCCGTTGCTCAAGCTGCTGTGGGTATGCCGCAACGCCCGGCAGTCGCCTTCGCTTTCCGCAGCCCTTCGCGCGAACAGTTGGCGCAGTTCACCCAGCAAAATGTCGGCAGGCAGATGTGTATCGTGCTCGACAATGTTGTGCAGAGCTGCCCCTTCATTGAGCAGGCATTGGTCGATGGCAGCGGTATCATTTCGACCCAAACCCGTGAGGATGCTGATAGCATTTACAATCAGCTCAAGTACGGCGCGCTGCCCATTCCGCTTCAGGTTGAGACCAGCCGTACCGTAACCGCTACGCTCGGTCGCGCTTCGGTCGACGCCAGTCTGGTAGCCGGTATCGTCGGTTTGGCGGTGGTCGGCCTCTTTATGATCTTCTACTACCGCTTGCCCGGTCTGATCTCGGTGGTCGCGCTTCTGATCTATACCGCCATCACCTTTGCGCTCTATCGCCTTATTCCGATTACCCTTACGCTCGCCGGTATTGCAGGCTTCATTTTGTCTATTGGCCTTGCAGTCGACGCGAATGTGTTGATTTTTGCGCGCTTGAAAGAAGAGCTGCGCCGCAAACGCGAACTACGCCACGCTATTGAAGATGCCTTTGTTGAGTCGTGGCCTGCTATTCGTGACAGTAACGTAGCCACCTTGATCACCAGTACGATCCTGTACATGTTCGGCAACAGCTTCGGCGTGAGCATTATCAAGGGTTTTGCATTAACGCTTGGTATGGGTGTAGTTATCAGCCTCTTCACTTCGATTGTTGTGACCCGAACCTTGATGCGTTTGATCCTGCCGCTTCGCTCGGTGTACAACCCCTGGCTGTATGGTTTGGATCACGAAGACCAGAAGGAAGCCGCTCTTACAGACACAGGGCCAGCAGCGTAGTCGCGATGGCTATGGTTATCTAGTATGTGAGGAGTACAGATTCTTATGGAGAACCTCGTTCGCCATCGTTATATATGGTTTGCTCTGTCTCTGATAATGATTCTGCCAGGGCTTTACTTCTTGTTATTGCATCCGCTGGTCACTGAGGGCCAGTTCCGCATCGGCCTGCGCCCCAGCATCGACTTCAGCGGCGGTGCGCTCTGGGAGATCTCCTTTCCGCAAGCCACCATCGATAGCTTGAATACCGACGAGATCGCTCAGGTCTTTGCTGAAAACGGCTTCGATCAGGCTCAAGTGCAGCTCAGTAATACCGAGATCGAAGGCAAGCAGATCGCAACCGCACTGGTGCGAACCGTTGCCCTGAGCGCTTCGGATCCCAATAGCCAGCAAGAGGCCGTGCTTCAAGGTCTGCGAGCTAAGTATGGCGAAGTCCAGCGCGAGCGCTTAGAGAGCGTAGGCGCGACCGTCAGCCAAGAGAGTACCCGCAGCGCAATCATCGCGGTGATCGCGGCTAGTCTGGTGATTATGTTCTACTTGACGGTTTCCTTCCGCAAGGCGCCTCACCCCTTCCGTTATGGCGCTTGTGCGATCATCGCTATGTTGCATGACGTGATCCTGATTTTGGGCGTCGCTTCGATCTTGGGCGTCTTTATCGATATGGAGGTCGATGCGCTCTTCCTGACCGCGCTGCTGACCATCATCAGCTTCTCGGTACACGATACGATCGTGGTCTTCGACCGTATCCGCGAGAATCTGCTCAACCGCCGCAGCAACCAGACCTTCGACGAGATCGTCAACTTGAGCATCGCCCAAACCATGCCGCGCTCGCTCAACACCCAGTTGACCTCGATCTTCACGCTGGTCGCTCTGTTGATGTTCGGCGGCGATAGCATCCGCAACTTCGTCTTGATCCTGCTGATCGGCATGTTGAGCGGTACCTTCTCGTCGATCTTCAACGCCGCCCAGCTCTTGGTCGTATGGGAGCACAAAGAGTGGCGTAACTGGTTCGGCCGTGGCAACCACGAGGTTGAAGAAGCCGCTGCCTAAGCAGTAAAAATCGTTTGACATACAATGAGAGGGTAGCTGAACGTTCAGTTACCCTCTCATTGTGTTTGTAAACCTATGCTAGATCGAAGCATATCGCATCCGCTTCAGTTCAGCCTTTGAGCGGCTAGCTCCCACCCTCAAACAAGGCTTTAACCGCGTCCGCCTACGGCTACCAACAGCCTGCCCGCCTCAAGAGGCTTATATCGCGTCGATGCCTCATCCCTTTACAGCCATACACGCTCGTACCGCTAGGAAAACAAAAAAGCGGGAGAAAAAAGTATGAGAGCTTTCGCTCTACAGGGCGAAAGCTCTCACAACAAACGTAGTTGAAATTCACTTCGTTAAGCTCCAAATAGCAAACGTAATACAACGATCGTCCCAATCAAACCCAACACCCACGGAATGACATTGATGCCGCCCTTCTCTTGCTCGCGACGCAGCACCAGATCAATATGGGGTTCGGCTTTTGGTTTGCGAATCGCCTCTAGGCTGGCGATCAACATAATCGATATCAGGCTGGCAATGATAAAGACTTGCATAACCACTCTCCTTCTTGTATCTCTATCAACGTGGAAGCAGCGTTCTTTTGAGTATCAGTATAGCTATGTCAGACTGCGGTAGGCTGGTGGTGACACTGCGGTGAGACTCGGGTGCTCGAATTGACTCAATCTTATTGGCTCAAACACAACGTTTATCGGATAGATACGTTAAAAATATATATGACAAGCTACCCTATTTGGCAGAGAAGCGTACAATAGAGATATGACAATTCTCGGCTTGCCTCATGTAGGTTTGAGCAATAAGGATGATAGATTATGAACAAAAGCATTGTTGTGCTGGAAGGTGACCAGACCGGGCAGGAGTTGTTAGAAGAAGCCTTGCGCGTACTTTCGCCCGATGTGATCGGAATCGAATTAAACTTCGAGCGCTTTGACCTGAGCCTTGAGAATCGGCGCGCCACGAAAAACAAAGTGGTCGAAGAGGCCGCCGACGCTATGGTGCAGGCCGGTTTGGGCTTGAAGGCTGCTACGATCACGCCCGAAACCAAAGGCGATGTGGGCAGCCCCAACGCTCTGCTGCGCGAACGAATCGACGGCACCGTAATCGTGCGCACCGGGCGCCGTATCCCGGGTGTGCGACCTGTCGGCGGCGTCTACGCTCCGGTCGCGGTCATTCGTATGGCGGTCGGCGATGCCTATGGTGCCAAAGAGTGGCGCGAAGGCGAAGGCTTAGACGAAGTTGCCATGCGCACCGAGCGCATCACGCGACGCCACTGCCGTGCCGTGGCCGAATACTCCTTCCGTCATGCCCAAAAGCTGGGCGCGAAGGTCTTTGGTGGGCCGAAATATACCGTCAGCCCCATTTACGAAGGCATGCTGAAAGAAGAGATGGATGAGGCAGCCAAGCGCTATCCGCAGGTGCGCTACGAGCCGCAGTTGATCGACGCTACCTACGCCCTTCTGATCACCAATGCGGGCGATGGCTTGGTTATTCCCTCGCTTAACCGCGATGGCGACTGCTTGAGCGATATGGTCTTGCAGATGTTCGGCTCGATCGCTGGCTCGGAATCGCTCTTGATTAGCTTCGACGACAACTGGCATACACGCGTCGTAATGGCCGAGGCACCTCACGGCACTGCACCCGCGCTGTTCGGCAAAAATGTCGCCAACCCCATGGCTATGATTTTGGCGGGCGCTTCTCTGCTCTCGTATGCGGGCAGCAACCAAGCGACTTTGGCTGGTCGCGCGATCGTCGAATCGGTCTTCGAGGCGGTCTACGACGGCATCAAAACCGCCGACCTGCAGGGCCACGCTTCGACCACCGAGTTCACCGACGAGGTGATTCGCCGCGTGCGCACCAAGCTGGCGGTATGGCCTTCGCTCGATGCCGCCTAAACATCGCTGCGCTTAGCTTACTACTTTAGCTGGTAGAAATATTTGCCTTTCTAATATTTGGGTAATTTTGGAGTAATACCAGCTTGATAGAGTGTGCCTGTCGACTTCGAACTAGTAAATCAACGAGGTACTACAATGGAACCGATTACTTGGCTCTTGTTGGCAGCAGCAGCAGTAGGCTCGGCCGGGCTTTGGTACAGTTGGAAGCGACGCTCTGGCGCTGGAGATTCGAAAGAAGATAAGTAGTTTCTCCTTAGCAGATGAACTCGGAAGAGGCATCCTTCGTATCGAAGGATGCCTCTTCTTGTGCTAGCAGATCCGCTCTGCCAAAGGCCAAAAAAGAAAGTGATCGACTGGATTTGCTATTACGAGTCCTTTGTTGTTCAAAAACTCTTCGCTTGGCGAGCAGGCTCAATTGTGTGAATGGATCGTGGTACAATACTATCGTTGTGAAGGAGTGTTCTATAGTCTCGAAATGAACCTATGAACACGTCTTTATGAACAATTTGCGAGCCTTGGAATGAGCAAATTGGCTTGCGGCTTGTTCGTGCGTGTTTCGTGGAACATGTGGCGCACTATTGTATTCTCTGTAATGGGAAGTGAAACACCGTGGCAATTGAAAAACCTCATATAATCCTTTTTGGCCCTCCTGGAGCTGGCAAGAGCACGCAGGCCGCCCTGTTGGCAAAACGTTGGCCGATCGAGACGATCTCAACCGGTAAGATGTTGCGCGAAGAGGTGGCAGCCAAAACGCCGCTTGGCTTGCAGATACGCGATAGTTTGGCGCGGGGCGAACTTACCGACGACAGCATTATGATCTCGGTTGTAAAGGGTTGGCTGAGTGCATTACCCAAGGATAAAGGCTTTCTGTTGGACGGTTTTCCACGCACAGTGCCGCAAGCCCATGCGCTTGACGAGATATTGCGCGAACTAGACCGCCCATTGACGGCTGTGATCAGCTTGAATCTGACGGTTTCCGAGGCGATCTATCGCCTTGGTGGGCGACGTCTCTGTTACGGTGTGACCCCTGAAGAGATTCTGCATATTAACGATGAAGCCGCAGTTGCATCTTGCTTAGCGCGAGGTGGCTTGTTGGTGCAACGCCCCGACGATCTTCCCAATGCGATTGTGCATCGTATTGCGGTGTACGATAGCGAGACCGCTCCCGTGCTCTCGTTCTACGAAAATAGCGGTATTCGTTATACAATTGATGCGTCGGGTTCTCCCGATGAAGTTGCAAAACGAATTGATGACGTGTTGCAGGCACAACAAAACAAGTCCTGAAGCGAGGAACTAGATGACAAGTTATTCGGCTCAGGTTGTAATCGATGTTAATGAGCAGAATTTCGAGCAAGAGGTCTTGCGCCGATCTTATGATGTCCCGGTAGTGGTTGACTTCTGGGCACCTTGGTGCGGCCCTTGTCGCCAATTGGGGCCGGTGTTAGAGCGCTTGGCCCAAGCGGGCGCGGGATCGTGGGTGCTCGCTAAGTTAAATACCGATGAGAATCAGCGCTTGGCTCGGGCCTTCCGGATTCAAGGCATTCCAGCGGTTAAAGCCTTCCGAGATGGCAAGATTGTCGATGAGTTCACCGGAGCGCTGCCCGAGTCGCAGGTTCGCGCTTGGCTCAATCGAATCGTTCCTTCCGAGGGTGATGCCCTGGTGGCGGCCGCCGAGCAGCTCGAGGCCAGCAACCCCGAAGAGGCGATCGCGCGCTATCGTCTGGCTTTAGGCAGCGATCCTCAGAATGCGAATGCCTTGTTTGCTTTGGGGCGCTTACTGCTCACGATGGGCGACGACGAAGGCCCGCAGCTTTTGCGCGAAGTGCCGGGCAGCTCGCCGTTGTTTGGGCGCGCCCAAGCCCTGCTCGGCTTGGTCGACTTCTTTAAGCAGGCTGCCGATGCCAACGAGCAAGAGCTGTTAGAGCGCTCTACTCAGCCGAGCGACTACGAGGCCCGTTATCAGCTTGCGGCTGTCTTTGCGCGCACGCAGCGCTATGAAGATGCCTTCAAGCAGCTATTGGCGATTGTGCAGCGCAACCGCGCCTTTGGTGACGATGCGGCTCGCAAGACAATTCTCAGTTTGTTCGCGCTGCTAGGCAACGATCACCCCTTGGTGTCGAGCTATCAGCGCAAGTTGGCGAGCGCTCTCTTTTAAAGCCTACTCTTCAGCAGAATACAGCTTCTCTTCTGGTCGTGAGGGATGTGGCATGTAAGCGCTGCATCCCTCACGGCTTGTTCGCGCTTGCTGCAGAGTATGCAAAGCGTTGGCGTTAAGCTCTTTTCCCCAAAGCAGGCTTCTAGCGCGTCCGCCTACGGCTATCAAATCGCTGTCCCTCCCAACCAGCAGCTATAAGGCTTGTGTGCTCCAACATTCGGTCCATCATATAATACCAAATCCGGTTGATTAGGTTCTCTTTGGCCTTCGGCAGAGCGGAACGTGACTCTTTCTGTTGTGTGCTCACACAACCCTTTTCCCGGCTTTTTGTTTTTCTGAGCGGAGAGCATGCACGTCTTTAAACGGATTTGGTATAAGTTCTCTTTGGCCTTCGGCAGAGTGGTCGTTGTCTCGCCTTCAAGGTGTGGCAGCGAGAGACAGCGTTTGAACCTGCCAGCTGCTTGCAGCTGGCAGGTCGCAGCGAATGCTGCGCAATAGAGACCCTTTGCGATGGAAAGAGACTTGGTAGCCGTAGGCGGACGCGCTTAGGACCTTTTTGGAGGAATATGTCCTTCCGCCAGTATGATGAACAATCTCGCAGCAGAGCGCCAGAATCATCACAACATGGCCCCGATCATGTTGACGAGCTGCGAATCGCTTTAGTCAGCTTGCTGAAATTGGGCCTCGATGGCTTGCCAGTCGCTCAAGAGGGCGCGCATATGCTCGGGCAAGGGCGCATGTAAACGCAGCGGCTCTTGGGTTTTGGGGTGGGGCAATTCGAGGCTGATGGCGTGCAGCAAGTGGCAGCTGAACTCGATGCCTTTGAAGCTGCTGGGGCCGTGGTAGCGCGTATCGCCCAGTAGCGGATAGCCGCCATAGGCGAGGTGCAGGCGGATCTGGTGGGTGCGCCCGGTGATCGGCGAGGCTTCGACCAGCGCGGCGCCGTCGAGCTGTTCGAGCTTGCGAAAGTGGGTGTGGGCGTGTTTGACGCGCGTGCCACCCGGCAAGACACGCCCGATCTCGCTGAGCGGATAGACTTGGAAGCGTCCTCCGCGCGAGCGCCCGTGGCCGGTTTCGACTTCGAACTCTGCGGGTGGCTCGCCGCTGCAGATCGCAAGGTAACGTTTGCGAGTCTGGTGCTGTTTGAAGGCTTGATAGAGCGCTGAATTGCAGCTTGGGTGGCGCGAAAAGACCAGAATGCCCGAGGTGTCGCGGTCGAGCTGATGAGCCATATGCAAGTAAGGCTCGCCGCCGTCGCGTTGGCGCAGAAAGTGTTCGAGCGCGAAGAGCGCATTGCCTTGGATATCCCAAGGGACGACGCCGCTGTACCAGCCCTGTCGTTTGTAGAGCGCCAAAACCCATTCGTCTTCGTACAAAATATCGGCTTGACCGAGGTCGAGCTGATCGTAGGCACCGTTGGGCGGCTGGCTCACAATGATCGCATCGCCCGGAGCGATGGGCGGAAGAGACCCGGCATAGCGTTGGCCGTTGACCCACACGCCGCCGTGGGCGATCACTTCGCTGGTGCGCGGGCCGATGTGGGCATAAATCAGCTCTTCGAGTGAGGAGTGCAGGTCGGATTCGCTGATCTGGAAGCGCAGCGGGCCGTGCTCAGTCATAATGATACTTTGCTCGTTACAGGCTAAGATCTTGTCGATACAGATCGCAATGAGGCGTTAGATTAGCGCTATTTGGCGGAACCACAGCAGAATTATACCAGACTGGCCCCGCTTGCGGCGTTGTACGGGCGAGCTTGCACTTATGAACAGTATGGAAGCTGAGCTTGCGGTCGCTTCAAGCTGCTTCCATACCGCTCATAGGCATGCGTTTGGCTCTTTTGGAAGCCTTATTCGCCCGTTTGAATCAGCTCTAAGTCGGGATTATCGCAGGCGATGCGCCCGACTTTCGACATATTGTGCCATTGACCGTTGATCTTGACCCGAACCACATCGGCGGTGAAGTCGTTGTTGGTGCCTTCTTCGTTGCTGTTGGAGAAGAGCGACGAACCGACGCCGTAGATATCGACCGGCACGCCCAGCTCTTCGAAGCGCGTGATCTTTTTGGGTCCGAAACCGCCCGTCACAACGATCTTGACATCGCGACACCATTGGCGAGCCGGTTCGATCCAGCGTTCGGGCAGATCCCAGCGTTCCCAAGCCGCGTTGATGGCGTTGCGCAGGTTGAAGACTAAACGAGGTGTTACGCCTAGATCAAGCTCTTTGTCGCCCAGAGGCGGCACGCTGATATCGCGCAGGGTGCCACTGGTGTCGGGGCGCACGCCATAGAGCTTGTAGCGCAGGGCTTCCTGCTCGCGTCCTTCGTCCATCAAGGCACGGTAGCGCTCGAAGAGTGCATCCATAACCCGCAGCGAGTCGCCCACACAGTCGTTGTGGAAGTCGACTAGGGCGATGCGGGCCACATCGAGCGGCCTTGTGGCACAGAAGGCCAGCATGGCTTGGGCGGTGTCGCCTAAGAAGGCTGCGATCGCGGCGTGGGCCAGCGTACCGCCGCCTAAGCCGCCCCACCAGTCGCCTTGTGCATCGGTCGAGATAAACGAGCCGACTCGATGGTTGTAGTCGTTGTTGAAGCGTTGAACCGCAATGTTATAGGCATAGCCATCGGCGGCCTGTACTTCGTGGGCATCGAAGCGGGCCGGGAAGAAGAGCACCGGTTTGCCGCGCGCTGCTACCAGCACATTGTAGACATTGGTGGCGATGCGGGTCGCGCGCGTTAGGGTGCCGAGCATGGGTGTTTCGAGCAGAGCGAAGTCGCGGTAGCGCCCGCGCACACGAATGACGGGCAGAATGCGGAGCGGATCGCCGCTGTAGGGTGTGATAACGCCGTCGTGCACGGCTTCGACGCTGAGCTTCGAGTAGGTATTGACAAACTGCTCATCTTCGTAATAGCCGGTGCAGTGTTCGAGCATCGCCAAGGCTTTGTCGACGCCCGCGATCAGCGAGAAGGGCTTGCGGCGGGTGAACCATTGCATTTCGACCTCGATATCACCGATAGCGGCTCCGGTTGGATCGACCCCCACAGCATCGAGGATGCTCGATTTCCCATTAAAACGATAGCCCTCTTTCGCAAGCGCGCTCAGCATGCCAGTGATATTTTCGAAATATTTATCGGAATACCAGCCCGAGCGCATGCGCTCGATATCAAGTTTGAAGATATCGTTGCTTAGCCGCTTTCCGTCAAAAATGCTCATGGTTCGCACTCCTCTTGAATAGTGTTTAAGTGACACTATTTTAGCACGAGAAATAGAATTGTCAATGGTACACTAACTAATGATATCGAATCCGTTTGCTCATCTCAGCTCTCTGGCGGCTTGGTCGCTACCCCAAAGAGGCTTGCTAGCGCGTCCGCCTACGGCTACCAACAGCCCGCCCGTAAGCAGGGTGTGCTAGCTGTGTGTCGAAAGACCGCCCCAACATACAACGATCCAAGAGCCTATGAGGCTAGGAAAGATAGCCTGTGATCTGTAACAAGCACTCTTGGACGAGCAGATCGTGTTGGTAGCTGCGATCCGGAGCTTGCTTGTGTTTGATGCTAGCAAGAAACGCGCTTAGCTCTCGTTCGTAGAGCTCTTGGCGGCTTTGCGGCACAAGCGGCACGATTTGCGCCCCAGCTTGATAGCCGCCTGCAGCCTGTTTGAGGCAGAGGCGTAGCTGTGTTGCTGGCTCGAAGGGTTCCATGATCGCGCTGCCTTGGCTGCCATAGACCTCGAAACGGCGGGCGGCTGGGGGCGCTTCGATAGCGGCGATGTCGATGTTGGCAAGCGCTTTGTCGTAGCACAGCACGCCGTGAGTATTGTCTTTGAAGCCTTCGACGGTGCTCTGAACCTGTTGGAAGAAGCCCTGAAACGAGCGCGGACGACCGAGCAGCCAGATGATCTGGTCGAGCATGTGGCCCGCCAGATCGTAGAAGATCCCGCCGCGATGCACTGCGATCAGGGTTTGCTGGGCCTCGTCGATGCAGGTCGACATCTGGGCGCGCACGGCGTAGATCTCGCCCAATAGGCCGCTTTTGACCCATTCGGCGATCTGGCGAAAACCGTTGTGGTAGCGAAACATATAGCCCATCTGAATGTGGAGCTGCTGTTGTTGGGCCAGAGCGACTACTTGTTGCCACTGCTGCCAGTTGCAACCCGCTGGTTTGTCGTACCAAAGATGTTTGCCCGCCCGAATGATCTGCTCGCTCTGATCGAGACTCTCGATGTTTAAGCCTTCCGAGGCGACGGCTACAATGCTCGCGTCGTTTAGAAGCTGATCGGCTTGCTCGTACCAGTACAGATCGGCGAATTCGGGGCGCGCTTGCAGCATACGACGGCGCTCGGGGTCTGGCTCGTAGACGCCCGCTAGCTCGACTTGCGGGTTGCTGAGCAGCGCGCGCAGCTTATCGGGGCCGTGACCGTGTTTGGTGCCGTATTGTGCTATCCGTAGCCTTTGCATGGGTCACTGCTTCCTTTCCAGAGAAGATCTCCCTAGCTGTACCAAATCCGGCTGAGCAGGTTGCGTTTTTGGCCTTCGGCAGAGTGGAATGTGACTGGCTTTCTTTTGCCAGTTTCTGGTTGTTCCTACATTGCGTGAAGGACAGACCTTAAGCGGATTTGCTATTCTTGGCGAAGAAAAAACGACCAGTCGATCCGCGTGCTTGCGGACCACTGGTCGTTGTGTGAGCTTTCTCAATGGGCTAGCGCACAATGTGAACACAGACCGGCGAAAAAACCTCGTTGGCTGGCCCAGCTTGGCTCAGCGTGCCGCTGGCCGAATCGCGCTTGAAGGGCACGATCGTGTGCGTGTCTTGGTTGGCGGCCAGCACCAACTGATCGGTCACTATGGCGAAGTTGCGCGGTGTGCGTCCTTCGGTCGAGCAGTGACCGACCAGCTCAACCAGACCGCTGTTTTGATCGATCGCAAAGATCGCCAAGCTGTTGTGGCCACGGTTGGTGCCATAGACGTAGCGCCCGTCTGCGCTGATGTGGATATCGGCGCAGCTATTGCCGCCCGAGAAGTCGGCGGGCAGCGTCGAGACGGTCTGCAGCAATTCAAGTGTGCCGTTAGACTGATCGTAGCTCAGCACCGAGAGGCTCGAACTGCGCTCGTTGACGCAGTAGACGAAGTTGCCAGCGGCGTTGAAGCAGATGTGGCGCGGGCCATCGCCCGGAGCCAGCATGGTCCAAGGCTTCTCGTGTGGCGTGAGCGTCCCCTTTTCGGTATCGAGTTTGTAGACGTAGATGCGATCAAGGCCGCAGTCGGGCACCAGAATATAGCTGCCCTCACCCGGAGCCTCGAGAATCGAGTGGGGGTGCGGCCCATTATGATGGGTCGGCTTTTCGGTGTGCTTGACCACAGCAGTCGGCTCTCCCAGCGAGCCGTCGGGTTTGATCGGCAGCACGCTGATGCTACCGCCACCGTAGTTGGCGACCAGCAGCCAGCGCCCAGTTTTGTCGATGCTGACATAACAGGGGTGCTCGCCGTGGGTCGGCTGGCTGTTGATGATCTCGAGCGCGCCCGATTGGGGGTCGATGCGGAAGGCGCTGGCGGCTCCGCCCGCATGGCCTTGGAATTGCTCGATCTCTTGCACCGCGTAGAGAAAGTTGTTGTTGGTGTCGGTGCAGACAAATGAGGGGTTTGTCACGCCACCCGCCACGCTGGTGATCTTGAGCGCACCCGTCTCGAGATCGACCTGACAGGTATAGATGCCTTCGGCTTTGCCTTCGACATGGGGCTCGGTTCGGGTGTAGGTGCCAATGTAGGCAATCGCTTTGCTCATCGTTTTATCCTTGCTTGTAGCGTTCTTTTCATTCGCTTAGCGAACTATCTGCTATTGTATCGGCAGGAACCCCGTACCGAAGCACGGAATCCCTGCCGACTGTTGCCCAGATTTAGGCTGTTTCTCGAGCCAAAGCGAGGCAGATTAGCTTTGGCTGTCGGAGCTCATGCGCTCGCCACGCAGCAAGAAGGCGCGAATATCGTAGCGGCCTGGGCGCTGTGGTGCCAAATGGCCCGAGTCGATCATCAGATCGAGCGGGTTGTCGCGCGTCTCCATGGGCAGCAGCACTTTTTCGTGCATGCGGGCCGACTCGTAGACGGCGTGTACCATCTGCAGCGCCTTGTAACCGTTGATAGCTTCGTTGCGGAATTCGCCCTTGCCCTCGATCCAGTCGGCCATCTCGAGCGCCTGAGCCGCACCGGCTTCTTGCCACTCGAAGCGGTCGCCCAGCTCTGCAACTTTGTAGAACTGACCGTCCGGCTCGAAGAGCTTCCACGAGCCGCCAGTGTCTTTGTTGAGCAGCATTAGGTTGTTGGTGGTCATGTTGATCATACCTTCGCTGCCATAGATCAGGGCGCCTTGATAGACGGTCGGGGTTACATCGCTCAGTATCAAGGCAACGGCATCGTTGGTGAAGTGGAAGACACCGATCGCAGCATCTTCGATGCGGGTGTTGCGCTCGTAGCGGTCGGTTTTGCGCTCGACGTTACCCATCACCCAGTCGCACTCGATATCGCCCAGCAGATAGCGGTACATATCGGTCTGGTGCGAGCTGTAGTTGGGCAGACCGTCGGCGGCGAAGCTCTGGATCATCTGTACCTTACCGATCGCACCTTCGGCGATCAGGTTGCGCGCAAGCGTGTAGGCGGGCAGGAAGCGTCGCTGGTGAGAGATCGCCAGCTTCACATTGTTGCGCTTACAAGCGATCATCATCTGCTCGGCGTGGCCAAGGGTATCGGCCATGGGCTTTTCGCACAGAATCGCCTTTGGTTTGTAGGTCGCTGCTGCGATCGTCCACGGCGCATGGCCCGCATGCCAAGTGCAGATCGAAACCACATCGGGTTGCTCGGTCGCCATCATTTGGCGGGCGTCGGTGTAGTGGCGCGGCGAGATATTAAACATCTCGTCTTTTTGTGCCATTGCCGCCTCTTCCAAGTCTGCCAAACCGACGATCTCGTACCGACCACTGTCGATGTAACCGCGAATGTGGTTGTTGGAAATACCACCACAGCCAATAATGCCGACGCGAAGTTTAGTGCTCATAGGTATCTCCGTTGATACATGCGATCGAGTGAGCTTGAGGGCATGTACACTGTCAAAAAGGATGCTAGACGGTTGTAAAGCCACCATCGACACATAGGGTCTGGCCGGTGACCATACGGGCGGCGTCGGAAGCGAGATAGACCACTGCTCCGGCGATCTCTTCAGGTTCGGCCAAGCGCCCCATCGGGATCTTTTCTAAGTTGCGTGCGAATTCTGGGTTTTTGATCGCAGCTTCGAGCATAGGCGTGCGCGTAAAGGTCGGCGCGACCGCGTTGACGGTGATCTGGTGGGGTGCCCACTCGACCGCCAACGACTTGGTTAAGTGACCCGCTCCGCTCTTGGCAGCGCCATAGATGCTGCGCAAGGCCCCCGCCACCACGCCCGCTTGCGAGGTGATGGTGATGATGCGACCGGGTACTTTGCGCTCGATCATGCTTTTGCCAACCAGAGTCGTCATAAAGAAGACGCCCTTCATGTTGACATTCATAATCGTGTCGTACTCTTCTTCGCTGTATTCAATGGCTGGCTTGGGCGTATTGACGCCGGCGTTGTTGACCAGCACATCGATGCGACCGTAGTGTTCGAGCACTTGGTCGACGAAGCGGCGGATGCTGCTGACATCGCCGACATCGAGCTGCCAAGCCTCGGCGCGCTGGCCCGCTTTGCGGCAGGCCTCTGCGACCGCTTGACCTTGTTCCAGATTGCGGTTGCCGAGCGCGAGATCGGCGCCGTAGTGGGCGCAGGCTTCGGCGATGGCTTTGCCGATGCCCTTGCTCGCGCCGGTAATAACCACGACTTTATCTTTAAGCGAAAAACTGACTGGTTCTGCCATAGAGTTCTCGTTTTCTTCTGTTAACGCTAGCATGCTGCAGTGCTGTTACGACGAGCGCGCGCCTTGCCTCCGACATCGACCCAGATCTGATCAACCACTTTAACGGCGTGGTGGAAGCTCTCAAGGCCAGTTTTGCTGCCCTCTTCGATACTGATCCAGCCGTCGAAGCCCGACTCGACCATACTGCGCAGAATTTGGGTGTGGGGAGCCACGCCCGTTCCGATCACGGTCGGCTCGAAGGTGCCGACTTGGCGGATATCGCTCAGGTGGATCGCGCCGACCCGATTTTTGACCTGATCGAGCAGTGCGAGCGGGTCATCGCCCAAAGCGAGCGGATTGGCCGTATCGAAGAGCAGGCGCAGGCCGCTTTCGGCGCTGCGACGGACAACTTCTAGGTAACGTGCGACGGGCTGGGTAAAGTCGTTTTGAGACCAGAGCGCGCCGCGCACATGATTTTCATAAAGAAGTTCGACTCCCGCTTGGCGTGCTTCTTCCACACAAGCCGTGAGCCCTTCTGTCGCCCATTTCAGCCCATCTTCTTCAGTGATACCTTCATGATTTTGGCCCGCAGTGACACGCAGATACGAGACCCCTAACTCGGCAGCAGCCGCGATCCACGCGCGCAGATCTTCAACCTGTTGGGCACGTTGAGCCGCATCGGGAAGTGTAAAGTCCGTATAGGTGACGATCATGGGGATTTCAACACCATTATCGCTGGCTGCTTGACGTAACGAGCGAAGATAGTGCGGAGTGCGCTCTTGAATGTGCGCCACACTGAGATCCGCTCCATCGAGGCCAAGAGTGTTGGCGATATGAAACCAATTGGGTAGCGTGATCACCCCCGAAGCGAGGGCGGGATAGAGCGAAACGGGCAAACAGCTCAACTTCATCGTGCAAATCCTGCTTCGTCAAAGGCCTTGGCGAGCACGTTGTAGGTTTGCTCGGCGGCCGCTAACGGGTCGTAGTTAGGCCGTTTTTGAACCATAATGCTGATTTCGGCGGTGATATAGTCGTCGTAGCCGCAGGCTTTCATTGCGTGCAGATACTCAACGTAGTTGAAGACACCTTCGCCGGGAATCAGGAATTGATAGTCGGGCACAACACCGATCTCGTCTTTCACATGGGTGTGAACGGTGTGTGGGCCAAGGGCCGAGACCGATTCGGCGATCGAATAGCCTTGAACGTTAAAGTGGCTGATATCGAAATTCAGCTTGAGGTTAGGCGCTCTAACCGCATCGAGCAGCTCTAGAACGCGGTCGATCGTATCGAGCATGTTGGCGACGTGCGGCTCGGCGGCGATCGTTACGCCACGCTCGGCGGCGTAGGCGGCTAGCGCGCCCATGCGCTCGAACACGACGTGCTTGAGTTCGTCCCACTGTTCCGACTTTCCGCCGACAGTGGTATCGACTGCGGGCGGTACACCGTCGATAGCCCATTCGGTCGCCAGGTCGACAGCGTCGGTCAGGCGCTTCCAGTTGCGAGCAGCGAGATCTTCATCGAGCTCGACCATGCTGGTTTGGGCCGCGATAGCGGGCAGTTCGAGGTTGTAATCTTTGAGCATCTGCAGAATGCGTTTGCGTTCTGCGCGGTCGAGCAAAGCGAGATCTGTTGTATAGCCGGGAATAACCGTCAGCTCGACACCGTGGTAGCCGAGTTTGGAAAGGAAGGGTATGAAGGTATCGACTGGAACGGTCGGCATGCCCCAAGTACAATAGCCAATCTTCATTGATCTGCTCCTTCAAGCTAGAACGCGCCGACGAGCCTAGAAGGGAAGCTCGTCGCGAGGTGTGGGAACCAAGACGTCATCGCGCCAACGAGAACGGAAGGATGGGCGAACAAGGCCTTCGGGCGATTGAATGGTTAAGCCGCCATCGGCCGTCAAGACGGTTCCGCTGACAAAACTCGACTCGTCCGATGCCAGAAAGAGCGCGCAGTTGGCGATATCTTCCGGTCGACCGTAGCGGCCGATCGGGTAACAGTCGCGCGACATACGCTCTTCGAAGGGATCTTCCAACATGCGTTGGGTCTCTCGTTCGCCAACGATCTGGCCTGGGGCGATTGCATTACAGCGAATGCCTTGGCGTCCGTAGTCCATGGTGACACTACGGGCAAGGGCGTTGACACCAGCTTTTGATACGCTATAGACGCCGAATAAGGGGTTGGTGATAGTGCCGTTTACACTTGAAATAAAGATAATCGAGCCGCCACCGTTCTTGATCATCTCAGGAACACAGTAGCGTACGCCGTAGAGCGGTCCACGCAGCGCAACATTCAAGCTACGCTCCCACTCTTCGTCGGTGATATCTCCAGTGCGCTTCAGCACTGCGGTTGAAGCGTTGTGAACCAGAATATCGAGCTTACCAAACTGCTCGATGGCCGTGGAAACCATGGCTTCCCAGGCTGAGGTATCGGCGACGTCACCTTTTACGACTGCAACCTGGCCGCCGATATTCCGAATCCGCTCTGCCGTCTCTTCTAGCTTCTCGAAACGATCGATCGCGTTGATAACGACACGAGCACCCTCTTGTGCAAAGCGGAAGGCAGTGGCAGCTCCAATGCCGCCCCAGCTTGCGCCTGCGACGATTGCTACTTTGTTTTCAAGACGCATACGTTGCATCCTCTCATGTACTGCGGCGGTGCAGAACTTCTCGGGGGGTAATGCCCGATATTATATACGATATCTTAGTTTTGAGAACGAACAAAATGGTCGGCGAAATCGAGATAGCGCTGCCAATCGTAGAGTGTAATGTCGTGCGGACCGGTGCGTAAGTGATAACTTACCCGCTTGAGAAGCGGTTTTTCGGCCTCGGGCATCTCGTCATTGCTCAGCGAATCGAAACCGTAAAGATCGTAAATTTGACTGGCGTACTTCGCGCTCAAAAATTCGCCGCGTGGATCGGCCCACAGATCTTCGCTCGCACTTGCCACGTAGAGCGGGCGAGGTGCGATCAGCGCCAAAAGCATATGCTGGTCGATTGGAAGCTCGTTTTCACGCCCGTTGTAGTGGTGGAAGGTGCGGCTGAACCAGTGTGGGAAGCGTAGATTGATGGCCGTTACGGTTTCGCCGAAGATGCGGCGCGAAAGCGCAGCGCCACCGCAGCCCGAGTTGTTCGAGATTACGGCTGCGAAGCGCTCGTCGAGTGCGCCCGCCCAGAGAGCCGCTTTGCCTAGACGAGAGTGACCGTGCACGATCACACGCTCTGCATCGAGATCCTCGTCTAGCTCGATATAGTCGAGCGCACGGCTCAAGCCCCAGGCCCAAGCTCCGATCGCCTGCCAGTCGTCGTTGCCGCGATGCTCTGGGAAGAGCGAAAGCACTCCATTGCGGAACTGCTTGGAATCGTCGGGCGCGATGTTGCCATAGTAGATCGTCGCAACCGCATAGCCACGCCCAATGACCTCTTCGATCTCCCAACGCGAGGCTTGATCGCCACGGCTTGCTCCTTCGTCGCGCAGCCAGCCGCTCGGAATAGCGATGTTTTCGTCGTTGTAAACGGTGTGGTTGCCCTCGAAGTTGAGGCCTAAGAAGACTGGGATTTTGCCAGAGGAGTGTTTGGGCTGGTAGATTAGGAGATCGAAGGAGTGGTAGAGATCGTCGCGTTCAACCGTGAGCTGAATCTGTTTCCGAACGGCTTTGCCATTGATCGCTTCGGCATCGTATTCGTGCAGGCGATGCAATAGCTTAAAGGGTTCGTCGGGAACATAACCATAGACGTGTTTCGAAAACAGTTCGAGCAGTTCGGGCCGACGTTTCTGTTCCCAGGTGGCCACGTCGTTGATGGACTGGCCACTGCTGCTACGTAACAGCTCGGGCAGGGTGTAAGCAGGAATGGCGGCTTCGTCGTAGTTGGGCGGCGGGATCTGATTAGTCTGATCAGACATATCTTTCCTCATACTGAGCACGACGCCCTGTGAGCGCCATTGCTCAACTATTGGTAAAAAAACCGCATAGGTTTATTATACGCAAGCTCCGCGCTGAGACAACCTTATTCAGAGCCGTTTTTCATCTATTCGTCCGTTTTACTCCATTTCAGCATCATTTCAGTATGTTCTCATCAAGAAAATGATTGACAAATTCAAAATAAAATCTCTAATGCCTAAGAACATTATGCATAAGCTAGCTATGTGACACCAAATCTGTTTCAAGACCTGTATTATGGCCATGGGTGAAACAAAATAGTTGATACCAAATTCGCTAGTTTACTTTCTATTTGGCCTTCGGCAGAGCGGAACCTGACTCTTTTTGTTGTGTGACATTTCGCGCGACAGCGCGAAATGTCACACAACTCTTTCCCCGTTTTTATTTTTCTGGGTTACAAGAGCGCAAGTCTTTAAACGGATTTGGTATGAGTTCCTCTGAATCGTCGCTTTGGGGTGGGCTTTCGGCACACAGCTACAAGCCTCATTTGTTGGGCGGGATGTTGATAGCCGTAGGCGGACGCGCCAAGGACCTTCTTTTTGGGGTAGAACCTAAACGCAGTAATATTGAAGAAATAAAACCAGATTTCGCATCGTCTGCGACAATCACAAACATTCTGAAAAAAGAAACATGAGTCATCCCGGAGTTTGTCGGGGTGGCTCATGTTTTTGGGCAAAAAAA
>CALGUG010000048.1 GCA_937902315.1 uncultured Chloroflexales bacterium
GCTTTTCGTTTTTCTGAGCGAAGAGCATGCACGTCTTTAAACGGATTTGGTATTAAAATCGTCTGATAGAGCCTAGATCTATTTCACTGCTAAAAGGTCGAGAGCTGCCAGCACATAGGGATCATCTTGTGGGTCGAAACGCCACCACTCCGCCTCAACGGTGAGGTCTGGCTCAACCCCTCGGCCTTCGTTCGGCTCACCATTAGGCAAAATATAGATCAACTCCGCCAACCATAGCTCAGATCCATCCACAAGCGTATAACCGCGCAGATTCTCGGTGTTGCCCGCTGTGGTAATGCCCACCAGCTTCGCTCCCACACACTCGCGCATGCCAGCAGCGAACATTTCGGCGGCGCTCACACTGCCATCGTTGATCAACACCGCAACAGGGATACCAGCGAGTTCGGGGATGAGTGAACCCTTAGGAGTGTATAGATCCTTATCGCCGCGCCGCGACTCGGTCGAGCCGATCCGGCAACGTTCGGCAAACAGGCCAACGCTTTCGAGCATGTAGTCGACCCGTCCACCGCCATTGTCGCGCACATCTATCACGAGGGCCGAGATCGGGCCAGCTCGTAACTCGCGCTCGATCTCAGAGCGGATCAAGCCGTCGAGATTATCGATAAAGAAGGTGCTGACGCGCAAGAGGACAACATCGCTATCGGGCAGGCGTTGAGCTTCTACATCGCTAAAGGCACCGCTCGCAATAGGCCGACGCATAATCTCGACCTTGCGTTCGCTGCCATCACGACCACGGATCGTTAATTCAACTGTAGTGCCAGGCAGACCGCGCACCGATCCGATCGGGCCAGCAGGGCCAAAGGCTGCGGTATCGGTGAAGGGAATGGTTCCGATCGCGATCACCAGTTCGCGCGGCTTCAGACCAGCCTCCTCTGCAGGGCTGCCCTGAGCGAGCTGCATAATCAGACCACCCTCTGGCACGCTGCGAATCACGGCTCCGATTCCAGCATACTCGAGCTGGCCTTCAAAGATCGCCTGTTGTTCGGCCACCTCTTGGGGCGTCTCGTAGACCGAATGCTCATCATCGAGATGAGCCATCATCTCCTTCATCAGATAATAAAACTGCTCTGGATTCTCCGCTTCAGCGATCTTTGGGCCATATTCGCGACGAATCTGATTCCAATCTACGCCATGGAAATCGGTGTAGATATAGCGCTCGTTCACCAAACTCCAAACATCGTCGAAGACTTCTTGGCGCTGATCGCGCGACAAGGGCGCGAGAGTTGGTGTTGGCTTAAGCGCTTCAAACGTAGCTTGCAGCGTTGGAGACGGCTCGGGTGTGCCTATCTGCTGCTTGTCGCTGCTCGGACGGCTCGCGCGCCCCAATTGGCCGACCACAACAGGACTCGGCGAAGCGCTAGGCTCGGACATATCGGGCGCAGTGGGCGTCGCTTGAGATGCCTGGCCGACAGGCCAAGCGGGCAAACTACAGGCCAACAACAAAAATAAAAACAAAACAAGATAGCAGGGAAACCATCTGCGAAAGTGATACCGTAGTTGCATAAAGAACCTCTCTCATCTTTAGGTTCATTATAGCGAGGGCATCTTCAAAACCGCAAGAGCACTTGGCTGCCAGCACAAGCAAGTAACAGGCGAAGATAGACACACAAAACGGGCCAACAGCAAACTGCTGGCCCGTAACAAATCAGAGAGGAGAGGCTTAGTTCTCTTCGACTTTTTCGTTCAAGGCCCGAATGGCTGATTCGCACAGAATCGCGACGCCCAAAGGCATACACGATTCATCGAAATCGAAGCGCGGGTTGTGGTGTGGGTAAGAGAAACCGAGCTCTTCGTTGCGAGCACCGATAAAGAAGTAGTTACCGGGCACAACCTTGAGCACATCGCCGAAGTCCTCGCTACCCATCGTACGATACTTGGTATCGACATTTTCGTCGCCCAACACATCGCGAGCGATCTCTTGCACCATCTTGGTCGGACCTTCGGCATTGACGGTCGCCTCGACGCCGATCTGAATATTGACCTCGATCTCGGCCCCGAAGGCGGCGCCCACGCCAGCAGCAACCTCGCGGATACGGCGGTGAACCGTCTCGCGGATATCGGCGTCGAAGGTGCGGATGCTGCCGCGCAGCTCAGCGGAGTCAGAGATCACATTGCCCGCCTCGCCAGCCTTAATCGAGCCAACGGTCACCACAGCGGCTTTGTCGGCGTCGATGCTGCGGCTCACAACGGTCTGCAGCGCAACCACGAGGTGAGAGGCGACAACAACCGCATCGACGGTGGTCTCGGGGTGAGCGGCGTGCCCGCCCTTACCGCGCACAATCACATGCAAGGCATCGGCGGCCGCCATCATGGGGCCGCTGCGCACAACCGCCTTGCCGATCGGTAACGAGGTCATCAGGTGAATGCTCAGCGCCACATCGGGCTTCGGGCCTTCCAGCAGACCATCGTTGATCATAGCCATTGCGCCGCGCCCGCCCTCTTCAGCCGGCTGGAACATCAGCTTAATCGTGCCAGGCAGCTTATCGCGGTGGCGCGACAAAATGGTTGCCACACCGAGGCCCATCGCAACGTGTCCATCGTGCCCACAAGCGTGCATAACGCCCGGGTTCTGAGAGCGATAGGGAACGTCGTTCTCTTCCAAAATCGGCAGCGCATCCATATCGAAACGTAGCAACACGGTGCGGCCGTTATCTTGGTTGCCGCCGATCAAGCCAACTACGCCGGTCTTGCCAATGCCGGTTTGCACTTCATAGCCCAACTCAGCCAGCTTTTCGGCCACAATACCCGAGGTTCGCACTTCCTGATAGCCGAGTTCGGGATGCTGGTGCAAATCGCGCCGAATCTCGACCATCATGTCTTGTAATGCACGTGCTTCGTCGAGGAACTGATTGCTCATTACGCCTCCAAAAACAACGCGGTTTCAGATTGTAGATTGGGATGGACTCAGTATACCATAGCAAATGGCAAGCGTATGCACCTCCCAAAGTTCAAACAATCAGCCGCACAACCGCATAAGGCGGAAGCAGCTTTACCCACAAAAAAGGTCCTAAGCGCGTCCGCCTCCGGCTACCAGAGCGTCTAGCTCCCATTCGGGCATATCCTCGCAGCTTGCGCTGCGACCTGCTTCGTGCGAGCCCGAAGCAGGCTCGAACACGGCATCTCACAACAAATCCGCTAAAAGACTTGTACTCTCAGCGCAGAAAAACGAAAAGCCGGGGAAAGAAGGTGTGTGATATTTCGCGCGGCAGCGCGAAATATCACACAACAACAATAATCAAGTTCCACTCTGCCGAAGGCCAATAGATGCATCAAAAAGCGGCCTTCTTTGGAAGAAGACCGCTTAAAACGCTTGTATCAGCAATCAGCTCTTAGATAACAGGTTCGCCACGACGCCCGTTGGCACGAGCCGGGTTGCGTTGCAATTCGGTTAGAAGGTTAGCAGCTTGCTCGTGAGTCAGATCGTCGAGCGCGATACCATAGCGGCTGCGCACCTCGCCCTCAAGATCGAGGTTGCGAGCCTGAGCCATCTTGGTCAAGGCCTGCAACTGGCGCTCGGTGGCCGGGGCGCTCTTGGGAGCGTCGTTATAGCGAACGCGCTCATCGGCCAGCTTCTTGAGGCTTTCGATAAAGCTCGAGGCTTGGCCCTTGGTAAGCGTTATGAGGTCGATGTTCTGCTCGTGGGCGTAGCTCAAGAGCTGCTCGCTCGTCCAGGCGAGCTGTTCTTGCAAGGTCGCGATATAGTTGCGCTGCTTGTCGCTAGCGGGCGAATCAGGGTCGCGAACAGTGATGGGAGCAGGAGTGCCTTGGGCCTCGCGCAGGCTTTGGATCTGAGCTTCGATCGCGGCCTGTTGAGCGGTATAGATCCGCAAGCCGAGCTTAACAGCTTCTTCAATATCTTCATCGCTGGCCCCGACCGGCAAAGTGATGGTCTCTTCGAGAGTCACATAGTCTTCGCCAAGCTTCAAGGCGGCGCGATAGGTGCGAGTTACACTGCGTTCTTGGGTGTTACGTGCAGGTGCCATAATCGGTCACTCCTCTTTCTCGTAATTAGCGGTAAATACTCTTAATCTCGTGTTACGTACAGTTCCCTTGAATATTATAGCACAAAAGTTCTAAGTTTGCAAGAGTCAGTTTTTTGCCGACCCCGCTTATTGAACCTCTGCCGCTATGATTCTATCAAGATCATTGCCACCAATTATAAGAGATTCGTTTGAATTGTCGGCTTTGGAGAGGTCTTTCGGCACACAGAGATACAAGCCTCGTTTGTTGGGCGGGATGCTGGTAGCCGTAGGCGGACGCGCCAAGCAACGAATGGAAGGGAAAGAGCTCGCCGCAGCAATCTGAAGAAAAAAGTGGATTTGCTATTAAACATCTGAGAGCGCTTTTTCATAGCTCACAAGCAAAAAAAAGAAGGTGGAAGCTAAGCCTCCACCTTCTCACAGGCTCACAGAAGCTGCTTAGGCGCGGATATGGACGATCTGATAGCCATTCAGCTTGGGTACATGCAAGTGAACATAGCCATCGCGCCACTCCCAATCGATCGACTCGCCGCCGGGTGCCAGCTGAACCGCGCTCGGCTCGGCGTCGCAGCGAATGGCGATCTCTTGATTGTAGAGCGGGATCACATCCTCAACGATGTCGAGAACCTTACCACGCCGCTGATGCACATAGTGCAGCAGATGGACGATCGTATCTTTGCCTTGGGCACGCACCGTCACGATCGCGGTGCTGGGCAGACTGTGCTTGCCGACCCTTGGCCGATCGAGCAGACGTGCGATCAGGTTGCCGACCAGCTTTTTGTGTACCAGACGAGCGCTTTGGGCGTATTCCGTGAAGAGCGGGCGCGCCAGATAGATCGCCGGGCCGTTTTGAACCACCAAAGCGTCGTCGCTGGCAGCCTTAAAGGGCGAATACTGGTGCGAGCAGAAGTGCTGCCACGTGCGGTTGAAGTAGGGCTCGCCGACGCGGGCCAAGATCTGGCTGCCCTCGGCCAGCGTTACGCGGCTGCCCTGCAGCTCGCAGACATGGGCGGCGGGCTCGATGCCAGCGCCCAGTTCTTCGCTCAAAAGCATATAGTCGGGCGCGAAAGGCGCGGGCCCAGCGTAGTTGACGCCCAGCAGATCGGCCAGCAAAAAGTTCTTGCCCTCTGCATCAAGTCCAGCTCGATCACTGACCAGCAGCTTGCCGCCCGCCGCCACAAAAGCGCGCACCTTGTCGGCGAAAGCTTGATCGATCTCGACGATATCGGGCAGGATCAGCAGCTTGTAGGGCGACAGATCGCAAGCGGTGTCGATAAACTGGAACTGATACTTGAGCTGTTCGAGGATATGCAAAACGCCCAAATCGGTGTCGTGCATCAGTTCGCCCGCCGCGCTTGCGATGCCACTCGAAGTCAAAACGGCGATCTCGGGCAGCGGCACGCTATCGCGGCACCATGGCTCGCGCTGCTCGACTTCGCTGAAGATCTCACCGATGCGCTGATAAACAGCGGGATCGAGGCGTCCGCGCGGGTGCAGCTGATCGCCGATGCTGATGGCAGCGCCGTGGGCCAGCGCGCTGAAGCATTCCAGTTCGAGCGCGGCGCGGTTGCGCACCCCACCGAAGTCGCCCCACGAGGTGTGGAAGCGGCCCGTCATGGCCAAAAGCGGGCGGTCGAAGGTCTGGAAGTAGCGCACATAGAGCGGGAAGTGGTCGTAGCCCCAGCCGCCGCCCGGCAGCGACTCGATCTCGATATGGGTGAAGTTATCCATTTCGACGCGGTTGCCGCGCTCGGGCTGACCGTGCATGCGCAAACGGCTGTTGTAGAAGATATCGACCGGCTTGATAGCACGGATCGCGGCCGTACAGCGATCCATAAAGCGGCGCTCGGCCTCGAGCGAGAACTGCTTGAGCTGCTCGGGATCTTCAGGGTTCACGCCTTGGGCCTGCATCTGAGCCAGACAGGTTGAGCAGACGCAGGGCGCGCCGATATAACGCGTTATGTCAATGAAGAAGCCGTCGACATCGTACATCTGCATAATCTCGCGGATCTGGTCGATCACGTAGTCGCCGTAGCCGCTGTTCATACAGAGGTTCTTCCAACCCGGCTTGAGCGGGCTGTTCGATGGGCCCGCGATCGAGCCATTCGGCGCGATCTGACGCCACTCAGGGTGGGTCGCCCAGGCCAGCTCGTCCCAGGTGACGGTGGTGTAGACCGGGGCGCGAATACCCGCTTCGCGGCAGGCCCGCAACATCTCGCCCAAGAGGTCGGGGCGCTGCAGATGGGGGTGGGGCGTGCCGATTTTGGTCGGGTAGTAGCTATAGCCGTGATGGCACTTGGCGAAGACTGTGATCGAGTTGACGTGGCCCGCCTTGAGGGTGGCTACAAACTCGGCCGGATCGAAATCGATGCCGATCTCGGGGATATGGGGCGACGTATGAAAGTCGAGGTGAACTTGTCGAAAAGGTAGGGTGCTCATGCACAACTCCATTGTTATGATTAACTGGGTCGGCGCAACTATACCATGCTTTTGGCCAAGCTGATTAATGGTACCCCGAAGTTGGTCGAGAATGGCACTTTTGAACATACCACTTCTCTGCTAGACTGATCCCCACCAGTCAAAAATAGAGAGGTTGTATGATCGAAGAATTTCCGAAAACTTCCCTTAACCGCGTGCGCCGTGTGAGAAAGCGCGCCCACTACGACGCCGAGACGATCTATGCCATCATCGATGCGGCGCCGATCTGCCATGTCGGCTTTGTGGTCGATGAGCAGCCCTTTGTGATTCCGACCTTGCACGCCCGCGACGGCGAGCGCATTCTGCTGCACGGCGCGGTCGCAAGCCGTTTGATGCGCTATCTGGCCAGCGGCGGCAAGGTCTGCATCAACTGGACGCTAGTCGATGGCTTGGTTTTGGCGCGCTCGGTCTTCAACCATTCGGTCAACTACCGCTCGGCGGTCGTGTTCGGCAGCGGCTACGCCATCGAAGGCGACGAAGAGCGCCTAGCCGCCCTCGAGCGCTTCACCGAAAAGCTGATTCCCGGGCGCTGGGCCGATTGCCGCCCGCCCAATCGGGTCGAGCTGCGCCAAACCAGCATCGTGGCGATCGAGATCGAAAGCGCTTCGGCCAAGGTGCGAAACGGCCCGCCCGGCGACGAGGAGGCCGACTACGAGCTGCCCTATTGGGCCGGGGTGTTGCCCATCGAGATGCATATGGGCGCGTTCCAGCCCGATGCGCGCTTGGCCCCCGAAACGGCCGTGCCCGAGTATCTGAATCAGCTTCAGAAGAAGTTTAATGGCGAGTAGGCGCGATCCTCTCGAGCGTTACAAACAAGGAGATGTTGCTGCGTCTGAACCTGCCTTGTGCTTGCACAAGGCAGCTCGCAGCGCAAGCTGCGCGCTAGCAGCCGAATGGATGGGCAAAATGTTGATAGCCGAAGGCGGACGCGCTAAGGACCGAATGGAAGGGGAGCGATCTTTCCGCCAAGCTGCTGTTGCGAAAGATGGAAACGATAAAGCCAGTGTTCCGCATTCGATCGTGCGAAACACTGGCTGTTTTGTTGAAACGATCTGAACTAGGCGGCATCCTCAACAAGGGTCAGCACGACGTCGATGTTGTCGCGCGTGGCGTTGCTGTAGGGGCAGATCACATGGGCCTGCTTCATCAGGTTTTCGGCCGTGGCACGATCGATACCCGGCAGCTT
Source organism: uncultured Chloroflexales bacterium (assembly GCA_937902315.1). Classification (GTDB taxonomy): domain Bacteria; phylum Chloroflexota; class Chloroflexia; order Chloroflexales; family Chloroflexaceae; genus CALGUG01. The sequence goes on from CALGUG010000048.1 coordinate 7,666, forward strand.
GGCCTGCAATTCAACGCCCAGTTTATAGCCGCCTCCGACCGTGCGATACAGGCTGACCTTGCCCGTAACCGTCGAGTCGCTAACATCGAGTTTGCTTTGACGGGCGACCGCCTCTAAGGCGCTCTGAAAACAGGCCGCATAGCCAGCCGCGAAGAGCTGTTCGGGGTTGGTGCCATCGCCGCCCGGGCCGCCCAGCGCTTTGGGAATGCTCAATTCTACTTCAAGCTGATAATCGTCAGTTGTGATATGACCCGCTCGACCGCCATGCGCTGTTGCTGTTGTTGAGAAAATCGCCTCATCACTCATCGTTCAATCCTTTACACTCGCAGACAGACTCCACATTCGTGACAAACCACACATTCGAGAGCAGATGCTAAAGACGGGGCAGAATTGATACGATCAGCGCTGATCGAAAAGCTCATGCGCGGCTCACACCGTCGCTGGGCTGGCAGACGTGAATCACGGTCTCGATTCCCGTCGCTGCGAGGTATTCGCGCTTCACCTGAGCACTAAAACGCTCAACCGCGTCGTTGGCGACTAAACTGACGGTGCTGCCTCCAAAACCGCCGCCCGTTAAACGCGACCCGTAACAGCCGGGAACTTGGGCAGCGATCTCGACCAAACGATCGATCTCGGGGGTGCTGACCTCGTAGTTGTCGCGCAGGCTAGCGTGCGACTCGTACATCAGCTGGCCGAAGCGCTCGAGGTCACCTTGCTGCAGGGCGGTGACACTATCGAGCACGCGCTGGTTTTCGCTGATCACGTGGCGCACACGCGGTTGGAGCTTGCGCGGCAGATCGCCACGCCAGCGTTCAAATTCTTCGAGGCTGATATCGCGCAGAGCCGTCATTTTGGGCTTGTGCGCTTTGAAAATATGCACAGCATCGTCGCACTCACGGCGGCGCTGGTTGTAGCCCGAGTGAGCGTGACTATGCGCTATGCCGCTTGAACAGACCACAACCTTTACATTGGGTGGCAGAGGCACCGCATGGTAGGTTAAGTCACGGCAGTCGATAAAGAGGGCGTGACCGGCTTGGCCCAGCGCCGAGGTGAATTGATCCATAATGCCGCAGCGCACACCAACGAAGGCGTTCTCTGCTCCTTGGCAGAGCAGGGCAAGCTCTTCGCCCAACAGATTGAGGTCGTTTAAGAGCTGGAAGGTATAGCCAGTCGCGACTTCCAGAGCCGCCGACGATGAGAGGCCGCTCCCCAAAGGCACATCGCCGTCGATGATGACGTTGGCACCGTTCATCTCGGGAATGCGCGCCAAGAGCGCCTTGACCACCCCTCGCACATAGTTGCTCCATGGCTTCTCGGTGTTGTACTCGATCTGATCGAGGTGGAAGCTGTCATCTTGGTTGAAGGTGACAGAGTGAACCTGAACAAAGTTGTCATCGCGGCCACGCGCAGCCACATAAACGGCACGATCGATCGCGATAGGAAGTACAAAACCATCGTTATAGTCGGTATGTTCGCCGATCAGGTTAACCCTACCCGGCGCACGAACGATCAAACGAGGTCGATAGCCATAACGTTGTTCAAAAGCAACAAATAACGAACTGGCGGTTAGCATGGCATACCTCACAACTCAGAGGGGTATCATGTACTTTGGATTATAGCATAGCCAGCAGCAGCCTGTGCTTCGTTATCGCCACAAATCGGTATGGTATAATAAAAGACTGTGACCGTACATCTTTCAAAATACTTATGAATTCACTGCCGCTCTCTGCGCAACTGACAGCCGATCTACAAACTGTTGAAGCGATCGTCCAACAACGGATCAACACAAAACCGATAGTGGCCGATGTTATTCGGAGTCGCGTTGGGCTCCAAAACGAGCGACGCATGCGAGCTGCTTTATCGCTCCTAGCTGCTCAATTTGGTCAGTATCAGCTTCAAAAAGTTCAACATGTCGCAAGCACTATTGAATTGATCGCTGCCGCTGCCCAGGTTCACAATACCATTATTGATAGCTACGAACACAACCACACGACCATCCAAGATGGGCCGTGGCCTCATGGTGTACCCTTGATGATCGGCGACTATCTCTATGCGCTCGCCTCAGCCGAGATGGCACTGATCCCCGATGCGCGCGCTATCACCGTCTTCTCCGAAGCGGTCAAGCGCATAACCGAAGCCTCGTTGACGCCCGTCACCAGCCCAGAACCCTTCGAGCAGGCCAAGGCCGACTATCTCGATCAAGTTGGAGGCCGCACCGCCTCGCTGTTCGCTGCCGCAAGTATGGCCGGAGCGATCGTTGCAGGCTGCTCCAACGACGATATTCAGATCTTGGGCGACTTCGGGCGAGCCTTGGGTATGGCCTATCAGATCGCGCAAGACGACCAAGCCTGTCTGCCTAGCACCAATCAGCATGCAGCGCACAATGGACAGGGCGCCAGCAAGCGCAAAAAGATCAGCCTCGCCTTGATCTACGCAGTCGCAGCCGATCCGCATGGCCGTTTAGCCGATCTCTCTACAAAATCGGATCTGACTCAAGCCGAACACGCTTGGGTTGATCAGCAGATCCTTCAGTTCGGGCGCGAGGCAGCCCAACGCGACGTGCAAAGCTACCTTGCCGAATCGCTCAAGGCCCTTAGCAAACTCCCTCCATCTGCGGCCTACAACGAGCTTCAGCACTTCGCCAACACGATCGACATACGCTAAAGCCAGCCAGGAACCTCCACTCACGAGGTTCCTTTTTTTTGCTCTCCCACTTGCACACCAGCCTTATCCGTCTCTCAAGCCGATTCGTTTGCTGCCTTCAAGACTCTGGCGGCTTGGTCGCTGGCCCAAACAAGGCTTCTAGCGCGTCCGCCTCCGGCTATCAGATGGGCGCTCCTGCCCTCACCCCCCGGCCCCCTCTCCCGCACTGCGGGCGAGGGGGTGAATGTCTCCCTGTTCTGTGCTCTCAAGGATAATTCCGCGATGGTATGCGAACGATCGTCTTTTGCTGCCGACACGACTGTTGGGTAATGTATAGCTCCCGCAGTGCGGGAGAAGGGCGCACGGCTGCACCTACCAAGAAGGCGCTAAAAGATTGATACCAAATCCGTTTAAAGGCTTTCGCTCTTGTAACGCAGAAAACAAAACCGGGAAAGGGTTGTATGAAATTTCGTGCTACAGGGCGAAATTTCATACAACAAACATAGTAAAGTTCCACTCTGCCAAAGACCAAATAGAAAAAATCTATCGGATTTGGACTGAGTAGATATCAGGTCTCCATTTGGCATTGAGTTGTGCGCGAAATCGCGCACAACAAAAAGATACACGTTCCATCCTGCCAAAGGCCACAAACACAACCTAATCGGTCGGATCCGATTTCAGATGTAGTGTAGAACAGAGCGTAACCAAGTTAAGACTTCAGCGGATGGGCTGCGCGCAAAAGGCTCGCGAAGGAGGAGGAGCGAGCAACACGACACAGAGGGTGCTGCCAGACATAACGGCACCACACTGTGTCGAACATTCGATTGTAGAGAGATGCTAGAGACTGCTTTAGTACAGCTTTTGAGCGCTCGATTCGCGTACAATCAATTCGCCATACACCAAGCTCTTAACCGGCACCTCCGTCTCGCCAGAGATCAGACGATGGAGCTTCTGCATAGCCAAAACGCCGATCTCCGAACGCGGAATGTGAAAGCTCGTCAGGGGCGGATTAGTATAGGCGCTCTCGCTCACATCGTCGATGCTCACAATCGCGATATCATCAGGAATACGCAGACCTGCCTCTTTGATCGCCTCCATAGCGCCGAAAGCGGTTTTATCGCTGATCGCTACCACCGCCGTGGGGCGCTGATCGGCCTCTAAGAGCTCTTTCATCTGGACGTAGCCTTTGCGGGGGTTTTCCGAATGGGGAGAGGGCATAAAGTGCGGCGGAATAAGCAGACCTGCCGAGGCTGCAGCGGCTAAACAGCCTTTCAAACGATCGTTGAGGCTACTGTACTTACGCGGACCCTGCAAAATAGCGATCGAACGGTGGCCTGCGGCTAAAAGATGTTCCATCACGCTGTAGCCCGCAGTAAAATTATCTCCCAACACACAGGGCAGCCTTCGACCGGCCACATAACTTTCGGCCAATACCAGTGGCACGTTCAGCTCTTCAAGCTGCATAATCATCTCGGGCGTAATATCGCCATCGTTGGCTACTACAATCCCGTTCGCTTCGCTCGCCAGCTTGGTGCGTAAAGCGCTTGAGGTCTCAGCATGGCGATCGAACATATGCAAATGCACTTGGTAGCCGAGTCGCTGGGCCTCACTTTGAAAGCCGCGAACCACCTCACCATAAAAAATATCGAGCATAGCAGGCATCGAACCACGCTCGATCAAAAGACCGACCCCGGGCGAGCGAACTTCCTCTTGCGCATCCGAGACGCTGTAGCCTAATTTCGAGATTGCGTCCCAGACTCGCTGGCGTGTTTCATCAGCGACACCAGCCTTGTTGCGCACCACCAGCGAGACCGCTGAGACGGATACATTCGCAACATCGGCGACGTCACGCATACTAGGTCTGCGTTTTTTCATGCTTTTATTCATCTTTATGTGTAGAGCTTTAGCGTAAACAACATGACTTCTCTAAAGGCATTATACAACATGCAATATTAATCTATAAGTGTACTAAATGTTTTAAAAAAACTAGATATTTCTTTAAACAATGTTTTTTAATTCGAGCGATTTAGCGCTCATACACCACAAATTCATACATATTTGAAATATACATACAGTCGAAACTGTCTAGCTCCATCCTATTGCAATAAGCAAAATTCACGCCATTCCTCGTGAAGGTATTCACAAAATCATTACTAAACAATATTCTGAACGTATAGTATATAGTTGACGTTTTAAGTACTATCTGCTACACTAACGCACGAGACAAATTCCTCGAACACGACCGAAACTCATTTCCTTAAACTGCGTGAGCGCATAGACTGGGCTACACGTTTAGTGAATCTTTTAACAAACTCTCGGTGCTAGAGGGATTTGCGCTGGACCACGCCTAGGTTACTCACCCGTTCAAAAAGGTTGCCAATGATGTCACAGCAGTCAATTCCGGGTGTCGTATTTCAACCACAAACGCGCGAAGGTCTTCAACGCGGAATCGCGCAACTGGTTGCGCTGGTGCGGCCAACACTTGGTCCGATCCCTCGCCTTGTTGCCGTAGAAAATACCTTCCGCGATCGTACCCCCGAAGTGCTTGAGGATGCAGGAGTGATCGCGCGGCGTGTGATACAGCTTAAAGATCGTCAAGCTGATGTCGGCGCCATGCTGCTGCGCGATGTGCTGTGGCGCGTGCAAAAGCAGGTTGGTGACGGCACTGCAACCGCTGCGATTCTCTTTGCTAGCCTCTACGAGCAGGGCGTGCGTTATATCGCCGCTGGCGGCAACGCCATGCAACTGCGTAAGGCCTTAGAACGCGGAATCGAAACGATTCTCAAAGCGCTCGACGCCCAAACGCAAGCGATCCAAGGCCAAAAAAACCTGACCCGCCTAGCCGAATCGCTCTGTTTCGACGCTGGACTGGCGCCGATGCTGGGCGAGATCTTCGATACCGTAGGCCACTACGGCTTCATCGAACTACGCAACAGCAATAGTCGACAGACGAGCCATCGTTATGTGGCTGGCTCCTACTGGCCCAGCAAAACCCTCTCTCCCTATTTTTATACCAATCCAGGTGCTCTGCGCTACGATCTCTACGACGCTGCGATCTTGTTGAGCGATCTCGACTTTAACGATCCGCGCGAGATGACCAGCGTAGTGCAAAGCGTCTTGCAAAGCGAGCATAAAGCGCTGCTGATCGTTGCTAACTCGCTCTCCGAGAGCGTCTTAGGCCTTCTAGTCGCCGCCGGACGCGCGACGCCCTTGAAGGTTGTGGCTGTACAGGCCCCCGAAGCTGGTGTCGCCCGCATCGCCGCCCTACAAGATCTAGCGGCCCTGACCGGAGCACGCCCGCTTCTCAAAGATGCTGGTGATAGTTTGCGCGGCTGGAAGCTAAGCGATCTAGGAGGGGCCCGCCATATCTGGAGCGATAACCGACGACTGGGCATTGTGAGCGGTCAGGGTGATCCGCGCCGCTTGCGCCAACATATCCGCAGTCTGCAAGCTGCTTATGAGGCGGCCGAAAGCGATAAGAAAGAGCCGATCCGCAACCGTATCGGTCGCCTGCTGGGCTGCTCAGCCGCGATTTTGATCGGCGGCGATACCGAAAGCGAGATCAATCTGCTCGAAGAGCGCTTGAAAAAGAGCTGTGCTCTGATGCGTCTCGCGCTGCACGACGGGGTTTTGCCCGGCGGAGGCATAGCGCTGCTCAATTGCCAAGAGGCTCTGAATGACCTTTACACCACAAGCGATCAAGACGAGCAACGTGCGGCCTACAGCATGCTGATGCGCGCTCTAGAAGAGCCATTCAACACGATTGTAAGCAATGCAGGCTACGAACCGGCTGCCATTCGCTCGGAACTGAACAATGCACCTGCTGGCTTTGGCTTCGACGCGCTAACCGGCCAAGTGGTCGATATGACGGCGGCGGGCATCTACGAGATCACACAAGTGCTGAAACAGGCGGTGCGGATCGGTTTTTCCGGCGCAGCGACCGCTCTTACCATCGATACAGTCGTGCATAAACGCAAACCCGAAGTGGCTATAGCTCGTTCCTAGCTCGGCTGGAGAAGGCTGTGACGATTGCACTAGATTTTGAGACTATGGCAGAAGAGATTCAGCAGATCGTTCTCACCCCGATGCAGGGCCAAACATGCTGGCTGGCGCTGCGTCCGAGCGGCTTATGTCGTTCAGACGATGCCGGAGCGAGTTGGCAAACGCTGCTCAGCAACGAACAGCTAGCAAGCAAGCTGGCGCGCCTGATAGTCGCGCCCGATTTTGCGCACGACCAGCGCTTGATAGTCGGCGGCCAACCCGGCATCTGGTGGTCGCAAGATGGCGGCCGAAGCTGGCAGCCCAGCGAGATAGAGCTGCCGCTCCCGTCGATTACAGACTTTGCGATCTCGCCCGATTTCAAGCGCGATCAAACCGCATTCGCGGCCAGCGCCGCCGACGGTGTGTTGGTCTCGTACACGGGCGGGCGACGCTGGGCCAGGTGGAATATCGGCCTGTTCGATCATCGGGTGCTGAGTTTGGCGATCTCACCCAACTTCGCGCACGACCGAACGCTCTACGCCGGAACGAGCAGCGGCCTCTTCCGTAGCAACAACAGTGGACGATCTTGGCAAGAGGTAACAACACCTTTGGGCGAGACAGCTATCACAGCCGTTCAGGTTGAAAAACATTACGAAGCCACTGCCCTCGTGATCGGAGGCACACGCGCAGGGCTATTTTTATCGCTCGATGAGGGCGATAGTTGGCACACCCTAGGCGATGATCAGCTTCCAGCTTCGATCAAAGCCATTCTCACAAGCAACGATGGCTACGGCCTCGAGCGCCTCTGGGTGCTTGCCCAAGAGCAACTCTGGCTTTCGGATGATGTAGGAGCCAGCTGGCGTAGAGCAGGCCTTTCGCAGTCGTCAGCGGCAATCGTTGCGTTAGCCGCCCTCGTCGACAACGGCCACTACAAGCTGCTTGTCGCGGATCGCGAGGGTGGAGTACAGCTAATGGAGCGTGACTCGTGAAGCAACCGCTTTGGCAGCTTGCTTTACAACCGATTCGTTACGCTGCGGCTTGGATGGGCGGCTGGTCGCGCCTGATCGCATTGATCTTTGTGATCGTCGCGGCGTTCATCGGTATTCGCTGGCAGCAAAGCTTTCAGCCACCGATTCCGCCTCAAGCAAGCCAAGTAAACTCGTCGATTACGGGCGATGTGCGTCAAACAACCTTTATTTACGCGGGAGGCATCGAAGAACTACGTCTTTTCTATCACGATCGTATGCCAAAACTAGGTTGGCGTTACTGTGGCACCCAAGCCGATCCGGGCTGTTCGCAGTTGCCCAGTCTGGTCGATCGAGATCCAAACGATTTCGACGTCTATCGACGGGCCGACGATCGCGACAATCGCGGTAGAACCATTGAAATTTGGCCGCGTATTAACCAACAAGGCCAAGTTTTTGTCAGCATTTTCGAAACACGTCCAAGTTAGGTTTCATAGCGTCACGTCCGATCTGGTTTGGAAACAAACCTATTCTGAGCACTCTTTCTCCATATGGTGGCTATATCTTCTGGTTTTTAAAGCACGAAGTTGCCGCAAGGCAGCACCTTGTGAGAGGAGGGAGGCACATAGTCCGTAGGTTCATTCTCAGGTTCACCCCTTATTACAGATGTCCAAGATCACACTGTTGAGATCATTTACCAAGATTGGTAAACAGACAGAGGAGTACTGAAATGAGTTCGGATCGCGAAGAAAAGATCGTAAGTCGTCGCCGATTTCTCTTATTGGCAGCCGCAGGCTTCGGAAGCGTTGCACTAGCTGCCTGTGGTGGTTCCAGCTCCAGCACCCCCAGCAGTTCTGAAGCGCCCGCTCCTGCCGATAGTGCAGCTGAAGCTCCCGCCGAAGAAGCTCCTGCCGCCGAAGCCCCTGCAGCAGAGCCCACACCTGCTGTTATGGGTAGCGGTAGCCAAAAGATCACATTCTGGCACGGTCTGGGCGGTGCAGACGGCGCAACCTTCCAACAGATGCTCACAACCTATGCAGGTGACACCCCCGACGTTACGATTAGCTCGGAGGTATTCAGCGACTGGAACGTGTTCTATCAGAAGCTGCCGACCGCTACCGCAGCAGGCACGCCGCCTGATCTCGGCATTATGCACAGCTGGGGTATTCTGCAATTTGCAACCCAGGGCATTTTGCAAGACGTCGATACGCTCTTCTTTGACACCAAGCTGCTGCCCAAAGACGACTTCAACCCGACTCTGATCGAGGCGATCAGCTACGAGGGCAAGACCCAAGCTATCCCCTTCGATAACCACGGCTGGATCAACTGGGTCAATACCAAAGTCATTCAAGATGCTGGTCTTGACCCCGAGAAACTGCCAACCAATGGCACCGAGTTTATCGAATGGGCTAAGAAGATCGTGGTTGACGACAACGGCAAGCACCCCGATGAAGATGGCTTCAACCCCGATCGTGTCCAAGTTTGGGCGACCCATAGCGCTTGGTTGCGCTTCACGATTCCGTCAACCATCTGGCAGTTCGGCAGTGACATGTTCGAAGGCAAGACCTCGCTGCTCAACAGTGAAAAAACCATTGCCGCTGTGAAATACTGGGAAGATCTGATCTTTACCCATCATGTCGTCCCGCCAGCGGTTCCGGGCGTTCCTTCGCCAGGCGACCTCTTCAAGAGCAACGCGATCGCCTTGATGTGGGATGGTACTTGGAACTTGAACTTCTTCAAGGACAACCCCGACGCCAATGCAGTGATGAAGCCGATGTTCATCAACTCGCTCGCGCCCGATGGCAAGCAGTCAGTGCGTTTCGACTCGCACATGTTGATCGTGCCAACCGGTGTCGAGGGTGCTGATCTGGAAGCAGGCAGCAAATTGGTGAAATGGCTCTCTGACAACGGCGAGACCTGGGCGACCTCGGGCCAAGTTCCGGCTCGTCTGTCGGTTCAACAGTCACCAGCGGTTCAGGCCATTCCATCTGGCGCAGTAGCAGCCGAGCAATTCTTGAAGTTCGGACGCCCGGGCCAATCGCACGTTGCAATTAACGAGATCATTACGGCTTACGAGGCAGCGTTCAGTGCTTCGCTCTCAGGTACAACGCCAGCTGAACAGGCTCTTAACGAGGCTCACACCCAAGTTCAAGGTATCTTGGATCGTAGCTAGGGCTCCACAGTTGTCGTGGAGGTGCGAGGGTCTCACAGCTCTCGCACCTCTCAACAGTGAAAGGAAGTGGAGATGGCAACAACCACCTCAACCCAACGCGCACCAGTCAGCGAAGTTGAACGAGCACGAGCAAGACGTCGCCTCATTAAACAGTTACCAAACTATCTTTTTATTTTGCCGCACTTGATCTTCTTTTGTGTCTTCCTGCTCTGGCCGATCTTTTTCGGTCTGCAAATGAGCTTTTATGACTGGAAGATCATGGCAAAAAACCAGACCTGGATCGGCTTTGATAATTATCTCAATCTGTGGAAGGACGATCTGTGGTGGAAGACCTTGCGCAATACGATCTATTTCGCATGTCTTACCGTCACCTTGAATATCGTTGTCTCTTTGGCAGCAGCGGTCGCTGTCAAACAAAACATCATTGGCCGACACCTTTTTCGTACAGCCTTCTATGTGCCAGTCATTTTATCGGTGTCGGCTATGGGTCTGGTTATGCAGCGCGTCTTCGATCCGCAACGTGGCCTATTGAACTACTACATCACCGACTTACTGCATGGCCCACGTCTGGTTTGGCTGGGCGACTCGAACTTAGTGATCCCGTCCATCTCGGTTGCGACGGTCTGGTGGACCTTCGGTACACCTATGCTGATCTTTTTAGCAGGTCTGCAAGGCATTCCTGAATCGCTCTACGAAGCGGCCAAGGTTGATGGAGCCAACGGGCGCCAAACCTTCTGGCATATTACGCTGCCTTTGTTGAAACCGACCATGCTGTTTGTAGCCGTAACCCAGTTTATCGCTCAACTGCAGGTCTTCGGTCAGCCGATGTTGATGACCCAAGGCGGCCCCGGACACGAATCACGTATGGTGCTGATCTATCTCTTCCAAACGGCTTGGTCGTTCTTCAAGATGGGATACGCTTCGGCAATGGCTGTTGTGCTCGCGATCATTATGATGATCGTAACCCTCATCCAGTTCCGCGTGATCCGCTACCAAGATGACTACTAGGAGGGCGTCATGACTGCTTCTGCAATGCAATCATTCCAGCAGCTACGCAAAATGTCGTTTGGCATGTACATCGTCATGCTCTTTCTGATCTTCGGCTTGGTTGTGACGCTCGCGCCGATCGCCTACATGTTCTCGCAAGCCTTCACGCCCGAATCGCAGACCATGCAGTGGCCGATCAAATGGATTCCGGAACAGCCGACCATAGCCAACTTCCAACGCATTCTGTCCGATCCGACTCTGCCGATCTTCCGCTGGTTGATCAACAGTTTGGCGGTTGCAACCGCAGTCACCGCACTGGTGCTGTTCATCTGTTCGCTCACCGGCTACGCCTATGCTCGGCTGGAATTCCCCGGCCGCGACCTGATCTTCTTCATGCTCCTGATCAGCTTGATGGTACCCGGAGCAGTCACCTTTATTCCGAACTTTATTCTGATGCGTAACTTGAAGTGGCTCGACAGCTATAACGGCTTGATCTGGCTGCACGGTGCGAATGTGTTCGGCGTCTTCTTGTTACGTCAACACTTCCAAACCATTCCGCGCGAGCTCGAAGAAGCTGCGATTATGGATGGAGCGAACCGCTTCCGCATCTATTGGCAGATCTGTCTGCCGCTGGTCTCGTCAGCCATGGTCGCCCTAGGTATCTTCACCTTCTTGGGTAACTGGAACGACCTTTTTTGGCCTTTGATCATTTTGAGCGATCGTGCTAACCTAACCCTGCCGGTTGGTCTGCAAGTCTTGGGTGGTGGTAACTACGTGCAACGTGGTGTCACAATGGCAGCTGCTGCATTGGCAACCACGCCTCCCCTGATTCTTTACGCGATCTTCCAACGACGCATTATCGCAGGTGTGTCGCTCACAGGTATGGGTGGCCGCTAAACGAGCCGAGTTGTACGAGTTGAGCGCCATTTAAGCTGCTCCTCGTACAACGGCTTCGATCTCAAACCAGATTCTCTCGTAAGAGGAGCGTCATAGCGCAAGGGAGGCGCTCCTTAGGGTTTCGTTTGCCCAAGTTCTACTCCCTTACCAATCGTACTCACTTATCTGATCAGAGGAAGAATCCATGGCTGATTCACTAAAGGCACGCATTACGCTCGATAACGAGCGCATCATCGGCGAAGTCTCGCCCACCCTCTTTGGCGGTTTCGCCGAACATATGGGACGCTGTGTGTACGGCGGTCTCTACGATCCGGGTTCATCTCAAGCCGACGAGCGCGGCTTCCGCAAAGATGTTCAAGAGGCGCTCAAGCAGATGCGAATCAGCGTGCTGCGCTACCCGGGCGGCAACATGCTGAGCGGCTACGACTGGCGCGACGGTGTTGGTCCCAAAGAGCAGCGCCCCCGCCGCCGCGAGCTGGCTTGGCAGTCGATCGAAACCAACCAGTTCGGCACCAACGAATTCATCGAATTCTGCCGCGCAACGGGTATCGAACCCATGCTGGGCACCAACTTCGGCACCGGCACCATCGCCGATGCGGCCGCACTGGTGGAATACTGCAACGCCCCAGTTGGCACCAAGTATTCCGACCTGCGCGCTGCCCACGGCTACAAAGAGCCGCACAACGTGAAGTACTGGTGTGTCGGCAACGAGATGGACGGCCCCTGGCAGATCGGCCACCTCGAAGCGCTCGAATACGGTCGCAAGGCACGCGAGGCCGCCAAGATGATGCGCTGGCAAGACCCCAACGTCAAGCTGGTGCTCTGTGGCTCCTCGACGCCCAACATGCCGACCTTCCCCGAGTGGGACCGCATCGTACTCGAAACCGCTTGGGATAAAGTCGACTACCTCGCGCTGCACGACTACGCGACCAACTACGAAGACGACACCAACAGCTTCCTAGCTTTGGCGGCTCGCTTCGAAGCTTACCTCGACGATGTCGCAGGTCTGCTGCGTTTTGTCAAAGCTAAGCTGCGCTCCAACCACGACGTCTACCTCTCGTGGGATGAGTGGAACGTCTGGTACAAAGATCGATCGGGCCAAGGCGGCTGGCAGGTCGCCCCGCCCCTGAGCGAAGAGGTCTACAACCTCGAAGACGCCCTTGTGGTCGCGCAGTGGATGAACGTCTTCCTGCGCCGCTGCAACGTCTTGAAGATCGCCTGTTTGGCTCAGGTGGTCAACACCATCTCGCCGCTGACCGTCAAGAACGACAAGCTGCTGCGTCAAACCACCTTCTACCCGTTCGTCATGATCAGCAACAACGCTGCTGGCGTCTCGATCGATCCGCTGGTGAAGGCCCCGATGTACGACACCAAGGCCTTCGGTGCTATGCCCTTGCTCGACGTAGCTGCGACCTACGACGAAGAGCACGATCGCGGTGCGATCTTCATCGTCAACCGCAGCCAAACCGAGTCGGTCGTGACCGATATCAACTGGTACGGCACTGCGCCCACCAAGAACACCTCGATCACGCAGTTCGCGGGCAGCGATCCCAAGGCGATCAACTCGTTCGAGAACCCCAACACGATCGTTCCGCAGCAGCTCAGCACTGAAGCGATCGACAACGGCAAGCTAACCGTGAAGCTGCCGCCGCTCTCCTTCACCGCTATTACGCTTGGCGAATACAAATAAACCCGTCCTGTACTCGACCTTTACCCCTTTTCGCGTCTTTGATGCGAAAAGGGGTAAGCTTGCACGAAGGCAACTCCGATGAATAGGATCATTGTCAACGCCGACACGGGTCATCACACCATCAGCCGCCACATCTACGGACACTTCGCAGAGCATTTGGGCCGCTGTATCTACGGCGGCATCTGGGTTGGCGAAGATTCACCCATCCCCAACACGCGCGGCATTCGCAACGACATCGTTGCAGCCCTGCGCGCCATCAAAATCCCCAACCTGCGCTGGCCGGGCGGCTGTTTTGCCGACGAATACCACTGGATGGACGGCATCGGCCCCAAAGAGCAGCGCCCGCGCATGATCAACACCCACTGGGGCGGCGTGGTTGAAAACAATCACTTCGGCACCCACGAGTTTATGGATCTCTGCGATCAACTGGGCTGCGAGCCTTATATCTGCGGCAACGTGGGCAGCGGCACCGTCCAAGAGATGCAGCAATGGGTCGAATATATCACCTCAGATAGCACCAGCCCCATGGCCGATCTACGCCGCCGCAACGGGCGCGACGCCGCTTGGAAGATCAAGTTCTGGGGTGTGGGCAACGAAAACTGGGGCTGCGGCGGCAATATGCGCCCCGAATACTACAGCGACGAATATCGCCGCTATCAAACCTATGTGCGCAACTACGGCGACAACCAACTCTATAAGATCGCCTGCGGCCCGCGCAACGACGACTACCACTGGACCGAAGTGCTGATGAAAAACGCTCGTAATATGCGTGGCGGTTTCCTGATGCACGGCCTAAGCCTGCACTATTACACCCCCGACGGTCCCTTCCGCCTCCAGCATTCGGCCACCGAGTTCGACGAAAAGGACTGGGCCAATATCCTGCAAACCACGCTCTACATGGACGAGCTGATTCGCCGCCACAGCGCGATCATGGATCAGTACGATCCCGACAAAGAGGTGGGCCTGGTGATCGACGAGTGGGGCACTTGGTACCGAACCGAGCCGGGCACCAACCCGCGCTTCTTGTACCAGCAGAATAGCCTGCGCGACGCTATGGTAGCAGCGCTCAACTTCCATATCTTCCACCGCTACTGCGACCGCGTAAGCATGGCCAACATCGCCCAAACCGTCAACGTGTTGCAAGCGCTGATCTTGACCGAAGAAGGCAGCGACCGCATGCTGCTTACGCCCACCTACCACGTCTTCGAGATGTTCAAAGTGCACCACGACGCGACGCTGCTGCCGCTCGAACTGAGCAGTGAAACCTACGCGCATCAAGAATATAGCCTGCCGCAGATCAGCGCATCGGCCTCGCGTGACTCCGAAGGACGCATTCACCTCTCGCTCTGCAACGTTGATCCCAACAAAGACTGTGAAGTAACGACTACGATCTACGGCGCAGAGCTGAACAGCGTGACGGGCCGCATTTTGACTGCTGATCGCATGCAAGCCCACAACACCTTCGATGCACCCAATACCGTTGCGCCGCGCAGCTTTGAAGGGGCCAGCCTCAACGGCAATCGATTAACGATCAATCTCCCCGCCAAGTCGATCGTCGTACTCGAATTGCGCTAAATAGATCGACCGGCACTGAATAGCTTATAGGAACAGTATGGCAACAACAACAGTAACAATCCGCAGCGAAGCCCCGATCGGCACGATCTCGCCGCGCATCTACGGCCACTTCGCCGAACACCTCGGCCGCTGCTGTTACGACGGTCTGTGGGTCGGCCATCTCAACACCAATCTGGCCCAATTCAAGGGCTTCCGCAAAGATGTGGTCGATGCCCTTAAAGAGCTGCCTGTGCCCCTCCTGCGCTGGCCGGGCGGCTGCTACGCCGACCACTACCACTGGCGCGACGGGGTAGGCCCACGCGACCAGCGACCGATCCGCTTGGGTATGTCGTGCGGTCTGCAGGTTGAAGATGACAACTCGCTGGGCACCGATGAGTTTATGGCGCTCTGCAAAGAGTTGGGTGCAGAGCCCTATCTCGCGGGCAATATGGGCAGCGGCAGCCCCCAAGAGCTGGCCGACTGGATCGAATACTGCAATACACCGCTGCGCACCAGCCTGGGCCGCCTGCGCGAGGCCAACGGCTCGCCCGAACCCTACGGCGTCAAGCTCTGGGGCGTAGGCAACGAGAACTGGGGCTGCGGTGGCCACTACGAAGCCGCGCATTACGGTCAAGAATTTGTGCGTTACGCCACCATGCTGCGCCATGTCGATCCAAGCGCCGAGCTGGTGATTTGCGGCCACGAGCGCGAGTGGAACGAAACCTTGATCAAGACGGTCGCCAAGCGCCTCGATATGGTCGACCACTACTCCATCCACCGCTACTGGGTCAAGGGTGGCCCCGAAGTCGACTTCAACGAAGAGCAATACTACGCCCTGCTGAGCGAAGCCGAAGCCACCGAAGACTTCATTCGCGAGACGGCCGCTCTACTGCGCGCCGCTATCACCAACCAAGAGCAGCCGCCCTTTGAAGCTGGCAGCAAGCAGAGCGAAGCGCCGCTGGTGCTCGAAAAACCCAACGGCGAGCAGCACCGCATCGGCATCGCGCTCGACGAATGGGGCGTCTGGCACCCCGAAGCTCGCCCATGGGGCCCCAACAGCGAGCTGAGTCGCAGCCCGATCACCTACGAGCAGGCCAACACCCTGCGCGATGCACTGGCCGCCGCCATCGCGCTCGAAGGCTTCCATCGCCAATGCAATGTGCTCTCGCTGGCAAACTTGGCTCAGATCGTCAACGTATTGCAGTCGGTCATCATGACCGAGGGCGATCAGATCTTCTTGACGCCGACCTACCACGCGCTGCGTCTGCACAAGCCTCACTTGGGCGCAACCGCGCTGCCGGTCGATGTCTCGGGCGGCCCAAGCCTGCCCAACGGCAGCAGCGCAGTCTCGGCGACTGCCTCGCAAAACGGCGATAGCATCGCGATCACGCTGATCAACCGCCATATCAGCGAGTCGGCCAGCGTGCGCATCGACGGCGCGGCAGGCGCACTGATGGCCAGCGGCGAGATCTTAACAGCCGACTCGCCCAACGCTACCAACAGCTTCGAAAACCCCAACCGTGTCAGCCCGAAAGCGCTCAATGTAGCCCAAGACGGCGACGGCTGGCTGGTCGAGCTGCCGCCCCACTCTATGGCGACCATCAGCTTCTAAACAAGCAGCCGAGGAGGGTGAGCAAAGCTCATCCTCCTCGCTCTCTTCCGCTCCCCCATGCCGCAGAGCCATAGCGCTTTGTTAGCAAGAGCAGCTATTCGCTCCCCCAGCCCATCAAAGCACAGCAGCAGACCAGTGTTATCGCTCTAGCGGCAAGGTCCCTTCCCTCCATGCGGCCTTCTAGCGCGTCCGCCTTCGGCTACCAAAGCGGCGCTCCTCCCATTCAGCTGCTAGAGAGCAGCGCCTCGCTCCGCTCGGCGCTCCGCGTGTGCGCGCCCGCCGACTCGCAATGCCAATTCACGCTTCGCCTTGGCCCTATCGCAGCCTTCAGAGCGCTTTTTGCCGATTACAAAGCGCTTTCTGCAACAAAGATACAGCTTTGTGCAAGCTTCCCCAAGCTCCGCGTCAGAACCCCCGTTCGTATTACACGTTTCCCCAAGCTCCGTGTCAGAACCCCTGTTCATATTACACGTTTCCCCAAGCTCCGTGTCAGAACCCCTGTTCGTAGTGCACACTGCCCCAAGCTCCCTGCAAGAACACCCGTTTGTATTGCACGCTTCCCCAAGCTTCGTGCAAGAACCCCTGTTCGTAGTGTAAGCGGCCCATGCTCAAATTCATCACACGAGACACGAATATTTCACCACTGAGGCACTAAGGCACTGAGACTTTTAAGAAAAGAGAGGCTATGAGGTGTTCGCGTGCAATCTAGCGTTGGCTGAGCCTGTCGAAGCCAACCCTAAGCTCACCACACGAGACTCAAATATTTCACCTCTGAGGCACTAAGGCACTGAGACTTTTAAGAAAAGAGAGGCTATGAGGCGTTCGCGTGCGTGCTACCGTTGGCTGAGCCTGTCGAAGCCGACCCTAAGCTCACCACACGAGACTCAAATATTTCACCTCTGAGGCACTAAGGCAC
>CALGUG010000049.1 GCA_937902315.1 uncultured Chloroflexales bacterium
GGGGGGTGAGGGCAGATAACGCTGACCGTATGTCGATTTGTGGCTAATGTACAGCACGCGGGAGAAGGGCAGGGGATGAGGGCCTGTAGCGTTAGTAGAGCGTTTGGGTGTTAAGCAGATTGCGCAGAGGCTGACCGTTCAAAAAGCGCTGAAGGTTATCACAGAAAAGGTCGGTCAGGCGGCTATTTTCGCGGTCGCTGGTGCTGGCCGAATGTGGGCTGACCAAAACATTCGGCATGCGCCAGAGCGGGCTATCGCTGGGCAGCGGCTCGGTCGCGAAGACATCGAGGGCGGCGCCAGCCAGGTGGCCACTCTGCAAAGCCTCGATCAGCGCTGCCTCGTCGATGATGGCGCCGCGCCCGATATTGATCAGCACCGCGCCTTTGGGCAGTAGTGCCAGCTCGCGCGCCCCAATCATTTGCTCGGTCTCGTCGGTGTGGGGCGTGATGATGATCAGGAATTCACTCTGGGGCAGCAGCTCGTCTAGCTTGTCGGGCGTGTAGAGCGCTTCGCAGAACAGGCTGCTCGCTTCGATGCCTTCGACAGTGCGCTTAACGCCCAGCACACGCATATCGAGCGCGGCGCTCACCCGCGCAACTTGGCGCCCGATTCGCCCTAAACCGAGGATGGTGACGGTGCGCCCCGCCAGATCGCTAGCGGCGAAGCGTTCCCAGCGCGCCTCGCTCTGCAGCGCTTGCATCTGCCAGAGGTTGCGCGAAAACATCATCATTGCCATAGCGCAGAACTCTGCCAGCGGATAGCAGTGTGTTCCGCTTGCGGTGCAGTACTGCACATGCGGCATGCGTTCGGGGTAGCCCAAGCTGCGCACCATTTGGCCGATTCCAGCGCTGGTGGCCTGCACCCAACGTAGCTTGGGGGCCAGCTCGGGCAGGGCCTCGCGGTTAGTGTGGTCGAAATCGAACAGAATGTCAGCTTGGGCCAGCAAGGAGCGCCAGCGCGCCTCATCCTCCGGGCTGCGCACAAAGCCGATGCCGCTAGTGTGGTCGGCGGGGTAGCGCGGCGGGGCCAGTAGATCGGGCTCGTAGATCACCTTGATGCGATCGCTAACGGCTCGAATGCGCTCAACATATTCGGCTTCCAGATAGGAAGCGATCAAAACGGTATAGCTAGAGGTCATAGATCGGTTTCTTTCTGTAATAGGCATCGCAATGATGTGGTCCTATTGTACTCCGATCCGTGAGCAGCTTTGACGCAAAGCAAAAGCTGCTCTGTAAGTTTTCTACAAAGCAGCTTTTTTGGATAAAGCGCGATCGTTGTGAATGATTAAGACGCTACTCTAGCTCGCTAACGTCTTTACAAACCCACTTCCGCGAAGCGTAGCAGCACAACTGTGGTCAAACTGAAAGCCAACTCTTGCATACCGACGATCGGGGTGCGGGTCGCCAAACTGTGCTCAAGTAGGCCGATAAAGCTGCGCAGCGTCAACAAGCCGAAGAGCGCGATTGGCAGCCAATTGCTGAGCTGGGCCAGCCAGAACAGCACGGCGATCAGCAAGCAGGCCAGATGCACCACATAGACCGGCCAGCGTTGGGCAGCTTGGCCGCGCGCCAGCGTAAGGCGAGTGGTGACATAGTGCAGGGCGCTGGCGGCTTGCAGCACTAGCAGCAAGCAGAGCAGGAGCGCGACTGAGAGTGTTTTGCCGCCCAGCAGAGCCAGCATTGCCGTGAGTGTTGCCATCGCGCTGGCCCCACAGATCTCGGCCAGCAAGGTACGGCTCTGTTGGCGGGCATCGTAATAGAGCTGCACCACAGCCAGCGGTGCCGCCACCAGAAAGGGCTGCCAAAAGGCCTGCTGGGCTCTGAGACAGGCTGCTACGAACGCGATCAGCGTGGCGCCGCCATAGAGCGCTACAAAACGTTCGGCCCATTGAGTGCGCGGGTAACGTTTGCCACGCCGACGGTCGCTGAGCGCTAACTTAAGCGGCTGACGCAGCAGAAAGGCGCCCAGCGCCGCCAGACTCAGCCAGAATCCCGCCAGACTGGGCGCGATCCACAGGCCGAGCAGAATCGGTGAGAACAGAAAACTCCAGCCGCCGTGTTCAACCGGCAGGGCGATCGGCCGTAGACGAACGTTTTGCATAGCTCAACTTATCTCACCAGGGTGAGCAGCATCACCAAAGGCGTTTTGGCATAGACGCTGTGAGGCTGTTTGGCATCGAGATGCAGCCAAGCGTTCGGCTCTGCATCGATCACCTCTTCGCCAACCGTCAGCCGCGCTTCGCCGCTGATGATCTGAATAATGATCGGCACTGCGGCGGTGTGCTCCGACAGCTCTTGGCCTTGGCTGAAGCCGAATAACACTGCCGTGACTTGTTCGTCTTTGTAGATATTGCGGCTGATGATACCATCGTCAGGGATCTCTTGGGTTGTGACGAGGTTTGCGATATAGCTTTGCATACTACTTTCCTTACGCTTGGTTTTGAGCCTCTGTGGGCTTATAGGCCACCATAGTCAGGCCGCGCAGATGTTCGCTGTGGGTTTTGCACATGGCGCGCATATTCAAGACGTAGCGGCGAATATCGGGCTTGCGTATCAGGTTAAAGACGATGCGAGCGACGCCAAACAGCCCTTCATCTTCGATCATACGCTTTGGCTCGACCAGTTGATCATCCGACCTCATTTTGAGTAATTCTAACATGCGGCGGGTCATTTCCAAACCGCCAGGGCGCACCACACGCTTGCCGACTTGTGCGAGGCGGAAAGGTCTTTACCTACAAAAAAGTCTTCTGGCGCGTCCGCCTACGGCTATCAAATCGCTTTGCCCACCATACAGCGCATTATTTCGCAGCTTCGCTGCGACTGCTTCGTGCGCGCACAAAGCAGCTTCTTATTTCGTTTTCAGGCGAGCGCTTCGTCGCAGGCAGTTAGCAGCCTCCTTTGATGGGTGGGATGTTTGTAGCCGAAGGCGGACGCGGTCGGGACCGAATGGACAAGACTGCCCTTGCCGCCAGAGCGCTGAAATGAACAAGCTGATGTGCTGTGAGATGTAGAAAGGCCAGCCCGTCCGAATGGTGGGCTGGCCTAGTTTGCTGCTGAAGCGGTTTTAGATGCGCTCGCTGATAAAGCGGATCTTTTCGACCGTGTGGACGTTTTGGCCGCCTTCGTGCTGGTTGTAGGGATAGATACGGATATCGCGCTCGCCAGCGTAATTGTTGTAGGCCGCGAAGACAGTCGAAGGAGGACAGATCATGTCCATCAGGGCGACCGAGAAGAGCGCCGGGGCGTTGGCGCGTGCGCCCAAGTTCACGCCATCGAAGTACGAGAGCGTGGTGAAGACCTGTTCGATCTTGTCGCGGTGGCGCTGGCAGAAGCGCGTGATTTCGTTGTAGGGCGCGCTATCGACGATCTCGGTGGCGCGGCGATAGTGGCAGAGGAAGGGCACATCGGGAGCGACCGCCTTGAGATCCTTCACCAAGCCCGAAACGGCGATCGTGATGCCGCCACCTTGGCTGCCACCCGTGGCTGCGATGCGGCTGGCATCGACGGCGGGGTGCGAGCGAGCGGCTTCTATAGCACGTACCGCATCGCTGAAGACGCGGCGGTAGTAGTAGTGCTTGGGATCGAGAATGCCCTGCGTCATCGAGCCGGGGATGGCCGGATTGCCACCTTCGCTGTAGAGATCGGGCGTGTCGCCTTGGGCCCACGAGCTACCTTGGCCGCGTGTATCCATCAAAAAGTGGGCGTAGCCCACGCTCGGCCAGAGCGTCCAATCGATCGGCAGGCCGCGCCCGCCGCCGTAACCCAAGTACTCGACGACGCAGGGCAGGGGGCCGCTGCGCTGCTTTGGCAGGCTGAGCCAAGCTTTGATCGGCTGGCCGCCGAAGCCATTGAAGGTCACATCGTAGCTTTCCACGTTGCGCAGACCGTAATCAACGGCTTCGAAGCGAACATCGAGCGAAAAACTGCGGGTTTCGGCTAACGTATCGCTCCAGAACTGATCGAAGTCGGGTTGTTCGGTCGATGGCGGACGGTAGTTTTGAAGTTGTTCTAAGGGAAGATCAAACAAAGGCATTGGATACTCCTCTGTAGTGTGCTCTAACGACTTTGCCAGCACGCACCAATCATAGCACCGAATCTATCTGCCTTATGCAGAAGCGCTTTGGCTTGCTTGCTCTGTTGCTTGCTCCTGTCGGCGAACATCGGGCACCCACCACTGCAATAGCGCCAGCGCGATCGCTCCTATCACTGCGCTGAACAGGAAGAGCATATTGTAGCCACCTCGGCTGGCCAGTGCGCCCAACAGCAGCGGCCCAAAAAAGCCGACCGGTGCCAGAGCAGTGTTGGCCAGACCGATATAGGTCGGGCGCTGATCATCTGTGCTAAAGGTCATCACCAAGGTATAGCCCGAAAGCTGATAGCCCGAGGTCGCGATACCGATCAAGACATAAGCGCCGATCAGCCATTCAGGGCTGGGCGCTAGCACCGATGCAACGAGCGCTAAGACGCCGATCAGGTTTGCCAGCTTCAAGACCTGTTTGTGTCCCCAGCGATCGGCCAAGGTGCCCATAACAACATCGCTCAACGCTTGCGAAGCCAGTTGGGCCGCCAAATAGGTGCCCAACCAGAGGCTAATGTCAAAGCGTAGCATAGATCCTGCTGTAACAAAACTGTGTCCTAAAAAGGATAAAGACAAAGCCGTTCGCGTGATCAAATAGTTGCGGAAACCTTTGTCTTTTTTTAAAAGCGGCGGCAAACTGCGCAAATAGGGCATCATCGGCTCGCGCGGCTGGGTTGGCTGGGCTGGTTCGACCGTTGCGGCTAGACCCGAAAACGAGATCGTCAAACCGACAAAACAGAGCAGACTCAGCAGGCCGACATTGTTGGGAAAGCTCATGCTTTCGAGCACGAAGTCGGTGACTTTGGCGGAAAAGATGCCTAAAACCGCTCCGATCGCGCTGCTTAGCCCAAAAAAGATACCCCAACGCTTGCCGGGAATCACACGAGCGATCATATCTTGCCAAGCGGTCGCGGTAAAACCTGCGAAGAAGGTGTGGATCGCATAGCCTATGAAAAAGGCGCTTAGCATAAGGCTTCCCGGCAGATCTTTCCCAAACAGCAACAACAGACCAAAGACCAGGAAGGGGATGCGCTCGATCGCGGTCATCAGCAAGACGTAGGGCTTGCGGCGCGGCAAGGTTTTGATGTAGGGCGCTGTAAAGAGTTGGGGTAAGAGCCACCCTACCTGAGTCAGCATGGGAATCAAGCTTAACAACAGTGGATTATTGTTGATGCTGCCGACAAAGTAGGGTAAGACGGTGTAGCGCGACACCATGTTTATGCCGAAGGCAAAGAACGACACATCGATAAGGTTGGCGAAGAAATTCCGGCGGGCGGCGCGCGATAACACCATCTCTGGCGTTTCAGATTGCATAAATTGTTCTCCAATGTGGCTTGCCAGTAAATGCTATGAGATGTCTCTATTGAATTCAATCCACTCGTGATTCGCCTAGTGTACATCAGCTCATCAGGGTGTCAATTATTAGTTGAGGTAATAATTTGACGTTGGTCTATGAGAAAAGGAGGAGATTGAATGGGTCAAAAGGTGTAGTGCAATCTTCGACATGATGGCTCATGATGAAACGATACAACATGCGGCTCGCTTTAGCTCAAGCAAAACTTGAGAGAGACCGCCTGTTTACAAGTAAAATTAAGGAGAAGACGATGCGACCTATTCGACTTTTCGCTCTCTTGCTCGCGCTCTCGTTCACACTGGCTGCTTGTAGCAGCGCCCCCACCTCCACCTCCGATGCTCCCACCAATGCTACCGCTTTCACCAACGACACAACCGATGCCACTCAGCCTACCAGTGAGGCTTCGATCGATAGCGCTCCTAGCACGGGCGATGTGATGAGTACTGAACAGACCAGTGGCGGTTTGCCGCTCTATGCCGGCGCGACCGCACTTGAAGATAACGCTGTTATAAACAGCATGATCAACAGCATGAAGGAACAGTTGGCTCAGCAGCAGACCGACGCGACTGTGTATGTCGATGCCTATGGCCTAGCTGGCGATGCCGACTTCGCTTCGATCAAGGAATTTTACGATAGCTATCTGACGGGCGAAGGCTGGACCGAGCTAAGTGAAGCTGCTCAGATTCAGCAGGGTGTTGAGACAGCTGGTTGGTCGAAAGACGATAATACCGCTGTTGTAGTGATGGTTATGCCCGATCCGATGAATTCGGCCAACCGAGTTCTGGTCATCTCGCACGCCGAACAGCAGTAAGGATACAGTTTGCATTCAACGCTAGCCTAAATACTAGGCAGCTGGAAGAGAGAATGTAGCTGTAAACGAGGGTCTATTCCGCAGTTTAAAGCAGAATAGACCCTCGTTTAGCATTCACGGGTTCAGATCGAGCACACAGCGACAGGTAAATCCGCACAACAACATAGAGGAGTTCCGCTCTGTTAAAGGCTTCTATTCTAAGCGGAGCGGCGTTCAATCCGAACCAATCGAGCGGATTAGCTATCACCAAGTGCGCTCGTAGTTGATGCGTAGCTTGTCCATAATCGCCTTCTCAAGGTCGATATTGTTCAAGTAGGCCAACTGCAAGAGGTACAAGGCCACATCGGCCAGCTCGCCCGCCAGCTCTTGCGGATCGGCCTCCTCCTTAAACTGGTAGTGCTCCATAATCTCGGCCGCTTCGATGGCGATCGACATCGCGATGTTTTTGGGTGTTTGTTTATAGGGCGAGTCCTCGCGATACCAGCCTTTGGCCTCAACAAATGCGTTCATCGCATCGGTAAGTTCTTGAATTGTCATACTATTAGTTCCTTTTTGGGCTTGTATCTAACTGCGATTCCGGTCGATTTCGAGGAGCGATTCGCTCATCTGGCGGCTAGCTCTCTCGCTCCCATGCGGTCCTTGGCGCGTCCGCCTACGGCTACCAAGGTCCGGCCCGCCAATGCGTGGGCTAGCTGCCTGTGCTGCGAGGCCGCTTCCCAAAACGCTAGGCCAAGCGGCTCTTGTAGTATTTTGGCAGAAAAAGCAAAAAGAGGCTACTGCTATGCGCAATAGCCTCTAGCTAGGCCTATTGTTAGCGTCCGCTGGGCAGCGGCGGAGGGTCGTCGCGTCGCCACGTTGTGGGCTTTTTGTTCTCGAGGCGCTGAACCTCTTGCTCTAAGATCCGACGCGCCACCGCCAAGGCCGTGGCATAGGTTGGGTCCATGCCGAAGTACGAGAGATTCTGCGAGCCAAGGTTTTGACCTTTGCTGGCCGGCGTATCGCTCGCATAGTGCATAAAACCAACATCGTAGGGCAGCCGTAAGAAGCTGATCACTTCGTTATGAGGTGTGCGGTCGGGGAAGGTCTGCTCGTAGATCGCGCTCAGATAGGGGCCAGCTTCCATTTCGATATCGGTGATGAATTCGCGGTGAAGCGCTTGTAAGAAGGCGCGATTCTGCAAGAAGGTGCCGCGCACCGTCAGCGCGCGTTGGTTATCGAGCACGCTGCCATACACCAAGTAAGGCTCGACATCGGCGGCCATAAAGCAGTTGGCGAACATATAGGTGTTGCCGGTATGCTCGTCGAAGACCGCGTTGGGAATCAGCACATCGCCGATTTTGCCGTTCAGAGTCGCAGCCTTGCCGATCACATAGACGCCGCGCATCTCGCCCACGCTGCGCCCCACAATCGTCAAGATGTTGTAGGCGGCCAGTCCGAGCGGATAGTCGATGTTAAGGATGAGGGCGTCGCTCTCGCGCAGTTTCTCAATGCCCGGAATCTGCAAACGTGGGTCCATCAGGTTCGGGTCGAGCTTGCCCAAGTCGAAGATCTGGCTGTCGACATCAACGTAGAAGCGACTCGGTATGCGAAGAATGCCCAAAGCCTCTTCTTCTTTGGCGCGCCGCTCGAAGTAATCGCGGCTAGAGGGATCGGCCTGATACTTCTTCTGAACATAGTAGAAGAAGTTTTCGCGGCTGCTCGGCACCTCTTCCGCAACGATGCGTTCGTGTTCGGCCCGCAGCGCAGCGTGTTGGGGCTGGTCGAGGAAGCTGAGCAGTTCGCCCGTATTGCGTAGCGCGAAGCCGCTCATAATGTTGATCAGGCTATGGGTGTTGCTCGACACAAAGTAGACCGGACGCTGGCTCAGATCGATCTCTTTTGTGCTATCTTCGATATGCCACCACCAACGTAAGGTCGCCCGCTGATAGTCCATAAACGAGCCGCCCAGCATGCGCACCGCGAAGCGTTTGTGTTGGCGCGCCATAGCCAAAAGCTGTTGCGGCAGGGCGCTACGCCAGGTAGCGGAGAGTCGTTCGAGGTCGCGCTGCTCTAGCTTGAGCGCATCACGCAGGTCGTTCCAGCCTTCGTTCGCTTGAATGGGCGCTTCGCTGGCTTCAAACAGGAACTGCTCGATCTGGGCCGCCTTTGGGCTGCTGCGCAGCAGTTTGTGAATCTTATTCCATTCGATCTGATAGGCGACCAGCATCGGAATAAGGTCGTCGAGGTCGGAAGGGCTGGCGATTAGGACGGCCAGCGTCTCGCGCCCATCGAAAAACATCTTGCGGCGACGGCCCGGCGCGCTGACCTGTTGCCAGTTCTGAACATCGCCATAGCCGTGACGGGCGAACACTTCGTTGCTTTGCCCTAATAACAGCAGGCGCACCTTACTGATCGCATCAGAGAGGCGCAATGAGGTATAGATCAGCGCCGAAAGATCGGGTTGCTCTTCGAGCGCACCTTCGTGCAAGCTCGCTTCGCTAGCCAAGTACGGCTCAACAAGAGCTTGGATCTGAATCTCGCCGCTGCTGCGCAACAACGCGTGATAGGTGCGGTGGAAGAGATCCAAGGATGCTCGTTGGTTGGCGTCAAATAAAGGCATAACACTCACAATCAATCAACCTCGTTCTTAGGCGAAGATGTGTGGACACGCCTTCGCTACTTCTTTGTAGTATAGCACGAGCTATTTGCCCAAGTTTGGAGAATGATACCAAATCTATTTACACTCTTTGAAACTCATATGAATTCGTTCAACAAGCACAGCGGTTGACAGCTAACAATGAGGCAGACATGTATGCTATGTCGCATTGTCGAGCGAAATACCATACATCGACAAGAGAAATTCTGCCCTGCCGAAGATTTGTGTTCAAATATGTAGCTCTTACACTGAACCTACTCAACGGATTGCGAAAAAGAGCGCTTCATTGGGCAATAGTCTTAACACAGTGAATCCGATAAACTTGCTTCGAAAGCTTTGAAAGGGAACTATAGCACAAAGATTCTGCAAAGGAATGCGTCAAAAGGTGTATGTTTGGCCTACGACACATGGTACAATACAAAAATCATTGAGAAGCGGATCACAGCCATCTCGCCATATGAGGCGTTTGCCCTGCCTCGCACGAGCACATTCGTAGGAGGAAACGAAAGCCTTTCGCCATTCGTGTTGGAACACAGCTAGTGTGTTCTGGGGGGCGACCGAGGTGCTCGCTATACCGTAAGTGCCTGTAGCGTTCATATTTTTATTCGCGAGAACCTGCATTCGCGTGTTGGAGCTTGTGTGTAATTGGGGCGTTGAAAAGATATCGCCTCAAGGGTAGCGTTTGTGTCTGTGAAACATCGCTTTTCAATGCAGCAACGATTTCACTATTGTATTCATTTTGTACCAAACAAAGAGGAATTGAGAGGAATGACCACGCTGAGTCCTATATCCGCACGTCAGGCTTCAGACGAGCGTGCTGGAACCACTGCCAACGAGAGTGGTGCCATCAGCACGATCGTTCAACGGCAGCTTGCTGTTCTTGAGGCATTGGCCGCAGAGAGTCAGGCTGAAGCTGCTGCACTGCAAACTGAGGTCGCTGATTTATCAACTCGGCTCAGTTCAGCTACAGCGCGTATTGCCCGTCTTGAGGCGAGTTTGAGTAATCACGCCCGTTTGTTGGCAGCTATCCGCGAAGGTTTGGAAGAGACATTCGCCCAAGTCTTAGCTTCGGCCTCTGAGCGAGCGAATCCAGCTCGCGCGACGAACGACGCTCCTGTGAGCACAGTACCAGCATCAGAACCAGCCCCAGCGCCTCGTCCATCACCAGCCGCCGTTGCGCCAGCCAGCGCTGCTCCAGTCGCTGCTGCGCCAGCCGCCGAAGCGCGACCGCCGCTTGGAGCCTCGCGTGCCACCTACGAGCGTGTTCCCGAGCAGCGCCCGTTGCCGCCGAGAAGCTCAATGGAGTCAGAAGCGCCCCGTCCTGCAGCTCCGGTCACGCGCCAATATGCACCAACGCCCACAGTTGAGCAGCCCGCCGAGCATCAACCAGTTGCCAGCTCGTTCTATTCGGCTGCGGTTCGCCAAGCGGTTATCCAGCAGCCCGCAGAGCCAGAGCCACCTATCGATGATGGCCGCCCGCGAGTGCAGCGCGGTTCAACGGTCAGAGTCGCTTTTGATGATGATACAACCGAAGAGTATACAATTGTGCGCCCGAGCGAGGCCAATCCCATTCGCAATCTAATTGGCGAAAACAGCCCGCTTGGCATGGCGCTCATGGGCGCAGCGGTTGGCGATACTCGCACCTATCGGGTTCGCCCCACCAGCCCAGAAATCACTGTGCATGTGCGCTCGATTAGTTAAGCCTTTGATCAGCTACCTATTGAGTTGAGAGAACAGTCTCCCTGATCGTTGGGCAGCCTGCGAAGCCGATCTAGCCTTTTCATTGTTGATTTATTGCTAGGTTCGCCTTTGTAGGCTGTGTAGAGCAGAGCACAGAACAAACGAAGGGTGTATGCGATGTTAGTCTTGCATACACCCTTCGTTATGCGCTTCCATCAAATCTTGCTGACTTTTTCGCTCTGGCGGCGAGACCTCTAGCTTCCATTCGGACTCAACCGCGTCCGCCTACGGCTACAAAATGGGCTAGCCTGCCCTCATCCCCAGTCCTTCTTCCGCATTGCTGGAGCTGTACATTACCACAAATCAACATACGGTCAGCGTTATCGGGCCTCACCCCCCGGCCCCCTCTCCCGCACTGCGGGCGAGGGGGTGA
Organism: uncultured Chloroflexales bacterium; assembly: GCA_937902315.1. Classification (GTDB taxonomy): domain Bacteria; phylum Chloroflexota; class Chloroflexia; order Chloroflexales; family Chloroflexaceae; genus CALGUG01. The sequence goes on from CALGUG010000049.1 coordinate 10,991, forward strand.
ATGCTCCCCGTTCTGTGCTTTCAAGGATACTCCCGCGATGCTATGCGAACGATCGCCTGTTGCTGCCGACACGACTTTTGGGTAATGCATAGCATTGCGGGAGAAGGGAGCGATGCGCGACTCGCTTTAAAGACGTGTATGCTCGCAACGGAAGAAACAAAGGAAAGTTGATACGAAATCCGCTTTGTTGTATTTTGGAGCGGGCTCTCGGCACACAGCTACAACAGCGAGGTTACGGGCGAGTTGTTAGTAGCCGTAGGCGGACGCGCTAACAGCCTTCTTTGGGAAAGAGACCAAGCCGCCAGAGTACTGAACCGATCGAACGGATTTGGTATGAATTCCACTTCACCGAAGGTCAAAACATAAAGAAATCAATCGAATTTGCTATGGCTGAAGAAAATAGAAAAGCCTAAACGAACGTGGGCGGTACCTTACGGATCGCGCTGCGTAGCTTACGCTTTCTTGTCAGACTGTTCGTCGTTAAACCAAGGGAAGAGCGAGCGAACCTGCTCGAATACATTGCCGACGATCTCGGCCAAGCCTTTGCGCCCGAAGGTCGAAGTGTAGTCCATCGTGGCGGTGTAGGGCCCAGGGTCTTCGCCTGTGCTCTCGCGCAGATACCAACGGTGATCCATAATCCAGCGATAGAGGTCGGCCTCGGTGCGTCCTGGGAAGTGTTCAAGCACGTTTTGTTCGCGAATCACCTTGATGATCGGCATGTAGACCGTATCGTACCAGTGAGCTACCGCTTCATCACGGTCGATCTCTTGTTTGCGTTCGAGCCCCATGTAGTAGCGATGGGCATTGATATGGCGCACCAGATCCAGATAACCGCCCAGCTCGGTGAACTCGATGCGCTGTTCGGGGCGCAACCGATGCAAGTTGGTCCACTCTAGAAAGTCGCTGTACTCTTCTTTAAGCATCAGGTCGTGGGCGCTCATGTCGGCGCTGAGCGGCACATCGACAAACAGTTCGGTCACATAGGCATCGAGTTCGAGTTGACCTTGTTGGCGCGCAACCGAAACGCGGTGGTTGCCATCTTTTACAAAATAGACATCGTCGATTTTATACAGTTCGACCGGCGGTAAGATCACATCTTCGTAGTGGGCTTTATCGACACTGCGCCAGCGATTTTTAACTGAATCTTTGCGCGGCAAAAAGCGGCGGTCGAAGTCGCTATAGCGTCCTTCGCTGCCGATAATGCGGTCGACTGGCACAATTTGATGACCAATATAGCGTTGGCCTCGAATATTGAGGCGCGATCGCACTTCTTCAAAAGAGAGCAGATCGTTTGAACGACGATTGAGCAAATCGAAGAGACCCGCCACGAGCGCCTGCCTGCGTGCCCGAACGAAATCGTCGTTTGTTTTGACATCTACCCAACCCATGAATCACTCCTCGAAATGAGAGAGACTCCGTTCCCAGCTGTTTGTTTTGCCAAAACGGTTCTGATCTAAGGTCACGACTATTAGTGGGTACATCACGATCTATACGCCTTATTTCAAAGGCGCCAATGACCTAAACACCGTACAGAAACCCCAAAGGATGGTACTGTTAGTATCATGCACCAAATCTGCCGATTTGGCACCGTTCGATAGAATGAAAAGAGATAACGAAGCTCTTCCAAGTGGGGTAATTGTGCGTATTGTACTGCAAAGCTGCGCTTTCGGCTAGAGAGGATAATCCGAATGCGGATTTTTTCATCTGCTTCATTTGCCTTGCCCCTTCCCGAAGGGCATCGTTTCCCGGCACAGAAATATGCCCTCTTGCGCCAGCGTGTTTTGGCCGCCCAGATCGTGCCCAGCGAGCAAATCATCGCCCCTATGGCGGCCCAAAACAGCGATCTTGTGCGGGCACACTCGCTCGACTATGTGCAGCGTGTGCAGTGGGGCGAGCTCAGCGCCGCCGAGATCCGTCGCATCGGTCTGCCTTGGTCGGGCAGCTTGGTCGAACGTTCGCGCCGCTCGGTCGGAGCCACCATCGAAGCCTGTCGCGCCGCGCTCGAAGATGGCATCGCTGTGAGCTTGGCTGGCGGCACGCACCACGCCTGCCGCGACTACGGCGAGGGCTTTTGTGTCTTCAACGATAGCGCGGTGGCCGCCTATGCCATGTTGGCCGAGGCGCGCGTGCGGCGCGTTGCTGTCATCGACTGCGATGTGCATCAAGGCAACGGCACGGCCCAGATCTGCCAGGGCGATCCAGCCGTTTTCACCTTTTCGATCCACGCCGCCAACAACTTCCCCTTCGAGAAGATCCCCAGCGACTTCGACCTGGAATTGCCCGATAAAACTGGAGACGACGCCTATCTGGAAGCCTTGCGTCCTGCTCTGCAGATTTGCTTCGAGCGCGCTAGGCCTGATCTGGTGATCTATCTGGCGGGTGCCGACCCCTATTTCGACGACCGTTTGGGCCGTTTGGCGCTCAGCAAAGCAGGCCTTGCCGCCCGCGATCAAGCTGTGTTTGCGATCTGCCGTGCGGAGGGTGTGCCCGTCGCTGTCACCATGGCGGGAGGCTACGCCCGCAATATCAACGATACGGTCGATATCAACGAGCAGACTGTTCGTTTGGCGGTTGCGGCGTTTTAGCTTTGACCGAGTCGGCTGCGTGCGAGGGCCACTCCCTTGATCTCTTGGCTGCCCGCGAGGCGCAAGGCCTCGGCGCAGGCGGCCATGGTTGCGCCCGTGGTGAGCACATCGTCGATCAACAGAACCCGCTTTGGAGCCGCTTGCGTCCCTTTCCAACGAAAGGCGTTTTGCATGTTGCGCCGCCGCGCTGCCGCGTCGAGATGGGCTTGTTGCTCGGTGTATCGGACGCGCTCGACTTTGTTGAGCAGTAAGGGCAGGCCGTTCAACTGCGCTACTCGTTCTGCTAACAGTTCGCTCTGGTTAAAGCCGCGCTCTTGCTTGCGCTTGTGGTGCAGCGGAACGGGAATGACCGCATCGCCCGAGAGCTGCTCGGCTTTGCAGTAATCGCCCAAGATATCGCCCAATAGATGGCCGATGCGGCGCTTTTTGTAATACTTTAAGTGGTGAATCGCCGGACGTATCACACCCTCGAACACGAACGCGATATGCATCGCATCGAGCCCGCTGATGCGCTCTTGCGTGAATGGATAGGGCGCTAGGCTTCGGCAACAGGCTGAACAGAGCAGATCACCTACTCGCTTGCATACCACACAGCGATCGGGGAAGAGCAGGTTCAGCAGAGCATCGATCAGTTTGTTCGCCATCGTGCCTCCCGATCTTCAACGCGCTTTGCAATCTTGACCGCACGAAGCGCCGGAAAGCAACGTGAGTGTGGCGCTACCAGGGCACGTTGGTTAGATCGGGCTGCTCAGGCGAAGCTTCGGGAATGAGGATCTCTTGCGTAGGTTGTTGAGTGGGTTTGGCAGTTTTGCTGCTGATTGGGGCCGGAGAAGGCGGCGCATGAAAGTAGAGCGCCTCGGGGCTGCTTGTAGGCTGAGTCTGCTCGGCTTGTTTGGCAAGCTCAAGCTCGTCGCTCGGCAGCTCGATCGGAGGCAGACTCGGGCTAGCGCTTGGCTGTAGGCTTGGCTGTGTGCTCGGTGTAGGGGTGCTCGCCAGCTGAAGGTTCGGTAAAACGCTTGTTGCACTTGGGGCTGGGCTAGGGGCGAGCACTGTTGGGCTTGGCCTCGCTGTAGCTTGAACCTGAACCAAGTGGGCTTGGTTGCTAGGGGCTTGTTCGGGCGGCATCAACTGGCCGCTCAGCGCGAGCACGGCCGCTACCAGCAAGACCAAGAGCGAGGCGCTGGCTCCGATCAAGCTAAAGGGCAGTTGAAACAGCTCTTTCAGCGCTTGACGGCGTTGAATGCGCTTGAGCGCTCTGCTGAAGTCGCGCGCGCTTTGGTAGCGCTTGTCAGGGCGGGCTTGGCAGGCGCGGTCGATCACGCTGGCCAGCGCGCGGCTGGTTTTGGGCGCGATGTCGAGGTGCTGAACGGCTCGTCCTAGCTCTTGTCTGGCCGCGCGCAGCCGCAGTTTATAGGGTTCGCCCCCGCTGAGCATTTCGCCCAGCAGCAGACCGACCCCAAACAGATCGCTGCGTTTGTCGGGCGGCTGTTCGATCTTGTTTTGTTCGGGTGCGCTATATTCGGGCGTGAGCGCTGGCAGATCGTTGGGGTTGCGCGGGTTGACCACCGGCTCGCCTGTGCGGCGCGCGATGCCGAAGTCGGTTAAGAGCGCTTTGATTTTGCCCGTGCTGGTGTCGATCAAGATGTTGGAAGGCTTGATATCGCGATGCACGATCTCGTGCTGATGGAGGTAGTCGAGCGCAGCCAACAGATCGATGGCGATCTGAAGCGCTTCTTTTTCTTCGATCGGGTGGCGGCGCAGATAGCTCGCCAAGGAGCCGCCCGCGATGAAATCGCAGACCAGATAGCCCTCGTCGCTGGCGGGTTCGTACTCGAAGGCGTGGCACTTCACGATGTTGGGATGATCCAACGAGAGGTGCATGCGTGCCTCGCGCCGCAGTCGAAGCTGGGCGCGGCTGAACTCTTCTTGTTCGAGGTCGTGTACAACCTCTTTGACCGCGACCGCGCGGCGCAGAGCAACATCGTAGGCATAATAAACCCTCCCGACCCCACCTATCCCGATCGGGCGAGCTTGCAAAAGCCGATATTTCGCTTGGCGCACAAAGCGGCTGGTCGGAAATGGCATAAGCGCTTATCGATTCACGGCTGTCGGAAAAACTTCGCGTTCGTCACAGAGCACCAGACTGCTTGAGCCGACTTGAATATGGCTGCCAACTTGGAGCATAACGCGGTCGTGTAGCACCAACTGGTCGTCGACAATCGTACCGTTACTGCTGCTGTCTTCCAATACCAGCGTGTCGCCTTCAAGCATCACAAAGCAGTGTTGGCCTCGGCTGACCGCGCTATCGTGCAGCACCAACTCGCCCACACCGCCCCGCTCGTTGCTTTTGCCCGCGCGACGAATCACCAGCATGCCGCTCAGCGGGATCTCACAACTGCGGTGGGCGTCTTGCATGGCACCTTGGCGCACCAGAAGATAGAGACCAGTGCTGACAGGCCGTGTTTTGAGGGGGGCTAGTTCCGCTTGCAGAGCGGGTTGTGGCAAGCTGGGTAGACGCGGCTGAGGCGTGAGAAAGCGCTGATTGATCTGGCGCAGTTGCTTTTGCTGCTTGTTCCAACGCAGTACAAATGCCCCAGCCGCCAGCGGCCCAAACAGTAGGGTCAGCGGGATCCAGCCGAGCGCTCGCCAGCGACGCGCTAGGAAAATATCGCAGGCAACCCCTATCGCTGCCAGCAACCAGCAACATGCGATCACTAGCAAGAAGGGAAAATACGATTCGACGAAGGATTGGACTGGTAGCATGCCGTCTGTCTACCCTAACACAAAGCTCACGTCTTCACGTGGCAACCAATGCTCTCTTTCTAGCATAACAAAAGGCCATGAGAAACAGAAGGACCTTAGATTACGACCCTGTTACAAACAGCGTGTAGTAGATCGATTTAGGGCGACCTAAAGCCGAATCGCCTTGGGACGCTGAGTGCGGAGAAAAACGCCTCTAGAGGGCAAGATACGTTTTGGTTTTGTTCAGGGGCAGGGGGATGGGTTTTGCTGGGCGGGATGTTGGTAGCCGTAGGCGGACGCGCTAAGGACCGAATGGTAAGGAAAAGACCTCGCCGCCAGCGCGATGTGATCAAGCGATCTGTTAGGCTATGCTGTTAAGAGAGCGAGAGCGGTGGGCTCTTTCAGATCTGTGGCCTGAAACAACACACCACCCTCAAACCAGAAGCGTTTAGTGTTTCATGCGTGGGAGCGGGGGCAGGGGCTCGGCGTTGCGCTTGGCGAGCAGCTCGGTCATATACTTGATCTCGCTCTCTTGCGCGGCGATAATCGCTTGAGCGAGCTGTACCACCTCTGGGCGTTTGGTCTGCTCGAGCACATCTTCCGCCATATAGACGCCGCCTTGATGGTGGCGGATCATCAGCTGCAGGAATTGGATTTCGGCCTCTTCGATCGGCAGCGTTTCGAGAGCCTGAACTTGCTCGCGACTGGCCATACCCATATGCTCGCCCATACCTTGCATGGGCGGCTCGCCGCTCGCCAGCGGATGGCCCCAAGCCTGCAGCCAGCCTTGCATTTGGCCGATCTGCCCTTTTTGCGAGATCATCATGTCGAAGGTGAATAAGCGCATGCCTTCATCGGTATCGAGGCGCTGATTGAGATAGGCCGCCATCTCAACCGCCTGTTCGTGGTGGGCGATCATATCGCGCGCAAAGACCACTTCGCTGCTACCCTCGGCTGGCAGTCGGTTGATCCAGAGCATCGCTAGGGCGGCTATGGCGATAAGACTGACAATGATCAGTGCGGTTTCGCGCCAAGCGATGCCGCCTTGCTGTTCGGTGTCGTCAAATTGCTCGCTGTCGTCGTGTGTTGTTGCCATGGTGTTGTTAAGACTTGTTTGCATCATACTCCCTTATTTATCAATTATGGCGCGGATCCGTTCGGCGATTTTATAGGCGGTCGCCTCTTTTGGATCGGCCCAAGTACGCATATAATTTTTCGTAATGCCAACGCTCAGACGGCGATCGGGATCTGCAAAGCCGATCGAGCCGCCCAAACCACTATGGCCGAAGGCACGTTCGGAAGGCCCGATGATCTGGTTTCCACCTTGCTCGGCTGGCCCACCCAGCATGTATCCCAAGCCTTTGCGTAGCGCCATGCCTAGCGTTTCGTCGTAGTTGTTGGTTTGCAGGGCGTTCATCATTGTGATGCGCTCGGGTGAGAAGAGCCGCACACCATCGAGAACGCCCCCGTTAGCGAACAGGGCGTAGTGGCGCGCGATCGAACGGGCATTCATAATGCCGTTGCTGCCCGGCGAGACCGCCCGCTGGAAGGCTGGTGTGTTGGCGACTTGGGTATTGGTGATGTGGGCGGGCATTACCGATTCGAGAAACGCGCTCGTAGGAGCTGGGTTGGTAACGGGTTCGGCCGAAAGCGTAGCGATCGGGGTCGCAAGATCATTAGGAATGCCCATATAGAAGCCGTCGATCCCTAAGGGACGACACAGCTCTTCTTGGGCGAACTGCGAGATCGGGCGGCCATCGACGCGCCGGATCAGCTCGCCGATGATCCAGCCAAAGGTCCAGGCGTGATAGGCGACCTTTGTGCCCGGTTCCCAAAGCGGTTTCAGATCAGCGATCGCCCGGGCCATGGCATCCCAGTTGCACAGCATTTCAAGATCGACGCCTTCGGGCATGTGTGGCACGCCGCTGCGGTGAGTGAGGGCGTGGTTAACGGTTGCGTGCTGCTTGCCATGCGCGCCGAACTCGGGCCAGTAATAGCTGATCGGCTTGTCATAATCGATCTGACCGCGTTCGGCTAGTAAATGGAGGCAGGTCGCGGTGAATCCTTTTGTGGTTGACCACGATAAAAAGAGTGTATCGCTGGTGACAGGAGTTGTGCTGCCTTGGGCGATCACGCCAGCGGCCACATCGAGCACCAGTTCGCCGTCGAGGTAGGCTGCGACTTGCAGCCCGATCTCTGCACCGCTATCGACCAGTTCGCTTGCGAGTTCTTGAATCGAGCTTTGAAGATCCATGGGCATTTGCTCTCAACTATTCAGGCGACTACTCGAGCACTACTCAACAATGAGTAACACGCTTTAGCGCTATGAAAGGCCCATTTTGAAGCTACCATAGCACGGAATACATATGGGATACTTGTTGATATTAAATCCATTGTAATCCAGCTCTTGCGTTATGGACAGGCCAAAACAGTGGTGATTTCATTACTTGCCCTGCCTAATGGGAACATGCTATACTGCTAGCACAAAAGAGAAGAAATGGAATGATCAAAGTGGATGAAGTGCCGATGGTGACGATAGTTCGCTCGGAGAGACCCAAGTTCCAGGGTCGCTTCGTGTTGCTTCAAGCAGGCTGGCAGCATTTCACCTCACAACTCTTCCACTTGTATACGTTTTTGGGGTTTTATAAAGGGGCCCGCCTATGAAAGCTGTCATCATGGCCGGAGGTGAAGGCTCGCGATTACGTCCCCTTACCATTAATCGCCCTAAGCCAATGGTTCCGCTTGTGGATCGCGTCGTGATGCACCACATCATCGAGCTCCTCAAGCTTCACAATATCACCGATATCGTCGTTACCGTCCAGTATCTGGCAAATAATATTCAAGACTATTTTGGTGACGGAAGCAGTTACGGTGTCAATATCAGTTATTCGCTCGAAGAGACACCATTAGGTACGGCTGGCAGCGTAAAACACGCCCAGCATATGCTTCAAGAGCCATTTATCATCATCAGTGGCGACGCCCTCACCGACTTCAACCTGACCGAAATTATCGAATTCCATAAGAATAACAAGGCGTTAGCCACCTTAACGCTCAAACGAGTACCTAATCCACTCGACTACGGTGTGATCATCACCGACGAGCGCGGCCATGTACGCCAATTCTTAGAAAAACCGAGCTGGGGCGAAGTCTTTTCCGATACGGTCAATACCGGCATCTATGTGCTCGAACCCGAAGTGCTCGATATGATCCCGGCTGGCCGTGTGGTCGACTGGTCGAAAGATGTCTTCCCGCGCATGTTGCGCAACGAAGACCCGCTTTTTGGTTATGTGGCCGAAGGCTACTGGACCGATGTCGGTACGATCGAAGAGTATATGCGAGCTTGTGGCGACTATATGTCGGGCAAGGTCAATCTGCCCCGCGTTGGTCAACACATCGGCGGCGGCATTTGGATCGACGGCGATGCCGATATCGCTCCCGATGCCCGCCTGCACGGCCCGATCTATCTCGGTCACGGTGCCAAAATCAAAGGCGGCGTCATCGTGCATGGCCCAACCATGATCCGCGATTACACGATTGTCGATACGCGCGCTAACGTCGACCGCTCCTTGGTCTACCACAACTCTTACATCGGCGAGCGGGCCGAGCTGCGCGGCGCGATTGTGCTCAAGCAGTGCAATATCAAAAGCCGAGCCGTGCTGTTTGAGGGCGTGGTGGTCGGCGATATGACGATTGTGAATGCGGGTGCGGTGATCGCGCCCAACGTCAAGATCTGGCCTTCTAAAGAGGTCGATGAAGGTGCGACCGTCAACAATAGCATCATCTGGGGCAGCCAAGGGCGGCGTGTGCTGTTTGGGCGCTACGGCATCACCGGGCTGGTCAACATCGACATCACGCCCGAGTTCTGCGCCAAGTTGGGTGCGGCCTATGGTGCCACCCTGCCGCTTGGCTCCTGCGTCACCATGAACCGCGACGCCCACTACACGCCCCGCATGCTGAAGCGCGCCATGATCGCCGGTCTGCCCTCGGCCGGTGTCAATGTGGCCGACTTGCAGAGCGTGCCGATTCCGGTGGCGCGCTACTACACCCACGCCTCAGGTGCTGTGGGCGGCATTCATGTGCGGCTGTCGCCCTCCGATAACCGCGTGGTCGATGTGAAGTTCTTCGACGAGCGCGGCCTCGACATCGATAGCGCCGCCGAGCGCAAGATCGAAATGATCTTCTTCCGCGAAGATTATCGCCGCGTCTATCTCGATGAGGTGGCGCGCATTCACTATGCCGAGCGGATCGAAGAGACCTATACCGAAGCCTTCTTCAAGGCGCTCGATCAAAATGTGCTCAACAAGATCGGCAAAGACTTCAGCTTGGTGATGGATTACGCCAACTCCAACGCCATTCAGATGCTTGGCTCGATCTTGCGCCGCCTGCAGGTCGATACGGTCGATCTCAACGCTACGCCCGATGAGAATCGCATCTTCCAGAACACGCAGCAGTTCGAAGACGGCATGAATCGGATTATGCAGCTTACCCCGGTCTTGAAGGCCCGTATGGGTGTGCGCATCGACAGTGGCGGCGAGAAGGTCTTTTTGGTCGACAACTTAGGGCGACGCCTGCCCGGCACCCAAGCGCTAGCCATCGTTACAGCCCTCGCTCTGCGCGCCAACGGTGGTGGAACGATCGCTGTTCCGGTGACGGCCCCGCGCGTCTTCGAAGATCTGGCCGAGCGCTACGGTGGCAAGATCATTCGTACCAAGGCCACCCTCGGTGCGATGATGAAGACCGCCGCCGAGAATCCCGATCTGCTGCTGCTGGGCGATGGAACGGGCAGCTACATCTTTCCGTCCTTCTACCCAATCGCCGACGGCCTCTTCGCGATCGTCAAGATTATGGAGTTGCTGGTTTCGCAAAATACGCAGCTCAGCGATGTGGCGCGCGAGATCCCGGGCTACTATCTCGATCAAACCCGCGTGCCCTGTCGTTGGGAGCACAAGGGCAAGGTGATGCGTATCCTCAATCAGCAGTACGAGGATCGCCGCCTCGACCAAGTAGACGGTATCAAGATCGACTTGGGCGATGAATGGGTGCTGATTTTGCCCGATCCCGACGGTCCTTTCTTTACGATCATCGCCGAAGGCAGTTCGCAAGAACAGGCGCATATCTTGACCCAAAAGTATGCTGGTTTGGTAGCTGGCCTGCAATAAGCTAGCTGCCCGCTCAGACTCAAAAGCTGTGGCACGCGCCACAGCTTTTTTATGCCCAAAACTCTCTACTGAACCTACCTGATCACTTCACCAAGCAGGCTTGTTTCTTGCTCTGGCGTCTTGCTCTTTTCCTCCCATTCAGCTTCTAGCGCGTCCGCCTACGGCTATCAGGTTCGTCATCCTCCCATTCAAGGGCTAACAGCATGCGAGGTACTGCTCTCTATTCACCACACGAGGCATTGCTTTCTCTTTATACCAAGTTCGTTTAAAGACTTGCTCACTTGGAATGCAAGAAAACTAAACCGGGGAAAGAGTTGTGTGACATTTCGCGCGATAGTGTGAAATGTCACACAACAAAAAGAGATAAGTTCCACTCTGCCGAAGGCCAAATAGAATGAAGCAACCGAATTTGGTATTACCACACAAGACATGGAAGCACAGAGTCTTTTTAGAGAATAGTTTGAGATACTTGGGTGATTGGTTTAGCGCTGTGGAAGGCTAAAGTTATGATCAAGCCGTACCCTTCGACAAGCTCAGGGTACGGCTTCTTTCTCCCTTCTCCCGCATTGCGGGAGAAGGGTCGGGGATGAGGGCAGGCTAGCCCTTTTGATAGCCGTAGGCGGACGCGCTGAGGAACGCATGGGAGCTAGCGACCTCGCCGCTAACAAGCGCTGAGCTCAACAAGCTTGGTCTAATTGAGCAAGCTGTTGAGGTCTAAACCGAAGCGCGCCTGCCACTGCGCAAGGCTGTAGAGCGTGCTGCCGAACATAATGCGCCCGCCTTGCTCTGCGGCATAGCGATTACGATCGATCACCAGACCGGGCGGCAGATCGCTGTTGCGCAGATAGAGATCGGCCAGACCGCAACCCTTTAGATCGTTCTCGCTGATCGTGAGCTTGTTGGGCGGCGTGGGACTAGGGCTGCCCGAGGAGGGCCAGGTGATCGCGATGCAGAAGCCTTGGGCGTTGCGAATGGTGTTGTTGCGCACCTGCACATTGTTCGATTCGCGAATCACGATTCCGCTGCCGTTACCTTTGTTGTCAGCATCGTACTTAGGATCGGTGAAGAACGTGAGGTTGCTGATGGTGTTGTTTTCGATGCGCACATTAGTGGGCGGATTGTCGAAGCGTGTGCCGCTTTTCTGACCGCGCGAGACTTCGATGCCCCAAGTGCTGTTTTCGATTGTATTGTGCGAGATCTCGACATCGCGCGCCCAGTAGTGTACAACCACCGCCATGCCGTCGGAGCGGTAGGATTTGCCATCTTTGTCGAGGGCCGGGCGGCTACCCGAAAAGTTATTGCGGCTTACCACCGTACCAATTGACGACTTAATGTCGACGGCGTTTTCGTCGTTGTTGGAGATCGCGTTGCCGATGATACGGTTGTTGTTGGCCGAATGGCCTTGGCGCGAGAGGGCGGGCGTGTCGTTGGTGAAGATCTGGATACCGTCGCCGCTGTTGTTGTAGATCTCGTTGCCTTCGATCAGATTGTTGTGGCTTTCGCGCACCGCGATGCCATGCGCGTCGCTCTGATCTGGAGCGCGGAAGTTGAAGATTTTATTGCCGCTGATACGATTGAAACTGCTGCCATCGGCCAGTACAATGCCATGGCTGAGCCCACCGTGGATCGTGTTGTTTCTGAGCACGATGTTGTTCGAGCCGCTGTTGATCGAAACCGCCGCCGAGTCGATGCCGCTTTGGTCGATCTCAAAGCCTTCGATCTGCCAATGGCTCGCTTCGATCGTTACCGCTACACCTTTTTTGGGCGAGATCACTTTGGCTCCCGCCTGACCGCTCAATCTGATCGGTTTGTTTGGCTCGCCGCTAGTCCTTATTTTGAGCTGTTCGCGGTAGGTTCCCGCTGCAACTGTGATTGTGCTTCCGGGTTTGGCCTTTTTGATAGCGGCCGAGATGCTCGAACAGGGCTTGGCCTGTGTGCCACAATCCGAGCTATCGGAAGCGGATTGGCCTTGTGAAACTAGTAGTTCAGGGGGCTTATAAACGATCGGCACGAAGAGCGAAAAGTTTGGCTCGGCGCTTCTGACGGGAGCTATGGCACTCAAACTCAAGCACAAGATACCCGTTAAAACGAGCATAGTGATTCGAAAGTGTGGCATATAAAGCACCTATTGCGTATAGAAATCGGAAGAAATAGGGAAGCGTGCCTCGTCGTTGATGCACAGGTGCCTCATAACACCAAGCCCAACATGTGCTGCGCTGATTTATGAGACAATGTCAATATGGACCATATCGGAGATTGTAGCAGAGTAGACCCTTTTTTAACCTTACAATTTTGTCATCTTTAAAGAAGTGGTACAATCGGTTTTTGCCAAAGAGACAAGCTTTTTGTCGGCGAGTGATATTGCTTTTTACGCTTTGGTAGCGTACCATCAGTAGAGTGAGTGAGGGACATGAACACAGCACCCGCTGCCATCTGTGTCGTCGGCAGCTTAAACATGGACTTAGTCGTTCGTTCACCGCAGCTTCCTAGTCCGGGTCAAACCATTAGCGGCGGCCCTTTCGCTACCTACCACGGTGGCAAAGGCGCTAACCAAGCGGTGGCTGCAGCCCGTCTGGGCGGCAAGGTGGCGATGATCGGTCGCGTTGGTGACGATGCGTTCGGTAGTCAGTTACGAGATGGGCTCGCCCGCGAAGGTATCGACGTCGCTCAGGTGGCTTCTGTCGAGGCGACCGCATCGGGCATCGCGCTGATCACTGTTCAAGAAGACGGTCAAAATACGATCGTGATTGCGCCTGGTGCCAACGCCGCTCTGAGCGTAGCCGATATCGAAGCTGCCGCCGATCTAATCGGCCAAGCTGCGGTTTTGGTCTTACAACTCGAAACTCCCTTAGAGACGGTTGTGGCAGCAGCCAAGATCGCCCACGAGGCTGGGGTTAAGGTCGTGCTCAATCCGGCACCTGCTCAGCCCTTACCGAGCGAGCTTCTGAGCTATGTCGATGTGTTGATGCCCAACCAGAGCGAAGCCGCCCTCTTGAGCGGTATGGCGGTGAATGACGAAGACGATGCGGTCAAAGCCGCGCAACATTTGCGCTCATACGGTATCGACTATGTGGTTGTAACGCTCGGCGATCAAGGCGCGCTCTTGGTCGGCCCCGAGGGTAAGCAACGCATCTCGGCTCATCAGGTCAAAGCCGTCGATGCGACCGCCGCTGGCGATGCGTTTGTAGCTGCGTTTGCTGTGGCCTTGGCCGAAGGTCGCGACTATGCGACCGCCTTAGCGTGGGGCAACGCCGCTGGTGCCCTTGCAGTTACTGCAGCGGGCGCTCAGCCATCTCTGCCAACCCGGGCTGCCCTCGAGGCTCTTTTGGCGGGCCGCTAACGAGCGAGGCGCTTTAGAAACGGTCATAACGCCTAGAAAACAAGTTCAGCTTCACGTGCGAAGTGGCCTTTTTACCTTGCTAAAACATGGTAAAATATGAGCGTTATAGCGACTGGGAGGAAGTCCATGGTACGAGTTGGCATTTACGGTGCGAGTGGCTATGCGGGTTTTGAGCTTCTCAAACTTCTGCATCAGCATCCGCAAGTACAAGTTGTTTGGGCGACATCACGCTCTAATGCGGGGCAAAATATACGCGATTCTTTTCCGACAACAATCGACCAGCCTTTGATCGCCGCCGAAGAGGCCGATCTTTCAGCTGTAGATGTTGTTTTTTGTAGTTTACCGCACGGCGTGTCTGTCCCTCTGGTGCAGAAGGTGCTTGAGGCGGGCAAGAAGGTCATCGACTTGAGCGATGCCCTGCGCTTGAACGACCCTGAAGACTATCAGCGCCGTCGTGGCAAGCCGCACGAAGCGCCCGAGCTGCTGAGCGCTGCTGTCTACGGTCTGCCCGAACTGCACCGTGAGCGGATCAAGCAAGCTCGTGTGGTTGCTAACCCAGGTTGCTACCCAACCACTGTCATTCTAGCCGTCAAGCCTCTTGTCGATGCTGGGCTGCTGGCAGACAATACCGTGATTGTCGATAGCAAGTCGGGTGTATCGGGAGCGGGTCGCTCGCTCTCGTTGAAAACCCATTTCGGCGAAGCACACGAAAATTTCAGTGCGTACAATATCGGGCGAACCCATCGCCATATCGCGGAGATGGAACAGGAGACTGGCGTCGAGATTATCTTCTCGCCCCATCTTCTGCCGGTTTTCCGAGGTATTCTCTCAACCATCTACCTCAATCTGAAGCCGGGAACCAACCCTGAAACCGTACGTGCTGTCTTTGAAGAGCGCTACGCCAACGAACGTTTTGTGAGCTTGTTGCCTGCTGGTCGCCTGCCCGAACTTCGCCACGCAGTCGATACAAACTCGGTGGTTTTGGGCATTCAGCCGGTCGATGTCGAACGTGGACGCTACATTATCGTCTCGGTCGAAGACAATCTGGTGAAGGGCGCTGCTGGGCAAGCCATTCAAAATATGAACCTTATGTTTGGGCTTGACGAAGCAACAGGCCTACGCTCGTAACGCTTTGCTATCGTCATCTCGTATAATAGATACTATAGTACGATGTCAGATCTTCTTGTATTGAAGGTCAGCGGTCATGAGCTCGATGACCCCGCCTTTCTCGAAGAGTTGTGCAGCCAAATCGCTGCACTTTCAAGGCCAGCGATTTTGGTACACGGGGGTGGTAAGGAAATTACTGCTGCACTCGAGTATTATGGCCAAAAAACAAACTTCATCAATGGCTTGCGGGTGACACCACCCGAAAGCATGGCCGTGATGGAGATGGTCGTCTGTGGCAGCATTAACAAACGCATCGTTGCATTACTTGTAAGCAAGGGCGTTCAAGCTGTAGGACTGAGCGGCGTCGATCTTGGGTTGCTTGGCAGTGTACCCTATCGGCCAGATGGAATCGATCTCGGTCGCGTGGGCGAGATAACTCAAGTGAATACGGCCGCTTTCGAGCGAATGCTCGCATTAGGCTGGTTGCCCGTTGTGGCGCCGGTCACGCTTGGTATCGAGGACAAGCTCCCGTATAATACCAATGCGGATCATATCGCACAGGCCGTGGCGTCTGCTTTGGGCGCAAGCGAACTCGCGTTTGTGAGCAATGTGCCCGGTGTGCTTGTTGATGGAGCTGTCGTACCTCAATTGACACCCAGCCAGATCGACGTCTTGATCGCTTCTGGCGTGATCAATGGCGGTATGATCCCCAAAGTGAAAGCTGCGGTGGCGGCTCTGGATACAGGCGTTCGAGCAACCAGAATTACGAATCTGCAGGGTGTGCAGAACGGTGGAACCCGCATTCAACGAGAGATCTAAGGCCCATGAAGGCAGGAGATGGTGCCAGTATACTGGTCAGCGATATCTTTCAAGATTTAGCCCCTACCGAACTGGCAGCTATCAGGCGGGTTTCCAGTTTAGCTCATTACGAGTCCGGGCATATCTTCTTCTCGCCCGAAGAGCGTGATGACTACCTGCATATTTTGCAGAACGGTCGCGTGCGACTCTACAAACTTTCAGCGGAAGGGCGGGCGCTCACCTTGGCCGTGCTAGAACCAGTCGCGGTTTTTGGTGAGATGAGTGTACTAGGCCCGTGGCGGCACGATAGCTTTGCAGAAGCGATGACGGTTTGCGAGGTGGCCTCTATCAGTCACGACGACTTGCTTCCGCTTATGGAGCAGTATCCGCAGATCGCATTGCGCTTAATGGATTTGATGGCACAGCGCCTTCAATCGATGGAAAACAAGCTCGCTGATATCGCTTTCAAAAGCGTTCCTCAGCGCCTTGCAACGGTGTTACTCGACTTGGTTGCCGATTCCGGCCTGCCGCAAAACGGCACACCAACAGTCGTGCGTTATACACATCAGCAACTTGCTGAGATGATCGGCTCTTACCGCGAAACGGTAACCAAAGCGGTAGGAGATTTCCGCGACGGAGGCTTGATCCGTATTGAAGAGGAGGCTATCTACTTAACTGATGTTCCACGCCTCCAAAGCTTAGCCAAGCGCTAATCTAGCGCTTGAAATGGCCTAAAGGCCCTCTTGGGTTGTCGTAGGCTGTAGTGTCGTTCGTACCGGAGCTACGGAGGTGGGCTTCCACAACAACATCAAGGTTTCTCCTCATTCTTGCTGAGAAGAGACTAGATGTGGGTACGTAGTATATGGTACAATATCAAGGGTTCTTTTACTTTTTAGTGCTCTTAGAGGACTGGAAAGTGGCCTAAACTTGGTGAGTTTTGGTCTATCATCCCTTAGGTCTAAGGGGTGAGGAGTAGCTGGTACAAGTACGGCTGGTTCGTCACGCGTCGCTGATGCAAGATAGAAGGTCCGAGAGCCTCGGCTCAAGGCTTTCTACCATCTATCCCGTTACGAAGTTGTTCGCGAATTTTCGTAGAATGCTAGTGGACAGCCTAGGGCATGTAGTGGTAGGATATGTACACTGCTAGAGTCGTAGGTTGGTTGACGAGCACACAGATACTTCATGGGGTATAAGCAACATCAGCAGTATGCCACTCAGGCCGAATTAGGGCCGATTCAGTGTGGTATTATTACAATTAGTGATACGCGTACGCCTGAGACCGATACGAGTGGCGCCCTTGTACGGGAAGCGCTCGTAGCGTCAGGTAACGAGGTCACCCACTATGCGGTGATCAAGGACGAGCCGTCTATCATCACCGCACTCATTCGAGAGTGGGAACAAGACGGTTGCCAAGCCATTCTCACCAATGGTGGAACGGGCATATCACGGCGTGACAGCACATTCGAGGCAATCGATGGGCTGCTCGATAAACGTCTGCCTGGCTTTGGCGAGCTTTTCCGTATGCTTTCCTATGCGGATATCGGCGCGGGGGCGATGCTCTCGCGAGCAGTAGCAGGTGTCTACGGGCACTCGCTGATTTTCAGTATGCCCGGTTCGCCCGGAGCGGTGCGGTTGGCGATGGAGAAGCTAATTGTGCCGGAACTCCAGCACCTTGTGTGGGAAACAGTACGCCAGGGTGCATAATTGTCAATTTTCTGGTATTATAGAGGCGTTGCAGCGTTCATACTGCTGTGCTCTCCGCATTACATGTAAGGAGCCAGAGTACCCATGTCGACAGTAGACGCTTTTCGTGGCCTGCATTACCCCAATAGAATTGGCCGCCTGTTCTACCTGTCGCTCGAGGATGTGATGGGTGTGAATGGTGTCAGGGCGCTACTGCGCCTAGCTGACCTGCCACAGTTCATTGATGCCTATCCCCCGAATGACTTGAAGCGCGAATATCCTTTCGAGGCAATTGCGGCTACCTCGGTTGCATTGAGCACTATGTATGGTCCGCGTGGTGCTCGTGGCCTCGAATTGCGTGCCGGGCGTGTGGCCTTCACGTTGGGGTTGAAAGAGTTCGGCCCGTTGTTGGGTATGGCTGATCTTGCACTCAAGTTGATGCCGATCACCATGAAGTTGAAGATCGCGCTTAACGCCACAGCGCAGACATTTGATCGATTTAGCGATCAGTCGAGCCACGTGGAAGAGGAGCGAGGTCAGTTTATTTATCATATTACGCGAGATCCAAATAGCTTGCGGGAAGATGTTGGCCTAAACTTTTATCTTGCACGCGGTATTTTGGAAGAAGCGACGGCTTGGGTGAGCGGTGGTCGGCGATTCCTCGTCGAGCAGGTTACATCGATCGGTCTCGGCGATAAGACCACATCGTTCACTATCAACAAAGATCCTATCGAATGACCAACGACGGAAGAGGTGGTTGTGGTGGCCTAGCCATCATAACCACATCACTCGATCGTTCGCATCCGCCATACTTATGATGCGTTGGATTGCGTTAAAACTGATCCGGTTTTATCAGGTGGCCATATCACCTTGGACCCCTCCAAGTTGTATCTATGTGCCTACCTGTTCGGCCTATGGCTATCAAGCCATCGAAAAATATGGTGTCCTTAAAGGGGGTCTTTTAACAGCGTGGCGCATTTTACGCTGTAACCCTTGGGCACGCGGCGGTTATGATCCTGTCCCATGAGGGGTCGCTGGCGCTTCCAGACGTTGTGTCTGGGGTGTTGTAAATGACTAAAACCTTAAGCTAACACACTGAACTCTACTTTCGAGTAGAGGTCGGTGTGTTATGCTTTTTTTATTGCTCTGCTCTTGGCTAAGCCAAGCAAAAGCAGTCTCGTCTGCAAGGCGAGGCTATTTTTATGCGCGCTTCAGCGCTATCGCTTGCGGTAGCGTAGCCTCAATCAGGCCCTTGCTAACCCAATCCGCTTGATAGATTTGAACGTTGGCGGTGAAGGTTTTACCCTCCATTCGATCCCTCGCGCGTCCGCCTACGGCTACCAAGTCACTTTCCTTCCATTCAGTCCATCTCGCATTTCGCTGCCTTCGTTGAAACCTGCCTATGCATTACCCAAAAGTTGTGTCGGCAGCAAAAGGCGATCGTTCGCATACCATCGCGGGATTATCCCTACAACATCAACATTCACCCCCTCGCCCGCAGTGCGGGAGAGGGGGCCGGGGGGTGAGGGCAGATAACGCTGACCTTATGGAGATTTGTGGGTAATGTACAGCGTTGCAACCTGCCGGGAGCATTCGCTGTCTTTCGCTGCCAAACATCGCAGCTAATACCACATTCGTTTAAAGACATGCCCACTTGGAGTGTAAGAAAACAAAACCAGGGAAAGCGTTACAACAAAAAGAGACAAGTTCCACTCTGCCGAAGGCCAAATAGAATGAAGCAAGCGAATTTGGTATAACCCATGGGCTTCAAGCCTTGCACTCTCGTGACGAGGAAAAACCGGGAGCAAACATGGTCGCGTTCCGCTCTGCCGGAGCCCAACATGCATATCGGCCCAAAACTTTAGGCCCTCAAGCGCGGTATACACTATGAATATCGGTACAAAGTAGGAGGCTTTGTCGCCTCGCATGCTATACCATAAGGCTCTGCTTGGCACCCAGCTATACAAGCAGCTTCGTTTTGAGCGCAATGCCCTCGTTGATCATGGCGCTTTTCCTTAGAAAAGTGCTCGAAATTGTTTCAACCGTAGTGCAACTATTCCCATAAACATTTCGTCAAATAGCTCAGAGCGAGGGAATGAAGCTTGATCCCTCCTATTTTGCGGATCGCTTCGCCTGTAGCAGTGAGGAGATAAACGTTGGCAGAGCCATCGATTGAATTAATACAAAGAGCGCAAGGTGGTGATCCTGAGGCACTAACTCAGCTAGTGCTTAGTCAGCAGCACTACGTTTATAGCATTGCTATGAGCGTGTTAAAAGAGCCCGAAGATGCAGCTGATTTAACGCAGGAAGCCTTTATCCGCTTGTTCCGGGCGCTGCCCCAATATAATGGCGAAAGCCGCTTTACAACGTGGCTCTACCGGCTGGTTGTGAACTTGGGGCGCGATGAGTTGCGACGTCGAGGTCGACAAGTACCGATTGTGCCGCCCATCGTTGATGAAGAAGAGCAGCACGATCCGATGGCAAGTGTCGCCGATGATGACCGTTGGAGTGATCCTGCGCGTGCCCTCGATTCTCAAGAACTACGAGAATCGGTTCGCGCCGCCTTGTATCAGCTTGAAGAGCATCATCGTTTGGTTTTAACACTTTACTATTTTGACGACTTAAAATATACTGATATCGCAGCTATTTTGGATTTACCTTTGAATACTGTCAAAAGCCATATCCGACGCGGTAAAGAGCGACTTGCAATGTTGCTTGAAGCCGAAGGACAACCGCCAAAGCAGCAGCATACGGTTGCTCCTGCGAGCCGAGCACGGGAGCAAAAGAGCGGTTCTACCGCCCTGTCGCCCTTTCGGTTGAGCTTGCGTTTGGGGGGAGGCCGAGCATGAACGAACAGTACGATGTAAACAGCGAACGTGAGCCAGAAACAGCTCTCGATAAGGTCTTGCGAGCTGAACTGCGTTGGGAAGCTCCTTCGCATGTAACAAACAACCTTTTGGCCTTAGTTGCGCTCGCCTCTTCAGAATCGGGCCTTGCGTTCAACCAAAGTCCAGCGTTTGAGCCGCCAGAACGGCCCAAACGTTGGTACGTGATTCTGGTTTCTGTCTTGACGACAGCTGCGATTGTGGTTTCGTTGATGGTGGCATGGCAGTTCAGCACCCACATGGGCCTGCCCGCCATGTGGCAGTCGATTAGTGAGACGATCGGCAGTGGTATCGATCAGATCAACACATCGCTGCCCCAGCTGAGCACGATCGTTTCGCTGATAAGCGGAGTGCGTAACTACCTCTACTGGCTTTTGTTGGTAGCGGTGCTGTGGGCGGTCTTCGATGGCTGGTCACCCAATAATATGTCTTCGCAGCGTCAGCAAGTTTCCTAAAACCTGTTTGAGTGCTCTTTCGAAGCTGGATGTTTCCAAAACATCCAGCTTTTTTCTGCCCTAAAACGGCCAGATTCCAAAAGAGCATGCAAGTTTTTACAACAGATTTGGAGACATAGGAAGTCGCTTGCTATGGTTGTGTTGGGGGTGGTTTCGGCGCACAGAGAGACCTCGGGTGGCGGGAGGGATGCTTGTAGCCGTAGGCGGACGCGGTTAAGCCCTTGTTTGGGCTAAAGACCTAGCCGCCAGAGGGCTGAATGAAGCGAAGAGATGAGAGTTATTGCTCTGCTTTCGTTGGTTGGTGAGAGACATGTGGGTGAGAGACCACTCGGTAGAGTGCGAGCGGTCTCTCATTGTTTTGTGTTTTAGCCTTTGACACTACCAGCGGTGAGACCCTCTACCAAGTAGCGTTGGGCGTAGGTGTAGACCACCATGACCGGAATAGCCATTAAGAGCGATGCGCCCATCATTTGGCCCCACGGATAAATATCGCCGAAGACCAGCAACTGGAGGCCGACCGGCAAGGTCTTGAGATTCTCGCTGGTGATGAATACGAAGGCGAACAGGAACTCGTTCCAGGCGTTGGTGAAGGCGAACAGCGTTACCGATAGCAGCGCTGGCATGGCGAGCGGCAGCGTGATACGTACGAAGGCGCTCAAGCGGGTCGCACCGTCGATCATAGCAGCTTCTTCGAGATCGACCGGAATCGAGCGGTAGTAGCCCAGCATGACCCAAGTTGCAAAGGGCATCAGGAAGGTGGGGTAGGTTAAGATCAGCGCGGCGTGGGTGTTGATGATGCCCATGGTGGTCAGAATGCGGTAGAGCGGGATAAAGAGCAGCGAACCGGGCAACAGATAGGTGATTAAGAGCGCCGTGGTCAGCATATTGGCGCCCAAGAAGCGCAGGCGGGCCAAGGCGTAGCCTGCCATCGAGGCTAGGGCGACCGAGATAACGGTGCTGAGCGAGGCGACGTAGACTGTGTTTCTGAACCATGTTCCGTAGGCGGTCTTGGTCAGCAGGGTCTGGAATTGCGATAAGGTCCATGGCTCGGGCCAGTAGATCGAGCGATACTGCTGGATCTGAAGGTCGGTTTTGAAGGAGGTGATGATGATCCAATAGAAGGGGAAGAGCACAAAGAGTACCAACGGCACCATAAGCAGAATGCGAATCCACAGGCTGCTTGTTTCGCGCTGATGGCGCTTGAGCAGGGGCTGTTCGCGTTCGGCTTTGCTGCGATGGCCCAGGATGGTGTGGATCAGTGCCGAGATAAGCTTGCCGATCTTTTCGCTGATCCAAATAAGGGGTAAGAAGATCAGGTCAAGCAGGAAGCTCAGGCCACGCCCAACCCAAGCGAAGGCTCGATCGACCGGGCCTTCATCGGTGCGAGTGGCGGCATCGTGGCGCATGAAGCGTGCCAGCAGCAAGATCACGAGGGCTAAGACCGGGGCCATGCTGAAGGCGGTCGCTGCGCCGGGGCCGAAACGCAGGCCGATAATGGCTTTTTCATAGGCCAGAATCGAATAGAGACGGGTCGCGCCGCCCGGGCCGCCACCTGTCATCAGGTAGACGAGACCGAAGGTATTGAAGGTCGAGATGGTCGAGAGCAGAACGGTTACCAGCAGCACATAGCGCAGGCCCGGCAGGGTGATGTGCCGGAAGCGCTCGAGCGCGCCAGCTCCATCGACTTCGGCAGCTTCGTACTGCTCACTATCGATCGCTTTCAGTCCGGCGAGCAAGAGCATCGTGAAGAAAGGAATGCCCTTCCAGATGTTGACGGCGATCACGCTCGGCATTGCCAACTGGGGTTCAGAGAGCCAGCCGACCGAACGGTTGATCAGGCCCAGCTTCATCAGAATCGGGTTGAGGCCGCCGAAGATCGGGTCGTAGATGCTGCGCCACGCCATGGCCGTAACAACTTCGGGCACGATCCAAGGCAATAGCATAATGCCCGTCAGAACGTTGCGAAAAGGCAGGCGACTATTTAAGAGTAAGGCGATTCCGATACCTATCACGGTTTTGGCGGCGACCGAGACCACGGTGAATAAGATGGTATTGTTGACGGCACCACGGAAGTCGGGGTCGCTCCAGAGCCGCACATAGTTGGTTAAACCGACAAAGGTATCGGTGCGGGTGATCACATTGCGGGTGGTGAGGCTGAGCAAGATGGCGTTGATAAAGGGCCATAAGATCAAGCCGGCCATAATCACAACCAAGGGCAACACAAACGGCAGGGCCACCTGCCAGTCGCGCCCTAGCAAGATTGCGAGGCGTTTGTTCACGCGCCTTGGTGGAGCGCTCACTACGCTTCGAGCAGATGTTGTGGCTCGTTTCGCCATAGGACATTCCCCTTTGTTTGGTTTTGAGAAGGCCACGACGTCTTTGTCTGGCACGCAGGTGTCACAATAGACTAGCTTTGTGGTAAGCCCAACTCGTCAAACAATTGGACCATTCGCTGGTGTGCGTCTTCAACGGCTTGGCTAGGCGTCATGCTTCCCGCCAGCACAAAGGTCATCATCTGGCTTGTGATCGAGAGCGCGTTGATATTAGCGATCGCTGGATTGGGTGCTGCTGGGTAAGATTGTCCGGTATAGCCTGATTCGCTAAAGATAATCTCTTTCAAGGTGGCATAATTTGGATCGATCGCCGTGACCTCATCTGTCCATTGGTTTTTGTAGGCAGGTAAGAAAAAGCCTCCACCAGATTCGACCATGGGCATAAAGTTTTTAGGATCAAGCAGCGACATGGTCGCTTCGCGGGCAAGATCGGGGTTTTTTGCTCCCTTGAAGATAGAGATCCAACCTGTTGCGCCTGCTTCAAAACGAGTCGCTCGATCTTGGTTCATGGGGCGACGCAAGACGGCGATATGAGGGAAGATTGGGTTATTATCGAGTTTTGCTTTGCCATACAGGGTGAAGGCGTTATAGGTATAGGCGATCTTTCCGGCCAAGAAGGTTTCGTTATTGCTGGTATCGGTCCAGCTTTCGATGCCGGGCGGCAACATGGGTTTGTATTTCTCGCTGGTATAGGTTTCGGCCAGCCATTCGACGGCGCGAACCGTTTCGGGCGAGTTGAAAGTGACTTTCTGGCCTGTTTGATCGACGAAACGCCCACCGAAGTTTTGAATCACGTTGGTGATAAAGGTATGACCATCGTCGCTCTTGTTGAGCGTGAAGCCCCATCCCCACATCTCTTTGCTTGCGTCGGAGACCTGCAAAGCCGCCTCGCGGAAGTCATCGAGCGTTTCAAGCTGATAGACATCGATGCCCGCTGCCTCAAAAACATCGCGTCGCGCAAACCAAGCGTCTGCTTGGCTGCGGAAGGGAACGGAGTACCAGCGCCCATTGATTTTGGCCTCGGCCTCTGCCGCTAGGGGCACCACCGCCCCATACTTGCCGATCAGTTCTTCAACGATATCGGTTACATCTTCGACGATATCGAGGAAGTGCATCTGCTGTACACTCAGTGTGTGGTAGGCGAAGTCTGGAGGAACGCCAGCTTGGACGGCAGCTTGCATTTTGGCGTTGAAGTCGCCGAATGCGGCAGGGTTAGCCGTTGAGATATCGAGCTGGACGCCACGTTCACGAGCGAACTCTTCGACCGTCGAGCGGAATTTTTGCTGAGGCGCTTCGAAATATTCGGTTCGATGGATAACGGTCAATTTTCCTGCGTCACCCTGTGGTAGCGGCAGTGCAGTCGGCTCAGCGTCGGCTGCCGGAGCAGCGCTAGGTGCAATAGCTGGTGCATCGACTTGAGGCGTAGTTGAGCCTCCACAAGCGGCTAACAAACTCGCCGCACTTCCTGCCACAAGAGATCGCAAGAGCGACCGCCGTGAAATAGTGCGCGTCCCGTATTGCATGCTGCTCCTCCTCGTTTGCTTATGTCGTCATTGACACATACCAGCAGCTATTGGGAGTGTCTCTAGCAACTAGAGACACTCCCCCGGATAGGCTATTGCGGAATGCCAGCCTCCTCGAATAGCAAGACGATGCGATCGTGAGCATCTTTGACGGCTTCTTCGGGTGTCATGGTGCCGTTCGTGACATTCGCCATCATCTGGCTCGGGATCGATGCTGACAGAATGCTGTCGATCACAGCGTTCGGGTCGGCAGGGTGCGAGGTGCCGCTATAGGCCTCAGGATTGAAGATGATCTCCTTCAAGGTTGCGAAGTTAGGATCGATGGCGAGCATATCGTCGGTCCACAAATTTTTGTAGGCCGGCAAGAAGAGCGCGCCACCATCACGTACCATAGGCGTGAAGATATCGGGTTGCAGCATGTGCAAGACCAATTCCTTGGCGAGATCGATATTCTTGGCACCTTTGAAGATAGTGAACCAGCCGTTTGAGCCAGCTTCCAAGACCTTGCCATCTTTGGTCTTGGGCTTGCGCATGAGCGCAGTGCCTTCGAAGACAGGGTTTTTATCTTCTTTGGCTTTGGCGTAGATACTGAACTGATTCAAGGTCAGACCGATCGTTCCGGCCAGATAGGCTTCGTTATTGCTGGTATCGGTCCAGCTCTCGATGCCGGGCGGTAACATCGGCTTGTACTTTTCGCTGGTATAGGTTTCGGCCAGCCAGGTCACAGCCTCGACCGCTTCGGGCGAGTTGAAGGTCACCTTCATACCCGTTTCGTCGGTAAAGCTGGCTCCAAAAGCTTGTAGCGTGTCGACAATAAAGCCATGACCATCACCGCTCTTGTTGATGGTGATGCCCCAACCCCAGATCTTATTGTCTGGGTCAGAAATCTGTAAGGCGGCTTCACGCCGTTTATCGAGCGTATCGAGGTCGTTTACATCGATGCCTGCTGCTTCGAACAGGTCTTTACGTCCGAACCAACCGCCCGTATTGCTCATATAAGGCACGGCATACCAGCGCCCTTCGTGAACGGCGTTCTTGGCGGCGGTGACGGGCACGATATCGCCGTATAGCCGCACGGCTTCTTCAACGACATCGGTTACATCTTCAACGATGTCGAGCGAATACATTTGGGGGATGCTGAGGGTATGGTAGGCAAGATCTGGTGGAACTCCAGCTTGCACAGCGGCTTGCATCTTGGCGAGAAAGTCGCCAAAGACTTCGGGGTTAGCCGTCGAGATATCGAGTTGAGAGCCTTTAGCTCCAGCGAACTCTGTGACGGCATTGCGGAATTGTGTCTGAACCGATTCGAAATACTCTGTACGGTGAATAACGGTGAGCTTACCAGCTGCGCCTTCAGGGAGTGGTGCAGTGGTGGGTTCGGCGGGAGCGGCGCTTGTTGGGGAGGCGGCTGGTGCTGCGGTAGGCTCTGCTGCAGTAGTTGGCGCAGCAGGCGCATCAACAGTTGGCGCAGCAGGCGCAGTCGTGGGGGCATCTGCGACAGGGGCACTGGTCGGCGCGGCTTCGTTGCCTGCAGTGCTTCCGCAGGCTGCTAGTAAGGCACCACTGCCTCCTAATAGAGCTGCTCGCATTAATGCACGTCGCGACAACTTACGTTTGAAGCTCCCTTGTTCCATCGGTAACTCCTTTGTTTGTTAGGGCCAACGGAATTTATATAGAGGAAATCGGTGTTAATTATTATAGCATACAATGTGAAATAGAAATATATAATTTTTTATTCCTTAAAATTATTGAAAATTTTAAAATTCAATGAAAAGACATAAATAGCAGCATGGCGCTCGTTCCGCTTAGTCGATTTGGCCTGAGCGCGCTTTGTTTCAGCATATATAAAGCGTACATGCCTTAGCGGCGAGGACCTGTCCTCAAAGGAGGTCCTTGGCGCGTCCGCCTACGGCTACCAAATCGCCGCCCTCCAAGTCAGCTAATATTGCGCAGCTTCGCTGCGACTTTGTGTGCCAACAAATCGGCTTAAATTTTTACACTCGTGCAAGGCCCAAACGCTTACACAACAACTATAGTCGCAGCGAATCCATTTACACTCTTTGCATTTCAGATCAGTCCTTCAACAAGCACAGCGATTAATTCGAAAAATGGGCTAAGGAAGTATGGAATTTCGCATTCTCGTGGGAAATTCCCTATTTCATACCAAATCCGTTTAAAGACGTGCATGCTCTTAGCCCAGAAAAACGAAAAGCCGGGAAAAGGCTTGTGTGCGATTTCGCGCTGCCGCGCGAAATCGCACACACCAAAAAGAGTCACGTTCCGCTCTGCCGAAGGCCAAAGAGAACCTAATCAACCGGATTTGGTATCAAAATAGCAGAAGTTCCGTTCTGCCGATTTGCCGAAGACTAAAAAATAGAGTGATCAATCGGATTAAGCTGAGCGCACCAAAGAGGCCTCGTACATATACACGAGGCCTCCTAAGCTAATAGTCTATGGCTTCGGCTCTGCTATTGCTGAAGAATGCTTCTCACAAAGAAGCGCTTGTACTTTTCGATAAAAAGCTCGGGCTCTTCGAAGTGAATCAGCCCGCCACAGTCGAAGGCTTCAAAAAGCCACAGGGGACGGTCTTGGAGCGTATCGATCGCTTCAAACGAGGTGAAGGCATCTTTAACGCCGTAGGGCACCCAAACGGGCAGATCGAGCGCTTCGTAAATGTGCCCGATGTCGGTGCTGAATAGACCGCCCGAGATAAAGTAGAACGGCGCGTGCTCGGCGCCCACTTGGTGCGCACTGAGATAGTCGTAGCCTTCGAGACCTTGATCGATCGTCTCGTACGAGCCGAAGGCTTTGTTGAGAAAGTAGCGGATACTCGGTTTGGTTGTTAAGAGATCGAAGAACGAGCGCCCCAAGAGCGGGCTGGCGAAGAACCCGTGTAAGATCGGTCGAAAGCGGGTGCTGTTGTTCGGCCCATAACGCTGATACCGATCGCTGAAACCGGTCGGAGTCATAAGCACCAGCGAGCGGAAGACGTCGGGCTGTGCTACGGCAGCTCGCGCCAAGAACTCAGCGCCTAGCGAGAGAGCTAGGGCATCGACCGGAATTTGATCGCCTTGGTTCTGGATCTCGTCGATCATATCGAGGATTGCGTCGCTGTAGAGGCGAGGCGAATAGTGGCGCTTGCTGCGTTCTGAAAAGCCGAAGCCGGGCAGATCGAGCGCATAGACGCGACGACTCTGCTGGAAGTATTCGAAGATCGGTCGTACTTCGTACGACGAAGCCCCAGCATTGATGCTATGGATCAGCAGCAAGGGCTCGCCGTCTCCGGCCACATAGTACGAGAGCTTGCCAGCTCGTCCTTGGAAGACACGCCGTTCGCCGGGCAGCGCGGGCGGCAGGGGCAGGGCTTGCGGGATAAAGAGCTTACGATAGATGTTCCAAGCAGCGACGGCTGCCAGTGGGCTGAGGATCAGGGTTTTGCTTAACAGGCTAGGACGTTCCTTTTGAGAGAAACGACTTTTGTTAGGCATATGCTTCTCTTTCGCTACAACATAATGTCCATCTGCTCTAGCCAGCAACATGCATACCCTGAGTATTCAATTTTAAGCTTTGCGGCGCACTATTTAGCGTTCTAACGCTAAATAATACCGAACATTAAACTATAGAATGGTAGTATCAGCGCACCATTCTATAGCTTTCCTCCTTGTTATACCAGAACCAGAGAAACACTCAGCTCTTTATGGCCTCCGACAGCGTGGAACTTAACTTATTTTGTTGAGAGAGGTTTCGTGTTGTCGTACGAAACCTCTCTCAACTCTTTGGCCAGTATTGCGTTTTTTGCCTTGTAAGAAGGCAGGCCTTAAACGGATTCGCTATTATCTGGAGTTAGATTGACATAAAACAGATTCTAAAACCAAATAACTAAGGCCTGAGAATCAATTAAGAGCTTCTAGCTTCGCGAAGCTCGCTAATAGGCGCTTGATGCCCTGCCCATTGAACGAAACCGTGACCTCTTCGTCGTCTTCGACCAGCTTCGAACTGATCACTAAGCCTTCGCCGAATTTGCTATGGCGCACTTTCTGGCCCGGGAAGAAGGCGCTCTTACGCTCTGAGGCCGCATCGAGCTGCTTTAGCTGGTTACTGATGCGGTTTTCGCTCGGCTGAATGCGGCGTGTTCCAGCTATCAACTGCGAACGGCTGCCCAAACCGGGCAAGCTGGGCTGGCTGGCGGCCATTGCGCGCCGTGGCATGCGATAGATCAGCTCTTTGGGGATATCGGACAGGAAGCGTGAGGGTGTGCTGACCCCGGCGCGGCCCATCGCGACCCGTCGAAAGGCGTAGAGCATGTAGAGGCGCTGTTTGGCGCGGGTCGCTCCAACGTAAAAGAGGCGGCGCTCTTCTTCGAGCGATTCGCGGCTGTCGATCGAGCGGAAGTGGGGTAACAGACCTTCTTCCAGACCGATCAGAAAGACAACCGGGAACTCCAGACCTTTGGCTTGGTGAAGCGTAATACAGGTAACCGAGTCGCGCTCTTCGTTGAGGGTGTCGATATCGGCTACCAGCGCCACTTCTTCTAAAAAGAGACCTAGCTGCTGTTCGCGCGGCAGCCCTTCGTAGTTAATGGCGATGTTGTAGAGCTCTTTAACGTTCTCCCAGCGCTCGTTCCCCTCTTCTTCGCCGTACTCTTTGATCAAGGCATCTTCAAAGCCCACCCGTTTGAAGAGAAACTCCATCAGCGCCCTGAGATCGTATTCGTCGCGGGCAGCGATCAACTCGTCGAGCAGGTGGAGGAAGGCGAGCAATTGGGTACGAATCCGAGGTGCAAAAGGCGATTGGGCTGCGGTCGAAGGATTCTGCAAGAGTTGGAGTGCGCTGTAGACCGGTATGCTGAGATCGGCGGCCCAACGGTTGAGCTCGTCTTCGCTGCGCTGGCCGATGCCACGGGCGGGCCAGTTGATGATGCGATTCAGACTGACGCTATCGAAGGTGTTGTAGCAGACGCGCAGGTAGGCCAAGGCGTCGCGCACCTCTTTGCGCTCGTAGAAGCGAGTGCCGCCCACCACTTGGTAGCGCACGCCGCGTGCCATAAAGGCCTCTTCAACGGCGCGGCTCTGAACATTGGTGCGGTACATCACGGCGCAGTCGCTCAGACGATAACCACCAACCTTGGTGAGGCGCATGATCTCGTCGGCCACCCAAGCTGCCTCTTCGTCTTGATCGTAGCCCTCTTGCAAAACCACTTGGCTGCCTTGGCCGTTTTCGGTCCAAAGCTTTTTGGCGTGTTTACGCTGGCCGCTATTGCTGATGACTGCTTGGGCCACATCTAAGATCGACTGTGTGCTGCGGTAGTTCTGTTCGAGCATGATTACCCGCGCTTGGGGGTAATCGTCCTCAAACGAGCGGATATTGCGAATATCGGCCCCTCGGAAGGCGTAGATGCTCTGGTCTTCGTCGCCTACTACAAAGAGGTTCTGGCTCCCGCCTGCCAAAAGTTTCAACAAGAGGTATTGAACGCGGTTGGTATCTTGGTATTCATCGGCCAAGATGTGGCTATAGCGCCGCTGGTAATTTTCTAAAACGTTGGGGTGTTCGCGGAAGAGCCGAACTGTTTCCAGCAAGAGATCGTCGAAGTCGCAGGCATTTGTTTCGAGCAGCTTCTTTTGGTAACGATGGTAACAAAGCGCGACCTGCTCTTCAAACATGCCGCGCGCTTGGCGCTCGTATTCTTCCGGGCTGACTAACTCATTTTTGGCGCTCGAGATCAGACTCAAAACTGCGCGGGGGTTGGTTTTCTTCTCAGAAATATTCAGCTCTCTCATCACCTGCTTCATTAAGCGCTGTTGATCGTCGGAATCGTAGATCACAAAGTCGCGCTCACGCCCAAGGTGAATGATGTCGCGTCGCAAAAAGCGTACACAGATGCTATGGAAGGTGCCGACCGTTAGGGCTGCAGAACGACCTTCGCCTAATAGTTGATCCAAGCGCTCTTTCATCTCGCGAGCGGCCTTGTTGGTAAAGGTCACTGCTAAGATCGAAAAGGGATCGATACTTTGTTCGATCATATAGGCGATACGGTGGGTAAGCACCCGTGTCTTGCCGCTTCCTGGCCCTGCAAGAACCAATATCGGGCCATCTATTTCCTTGACAGCTAGGGCTTGGGCGGGGTTCAAACCCTGAAGTAAAGGTGAGCTACTCATAATTATCTTCCATTCAATTATCGAACAAGTGTCTTAGTCTATGGTACGTTTGAGTTTCGTGCCTGTCAAGCAGGCTTGCTCTGTGCTGGGCGCTAGCTAGAGTGCCAAAGCTCACCGAACAAAAATAGTCAAGTTCCGCTTAGCCGAAGGCCAAAAAGCTTGAAACCAATTGAGCTGAGACCGCATCTGTTTAAAGGCTTGCGCTCTTAGAACGCAAAAAACAACACCGGGGAAAGAGTTGTGTGACATTTCGCGCTGCCGCGCGAAATGTCACACAACAAAAATAGTCAAGTTCCGCTTAGCCGAAGGCCAAACAGCTTGAAGCAAGCGAGCAGATGTGAAGTGCGAGGGTGGTGGTGGAAGCGAGGCTCCCTTCTCCCGCATTGCGGGAGAAGGGTCGGGGATGAGGGCAGGTAGCCCATTTTGTAGCCGTAGGCGGACGCGCTTAAGCTCGTTTTGTAGCTAGCGCTCTTTCCGCCTAGGCAGATTGGGTATAAGGTTGTGCGCGCCTGAAAAGCTGGTTTCACTGAAGTTGAAACGTTGTAGTATATTTGATGGCGTTATATAGTTAACAAAAAGCGCAAACGAGCTATATTCCGCTTGTTTTCGCACCCGAAGTCGAGAGATAGCTAGAGAGCCGTGTGCTCTACAGGAACGAGGTTTTAGCCTGTGCGAAACGATTAGAATGCAGAATCCTTTCAATTTTGATAGGATTTCCGCTGAGAAGTTCAAAGACTAGCCCTTTAATTATAATTTACAGCTTTGTGTATAATAAGAAGCGTTAGCTTAGCTCTGGAAGCTTCCACTAGCTTGGCGGAGCTCTCGTCTACGCAGAGAGAATGAGAGTTGGCAAAGAATGGACAAATGCAGACAAAAATCCAAGTATTAGTATTTCTCTATTTGTCTTTTTTTGGCATATTTTTTAAGTCAAATATGGGAATATTTCAGTAATGAAATATCGGTTTTTGCTGCTTCGATAGCCATATTTTCGTGTATACTATCTCGATAGATGGCCCAAAAAGTGTAAGATGCATGCTCAAATTATACACATTCATATTTGAGTATTATAGGTAATTGTGATATAGTTAACACATAAACAAGAATAGATCGGTAGCTTCTCCTAGCGAGTTGCCTAAAATTGTCCAATAATGAGCTGTGTGTACGTGACAAATAGTCAGGTATCGTACGGATTCCTGCGTACAAGAGGAAGCATCCTCCTGAGCCTACGTTTGTCCAGACAAGAGGTCGATCAGCTAGTGATTAACTCTTAAAGCGTGTTCAGTGCAGCTTAGACGCAACTATGGTCTATTCCCCTGTTTTTAACAAGGTTATCGCCAATTACGTCATTATGAGGCGGTGGGTGGTCTTCCTAACTCCAGCGTATCAGGCTTGAACCACTTCCTATCGCGGAGTTGGTATGGAGTTCTTGAAGGGAGCAGCCCTGCTGTCTAAATGGCGAATCTAGATGCATAGACTATGCATTTGTCAAGAAAGCAACATTTCAAACCATTATGAGCAGTATGTCACACATTACACCAGAAGAGTCGGCAACCCCCAAACGGATATTAATTGTCGATGATGAGCCCGCCGTAGCCACCCTGCTCCAAGAGGTTTTTCGCAATGCGGGTTACGCCACCACCGTTGCTACCGATGGTCAAACAGGTTTGAGCCTGGCATTGAAGGAAGACTTCGATGCGATCGTACTTGACTGGGTTCTGCCCGAGATGGAAGGCCCAGAGGTTTGTCAACGCCTCCAGAACGCTGGCATCACTTCTCCGATCTTGATGCTTTCTGTGAAGCAGCAGTTGCAGGATCGAGTCTTCGGTCTTGACAGCGGTGCCGATGACTTCTTGACAAAGCCCTTTGCTGTCGAGGAATTGACCGCTCGTATTCGCGCACTCTTGCGCCGTACCGCTCGCCACGTTGAGAGCAAGCGTCTGACCTACGCTGACCTGACGGTCGATACTCAGCGCCACGTGGCTCAGCGTGCCGATCAGCAGCTCCAGCTCACCTCGCGCGAGTTTATGCTGCTGCAGCACTTGATGAAGCACGCCGAACAGATTCTCTCCCGTGAGGAGATCGCCGAGGCTGTTTGGGGCCAAGGCTTGGACAACCTCTCGAACGTGGTTGACCTCTACATTCACTATTTGCGCCGCAAGGTCGAGCGCCCCGGTTTGCCGCGCTTGATCCGCACCGTGCGCGGTATCGGTTACACCCTGCGCGCTGGTGATCTGAAGACAAACCAAACCGAGGAAGCTCCGGTCGAGAGCGCCGAGTTTAAATAAGAACTTCCCGTTCCCTCAAAGCCGCCAGGTTTGTGGGACGTTTTTAATCAAGGCCCTAAACAGTTCGCTGTTTAGGGTCTTTTTTGTTTTGCTCTAACTGTTTGTATTGAGCTGCGCTTGAGGTGCTCAGCGCTACGGCGGCCTGGTCTCTGGCTCCCATTCGCTCCTCACCGCGTCCGCCTACGGCTACCAGCAGGGCCAGCCCGCCCTCATCCCCGACCCATCTCTCGCATTGCGGGAGCTGTACATTAGCCACAAATCGACATACGGTCAGCGTTATCTG
>CALGUG010000050.1 GCA_937902315.1 uncultured Chloroflexales bacterium
CCAAGGTGGGGTTATCGGTGGTCGCGCTTGTGTTGTCGACGCTTGCGCCGCCCGTTGCGCTGCCGGGCTGCAGGCTGAAGACCGCACTGCTGATGCCATTGGTCGCTGGGTCGGGATTGTCGATCCCGTTATCTTGGCTATCGATGCCGCTGGTATTGCCCGTGCTGGAATAGAATGGAGCTAACGGCTGACCTGCTGCGAACTCGCTGGCCGGGATGCGCACGGTGTAGTCGTTGCTTGGCTCTAGGCCCAAGCCAGTGGGCACGCCATTAGCATCGGTCTGGCCATCGAACAGATAAGCACCGTTCGCATCGGTAGTGGTCACCGCGACCAGCGTGTTGCCATCGTAGAGCTCAACTCGCACACCTGCGAAGGGTGTGCCATCCTCACCCGCGTCAAGAACGCCGTTGTTATTGTTATCCAGCCAGAGCTGGTTGCCAACCGTTAGACGGTAGAAACCGAAGTCCACCGTCATATTGGCATGGTCGTTGGAAGCGCCTTGACCCGATGGGCTGAGGTCCAGCTCGTCGGTAGGTTCATTGGCGCCAGGGCCGAGCGTGACCGGGCCGCTCAAGATGCCGTTCGTAAGCGGATCAGCGTTATTGATACCGTTATCGTCGCTGTCTTGATCGTCATTAGGCGTTGCCGAGGTCGGCGTGCTCGAGTTGTAGCCAGCCAGCGGGCCGCCGGGTGCGAAGTTCGATGGATCGATCTGAACCACATAGATATCGGCTGGCAAATGATCGAAGCGATAGTAACCGCCATCGGCAGTTGTGACTGTTTGTAGCGGGGTAGCACTATCGGGCACGCCATTACCATCGGCGTCGAGGAAGAGGTTGACTGCAACACCATCGACACCGACTTCAGTGCCATCGATCTGACCATTGTTGTTGGTATCGAACCAGACGCGGTTGCCCAACGAGTATGGCAAGAACAGACCGAAGTCCAGTGTGGGGTCGTGGGTGGTTCCACTTGGGTCATCTACGCTCGCACCGTCGTTTGTGCTGCCGGGCTGCAGGCTGAAGCTGCCGCTGCTGATGCCCGTGCTGCTCGGATCGGGCGTGTCAACGCCGTTGTCGTTGTTGTTACCGCTGCTATTGCCCGTACTCGAAGTATAGCCCTCGAGCGGTCCGCCGGGCGCAAATTCACTGGGTGGAATACGCACGGTGTAGTCGTTGCTTGGCTGCAAGCCCAGGCCGTTCGGCACACCGTTGCTATCGGTCTGTTCATCGAACAGATAGGAACCATCGGGATTGGTGGTGGTCACCGCTACTAATGTGTCGCCATCGTAAAGTTCGACCCGCACGCCGCCTAGCGAATTGCCATCCTCACTGCCGTCGAGCACGCCGTTATTGTTCGTGTCAACCCAGAGTTGATCGCCAACCGTCAGGTGGAAGAAGCCGAAGTCCACCGTCATATTGGCCTGGGCATCAGGCAGGCCTTGGCCCGTCGGGCTAAGGTCAGACTCATTGAGCGGTTCATCAGCGATCGGCCCAAGCGTGACTGGGCCGCTCAAGATGCCGTTCGTAAGTGGATTAGCGTTATTAATACCGTTATCGTCGCTGTCTTGATCGTCATTAGGCGTTGCCGAGGTCGGCGTGCTCGAGTTGTAGCCAGCCAGCGGGCCGCCGGGTGCGAAGTTCGATGGATCGATCTGGACCACATAGGTATCGGCTGGCAAATCATCGAAGCGATAGTAACCGCCATCGGCAGTTGTGGCTGTTTGTAGCGGGGTAACGCTATCGGGCACACCATTGCCATCGCTATCGAGGAACAGATTGACTAAAACCCCATCGACACCAACTTCACCTGCCGAGATTAGTCCGTCGTTGTTGGTGTCGAACCAGACGCGGTTGCCCAAGCTGAACTCATCTGGTACGAAGCCGAAGTCATAGGTATGGTTGTTCTCACCAGCTTGGCCAGTGCTGAAAGTGACGCTCGAATAGCCCGCAAATAGCGTGGTATCGCCGTCCGAGTCGTGAACATCGCCAGCTGCACCGTTGTAATTGGGCGTTGTAGCCGCCAATCCGTTTAGCGCGCTTTGAGAGAGGTCGATACGGATCGAGTAGTTGCTCTCGGGCGTAAGGTCAGTCACGCCATAAATCGCGCTTGTGCTAGAGCTGCCGGGCGCCGATGAGAAGATATAGTTGCCATTGGCATCCGTCACAGCACTTGTGATCAAATTGCCTGCGCCGTCGTACAGCTCTACTGTTACGCCAGCGATCACCGGCTCGTCAGGATCTTGAATACCATTATTGTTGCTGTCGAGCCAAACACGGTTACCGATCTCAAGGGGTGCTTCATCACACAAGATCTCAAGGTCGCCAAGACCTTGGGCTTTACCTTGATAGGCTGGAGCCGAGCCGGTATACAACAGGTAGGTATGATCGGGGGCACCATTATTGTTGTTGTAGTAATTGATACCACCACTATAAATCGAAGCTGCCGCATCTTGGGCCGTAGTTGCAATTTGATTTCGTTGTAGGTGGATCGCAAGTCCACCTTGATTGGTCTCGTGGTGTGCTCCAGCAATAATTGTTTCTAGGTAGAATTCGCCACCGTCAGGCCCTTCATTATTGCCAGCGCCAGCACTAGTTAGCGGGCCAGCAGAGCCATTGGACTCTGCAACAAAGCCTAGATTCGGGTCCCGATAGACACGAATCATATCGCCGCCAGAGGAACCAGAATAGAGCCCGAAGTCAGAGGTTCCATAGTTTGCATACCCGATTTGGTAGCCCCAACGGTCAGCAAAGCCCAAAATCATGGAACCATCGACATCAAATTCGATATCCGTAAGCATCGGCTGCGGATAAACGTCCGAACCGAGACAAGTCACCCGTGAGCTAAACTGATCGGTCCAGGCATTCCACTGCTGGGCAATCGTTGTATTGGCACAAACATAGGTCGCCTGACCTCTGGTAAAGGTGAGCGGCATCTCAAAGACTTGGCTGAAGCTTGCATCGCTGGGATCAAACTCCAACACCACAGCCTTTAGTGCTGCATTACCACCCGTCGAACCATCACAAATCAGACCAATATAGACCTTATCGCGATAGAATTTTGTCGCAAACGGTCGTGCCGAGCTTCCTAGACAGTCTGAAGTCGGAATAGGATACGACTCGACATCGGCAGCCGTAGGATTATCTGTTGGCAAGCTGATCAGGGTCTTCTCATTAAGGTTGACCACATAGAGTCTCGACCCATCATCAGAAATATCGATGTCGCCCAGACCGATCTTGCCCACTGCATCGAATGCAGTTGGATCTTGATTAGGAGTAAAGGGAGCGCCTAATCCACGGGCGGCATTGCTGCCGATCGTGCCAAGATCGATGCCCGGTACTGTGGTAAGATCGATCAGCAGGCTGGGCGCGCCAGGAGTGGTATTAGCGTTAGGAATCTGATAGATCGCACCGATCCCATCTGGCCCTAAGCCAACATGGCGTCGCACAAAGGCCGAAGTGAAAAGGGTTTTCGATTGACGCGAGTAGGCGATGCCCCAAGTTGCCCCAGTATCTGCCTTGTTTGCAATTGAAGTAGGAGCAGGAGTTATCCCTGTATTATCGTAGTTGAAACGTAACATGCTCTGGGTTGGAGCGGTTGTGTTATTCGTTCCATTCACATGTACAGAGGTACAAAGTAGGGGATTATTTTGGCAGTAATCAGCAGGATGGTTAATGCCTAAATTAACGTTAGCGGAATTACCATCAGCTACAAACTGAACGGTACTGCCAGATCCGCTTCCTTGGGCACTCGGAAAGTAACCGTCGGGCAGATCGCTAAACTCGATACGATACGGTCCAGGCTCATTTATGTTCAGGCTGTAATCACCGTTATCGTTGGTAGATGCTGTTGCGAGCGCCGCACCGCTTGAATCATAGGCGGTCACTGTTACGCCAGCAACACCGATTTCGTGGGCGCCATCGTAAGCGCCATTGGCATTCAAGTCGCGGAAGACATTTCCGCTGATTTGGCTCGCCGCTTGTAGTCTATAGGGCAAAGCGACCGAGACCATAATCAAAAAAACACAGCTCAGGAGTATGGGCGAGAATGTTCGTAGACGAAAACCACGAGGGTTCATAAACGACTCCTTGATCGAATGGTGCAGCATGTAATATGGGCTTATACGGAAAGGAGTTATCGTTCAATCCCGTAAAAGGCACACGTATAGACGACCGCCTATGACGCTAGGCAGCTCAGTAAAGCGAAATATACGCTCCCTAATCAGGCCAAACATAACCAGCGCTTCGCTCACACCGCCTGCGATAAGCAGTTAGGTGGCGAAACTTGCTTATGTACGTGCTTGGGAGCAGCTCTACCAGTGGGTCGTGCTTACGTGGTGTTGGATGACACAGTCATTCTTAAATACGTTCTGTTCAGATGAACTAAATGCGCTGTCAAGCTAGAGATAGAAAGAGTGAGGAGGTTTATAAGCAGCGCTGAGCTGATCTGTGTCTTTATCAAGTCGTACTGGATCAGTATTGGTTGATCGACGATAAGATCTATGCTTTTGATAGCGATGGCAAAACCAAGCTCACTTTTATGCTGATCTATTGATCGTTATGTGTGATAATAAAGAACTACCGATCCAGTGAATGCTGCAAGGATAGTCGTTATATTGAGCGCAATTGATGCTATTGGGCCAACAGGGTTACCCTTCTATGGGCCATAAACGCTCACGCCTCTTCTTGTCGAAAACAAGCTCTCAATCTAGATTCAGAAAGAAGCAGCTTGTTAGCAAGAAGATACAAACACATCACTTCACAGAACTTCACATCAACGTATTCTCAAAAAACACATACCTCCTTCCTATTTCAGATCTCGTTCTTAAAAGCATGTAAAGCACAATCCTTCACCAATGACTATGCTCAAAATGACCCGTGCTACACAACAGATCGATGCATTGGATTGATGCATTGGATTATGGATTGAGCACTGTATTGCGACACTCAACAACGGATATGTTGAAAGAATGTCCAATACCGAAAGGTATCTCTGCTAGTAGCGTGTCTCAAAGCATTCGTACCTTTCAAGTATCGAAAAACCTACAGACGATAGTTTGAAAAAACAATAATAGCTCTCCTAAGGGCTTTCTAGTGCTTATAAGCAGCCCTTGGTGTTAGGAGAAGTATCCTCCATATTTGGATGCGTCTGTATAAGTCCTTCGAAATAGGGAACCGCTATCGTTTAAAATTGGTTACGATAATTTGTTTTACTAATTTTATGCAATAAATGAATGTGTTTTGCTAATCAAAACAGACAGCCTCCAGCCTCAAATAGCTTGCTTCGAAGCAGTACAACTGTAAGTTATGCCAAGCATCGAACGATATATAGCTTTAGCGGAGACATCTCTACCTACCATTCGGTCTCAACCGCGTCCGCCTACGGCTACCAAATCGCCGCCCTTTCGAAGTGCAGACCAGCAGCATCGTGCTTGTGTTAGATTGGTCCGCTGCGAAGCCAATCAACCTAATCTTCGCCTCTTACAATGACAAACAGCGCTCAAACCTATGTTCGCTTAGCTCAAGCAGCGAATCTCTCTCTCAAAACTGCTGATCAAGACAAGCCCACTTCTGATGCAGCCCAGAGCGCGATAAAAAATGGCCCTGGACCGAGCCAATATGCCAAAAAACAGCTTAAAAAGACACAGTGTCTCGGTGCCTCAGTGGTGAAATAAAAAGTACCAAGAGTAAAGCTAAAGCGATCTATGGCGGAACCATTCAAGCATTGCAAAAGACAACTTAAAAAGACTCAGTGTCTCGGTGCCTCAGTGGTGAAGTAAAAAGCACCAAGAGTAAAGCTAAAGCGATCTATGGCGGAACCATTCAAGCATTGCAAAAGACAACTTAAAAAGACTCAGTGTCTTGATGCCTCAGTGGTGAAATAAAAAGCACCAAGAGTAAAGCTAAAGCGATCTATGCCGAAACCATTCAAGCATTGCAAAAGACAACTTAAAAAGACTCAGTGTCTCGGTGCCTCAGTGGTGAAGTAAAAAGCACCAAGAGTAAAGCTAAAGCGATCTATGGCGGAACCATTCAAGCATTGCAAAAGACAACTTAAAAAGACTCAGTGTCTCGGTGCCTCAGTGGTGAAATAAAAAGTCTTAGATGGTGAAAGCTAACAAACTAAGGCATCGTGCAAGCACGCCCGTTCGTAGTGCAAGACTCCCCAAGCGCTGTGCACTATGCCCAAAGCTCGAAACACTAACAGTAAGTGCTTAAAGCGAACCTCAACAATAAAAAAACAACCCCGATGTCTTGGAGAACATCGAGGCTGTTAGCTTAGAAGACAATGCCCTAACACTTAGCTCAAGCTTGCAGACCAGTTACTAACACCCGCAACTAGCCAGCAAGCTCTAACCAAATAGAGATTCCTTCTTTACTATCTTTCGTCTATCGCGTTTGTGCTCAAGTTGTCCTGCCTATCTTGTTCGAGCAACAGCTGGGTCAACCGGAACCAAAACAATGATCTATCACCATCTAGAGCAACTTTGAAAGAATGTCGGCGATTTTGAAAGCGGGGATTACAAGTTTTGGCAAAACGCTACCCAGATTGAGAGCAGCCTTTTTCAATCCCTCTACGCTCACAGTGAGCTTGGGTTTATCAAGCTGCTCTTTGCTAACAGCTTCTGCTGCATCTGTAGCTGACTTGATCATCTCCTTGGCGTCACTGCTCTGCTGTGCTGCTGGCTTCTGTAACTCCTCCATCAGCTCTTTAACGAGAGCTTGCAACTCTGTTTTGCTTGCAGCATCAAGATGGGGCGATGCATTAATCGATTGTTTCACGCCATCCAGATGAGATTTGATGTTAATATTCGAGTTGGAGACATCGCCAAATGTTATGCTGTCGCCAATCACCTTATTGCCAGCGACTTTATCGCCCATTATCTTATCGCCAGCAACATTATCGCCAGTATGAGAGCTGCCGCTAGCGTAGTGCACCCCTCCGCTCTGCTGATGGATCGCTCCATAGCTGTTGCCATTGATTGCCACCCCAACACGGGCATTCCCCCCAATATGTTGGTTATGAACCGATCCTCCAGCATCAGCTTGGCGCAGCGCTGCAATCTGGCCTTCGAGCCTAGTGACATCATCTTCCGCTAGTTTAATCAGCCTATCGGACGATGTAGGGTTTTTGCGTAGCTCGGCAAGCTCTTGTTTAGCCTTATCGAGTTTACTAGTTAAAT
Source organism: uncultured Chloroflexales bacterium (assembly GCA_937902315.1). Lineage (GTDB taxonomy): Bacteria > Chloroflexota > Chloroflexia > Chloroflexales > Chloroflexaceae > CALGUG01. Next base: position 7,184 of record CALGUG010000050.1, read on the forward strand.
AAGCGATCTCTTCTTGCCTGTTCATATATCACTCCTAATACAAAAGCTCGAAAGCGAGACACCATACTCTATAAGTTACAAATCGTACAAAAAGTTGCTTACCTTATCGCCATATCTCTACTTTTCAAACAGAAGCTTGCTTACCTTATACCGAATCTCTTTAAAAACAGGCGTTTTCGTAATGTAACAAAAACGAAAGGCTGAAGAAAGAGGTGTATGGGATTTGCACGATAGAGCGAAATCTCTGGCGATAAATATAGTTACCTTCTTCCTGTGCTGAAGGTCGAAAACACAAAGCCATCAGTCGGATTTGCTATTACCTAGGCTGGAACTCTTAGAGTGGGTGCTATGTTGTTGTAGAAATAAACTGTTGTAGGGATCGTTTTTTGTTCACAAGTTGTGTGATTAGGATGTTTATTGTAAACAAACGATCGAATATACAGAGCTTCAGACACGAGAGCTTGTGCAATCAAGCAGATCCATCTAACCATAACGAGCTTGCTCAAAACACGATCCATAAACCAGAGCATTTTTGACCCGAATCGTTACTAATAGAAATAGACCCTATCTGAGTAGCTAGCTTAGTTGCAAACCAGCGGAGCATGCCCTGATGAAATCGGACGAGAGCAAACTACTGCAAGCCGAGCTAGAACGACTGCGTAAGTTGTTAGAAAGCCAGTTAGCTTTGCAGGCGAGCGAGCAGGCTATCGCTGCTACCCGCCGCGCTATCGCCGATTGCATCGCAGCTTTGCGCAGCAACGGCATCGATGTTGACCCTGCAGCCGATGAGAAGCAAGCAAGAGCGACTCGCCAACATATATTGAACATCTCGGGCAATGCACAAGTAGTTAATGCTATATAAGGCGATTCTATGACCATGCGCAGCGTTTCGTTTTGAGGGGGTGTTAGGCGCAGGCATAGAAGCCTTTGTTTGTTGGGCGGGATGGTGATAGCCGAAGGCGGACGCGGTGAGGACCGAATGGGAGAATCGAGACCTCTCCGCCTGAGTGATAGAGCGATCAGGCAGGTTGCATTGGCTAGCATGCTGTGGCAAGCTCAAGCTACAACATGGCCTGAACAATGCTGAGGAGCTTGGCTTCGACAGACACAGCCAACATAGGTAGTTGACCTGACTGCAGAGCGCGAGCGCCCGGCAGTCAGGTGCTTAGAAGCTGAAACGCAGCGCCGTGTTCCTCGTGTGGTGAATGCGTTTGGCCTAGTCTTTTAGCTGGCCGTATTCGCGCAGCAGAGCCTGAACGCGATCGAGCGGCAGGGCCTCGACGGTGCGCCCGTTGTAGCCCGTTGTGGTCTGCGCCATACAGAGCGCGTTATAGATCGCCTCTTCGCTGGCTTCGATGGTGGCCTCGAACAGCGGCGAGATCAGAGCGTTGGGCAGCTCGGCGTAGCTGGCGATCTGGCTGCGTCGTTCGGCGGTGCGCCGCACACTCTCGGCCGTCGAGAAGGCGATCGCGTAGTCGCCCGAGCCATCGCTCATCGAAGCGCCGCTGCGAGCGAGGCCAGCCATAGCGCGCTTGGCCACGCGGCGCAGATTGCGATCGGAGAGCGGCGCATCGGTGGCCACAATCATCATAATCGAGCCGTCGGCGTCGCCCTTATCGAGCTGATCTTTGAGGTAGTAGTTGCCCAAACGCTGGCCAACCGGCACGCCCAAGATCTGCAGCACACCGCCGAAGTTGGCTTGCACCAGCACTCCGACCGTCCAACCGCCCAGGGACTTGGGCAAACGGCGCGAACTGGTGCCGATTCCGCCCTTCCAATTGAAGCTAACCGTGCCGGTTCCCGCGCCCACACAGCCTTCCGCTACAGGGCCGGTGCTAGCATTCTTCAGCGCCTCCAAAATGATCTCGGCGGTCAGCGCGCGCGCCCGAATATCGTTCAGCACGCTGTCGTTGGTCTCGCCAACGACCATATTGACCGAGCGAACCTCTTCGTTGCCAGCCTGCGCAAGCGTCCAGTCGAGCAGCGCATCGGCGGCGCGCGGCACGGCCATCGTGTTGGTGAGCAGAATCGGCGTCTCTAGCTCGCCAAGCTCTTCGATCTGCGAGACGCCCATCAGTTTGCCGTAGCCATTGGCGACGAACAGGCCAGCGGGCACGCGCTCTTGGTAGAGATTGCCGCCGTGGGGCAGGATCGCGGTCGCGCCAGTGCGGATATTGTCGCCTTCCACAAGCGTTACGTGTCCGACTCGCACGCCCGCTACATCGGTGATGGCGTTCAGCGGCCCAGTGGGCAGAATACCCGGCGCGATCCCCAGCTCGCGGGCGCGCATACGAGGCCCATTTGAGGTGATTGTATCGCTCATACTCTTCTCTAGGTGTTGCCAGAAACGCTATCGATCTTGCCAAAAATCTCGACCAACTTAGCATGGACTTCGGCGGGCAGCGGTGGACGCATAATCGACTCGATATTTTGCTGTAAGTGAGCGACTCGACCGGTGCCGCTCAGCACCACGTCGATGCCGGGCTCGGCGCGGCAGAAGCGATAGGCCGCATCGGGAATGCTTTGGGCGGCTTCGAGCACAAAGCCGAGCGGATCGTTGACATCGATGATCTCTGGGCTGAGCTCGCCGCTGGCCAAGAGCGCATCGATGACTTTGCGCAGATTCTCGGGGCTGTTGAGGGCATCGCGCACCGCGAACATGCAGAGCACGCCGATCTGGCGGGCTTGGGTCTCCTTGAGCACGAGCTGGCGTGCCGACTGGTTGAGGATGTTAAAACCGACCATCACCACATCCCACAGGTCGCTCTGCACCGCGCGCGAAAGCATAGTGTGGCGGGTATCGAAGCCGAAGGCCTCGGTGATGCCCAAAAAGCGGATCTTGCCTTGATCGCGCAGCTTCTGCAAGGCCGGAACCAGCTCGCTCACGGCGTAGTCGTAGTCTTCGTTGCGCACCCCGTGCAAGTGGTAGATATCGAGATAGTCGGTCTGCAAGCGCTTCAGGCTCGCTTCTAGACCCGCGATCAGTTCGTCGCCGCCGATCAGACGGCCGTCGTATTTGATGGTCTTTTTGCTCGACAGCACGATCTGGGCGCGTTCGCTGGAGCGCAGCCCTTCGCCGACCAGCTCTTCGGTTCCATAGATCTCGGCGGTATCGAAGAAGTTGACGCCCGCATCTAGCGCATGGCGAATAATCGCCAAAGAATCCTCACGAGCCACGCCCGTCTGCATACCTAAACGGCTATGTCCACCCGCTCCCAGACCGAGCACACTAACGCGCAGTCCGGTTTTTCCGAGTTGTGTGTAGTCCATGCTCCACTCCTTAGCTTAGCCCGTAGGCCACTTTTGTTTGCAGCTCGATTGTAATACGGAATTAGCCTAGCTATGCGGCTAAATATGCACGAGAGGGGTTATTTGAGGGGAAAACATATGCCTCATTGTGTGATACGACATCCTGTTGCTTACTTCAACACTTTGGCGGAAAGGTCTCTAGCCCAAAGAAGGCTGATAGCGCGTCCGCCTACGGCTATCAACCGGTTGTACACTACATGCGGCTGCTAGTGGTGTGCTCCGAGATCTCCGAAAATAGAACGAGCCTAGCACAGCGCTAGACTCGTTTTATCTTGAATTGGAGAGACTTTTTAATGTTTATCTTGGACCCACATGCCTAACTGCCCGTCAGCGATCCGTTGGGTCGCGCCGCTGTTTACATCGAGCAGATAGATGCCATCGCTTGCGGCATAGGTGATAAAGCGACTATCGGCAGACCAAAGCGTCATTGTGTGGGCATAAGCATCGAAAAAGTTCAGAACTTGAATAAACGACGACGATGGGGTGAAACTGATATGATCGCTGATGCGATTGTTACTGAGCGTGACCGTATGCCAAGTGTGGCGGGTGTTTTGGTCGCTGTCTGACTCGCGGGTCAGATAGGCGATCTGCTCACCGTTAGGCGCCCAGAAGAAGGCCACCACCCGTTCATATGGCCGCGAGATCACCTGTTTGTTGCCGTTGCGCCCGTCGACCAGCGTTAGGGAACCAAAGCGCTCTTCATCTAGTTGTAGCGGAATATAGGCGATTTGGTCGTTGATGGGTGAGCGCGAGAAGAAGAAGAGAGCGCTTTCTTCGCGCGCTAAGGCCATGATACCACTGCCGTCTGTTTTGGCTCGAATCAAGATATTGTCTTGGGTTTTAGTCAGCGCTTTGCTCTGTTTAAACTGTTGTTGCTCGACATAAAAGACTTGGCTTCCATCGGCAGTCCAGGCCGGTGCCTGAAAGAGGCCGGGCGTGTTGCTGAGGGTATTGGCCCGCTCATCGAGCACTGAGAAGACCTCAACGCGGCTCGAATCAAATAAACCGCCATCGACATGTAAGAGCAATGCACGGCTATCGGGTGTCCAAGCGAAATAGGCGCCAGACTTGGCTTGAGCGACTAATTTGGCTGGTTGTGAGCCGTCGCTCGGAATCACAAATACATCGAAGTCGTTTGAGTTCGTTGGAGTAAGGAACGAAATATAGTTTCCATCGGGCGACCAACTCATATAGAACAGGCGCTGCGATTGAGGAATGCTAAACAGTTCAACGCTTCTACCATCCTTTAGCGAATAGGTGACTAAGTGGGTTCCGCTGCTATTTACAGTTGTATACGCGATGCGTGAGCCATCGGGCGAGGGTGCCGGATAGAGTAAGCCCTTGCTGCTAGCTTCTTGTGATACGAGTGTTGAGCGCCCATTGAGACTGTACAGGGATAGATCGGTATCGGCGAGAACTAGAATCTGGCCTTCTTCGTGATGTAAGCGTGCTGCAAACCAAAGAAGCGAGCCAACAGTTCCAGAAATAAGTGCAATGATAATAACGGATAATGCCATCAGCACAAGCAGGAAGCGATGGGCGTTCATCGTCAACCCTTTCAAGTGTGATTATGTTGGATAGGAAGCAGGGAAACAACGTGTTGGTAGTAAGCTTATATTTAGTATACCACTCGGAAGATGACAAATCAGTAGGAAGCAATTCCTATTTCGGCCATCATCAGTAAGCACTCGGTTACGGTTAGGTAACGGAGAAAATTTCTGCTTTCTAAGCGTTAAAAAACTCGAAAAACTACTAGAGTTTATAGGTTAGCATTTTGTCATCTTTGGATTGAAAAGCCCTCGTTAAGTGGCGTTATTCTCAACGATATTGTTATCTTATCGAGGTTATTTAATGTTGCATTCTCTTCGTTCTTTGCGTCGTAGTCGAAACCTGACATTTCAAGATCTTGCATCATTAACTGGTATTCCGGTTCGTTTGTTAGCTGAAGCCGAATATGATTTACGCAAACTTAGCAGTTACGAGCGTTTTCAACTGGCTCTGATCTTTGGGGTAGACGAGAAGGATTTTGTTTCAGAACGGCCCGAAGTGAGCTTTCAGCGCAACCCTGTGAGTCGCACTGTGCGCCAGAGCATGGTCATTGGAGTCTTGGCGACTACGCTGCTTAGCAGTGCTTTACGATCGCAGAGCTTTGCAGCGGAGGGAGCTTCCAATGCTTCGACAGTGCCTAAGCAAGCGATCGAGTACAATCTGAGCTCGCTCACCGATCCTACCTTCAAGGAGCAGCTAGCTGCTCACTTAACTCCTAGTCCGCTCCCCACCCAAGCGCAGCCTGTAGCGATCAATACACCGTCGCTTAGCAGCAGCCCAACCGCGAGCCTTGCTGCGACACTTGAACCAGAGCTAACGGTCAGTGTCACCCCGGAAGCGACCGCTCAGCCTGCGCCGCGTTTTTGGCTCAGCGAAGCGGGGCCGGTGGGCTGCCCGCTCGATGGGCTGGGGGCTAATATTGTGGTGAACCAAGGCTATGGGGTGGGCACCCACGCCCCGGCCGAGACGATGGGAGGTATCGACCTTGCGATCGACCGTGATGGCGACGGCAGAAGCGAGGATGATGCCACGCTCTATGCGACGGTGCTGGCGACCCATAACGGCATAGTGCAGATCGATAGCGATACATGGCCCGCTGGCAACCATATTTGGGTGATCGATCAGCGCACGGGCTGGCGCACGGGCTACGCCCATCTGCACAGTTATCTGGTCGAGCAGGGCAGCTATGTCGAGGCAGGAACACCGATCGCTTTGGTGGGACTAACAGGTTACACCACAGGCCCACATCTGCACTATCACGTTTGGCACGGCGACACCAACGTCGATCCGACCGGCTTGGTTGGTGTCTGCCGCAATTTGGAGAGTTGATTGAACTTGACATAAAAGTTGATGTTTATACCAAATCCGTTGAAAGCCTTGCGCTCTTGTGATACGAAATCCGGTTACACTCTTCGTGGCCTCCAACAGATTTGATAGCAGGCCTGCACGCTTGCACAGCTTTTCAGGGGGCGCTTGGGCGCAGGCAGACAAGCAGCCGAATGTTTGGCAAGGATGTTGATAGCCGAAGGCGGACGCGCTAGAAGCCGAATGGAAGGTTGAGACTACTCCGCCAACTAATGAAGCGCCTGAAGTGAACAAGCGGATTGGATATGGCGCAGAAAGACAACAATGGGGAAAAATGTATGAGCTTTCGCGCTGTCGCGAAAGCTCATACAACAAAAAGAGTCAAGTTCCATTCTGCCGAAGGCCAAAAGTAATTAGCCTTCAAGATGGGCCAAGAAGTGTTTCATAAACTCTTCTGGGCGCTCGATATAGGGGGTGTGGCCGGTTTCGGGGAAGACCACCTCTTGGTAGCTACCGCCGTTGGCTGCGTAGCGCTCGAGCACTGCTCGGGTCTGGCTGACCATAGGCTGAGGCGGGTAGACATCGTTGCCGGGCCAGCCCGGAATAGCGCCTAAGGCGCCCAAGGTGCCGAAATCGAACAGCGAGTTGTCGGAGACGATCTGGTCGTCGGCGCCGCGTACCCAGAGGATGGGCGGCCTGGGATCGACGTTGACAAAGCGTTCGACGCTATCGCCGATGTAGCGCCGCGACATAGCATTAACAGGCCCGAATTTACCCGGCGCAACGCCCGGCCAATTGGGAGAGCTCTCGAAGTCGCCCGGGTACTTCTGGGGCCCAACTTTTTCGCTCAATACCGAAGAGAGCAAATCTTCCTCGCGGGCGGGCACAAAGGGCGGCTTCCAATAAAAAGAGTTCATAACCACACGTGGCGAAGCTTGCGGATTGTCGCTGCTGCGGTCGCCTTCGCCCATAAGGCGCGCGAATTCGGGGTTGACCGTGCCGCCACCCGAGCCTGCGCAGTCATCCCAACAGGGCTGACCGTCGAGACCCTTGCTGCCGCCGAAGCCGTAGGGCGAACCCGGTGCGACCAGCGTTAGGCTACGAATGCGAGTCGCCGCGGCTGGTAACAAGCTGAAGAGCAGTGCGCCGCCCAGCGAGTGCCCGACCACATGGTAGCGTTCGATCCCGAGCGCTTCGGTGAGCGCAACGATATCATCGACCCAATCGCCGAAGCCGCGAGTTGCATCGATCAGCAGGTCTTCGGTATCACCGTAACCGCGTAGGTCAGGGGCGATGGCGCGGTATTTGTCGGGCAAAGCGAGCATAGTCTCTTCCCAAAAAGTGGAGGATGAAGCGTTACCGTGGATAAAGAGCACAGGAATGCCAAAGTCTGGCCCGCTTTGCAGGGTATGAACCTTCAGGCGGGCAGTTTCTACCATAACCGAACGAATCCCAGGCAAGGTAGGAATACTGCTCATGCGTTACTCCTCTTCGAGTAAAAAGAAAGCTTGTTGTTGGGTATAGGACAATTATAACAGATCAGTATTTGCGAAAATTAATAAATGCGGGGTATTGACCTTTTTGCCAAGCAAACGGCATATTGCGTTGAACTTTAGGTGCTGGAGCAGGAGGCCAACGGTCTGCTTGGCGCAATGCTGCGAATAGAAAACGCCTGTGACAAGCTGGAGCCACAGGCGTACGGTTTTGTGCTGTTTAGGGGCGGGTGGGCGTACCGTCGGGTAGGCGGGCCACCGTCCAAGCATCGAGGAAGTCGCTGCAGGGATACTTAGCCGCTTTCTCTTCGTCGATATCGATGCCCAAGCCCGGCTTGTCGTTGGGGTACATAAAGCCGTCGCGCACTTCGGGGCAGCCTGGGAAGACCTCTTGGAGCGCTTCCGAGAAGCCGCTGAACTCTTGAATGCCGAAGTTGGCGCAGGTCAGGTCGAGGTGCAGGTTGGCGGCGTGACCCACTGGCGAGACATCGCCTGGACCGTGCCAAGCGGTGCGCACGCTGTAGAGCTCGCAGAAGCTCGCCATCTTGCGCGCGGGCGTGATGCCGCCGATATCGCTGATATGGACGCGGATAAAGTCGATCAAGCCCTCGGCGACCAAGGGCATCCATTCACGTTGGTTTACAAACAGCTCGCCCATAGCGATCGGCGTGATGCTCTGCTGGCGCAAGAGCCGGAACCAATCGGTCTGTTCGGGAGCGAGCGGGTCTTCCAAAAAGAAGAGCTGATAGGGTTCGACTGCGCGCGCCAGCCAGATCGCTTGGGAAGGCTGTAGGCGTTCGTGGATATCGTGGAGCAGCTCGACTTCGAAGCCGACCTTTGAGCGCACATGCTCAAGCATGGGCGGCACGCTGCGGGCGTAGCGAACCGGATCGTAATAGGCTCCCGGTTGTGCCCCTTCAGGAGTGTGTAACTTGTGTCCTTTGCCGCCATAGCCGCCTAATTGGCAGCGAATGTAGCGATAACCCTGCTCCTTGAGGGCGATTACATTTTCGGCGACCTCTTCGGGCGAGTTGCCGTCGGCGTGGCGATAGACAGCAGCGGCTTCGCGGCATTTGCCGCCCAACAGTTGGTAGAGCGGCATATTGGCCAGCTTGCCTTTGATGTCCCAGAGCGCCATATCGATGCCTGAGATAGCGTTATTCAAGACCGGCCCATTGCGCCAGTAGCTGTTGACGTGTGAGGTCTGCCAGATGTCTTCGATGCGTTGAACGTCTTTCCCGATCACAAAGGGTTTGAGGTGGGTTTCGATGGCGGCTGCAACAGCGGCATAACGTTGGGTAAATGTGGCGCAACCCAGACCATACAGGCCCGGCTCGGAAGTCTCGACCTTTACCACAACGAGGCGGCTTCCTGCGGGTGCAGTGAGAATAGTTTTGACATTGGTGATTGTGATAGGAGCCATGGTTTCTGCTTTCCGTATAAACGATATACCACCATTGGTAGGTGAGAAACGCGCCCCTATCATACCGCAGAAATCCCAGCCATATGCTGCCTAACTCATAACAGCTTCGATTGCTAGCTTTCTGTTTTGACCTTCGGCTGAGTGGAATATGACTTTTTTTGCGTTTTTGTTTTTCCTCGTGCGAGTATGCGAGTCTTGAAACGGAACAGTACGGTCGAGGTTTGCACGGTCTTGCACCCTTCTCCCGCAATGCGGGAGCTATGCATTACCCACAAGTCGTGTCGGCAGCAAAAGGCGATCGTTCGCATACCATCGCGGAAGTATCCTTGAGAGCACAGAACGGGGTGCATTCACCCCCTCGCCCGCAGTGCGGGAGAGGGGACCGGGGGGTGAGGGCAGATAACGCTGACCGTATGTCGATTTGTGGCTAATGTACAGCATTGCGGGAGAAGGGCCGGGGATGAGGGCAAGCTAGCCCTGTTTGCTAGCCGGAGGCGGACGCGGTTTGGGCCGGATGGAAGGGCGAAACTAGGCCGCCAGATCGGAAGCAATCGAGCGGATTTGGGCTTGTTTTGTTGGCATAGAAGATGCAATCACGATTGAAGTTGGACCTGTTTGGCGGGCTGGTTTTGGAAGGTGTTTGCCCAAAAAGCGCAACGGATGACCATTTTGTTTTGCTCATTGTGCTGAACTCTTGCAAACTTTGAACAGATTGCTACTTGACAATTTGGGATGCCTAAGTTAAGATGGCGATTGTTAACAACTGAAGAGTGCAGCGCTTATCCAGAGAGGTGGAGGGACCGGCCCGATGAAACCTCGGCAACCGATATAGACACGGTTCTTAGTACGTTGTCTATGGCACGGTGCCAATTCCGGCAGCGAAAACTGGAAGATGAGCGGCGAGTCTGGATACTGGCCCTTTTCATCACCATGAGCATTTCATGGATAATGGAAAGGGTGTTGTGTTTAGACCTCAAAACGTCCCTCATCGCGCATGGCGAGAGGGGTTTTTTGTTTCTGCATTTGGCGTTGCGCTTCAGGGTTACCCGGCTTTCTTGCAATGATTGAAAACGTATGGAGAAAAGGTCATGCCGTACACCCTCGGTGAAACGCCCTTAGTTCGTTTGGACACGGTTGTTGGTGGATTGGTTGAAGTGCCGCTTTTGGATGGTCGAACCGTTAACCCGATCAATCTCGATAATGCAGCAAGCACACCCGCGCTGCGCCCCATTCAAGAGAAAGTCAACGAACTGCTCGAATGGTATAGCAGTGTACACCGAGGAACTGGTTTCAAATCGCAACTCTGCACGCGCCTATACGAAGAAGCGCGCGAAGTTGTTGGCAGTTTTGTGGGTGCGCGTCCTGGCCAGCACACCACGATCTTTGTGAAACATACGACTGAGGGTATTAACAAACTCTCGAAGCGCTTACGATTTAACGCGGGCGACGTTGTTATCACCAGCGAAATCGAGCATCACGCTAACGATCTTCCTTGGCGACAGGTCGCCAAAGTTGTCTATATTCGCTCGCACGATGACGGCTCGCTCGACGAAAACCACCTCCGCGAACTGTTGAAAGAGAATGCTGGTCGCGTGCGTTTGGTCGCTGTAACGGGCGGCAGCAATGTTACCGGCACCATTCCCAACATTCATCGCATCGCCGAACTCGCTCACGCCGCTGGCGCGCAGATCTCGGTCGATGCGGCCCAGCTCGCTCCCCACCGCAAGATCGATATCGGCGATCTCAGTGATCCCGCACACATCGACTATGTGATCTTCTCGGGCCACAAAATGTATGCACCTTTTGGCGGCGGTGCGATCGTTGGACGCGCCGATACTTTCGCCGAGGGAGCGCCCGATGTAGTCGGCGGCGGCACAGTTGCGAGCGTCACCTCTGATTCGGTCGAGTGGATCAGCGGCCCCGATCGCGATGAGGCTGGCTCGCCCAATATCATCGGCGCTTTTGCCTTGGCGGCGGCTGTTAACGTGCTGCAAACCATCGGGCTCGATGCGGTTGCCGAGCACGAGGCTCATCTGACCGCCTATGCGCTCCAGCGCCTGCAAGAGGTGCCCGGAATCTGTATCCATGGCGATCAGAACCCCGAAAACGCTCACAACCGCTTGGGCGTGATACCTTTCGGCATCAACGGCGTAGACCACCGCTTGATCGCAGCCGTTCTGAGCTACGAGTACGGCATCGCCGTTCGAGCCGGTTCCTTCTGCGCTCAGCCCTATGTGCGCCGTCTGCTGAACATCGATTGCAACGCCGAGGTGAGCTGCGACGCCGACGATAGCGACAAGCCGGCGCCAGCCAGCGGCTTGGTACGCATCAGCTTCGGCATCTATAACACGATCGCCGATGTCGATGCAGTTGTCGATGCCTTGATTGCGATCGCGAAGGGCGACTACAAGGGCCGCTACGTGGTCGATCCTCACGGCGGCTTCCGCCCCGATTCGTGGCAGGTCAATGTGCTCGACTACGCCTCGATCGCGCCTTCGTTCGCGCCCAGCCTCTAACAAGAGCTTTCAACCTATCTACAAAAAGACGGACATCATAAACGGTGTTCGTCTTTTTTGTTTGCGGCGAGCTCTTTCCCTCCCATACATTCTCTGGCGCGTCCGCCTTCGGCTACAATCATCCCATTCTCCCATTCGGCCGATCGCCTCGCAGCTCGCGCTGCGACCAGCTTGCTGCACGCAGCAAGCTGGATTTTTGTTTGCTGCCTCTCTGCTACAACTCCGCATTCTCAGATTCGGCTGTTCTCACTTGCAAGCGAGCGATCTAGTGGTAGTATAGGCATATCCCCGGTAGGTATTCCATATAACGTGCAGTGCTTTCCATTCAATGATTGAGGAGAATGCAGCGATGACGTTGCTTGATTCACGTTTGAGCCTCACCAGTAATGGCTTTACACTCGCATCCACACCTGATCGACTTGGCCGTCTGGTTCCGACCGATCCGAACTTGCCCTATGCCGAATTGCGCGAACAGTATCAAGCCCAAGGCTATCTTTGGTTGAAAGGTATTCTCGACCGCGATGCTGTGCTCGATTTTCGTCGCCGCTTTTTCAGTGCTATGGCAGAGGCGGGCCTGATCGCTGAAGGCAGCGATCCTGTTGATGGTATCTATGCTGGGCAAGGCGAAGATCGCCAAAACGTGCATAAGGTCTTGTTAGAGAGTGTGCGATGGGCCGCCTACGAGGCTTTTTGTTTGGCCGAGCCGATTGTGCGCTTCTACGAGAACTTTCTTGAGGGTCCAACCTATCTCCACAAACGCAAACTGCTGCGCCATGTGCTTCCCGGTCCGTATGGCGCTACGGGCGCGCACTACGATCTGGTCTACCTACGCGGAGGCACCGACCGAATCTGCACTAGTTGGATTCCGATCGGCGATACGCCTGTTGAGATGGGCGGGCTGATCTATTTGGAAGGCTCTGACCCGTGGGCGCGCCAGATGGAACAGGAATTCAACCAACGCAACGCTCACCTTCCACGCGAAGAGCGTATCAGCGCCTTTAAAGATTCGATGTACGGCGGTTGGCTTACCAAAGACCTGCCCAGCTTGGCCGATCGAATCAATAGCCGTTGGTTAATTGCCGACTATGAAGCGGGCGATATGATGGTTCATAGCCCCTACATCATTCACGCCGCGACAACAAACGAATCGGCAGAGGGCCGTATCCGCCTTTCTACCGATATTCGTTATCAACTGATTCGCGATGAGATCGATGTGCGCTGGGCTAATCACTGGTCCTTCGACGATATGCTCTAGCTTGTAGGTTGATAGTGGGGATCTTTTGCCGCTCGGCGGAATATCCCCATTTGTTGATCTAGAGCTGATAGCGCTGCATAACCGGGATAATCGCTCGTTGCGAGAGCCAACTAAGCAATTGCCACGCGATACGGCGTTGCGGCTTAAGATGGCGATTATAGACCAAGCTGTACTCTAAAAAGGCTTCAGCACCGCGCAAACGCTTGAACTTTGCTGCTCCTGAGCTAAGGTGCAATAAGCAGCCTCGTTCGCTGGCTTGACAGAGCATATCGAACATCAACAGACGATAGAGCCCTTCTTTCTGCGAGACCGAGCGCTCATAGCCAACCAAGGGTGCCGTTATCACGCCATGCTGTTCAATAACCCCCAATAAACCATCGATACGCGCATCGCGCTCAAGGGCTGCGATCCTCAACCATTCTCCTGCCAGCGCCTGTTCGATGAAGTCTCGCGTAAATTGCGGGTTGTAGTACGAATACTTATCAAGATAGAGCTGATTGTACAGGTCAAGCAAATGTTCGCTTTCGTTTGGCCCTAAAGAAGCGTGTCTGCGCCAGCGGTAGCTGCTTTTGGCGGCTAGGCGGCGGTCGTTGCCGTAGCTGTTGTGGCGGCGGAAGCTGCCATCGCGTGGGTCGAGCAGGTAGACTTGGCGACTAAAGGCCTTGAGAAAGCCTAAAGCTTCTAGCTCATCGATGATCGGGGCGTTCATGCCCTCGTTGAGCGAACGAAAGACGATCGTATGATCGGGGAAGCGCTGCACGAGGCAGCGCTTGATCTCCATCAGCGTCTCGCGCGAGAGCTCGGGGTAGAGGTTGGTCGAGAGCATCCAGTTGTTGACGTACACGATCCGCTCGATCTGGCTGAGCCGAAAGATCGGGCGCAGAGCGCTCAGGATCGGCGGTACCATACGGCGCAAAAGTGGCTGTTGGGCCAGCTCCAGCGCGACCTCTTGGCGGGCATAGTCGATGTAATGGCTGGTCGGCGAACAGACGTAGCTGCTCGCTTCCTTAGGCTCTCGATCGACGATCGCCAAGGGAAGCGCGCCCTCGGGCACGATCAGCAGCTGAACTTCGGCCGAGGCATTGGCCACAAAGCGCTTAATCCCTTGCTCTACCAGTGCGCTCAACATCGAACGCATCGGCGCTGGGATATGCTTAGGCCACTCTAGCTCATGCAAGTTGTGTCGTGAATAGATCTGCATCGCCGTTCCATTCTAAGTCGTCGGTGGTGGCAGCGAAGATACTGATACCTTTGCGCCGCGCCAAGCGCAGGAAATACCACAAGAGCGGGATTTGGCTTGCATACGGCTGTGGGTCGTCGCTGCGCCAGATCACATCGCGGCGCCTGAGGGCTTGTTTGAGTGCCTTGCGCGCCTCTCGCGAGAACTTTTTCTGAAACAGTTGCCTAAAGAGCGCGGGAATGACGGCTAAACTGAGCTGGCGCTCTGTACCGGCTGGCTCGAGCCAATCGCCTTTGTTATGCACGATCGCTTCGGCCAAGCGGCTCGGCTCCATAAGATGGACTGCGCTGGTTGTGCGCGGATTGCATTCCAGCACGACAAGCTCGTTGTCCGGCGTACGAATGAAATCGAGCGAGAGCTGCCCGCTGTAGCCCTTACTCACCAGTTTCTGGGCGATCTCTAGGCTTTCACGCCCATCGACGCTTTGGAAAGAGCTGCCCGCGCCGCCTTGGGCGCTCACGGGGATGCGATAAGCGCAGTGGGCGCGGATCACACCCTCATGTACGACGCTATAGCTGCACTCGTTTACGCCATCGACGAACTCTTGAAGCAACCAAGGCTGCTCTTGGCTCGCTCGGCAATCCTCGAGCGTTAGGCTGTTTTGCGGCAGGCAGTTGCTGATGATCGTTTGTGAAAAGCGCGAAAAGGCCGGTTTGAGCAGATAGCGCGGGAAATCTGGCAAGGCTGCGTACAGCTCTTGGCGCGAATGCAGCTCGCGGGTGCGCGGCGTGCGGATACCTAGCGAGGCCGCGTAGCGCTGGAATTCGCCTTTGTGGTGCCAGCGCCATAGCTCGCTCAGCGCTTCGCACCAGACCCGGCAGTAGCGGCTGAGCGCTGTGTGCCAGGCCGCCACATAAAAAACCTCTTCGCAGGTCGGAATGAGCAGATCGATCTTCTCTTGTTGGACAAACTCGAGCAGGCTCTTTCCAAAAGCCGTTCGTTCATAGCGGGCTGGCGGCAGCCGATGATAGCCTTGAGCGAAGCGTGAGCTGCCCGCTAAGCTGATCGGTAGACTATCTGCACACCAAACCTGATGGCCGGATTGAGCAAGCAGGCGAACCAATTCGAGGGCGACGGGAGCGCGTGCTCCGGTGATTAAGATGCGCATAACGACGTAAAAACCTGTTTATCTCAATGTTGAACGATACCAACGTGTTTGGCCGACCGCTGGTAGTTGCCACCTTTCAAATCTACCATGCTGCCAAACCAGCCAGTGTGCTTGCTCGGCCTCAAGCGCCTGTTTAAAACGAAACTGAACCCTGTTTGGGCGTCGATCGCGCGTTTGGCCTTGAATGGTGATAACCACTCGATCTAGCTCGATCTCTTGCTGAAGCTGTAGCGGATGCCATTCTGCGCGAAAGCCCCAGTCGTAGCCCGACAAAAAACCTGCGGGCTTTTCAACGATCAGGCTGGAGAGGTCGCTGCGCGTGACTTTGAGATCGCCCAGCCCGACCCAGAACAAGAGCCGATTGGCAGGCAGGGCGAGCTGGCGGGCCGGAGCGCCGAGAGCATCCCGCTGGCCCAAAAGCGCGCCCGGG
Source organism: uncultured Chloroflexales bacterium (assembly GCA_937902315.1). Taxonomy (GTDB): domain Bacteria; phylum Chloroflexota; class Chloroflexia; order Chloroflexales; family Chloroflexaceae; genus CALGUG01. The sequence continues at coordinate 22,811 of CALGUG010000050.1, forward strand.
CATCGCTGCGTAACAGCGGCAAGAAGAGCTTGTATAAGCCTGCGAGCAGCAGCAGCACAAGCAGCCAGATCGCCCAACGCCAGAGCGGCGGCAGGAACAGCAGGCTCTCCGAGGGGAGCTGAAGCCACTGGCCGCAGCTGTGCAGATGCATCAGCGGCGTCTGCTCGGGCCAGATCTGCTGGTCGAGCCAATGAGTGAAGACGCTTAATGGTCGCCAAAAAGCGTTGCGTGCGTTGGGCAATGTCCACCAAGCGAGCTCGCCCCGATTGATGCGCGCTTGGGCCTTGACGGGGTCGCCGTCGAGAAAGACGAAGAACGTTTGGTTGGCTGCAACGAGCCCATCGATGCCCGGCCGTTCTTCCAGCAGCTTGGCTTGCAGGTAGTCATCGAAGCTCAGCCCAGTCCAGAGCGCTAATGATGCCGCTCTGTTTGCCTTCCAAGCAGTGCGCTTCGGCACAGTCGCCCGTGAACAACGTGGGTATGGGTGCCGTCCAGAAAGTTTTCTAGCGCGTCGATCAGCTTAGCTTGCAGCTGAAATTGGTGGCTGATCCGTTTGAATCCAGCTATCGGCGGAGGAAGCGTGGGAGCTGTTTGGACGGGCGCCAGCGAGGCCCAGACGAAACCACCCTGCTCGTGAACGGCGTAGGCTTGGATATCGCGGGTGGTGCAGGCTCTGTTGGCAGAGCCCGGGAATAAAGCGGCAGGTTCCCGAGCGATCGAAGTGCCAGCCGTGATAAGGGCAAACAAGCTGACCGTCAGCGAGCCAGCCTTTGGAAAGCGGCGCATTGCGATGCGAGCAGCGGTTGATCAAAACGGCGGCCCTCCCTTGTTCGTCGCGCAAAAGCACCAGCGCTTGGCCGAGCAGGCTGCGAGCGAGCGGTTTGCGTTGCAGCTCGCGCGATTCGCAAACGACGAACCAAGAATCTCGAAAGAAAGCTGGTATTTGCATACGATTGCTAGAGTTCGGATCACGCTTTTTAATCAAATCGCTAGTTCACTTCACGTGGCGCATTATGTTGGCGGAGAGGGCAGTACCTTCCATTCGGCTTCTAGCGCGTCTGCCTCCGGCTATCAACAGGTAGCTCACTACATTCGGCTGCTCGCCTGCCTGCTGCCAAGCGCCCTCGGAAAAGCCAAAAGCAACCGTGTGGGTTTGTTATCTAATCTACCGAAGGCCGAAATATAACCTGTTCAACCGGATTTCGGATTACAACTGGGCGATTTGCTCGATGCGCACCAAGGCTTCCTTCACGCTAGAAAGCGCTGCATATTCGGCTTGAAGCTGTTGGGCCGCCTGTCGATAGCTTGGCTCGCGCAGAACTGTCTGACACGCGGCGGCGATCTGCTCTGGCGTAACCGTGAGCGCATCGAGCGTGATCGCTAGACCGAGCGCCTCGCAGCGTTGGGCGTTAAGCGGCTGGTCGGCTCCCAGCGGCAAGAGCACCATCGGCAGCCCGTGGCTGAGCGCGCCCATAACGCTGCCCGAGCCCGCGTGCGAGACGACCGCTTGGGCGTAGGGCAGAATAGCGTCTTGGGGGATAAACTGCTCGATCTGCACATTGCTCGGCTGCGGCCCGAAGCGCTTGGGGTCGATCTCGTTGCCGACCGTGACCAGCAGTTCGATCTCTAACTCGCGCAAGCCTGCGATCATACGTTGGAAGAGATCGCCCGACTCGAGCGGAAAGACCGTGCCGAGCGTGAGATAGACCAAGGGCGCACGATGTGTGTGCGAGGCCCATTCGGGCTTGCCAGTCCGTCGTTGAGCAGTGCTGTTGCGAAAAGCGAAGGAGCGATCTGCGAGAGGGAAGGCGGGATCGCGGAACCTGGCAGGGAAGGGCGAGAGCGTCAGATAACGATCGCGACTGCTCAGCTCAGGATCGGGGGCGAGGCCATATTCGGCCCGAACCGCGTCGAGATGGGGCGCGACTAGCTTAGGCACCACCAGCGCGCCTGAGGCGATCACCAGCACGCAGACGTGTTTCATGCCGAGCGCTTCAGCCGCGACCATCGCACCGAAGTCGGTCTCTTCCCAAACCACCAGATCGGGCCGCCATTCACGATAGATCTCAACAAGCTCTTGCGCCCGCTCGCGCGCGATCCGCCCCGCAAAGGCTTGGCCGACGAGGCGGCGTTCGTCTTCGATATCGAAGGCGACCAGCGGGCGCTCGACGGGTGTTAGTCCTCGATCGTTCCCCGCCCGAAAACAGCTGAAACCGAGCTTTTCGACCTTGTTCTGCATCCATGGGCGCCCAACGAAGGCGATGTCGTGCCCGGCCTCTTGGGCGGCCTGCGCCAACGGCACCAGCGGATCGAGATGGCCGCGCCCGCCAGCGAAGCTAAACAGCAGTCGCATAAACGTATCCTAGCCTTGATTTTGCTGATTGTGGTGCCAAGCGACCACATCACGATAGGGTAAGGAGCCGCCGAAGATATCGAGCGCGCTGCCGATGGTGAGATCGACTCGCCCTACGCCTAACTGCTTCACCGTCTCCAGATCTTCAAAGCTCTTCACGCCGCCCGCGTAGGTGACGGGAATGGGCGAATGTTGGCCGAGCAGTTCGACCAAAGGCGCTTCGATGCCTAAACGCAGCCCTTCGACGTCGACGCCGTGCACTAAGAATTCGGCGCAGTAATCGGCGAGCTGGCTGAGCGTCTCGGGGGTCAGGGCCAGGTCGCTGAAACGCTGCCAACGATCGGTGACAACCCAGTAGTGTTGATCGCGCCGACGGCAACTCAGATCGATCACAAGCCGCTCTCGCCCAACACTTGCATGCAGCTTGCGCAGGCGTTCCCACGAGAGTTGACCAGCGTCGAACAGATAGGAGGTTACAATCACATGACTCGCGCCCGCTTCGAGATATTCGTGGGCGTTTTCGGGCGTGATGCCGCCGCCCATCTGTAGGCCACCCGGGTAGGCGCGCAGTGCTTCCAGAGCGGCTTCGCGATTGCCCGGCCCTAGGGCGATCACATGCCCGCCCGTGAGCCCGTCCGCTTGGTAGAGCTGGGCGAAGTAGGCCGGCGGCTTCTCGCTCTCGAAGTTTGTAACCACCTGTTTTTCATTGTTATCGTGTAAAGAGCCGCCCACAATCTGCACGACTCGTCCGTTGCGTAAGTCAATACAAGGTCGAAAACGCATAGTTCCTCACTTTGTGCTTCTTATCTTCGCCTCTATCGTACCAAAGCGGCGTGCGCTTGTCGAACAGCCCGAAGCCGATATCAAATCCGCACGATTGCTAGGCTTTTCATACCAAATCCATCTAAAGACTTGTTGTTTCTTAGTGCAAGACGCACAACAAAAAGAGTCAGGTTCCGCTCTGCCGAAGGCCAAAAAGAAAGGGATCTACCGGATTTGATATCAGGGGGCGCTTGGCAGCAGGCAGACGAGCAGCCGAATGTAGTGAGCAAGCTGTTGATAGCCGGAGGCGGACGCGCTAGAAGCCGAATGGAAGGTACTGCCCTCTCCGCCAACGTGATACCTGAAGTGAACAAGCGGATTTGCTAGAAGCTTTGCCGATCGTAACACAAGTGTCATCTTTTGAACGCGATGCTTACCTAGTAATTTGATTTTAGTGGTAAAATAGTGGCGGAGAGAAGTGATTAGTCTGGTTGGATCTATGATACGAACACATCGAAGCCTCGATCAGCTGGAATTGGTTGGTGGAAATATCTGCCTCGATTTTACCAACAGTGTGAACTGCCGCCCCGAGCCGGAACTTGATTATCTTCACTCGTACGAAGCTTTTCTTGCTTGGGCGGAACATGTTCAGCTTCTCACCCCGCAAGAGCGCGAAACGCTGAGCCAGCTAGCTCAGCAGCAGCCGGGCCGGATTGCAAGCTTGATGACACGCATCCGCTCCTTACGCGAAACAATCTATCGTCTCTTCGCCGATTTGGCTGCACATAAGCAGCCTAACCCAGACGACCTCGAAACTATTCAGAGCAGCTATGCCTTTGCATGCCAACGCGCCAACTTGGTGCAAGAACAGGGCTGTTATCGCTTCCGTTGGAATCTGACCCATCAGCTAGAGAGCCCGCTCTGGCCTGTGATCTATGCGGCTGGCGAGTTGCTGCGCTCTGAGCAATTGCAACGTTTAAAGCTCTGCCCTTCTTGCGGCTGGCTGTTTATCGATTTGAGCAAAAATGGGCAGCGTCGCTGGTGTAGTATGAACAGTTGTGGTGCGCGCGACAAAATGCGGCGCTACCATCAGCGTCAGCGCGATCGGCTAGCCTAAAAACGCTTCTCGACTGCAACATTCTCTCATAATCCTTCGTATCTATGACAGCGGCTTAAACTAATGAAGCGAGGGAGCTTTATGACGTTCTCTATCTTTAATGACATTAAACGAGTGGCTCGTCGCAGCACACTCGAAGGTGATACAGTTACATCAATTTTTGGCGATGTAGAGATCGATTTAACCAAAGCACCGCTAACTTTGGGCGACCACATGCTGCACCTCAATTCGGTGTTTGGCGATATCATTATCCGCGTCGGCGACCAAGTGGGTATCGACCTCGATGTTAAGACTATTTTTGGCGATACCGTGATCGAAGAGCTGTTAACAGGAGAACGCGAGAAGCCGGGCGCTAGCTGGGTGAGCGAGACGATCACAACCGCTTCGATCCGTATCTCTATTCAGGCTGTGACGATCTTCGGAGACGTCAAGCTTGTGCGCGTTCCTGCATTTGCGCTCAACCCCGAGCAGCGTGGCGAAGCGCAGCACTACCTCGACGAATCGAGCCCGATCTATATCGGCAATACCAAAAAGCTTGACGGAGTTGTAGAGCGCGACTAAGCTATGCTCAAGTTGTTAGGCCCAATTTGTGTTGTTTGACAGTATATTTTGACATGATACAATGCCCCTACTTTGCGGAGATCTGAAATGTGTCCAGAATCTCGCTGGTATAGAGGGGTACACTATCATGACAATCGAACGTGAGAATGCCTTTGATTTTCGCGGGCCAAAAACACTGATTGGGCCTGAACTAAAAGCAGGCGATCCGGCTCCTAATTTCGTCGCTTTGAACGGCAAACTTGAAGATGTAAGCCTGGCCGACTTCGCAGGCAAGCCGCTCCTGATCAGCGCAGTTCCTTCACTTGATACCGGCGTTTGTACCAAACAGTCGATTCGCTTTAATCAAGCGGCCGCCGAACTTGGCGATGCAGTATCGATCGTAACCATCAGTGCTGACCTGCCCTTTGGTCAAGCTCGCTGGTGTGGTGCCAACGACGCTAGCTCCGCTATCTTCCTCTCCGACCATCGCGAGATGTCTTTTGCTAACGCTTACGGCGTGCATATCAAAGGCGTGCGCTTGTTGAGCCGCGCCGTATTTGTGATCGACGCTGCGGGCGTGATTCGCTATGTGGAATACCTGCCGATCGCTGGTCAGGAGCCTAACTACGACGCAGCGCTCGCTGCTTTAAAAGAGCTCCTCTAACTTTGTAAAATAAGGTTGAGATCCAAGTTATGCTTGCACCATACCTTTGGCCGGATACAGCCCAAGTTGATGATCAAGGTCATTTGTGGATCGCAGGTTGTGATACGGTTGAGCTCGCCCGGCAGTACGGCACGCCGCTCTATCTGCTCGACGAGGCGACCCTTCGCACGGCGATGCGCTCCTATCGAGCTGCCTTTGCGCGCGCCTACCCGCATGCGACGACCGTTCACTATGCTAGTAAGGCGCTGATCAATACGGCGCTTGTGCAATTGATCGCGCAAGAGGGCTTGGGTCTCGACCTTGTTTCTGCTGGCGAACTATTTGTCGCTCAGCGAGCTGGTTTCCCGCTAGAGCGGGTTCATTTGCATGGTAATGCCAAAACGCCCGCTGAACTCGAGCGCGCCATCGCTTGGAAGGTCGGCGCGATCGTGGTCGATACGCTCGATGAGCTGGCGATGGTGGCACAGCTTAGCGCTGGACGCGCCGAACCGCAAGGCATTTTGCTGCGAATCGCGCCGGGAATCGATGCTCATACCCACGCACACATGGCAACCGGCGGCGTCGACTCGAAGTTCGGCATCGCTATGCGCGACTTGCCGATCGCTGCCGAACAGATCAAAGCATCTCCCAGCCTACGCCTGCTCGGTCTACATGCCCATATCGGTTCGCAGATCTTCGATTTCGAAGCGCTCCAACAGAATATCGAGATTCTGCTCGAACAAGCGGTGATGTTGCGCGATCGCTACGGCTTCACGATCGAAGAACTCAGCCCGGGCGGCGGTTTGGGCGTGCCCTATCTCAAAGGCGACCCAGTGCCGAATATTGATACCTATGCCCAGGCGCTTAGCAGCGTTTTGCTTGAAGGCTTACAGCGTTATGGTTTGCCGCCTGTGCGTCTTACGGTCGAGCCGGGACGCAGCATCGTCGCGCGCGCTGGCGTGGCGCTCTATCGCATTATGGCTAGCAAACGCCCGCATCCCGACGAGAGCGGTCTGCATACGTATCTGCACATAGACGGCGGCATGGCAGACAATATCCGTCCTTCGCTCTATGGTGCGCAATATACGGCGATCGTCGCCAACCGTGCCGACGCCGAGCCAGTGACCAAGGTGCATATTGCTGGGCGCTTCTGCGAGTCGGGCGATATTTTGATTCGCGATGCTGAACTGCCGCTGGCTGGTAAGGGTGACCTGATCGCTGTTGCTGTAACGGGCGCTTACACCTTGAGTATGGCGAGCAACTACAACTACGCTCCTCGGCCAGCACTGTTGCTCTTGAAGGATAGCAAGGCTCGCCTGATTCAGCGCCGCGAAACCGAAGAAGATATTATCGCTCGCGATCTGCCTTTGGAAGACTAAGCCTTCTGCTTGGCGGTTCGAGCCTGGACTAACCCGATTTTTATCTTGACATAATTTTAGGAAGAAGCATGACATTGATCGAGCGCTGGGCGGCTCAGCCCCAAGTTCAAGCAGCACTTGCACATTTTGGTGATGGTGAAGCGGTTGTTGAGACAACCATCGCGGTTCAGCAGATTCCTGCTCCAACCTTTCAGGAAGCTGCACGCGCCGCCTATGTGCGCGACCGTATGCAGGAGCTTGGCCTTCACGACGTTTATATCGATGAGATCGGAAATGTCTATGGGCGGCGCCCGGGTAACAGCGGCGGCCCTGCCCTGCTGATTGCAGCACATACCGATACCGTCTTTCCAGACGACACTGATCTGACGGTGCGTCGCGAGCCGGGTCGTGTGCATGGCCCCGGTATCGGCGATAACAGCCTTGGCGTGGCAGCTCTGTTGCACCTTGCCGATGTGATGCAGGGCTACGATCTGCCCAACGAGGGCGATGTTTGGTTTGTTGCCAATGTCGGCGAAGAGGGCTTGGGCGATTTGCGCGGTATGCGTGCTGCGGTAGATCGTCTTCAAGACCGTATCGCTAGCGCGATCGCTTTGGAAGGCTGCGATCACGGTCGCATCTTCCATCAAGCCATCGGTGTGCGTCGTTACCGCGTTAGCGTCTCTGCGCCGGGCGGCCACTCGTGGGGAGATTTCGGTTCGGCGAGCGCTATTCACGCTCTTGTGCGCCTCGCCGCTCGCATCTCTCAGATCGAGGTGCCCAGCGATCCGCGCACAACCTACAATATCGGCACCATCGCTGGTGGCAACTCGGTCAACTCGATCGCGCAATGGGCCAACATGCTGATCGATATGCGCTCGGTCGATCTCGATGCGCTCTCGAAGCTGGTTGCAGAGGTAGATGCTCTGATCGCCGAAAGCATCGCTAACGAACATGATGTACAATTCAAAGTCGAAGTCGTTGGCGATCGGCCTGCTGGGCGCATTCCGCAAGATCATCCCTTGGTGACGCTTGCGACGCAGGCGTATCAGTGGGTCAATGCAAGCATCGTTTACGATGTCGGCAGCACCGACGCCAATATTCCGCTCAGCCGTGGTATCCCAGCCGTCTGTGTGGGCATTGGTAACGGTGAGCATGCCCACCGTATCGATGAATACATCGAAACGCACAATATTGCCAATGGCATGCGAGCGTTGCTGTTATTGACCTTAGCAGCAACTACGAAAGAGGCCTAAACCGTTCAACCAACTCAATACTATCGTTGCACTCTCGTTCTAGCTTCTTAGTGAACGAGAGTGTTTTTTATCAAGCAATGGCAGCAGCTTCCTCGCGCACTCCTTCAAACGCTTTATAAGTCCATCTCAGCTCCTCTAGGCTGATGCTCGTTGGCTTAAGGTTCCTCCCTCGTTTTTAACCTATTAGGCTCTAAGTTACTAGCCCTTCAGAACGATTGATTGAGCCTGTTTGGTTAGTATTGGTTGGTATTTGGTTGGTATTTGGTAATTAACTATGAAGAAGCTGCAAAAAGACGTAACTATTACAATCTCCAAACGGTTTAGGCATACTACCAAATAATTTCATACAAATTCGATTCGTTGATGTATGAGAAAAGGAGTTGCCTAATGCCATCGATTCGCAAGATTGATCCGCCTCCACCCCAGACCCGACGTTTAGCTGTTCGTAATACGCCTCCTGCGCTGAACGCGGCGGGTATGCTTCGTGACGGAGATCGCTGGCTTCATATCGATCGCGCTCCTAAACGCTGGCAGACGTGGCTCGCTAAACACGACCGCATTCATATCGAGGTATGGCACGATACGATGTTGCATACGGTCACGGCCCGTATGAAGCGTGTAAAAGGCCACCCTTATTGGTATATCGAAAAGAAAATTGGGGGCGTAACCTATTGCCGTTATTTGGGTAAAGCTGAGGTTATGACGTGGCAGCGTATTCACGCCGTTGCCAGCGAGCTTATTAATGCAACAAATATCCTTTCCGATGAAGAAGAGAACTGCGATACCCTTACTAGAACCACTTAATTTCAATTCTTTTCTAATTACTTTAAAAGAGGAGTAAATACGGCAATAATCGCCGTATTTACTCCTCTTTTTAGCATTTGTTGCAGATTGATTTCTACTTGCTTTGTTTTGTGAACGTAGGATGATACTTCATCCGATCTCTTTCTTTTGGCCTTCGACGGAGTGTGACCTCATACCAAGTCCGTTTGATCACTTCAGTACTCTAGCGGCTTGCTCTCTTCCCCAAAGAGGGAGGACGCGGTGAGGACCGAATGGGAGCAAACAATCTCGTCGCCAACAAAAAATAAGCGGAATAGTAACATATGGTCCATGGTCGCTGTTCGATTAGATCGGTTTTGGCTTGTAGAAAGCGCTTTGGTTTTGCAGAGCGTATTCGACGGCCTGAGAGAGCTGAAAGCCCGCACCTTCCTGATAGAAACGTTTCCATTCACTCTCGTCGAACTGCTGGCGGAGTTGAGATTGGCAGGCATCGAAGGCGAGCTGATCGACGCGGTCGAATAGGCTGCCGCTTGTTTCGATCCAAGCCTGCACGAAACCGCATAAACGCGCCGCTCTGTTCAGTTCTCCTTGGCCTGCGTAGGCGATCGCCAAACCTGCGATATGCCAGAAGAGAATCTCGTGATTGCCCTGTTGAAAATCGAGATATAAGATCTGCGCGAAGCGTTGGGCCGCTTGGGCGTAGCGGCCTTGCGCGAGCTGGATATGGGCGAGGTTATGGGCGACGACATTGCTGTAGATCGGGTCTGCGATACTCTGGAGGCGCGCAAGACTCTCTTGGTAAAGCAGAGCAGCTCGCTCGATCGCGCCGCGCAAACGCGCTATTTCGCCCAGACCGTTGAGGCCCAGCGCGATGCCCCACTGATCGTTGAGTTTGCGCCAATGGGCGAGGCTTTCATTCTGCAGCTCGCTGGCCTGTTCGAGATCGTCGTTAGATAGTGCGCACTGCCGCAGGCTGTGCAGGGTATAGGCAAGGCCCCAGCCATCGGCTGCGCTTTCGAAAGCACGCCTGCTCTCCTGCAAGCGCTCGTAGGCTTCGCTGGAGCGAGATTGGCGGAAGAGCGCCATTCCGTAAAAGAGTAAGCTATAGGCGAGCGGGCGCAGCTGTTGCTGCTCGTTCCAGAGCTGCTTGGCGCGCTGTGCCCAGAGCTCGGCCGTTTGGTAGCTGCCTTGGGCGATCGCGATACCGGCGAGCGCGTTCATCAGCTCGCCGCGCTGCGTTTGTGTCTCGCCGTGTTCGAGGAAGAGGCTGAGCCAGGCTTCGGCTTGGGGCCATGGGCCGCGCATGTACCAAAACCAGAACAGGTTCACCGCGAGCTGAGCGCCTTGTTCGAGGCTGTGTTTGCTGCACCAGCTTAAAGCTGTCTGCAGGTTGTTGCGCTGTTGATGGGTGATCGTGAACCAGCGTGCTTGATCGGTACAGACACGATCAGGGCGATAGTTGGCCGTCCAGTCGAGGTAATAGTTGACAAAACGCCGCATAACCTGAGCGCGTTCTTGGCTGGCGTCGAGGCATTCACTGGCGTAGGCGCGCACCGTCTCCAACATACTGAATTGAACGAAACCATGCTCTTGGTGAGCCGCCTGCAACAGGTGGGCTTGGACAAGGGTGTGTAAATGGGCGTAGGCCTGTTCGCTCTCTAAACCGCTAACGGCCACGGCCCCTTCAAAAGGAATGGTATCGACAAATACGCTTAGGGCGGCGAAGAGCTGGCGGCTAGTTTGGTCGAGTAGGGCGTGCCCCCAGTCGAAGGTGGCTCGTAAGGTGCGATGGCGTGCGGGCAGGTCGCGCGGCCCGTCGATTGGCAGCGAGAGCGCGTGCGATTGGGTCGCTTGGAGGTGCTGCAAGATCATCTGAGGCGATAAGATCGGGCTTTGGGCAGCCACCAGTTCGATCGCGAGCGGAATGCCTTCGAGCTGGCGACAGATCGCGATGATGGCTGGAAGGTTATGCGGTGTAAGCTCGAAGTCGGCTCGGAGCGCTTTGGCGCGTTGAACAAAGAGTGCGACGCAGGCTTTGGATTGGGCTTGGATAAAGCTTTGATCGGGCGCGGGGATGGGAAGCTGTTCTATACTGATGAGATGTTCGCCGCTGATCTGAAGCGGAATGCGACTGGTGGCGAGGATACGCAGTTGTGGGCAGTAAGCCAATAGCTCTGCGATCCAAATCGCGGCTGGCAAGACCTGCTCGAAGTTATCTAAGATCAGCAGGACGCTTTTGTCGGCCAACATGCGTGGCAAGCGTTGGGCTGGCTCTTGCTCGATCCTCGGGCCAAGCTGAAGCGCTTGGGCGATGCTGAGCGGCACGTGTGTTGCATCTGCTTGGGCCGCGAGCGAGACGAAAAAGACACCATCGACAAACTGCTCGCCAAGCTGCTGCCCGGCTGTAAGCGCCAGATGTGTCTTGCCAATGCCTCCTAGGCCGATAAGCGTCACGAGGCGCACGCTCGGGTCTTGTAAGAGCGTGAGTAGGCGTTCTAGTTCGCAGTCGCGCCCGATCAGCGGGTTAGGTGGGCTTGGAAGCGAGAAGCGCGATCTGAGCTGACTTGGAATGCTTGTTCCGCGCGCTTGGAGTGAGAAGTAGGCGCGTTGCTCTTGTGGAATGGCGAGCACTTGAGCGAGGCGAGTTGTGATCTGTTTGGAAGGACGGCGTTGACCGCTTTCGAGCTTGGCGATCAGAACTGATGAGCAACCTACTTGGCTAGCTAGCTCGCGTTGGGTAAGATCGAGCGCCTTACGTTGTTGCTTTAGCCACTCGCTAAAGGCACGTTCCTCTGTTTGCACAATCACCCTTCTAGCTAACCCATCGCGCCAAGGTGAGTCAGCTTTGTACAGTTTTTGTACCACCTATTGTATACATGGCCTTCTTCCTTCTAAATCCGACATGCGATGTAATAGCTGTGGAGAGAGCGAACATAAGGTATCGCTATTATGAGAAGGAGGCTCTATGCGAAAATATACTGTTTACCTTGTGCTGTTGTTTGTGTTCTTGATCAGCACTATCCCTCAGTCGGCCTCGGCCGCTCAGCGTATGCGCTGCTTCGTCGAGACGGGCTTTTGTATTACGGGCGCGATTCGAGAGTATTGGGAGCGAAACGGCGGTCTGGCGGTGTTCGGTTATCCCATCTCTTCGATGAGCTACCAGACGATCGAGGCTACCTGGAGCGGCCCGATTCAATGGTTCGAGCGCGATCGGCTTGAGGATCATAGCAATGAGGATAAAGGGGTGATGGCGGGCCGTTTGGGCGCGCTCTATCTTGAAGAGCGCCAGTCGGGTTGGCGACCGGGCAACACCTATGTAGAGACGCCAGGCTGTCGTGTATTTGCCGAAACGAAATACGCTGTGTGTGGCAGCTTTTTGCGCTATTGGGAGCGCAATGGTGGTTTAGAACGCTTTGGCCTTCCACTAACAGACCTTGTACAAGAGCAGATCGAAGGGAAGAGCTACACGGTTCAGTACTTTGAACGACGGCGGATGGAGTTGCACCCCGAATTCGCGGGTACCGACTACGAGATTCAACTGGGTCTGCTTGGCTCAATGCTCTATAGCAATCCTCGGCCCACACAAGAGCAGTTAGCGATCGATACGCTGAACAATTTCTTTTACTTTTTGAATAGCGGCGACTATGTACAAGCTGCGGCCTTGTACGCTGGAAGTTATGAACAACTGCGTGAGTATAATCCAGACATTCAAGGAAGAGTAGACGATCCAACTGTTCAGGCTCAACTTTTACAACGTGCCTGTGAAGTCAATGGCTTTCTGTGCCTCAACGTTCGCCGTGTTCTCTTGGTTGAACCTACCACACAAGGCTACACAATATATGTAGAATTTATAGCTCCTAGGGGCGGAATCTATATACCTCCTGACAACGGCCAGCATTGGTTCATCTATTCTGTCAAACAAATGGCTGGGCAGTTTATGCTAATAGAATTGCCGCCCTATAGCGAGTGATTATGAAGCTGTTTGCAGATTTTGAATGAGGCGCTCGCTCTATCCTTTAAAAGTCTTATTCATACCTGCTGAACGTGTTGTATGAGATTTGGCCTACAGACGCCAAGTCTCATTCTTTTTTTGCAGAGCCGCCCCACTTTGAAACTGCCCCTTGACTCTCAGGTTACCTGAGCATATAGACTGTTCACGAAAGCTTTCGCTGGTCCGCGCGGAGAGAAACGAATGATCAAGATCGGTTATTTTGCACGTCTTGGGGCGGTTTCGGTCGCGACATTGCGCCATTACGACGAGCTCGGCTTGTTGAAACCCGCCCATATCGATAGCTTCTCGGGCTATCGCTACTACACCGTTGAGCAGTTGGCCCTGCTCAACCGCATTCTTGCGCTCAAAGAGTTAGGCTTCTCGCTCGATCAGATCCAACAGATCTTGCACGACGGCCTAACTCGCGAGCAGCTTCGTACCTTGCTTGAACAGAAGCGCGCTGAAGTTGCGCAGCGTATCGCTGAAGAGCAGGCGCGCCTGCAGCGTATAGATGTTCGATTGTGTAAGTTACACCAGGAGGATCGTATGCCAAGCTACGATGTTGTTGTGAAGACGACCGCTGCGCAATTGGTGCTCTCGAAGCGGATTGTTGTGCCGACCAACGACCAAGTGCCAGCTTATTTGGATAAAGCCTATGCCGAACTCGGCGACTATGCGGCCCGTAATGGGGTGAAGCAGATCGGACCGAACCTGACCCTGTGGTACACTCCTTCGGATGTCTTTAGCAACGAAGAGGTTGAGGTCGCGATTCCGATCGACCGCTCGCTCCCTTCGCAGGGCGACTTGGTCTGTCGCGAACTGCCTTCGGTCGAGGTGGCGGCCGCCGTTCACCAAGGCGACTTCGCGCAGTTCCAACAGCTCTACCCCAGCCTGCTGAGCTGGATCAGCGACCACGGCTATCAGATCAACGGCCCGTCGCGCGAGATCTACATCCACCACGACTGCGACAACCTACAGCAGTCGACGACCGAGGTGCAGTTCCCGATCGTGAGCGGCTAGCCTCTTGAGACGAAAGAGATCCCAGCTTCGAAGCGGGATCTCTCTTTTTGTGTGTACTGTGGCTTATTTCAACCACCAGATAACGGCGATATGTTTGGGCTGCTGGGCCGTGCTCAATCGGCCGTCGCTATCTTCGATCAGTAACTCGTCGATTGCAGATTGTAACCGTTCCCAGAGCGGCGAATCTGGCCTGATCTGTAGCCGCCATGCAAGATCGTCGAGCGCTTCGTCGCGGCTGGCGAAGCTATAGCGTGAGGCGGGCAGCAGGCTGAGGTTGGCGGCGATGCCGAGCTGGTAGAGTGCGTTGAAGCATTCGAGCGCGCCGGGCAGTGGCAGGCGTTTTTGGCCATAGATCCGTTCCCAAAAGGGCGCGCTGTAGTACGACGGCTGTTGAAAGCCGAGCAGAATAAAGCAGGCCCGCTGGCTGACCGCATCCATTCGGCGCAAAAAGGGCTCGATCTCGCGTACGCCGTAGAGCGCATGGGCGCAGATCGCCACATCGCAGCGCTCTACGGCCGCGCTCGGCCAGCTTTCGGCCACAATTTGCAGCTTGGCGCGGCTGCTCGAGTCGAGGCGGCTCTCTAGTTGGTTGCGCATAGCCGCCGACGGTTCGACCGCTGTAACCTGCCAGCCTTGTTGCGCCAGGTAGATGCTGTGTCGTCCCGCTCCCGCGCCGATATCGAGCAACTGGTCGTCTGCTTTGAGATGGGGCAGAACGAACTGGAGAAAGCTGTCGGGTTGTTTGGCTCGCCCGCTGGCCTTGGCAAAGCTTTTGGCGCGCGCCTGCCAGGGGTCGGAAGGGTTTGACTGCCAGTTGCTCAGCGATTCGCTCTGCTGCTTTTCGCGGTCGTACATACTACGCCAGCGGGCACACCAGTCGATCGCTTGAAGTGCGTCCATATCCTGATTCATGCAACTTCCTTGTTATGAACTTCTTGGACGAAAACGAACAGGTCTCTATCTTATTCTAAACTGTAGACAATAATGCTCGTTTTGTTGTTGCGTAGCGATCTTGTATATCGCTCTGGCGGTCTCGTCTCTCGCTCCCATTCGTTCCTTGGCGCGTCCGCCTACGGCTACCAAAGCAGCCTCCATCCATCCAACGCCTAGCTATCGGCGCTAAGCATAGTTTTTATTCACCATAGAGATACGGAGACACTGAGTTTTTTTAGAAAATAGTTGCGATAATTGTGTGATTAGTTCGTATTGCAGAAAGGATAGCGCTGCAGAAGGCTAAAGTTTCGATCAAACCGTACCCTGAGCCTGTCGAAGGGTACGGTTTGATTGATGGACGCAGCTAGGTACCCTTCTCCCGCCATTGCGGGAGAAGGGTCGGGGATGAGGGCTGCTAGCCGATCTGATAGCCGCAGGCGGACGCGGTGAGGACCGCATGGAAGGGCGAGACCTCGCCGCCAAAGCCATACAATAAGCTATTTCGTTTGCACGCCAGCGCGCTAGCTTGCCCGTCAGCTGAGTGTTATAGGCGGCCTTTGTAGTATGCAAAGCGCGGAGATGGTACGATACCACCTCCGCGCTTTTGTTGCTTGGGGAGCGTCTATTTAGCTGCCCAGAATCGACTCGCCGCGTATGGCTTGCATAATGTCGGAGATCGAAACCACCAACATCAGCGTCATCAGCGCGATAAAGCCGATGGCGTGAACCAAGGCTTCTTTTTCGGGTGGAACCTTTTTGCCACCGCGCACCCATTCGATCAATGAGAAAAGAATATGGCTACCATCGAGGGCAGGAATAGGCAGCAGGTTGATCAAAAAGAGGTTGATGCTCAGCAGAGCGGCCAGTCTCCAGAAGGCTGGCATTCCGCCTCGATCAATCACTTCGTCGGTTACGCGCGCGATCCCGATCGGGCCAGCCAGACCGCCTTCGACCTCTTTGTTGCCCGTGAAGAGACCGCCGATCAGAGCGCTAATATCTTCAATCATCTTGCTCAAGGCGCTGAGCGAGTAGCTGATACCCTTGCCAATCGCCTCGAAGGTGTTGACCGGCGTATAACCGATCGTGGGCGCATACGCGATGCCCAGGCCCGACTCGTAGGTATTGCCGTCCTTGTCGGTCCAAGGGCCGGGTGTGACCATAAGCGTTTCTTGCACGCCGTTGCGTTCGACTACGGCTGGAATGGTGACGCCCTTGTTGGACGAAGCGATGCGAGAGACGTCGCCATCTTTGGCGATCGCTTCGCCGTTGAGGCTCAACAGAATGTCGTCAGCTTGAAAACCAGCCTCGGCAGCAGGGCTTCCCGCAAAAACGGCGTTGATACTGTAGGTATCGAGCTCTACTGGATAGCCGCTTACGCGGAAGATGACCGCGAAGATCGCCATGGCGAGAAAGAGATTCATTAGCGGACCAGCCAGCATAACGGGAATCTTGCGCCACGGTGGGGCTTCGGCAAGGCTGCCGACGCCATACACGGTGTCGCCTTCGCCGCCAAAGCGCACGAAACCTCCCAAGGGCAGCCAGTTGAGGGTGTATTTGACGCCTTTATGTTCGAAAAGGGTGGCAGCACGAGGGGGGAAACCGATGCCGAACTCTTCGACCTTGATGCCCATGCGCAGTGCGACGATAAAATGTCCTAGTTCATGCACGAAGACGAGCACAACGAGCATTACAATGAAAGCAAGGATTGAAGTAATAGCCATATCTTTTCCAAGTTTACCATCTTCATGAAAATAGGGCGGGCCAAGCACCCGCCCTTCACTTTACTTTAAGTGTACCGTAAAGCTCTTTCGACTGTCAATACACGTTTAGGCTTGGTCGGGCTTTGTTATAAGTTGCTGATGGGTTGTAGTTTTGTAGATCTGAAAGCCGCGTGCTTGGTAGTTGCGCAGAGCATATGGTCCATCGAGCGAACAGGTATGAACCCAGACCCGCTCGGGATCACCCTCGAACGCTTTCTGAATACCGTAGGAAAGCAAGTGTTTGCCGTAGCCTTTGCCGTGAAACTGCGGGATCAGCCCGAAGTAGGCGACCTCGGTTCCCGGCTCAGATGGCGCGCTATCCAGCTCGATATAGCCCGCCGGAGTACCGTTGACATACAAAACGTGGAGTGAGATGTTAGGGCGCTGCAGATACTCTTGCAATTGTTCGTCGCTCCAAGCCAATCGGTCGGTCCAATTGTAGTCGGAGCCGACTGCGCTATAGAGAAAACGGTAGAACGGCACGAGAGCTTCGCGTACTTCGATCACTTGCAGCGCAGGGTCAGCGCTCAGCGAGAGCTTAGCATCGGCACGGCTCGGAATCTCGAGGTAGTAGGTTGTAACATCAACCAAAACGCTTTGCGTTGTCATAAGCTAAACGTGTTGCCCTCAATTACTGAAACTTTACAATTCGTAAGAAGCTATCGGCCTTCAACGACGCACCGCCGACCAGTGCGCCGTCGATGTCGGGCTGCGCCATCAGCTCATCGACATTGTCGGGCTTAACACTGCCGCCGTACTGAATGCGCACGCTCTGAGCGACTTCGCTGCCGTACAGATCGGTCAGGGTCGCGCGAATGGTGGCGTGAATGGCTTGGGCATCGGCTGCGGTTGCAGTGTCGCCGGTGCCGATCGCCCAGATCGGCTCGTAAGCGATCACGACTTCGCTCATCTGGGACGCGCTCACACCCGAAAGACCGGCCAGCACCTGGCCGACCACCACGGCCTCGGCTTCGCCGCTGTCGCGCTGGGGCTTGCTTTCACCTACGCACAAGATCGGTCGTAGTCCATGTTTGAGGGCGGCGTGGAGCTTCTTGTTCACAGTGCTGTCGTCATCGCCGAAGATCTGGCGGCGTTCGCTGTGGCCGACGATCACATAGCTCGCGCCAACGCTGGTCAGCATAGCCGGAGCGATCGCACCCGTGAAGGCGCCCTGCTCTTCAAAGTAAACGTCTTGAGCACCCAAGGCGATCGGAGCATCGCCGATGGCAGCTTTGGCCGCATAGAGCGCGGTGAAAGGCGGGCAGACCAAAACCTCACGGTCGGATACGTCGCCCAAGCCAGCGCTCAGTTCTTTGACCAGGGCAACCGCCTCATCGACGGTTTTATACATCTTCCAGTTTCCTGCAATAAGTGGTTTTCGCACCCTCAAACTCCTTAGCTTCTATACTAAATAGACGCCTATTCGATTGATATGAACAATATGCCGAGTCCGCTTGATCTGTTTAGCGCTCTAGCGGCGAGGTCTCGCCCCCAAAGAAGACTGTTAGCGCGTCCGCCTACGGCTATCAACAGCTCCCCGCAACCCGCAGTCTGGTCTGTGTGTGCCGAGGCGACCGCCAATACCTCAAACAGATCGCGTATTAGGACAGAAATTGAAGAATAAAACCAAAGATCTGACTTCGACCAAATACAAGTGCAACACCGATCAGGGCAGCGATACCAAAGGGTATCGGGCTCCAGTTGAGCACTTTAGCGCCATCGAAGGGGCCGAAAGGGATCATATTAAACAGGCCAAGCCAACTATTGATGCCATACCCCATGATGGCGAGCATATATAGCCAGTCTGGAGCGCCAAGCAAAATGCTGGCGAACAAAATGATCATAAAGACGATGACTAAGACAAAGTTGGTAGCCGGCCCCGCCAATGCGATCAGACCGCTTTGCTGTTTCGTCAGATACCCGCGATGCCAGACCGCCCCGGGCGCCGCAACAAAAACGCCCATAAAAGCGATCACTATCGACAGAATCAGCCAATTGTTATTGGCGAGAAAGTGCGCTTGGGCGCCGTAATAACGCGCAACCACACGGTGTGCAAGTTCGTGCAACAAGACGCCCAAGCCGCAGGTAAACAGCGCCAAGGGTAACATTTGGGTAAACAACTCGCCATCGAGTTGTCCACCATTGCTAAACAAGCCAAAGGCCAACGATGTACCGATCCAGGCCTTTAAGAGCTCGATATTATCGTTGGTATCCCCGCGAAAGGCTGAATCCGGCGACGGAGAAAACATCGCTATCCTCCTCGGAGTATTCAGATCGTTCGTTTATGCCTTAGTTCGCTCCAGGCTTATCTGTTACTTGGTCGCTACTCCAAGAGTGCTGGCCGATCAGAGGGCTAAAACGAACGCCACTCAATCGATCGCTGAACATCTCGTCGCCACGTCGTTGCAAACGTACCAACACTTGTGTGTGTCGGCTGCCTAACGGAATAATCAGGCGTCCGCCATCGGCGATTTGTTTACGTAATGGGCGTGGAACCCACGGTGCTGCGGCTGGAATGCTGATGGCATCGTAGGGAGCGCTGCGGCTCCAACCCATCGTTCCGTCGGCGACAAAGACGCTGATGTTTTTATAACCCAAACGCTCGAAACGAGCTTGTGCCGCCTCAGCGAGTTCTGGCGAACGCTCCAGGGTAATCACCTCGCCTGCGAGCTGACTGAGGATAGCTGCTGCATAGCCAGTGCCAGTGCCTACTTCGAGCACTCGTTCGTGACCTTGCAAGGCCAGAGCTTCAGCCATCAGAGCGACGATATAGGGCTGAGAAATGATTTGCCCGTTATCCAACTCAAGCGCGTTATCTTCGTAAGCACGCTCTTGGAGATGTTCTGGGACGAATGCATGGCGAGGAACACTAGCCATTGCATTTAAGACATTTGTATTGCGAATACCGCGTTCGATTAACTGGACGCGGACCATGTTTTGACGTTGTTCTTCCATATGTGACTGCATTGTAGCATATCCCTAGTCACTCAGTCACAGACAAGGTGGCTGAGCATAATCAAACTATAGACCATTCGAATTTGGTCTGTCGTATAGCGGAAATGGTGCGAAGGCCTAACTCAGTTACAACCTTCTACCAACCAAACAATAACTTTCTCTGCTGCGAGTTCAACTATACTCTTTTTAGAAGTAATAATTCAATTCTGAAACAAGATTATCGTCTTTCAAAGCCTGAATTATTACACAGCATCTTCGATCTCTCTTCTCACTTGTGTGTTCAATATGGAGCCTACCTTTTAAACGTTACTCCGTGATGTCTTAGGCTCACCTCATCTGGAGGTCAACGATGTCTCTTACTCCCACCGATGCAGAACTCGTCTGTCGAGCAAAAACCGGCGACTCTCAAGCGCTCACGCTGATCTACGAGCGTTATGCAGCGGCGATCTACCGCTACATCTACTACCGCGTTTGCGATAACGAGCTGGCAGAAGATCTGCGCGCAGAAGTGTTCCTTCGCATGTTAGAAGGGATTCATCGCTACGAAGATCGCGGGTGGCCGCTCTCGGCGTGGCTGTACCGCATCGCTCACGATCGCACTGTTGATTCGTTGCGACGTCGTCGTTCGCGCGCTCAGCTATCGCTTGAGTGTTGGAATGGCGTGAGCGAAGGGCCTGAACAGGCGGTAAATGTGCGCCTCGACTGTGAGGAGATTCGCCAAGTGATTACTCGCCTTACAGATGATCAACGTCGAGTCATCCAGATGCGTTTTATGCAAGAGATGTCGGTTCAGGAAGTAGCACGTGAATTGGGCCGCACTGAAGGAGCCGTTAAGGCATTACAGCATCGTGGCTTACAAACAATGGCACGTCATCTTGACCAAACACCGAACTAATCTCTATTGTAGCAGTTTCTTCTTACAAGTGTGTTGGAATTTGGTCGAAATCTTGAAATTCAATAACAGATTCTTCTGCTAGCGGTATACCTAATTGTGATCTGGGGACCTTCTCCTTGTTTTGCATTCAAGCCGTGGTCGCCAATCACCCACTCTCGCTTTCCTCAATGCTTCTGGTTTGTACTAACCAGACCCCTGCATCCTCTTTTTTCCCCAGCAATCCCCGGTATACCGTTAGCATTTTTTTTCCTAGCACAATCGCTCGCAGAATAGAGTACAATAGGAAAGGCCATTGCTGAAGGGAGCGATCTTCTTCAGCGATCTGAACCATTCATAGACCCGCTCTGTATGGCTTGTGGCTGCAGAGGGGCTTGTTGTGTGTCTAAAACAAGCACGTGTCTGCTCTCGCATATGAAGCGGCACACTCTGGCTGTTTGTCGAAGCGTTAAATTTGTGCTACTATGGCTTAACTATGCAACAAACTGATACTGCCCTGCTTATGCAGCAACTGGCGAGCAATGCTCGCGCCGATGGTAAAGAAGCCTATTTTCGTTTGCATCGGCACCGTTTCGAGGCTATGCTCCGAGCAATCGATGCTCCGAGGGGCGCCCATGTTCTTGAGATCGGTGTCAACCCCGGCCATTTTACTCAACTCTTGGTTGGCTCGGGTTATCATGTTACAGGTGTTGACCTCGACCCATCGCCACGTCAAGCGCTGTGGGATCGTTTGGGGGTAACGGTACATCAAACGAATCTCGAACATAGTGCGCTTCCCTTCCCCGATGCCTCGTTTGATCTGTTGGTGTTTTCTGAGGTGATCGAGCATCTGGTCTATTCGCCTCTTCCTGTGCTGCGCGAATTCCGACGTGTCCTGAAGCCAGGTGGCCGCTTGCTAATTACCACACCGAACGAGTTATACTTCAAGAGCCGTATGCGTGCGATTATTCGCATGTTGTTGTGGCAAAGCCTCTCGACCAAAGAAGAGTTCCGTCACCAGATGTCGTTAGAGGGCGATGCTCGTTATACAACCCATAGCCGCACCTATACGATGGGCGAGCTGACGTGGTTAGTAGAGGCGGCTGGCCTGCGCGTACACAAGAAGCAATACGTTGCGCCTTGGGAGCAGGTTGGTCTCGAGCGCTCTCGTATTACGAGCCATCCGTTTCGGGTTGCTGCTAAGGGCGCCTTGGCTCTGCTAACCAAGCTCGTGCCGCCTGTTCGTTCGATGCTTCTGGTGGTTGCCCAACGTGATTACTAAAACGCCACTGTTGCTTGTGTAGGTTCATTTTCTCTCTTTTACACAACTTTTTTACTCGCTCAGTACACGAAGAGTAACGAGCCTCTGGCCGCTAGCAGTTTGTTTGACCATGGCCAGAGGTCCGTTAAGTGTGTACAATGAAACAGATTCTGACAGAAGATCTCAGCGTTTTATCAGCTTTGTGTCTCGAAATGAGAACTATATCACGTCTGTTTCAGATATTTGTGGGTTTTTTATAAGATGATTTGTCAACGAGATAAGCTACTATGGCTTTATCTCAACAAAAGGTGGTAGCTATTCGGAGAACGGTGCTCCAAGACAGCGTATTTGCTTCTTATTGAGACGCATCTGCCTGGGGGCCTAACGGCTTGGCAGAGTGTGCAAGATCTTAGAGAATCTGTTCAAGATGGGGCAGTAGAAGAATGCTACCATACTAGAGAGCTTGGGTGGCTGCGTTTCATGGCTTTTCTTGCGTCGAATAAACCTGAACAATCTAATACGGTGCGAAGCTTCAAAGGCCTTGCTTCGATCGATCGCACGAGGCTTTTGACCCATATCGGAGTTTTTCTGGCATACTGCTTTGTTGCTATTATTGCAACCTATCCTTTGATCTCCCAGCTGAGCAGCGGCTTAGTGGGCGGCCACGGGAAGATGAGCAATGATCGCATGCAGAATATCTGGAATCTCTGGTGGGTGAAAGAAGCGCTTACGGTGCGCTTCACCAATCCTTATACCTCAGATATGCTGATGTATCCCAAAGGGGTGAGCCTTTATCTGCATACGCTGACCTTTCCTTTGGGTGTGCTTTCTATCCCCGTTCAGTGGTTTTTTGATATGCTCGCCACCTACAACATTATGATTATGTTGACGGTGGTTCTGGCGGGTTACTGCACCTTTGTATTGGCTCGCAAGGTTACGGGCAATACAGCGGCCGCCTTTGTGGCTGGCATCATTATGCTGACCTCGCCGCTGCGACTGGGCGATATTCGCTTGGGCCTAATGCCGATGCTGAGCGACTTTGGCGTGCCATTGACGCTCTGGGCTGTGTTACATACGCTGGAAAAGCGCTCGTGGCGCTGGGCAATTGTGGCCGCTTTCTTTTGGCTGGTCGCCGGCCTCTCGATGTGGTATCACTTTTTGAATCTGGCCGTCTTGTTAGCGAGTTTTGCGGTTTGGCGTTGGGTTGCGGCTTGGCGACGCGGCGATAAGGCCGAGATCTGGGCCGATCTGCGCTCATGGTTGTTGATCGGTGGGCTAACGGCTGCTATGGCTCTGCCCTTTCTGTTGCCTGCTATGTTTGAGGCGACCACTACGCACTACGCGCGCAAGCCCGATACTCACGTTTGGAGTGTCACGCTCGATCAGCTCTTTCCATCCTTCCCCGCTTATCTGTGGGAGGAGGCCACCCCAGAGTGGACGCCAGACTATCTGTATGCTTTGCTGCCATTCGGCTTGATGCTTCTCTCACTGCTGGTCATTCCGCGCAAGACAGCGCTCTGGGTGACCTTGTGGTTTGTTTGTTTGCTCTTCTCGTTTGGGCCGAGCCTTACGATCTCGTTGGGCACGACATCGTTCTCGCTTCCGATGCCCTATGCGCCGCTGCGCAATCTTCCTGTGATCGAAGGTTTGCGCATGCCGGGACGCTTCACCTATGTGGCGATTTTGTGTATCAGTATGGCGGTCGCCACCATGATCGCTCATCTGGCTCAGTGGAGCAGTCGTCCGAAGCTTGCTTTCGCATCGTTGGCTTTGTCGGTTGTGATCGCACTAGAGGCGATACGTTTGCCTATGGCGATTGTGCCGACCCCGATCTCGCCTTTCTATTACGAATTGGCGGCGATGCCGGACGATTTCAGCGTAGTCGAGTTTCCTTTTAACAAGATCGGCCACAATTACACCGAGATGGAGGCTCAGACCATTCACGGCAAGCGTATTCTGACGGGCCAAACATCGCGCGATATCCCGCGTATGCCCTACGAAGCGATGCTGATGTTCGAGCAGGTCGAGTTGGCTAAGCGTTCGGACGAGATCATTTCGTTAGATAAAGAGACCCAAGATGCGCTGCTGGAAGCCTTGAAGGTGCGCTATCTGATCTTCTGGCCTGATCCTTTTGCGGAAGGGCGCAGAGAACAGCAGATCGCTGTCGCCCAAGAGCTGCTTGGCCCGTTGGAGTTAGTTTACGATGGCTCTGATTTTAAGGCCTATCGTTTGCCCGAACGCAACGTGCGACCGGAGCGCTTCCCGCTCTTTTTGGGCCGAGACGATCGTTGGCCTGAGCCCGAGTTTGTTGATGGTATCGCTACACGCTGGATCGATAATGAGGGCAGTGGCCTTTGGACCTATGTCTCGGAAGAGCGTGAGGTGGCCTTAGAGTTATGGCTCTATAGCTTGCCGGGCGAGCGCCCGCTAGAGATCTGGTTGAACGATGAGCTTCTGATGACCTTGCCGATCAGGGCTGGTCTTGAACATCAACGCTATCTCACAGCACCCTTCCGTCTGCCTGTTGGGACAAGTTTGATTAGTTTGCGAGCACCTGAGGGCGGCGTCAGCCCTGCTTCGCTTGGCCTAGGCGACGATCAACGACTGCTCTCCTTTAATATCAAAGAGGTTCAGTTGCATGGCCTCGATGAAGAATAGGCTTGCGAGGCACGATAGATTGCGATTATGCGCGCTTTGGTAAAGAATGATAGGCAAAAAGCGCTCTCCTGGCGCATTCATATAAGTGTACTCACACTCTATTTGCTTGTGGGCTGCCTGCTGACCTATCCGTTGATCAGCGAGTTTACAACAGCGGTATATGGAGGGCCGATCGCACGGGCGGATGCATGGCAAAATGTATGGGCTGGTTGGTGGACTAGTTATGCTTTAACCCACGGCCTCAACCCCTTTTATACGCCGATGTTATATGCGCCTCAGGGGACGTCGCTCGTTTTGCAGACGCTCAATTTGCCCAATGGGCTGATGTCGCTTCCGGTGCAGCTCCTATTTGGTCCGGTCGCTGGTTATAATTTCGCGGTTTTGCTGGGCTTTATGCTTTCGGGCTATACCGCCTTTCTGTTGGTTCATTACATCTGCCGCGATTGGTCCGCAGCAGCGATCGCAGGCGCAGTTTTTACGGCCTTGCCGTTTCATGTCTCCAAGTTTTATGACGGGCAGCTTGAGCATGTCAGTTTGCAATGGTTGCCACTCTATGCTTTAGCGCTGCTGTTGGTGATGCAACAGATCACTTGGAAACGGGTGTTGTTGTGGTTTGTTGCGCTGCTATTGGTGAGCTACACCAGTTGGTATTACACCTTTTTTTGTGTCGCTTACACTGGAGTATCGTTGATGTGGCTAGCCTGGGGCGAGCGCCGTTTAAAAGATGCCATTGTTGTCGGCTTGCTCTATAGTGCGATAACGCTGCTTGTGGTGCTGCCAGCGCTTTGGACGATATTGCAGGGTGGCGATTCAATGCGACCGGCAGCTCACTGGATCGAACAAGCGCGCGAAAGCAGCGCCGATCTGGTCGAGTTCTTTCTCCCGAGCGCGCTGCACCCTTGGTGGGGCGAGCCGATTCAAAGATTACAAGAAGGTTACCATCCAAATAACACAGGCTGGTTAATCGCCCCAGGCTATGCCGCTCTATTTGTTGCTCTCTATGGCGCGATTCGCGAATGGAGGTCGGCACGCCTCTGGATCCTTCTGCTCGCTTCGATGAGCATTTTAGCTTTGGGAGGCAGTTTAAAGCTGGCGGGTTACGATACAGGAATACCGCTACCTTATCGTTTATTTGAAGTAGTGCCGGGGGCCAATTTAGGACGACGCCCAAGCCATTTTGCAGCTTTAGCTTATATTCCACTAGTGGTATTGATCGGTTTCGCGCTACGACGCTGGCGCGAGATGATACCTTCAAAATATCCGCTCTTGGTGGTTATCTTTGCAATTATAGCTGCAATCGAGTATACTCCCCGCCCTAAAGAACGTACCGCCCTCGACGTCTCGCCGACCTATGAGAGTTTATCTGGGGGTGATGGGATCATTTTTGATGTGCCAGCAAATGCCGCAGGCTTAGATGATCTGAGCGATACCCTGAAACATCAAATGGTCCATTATCGTCCTATTATGGGAGGGTATGTTTCACGGAGACCAGAATATTGGTTGAACTTGGCGCCAGGCATTCGACAATTATGGCGTTTACGCTGTGCTGAGGATCCTATAAGCGATCCGACTCCGCAAGTATTAAATGCGTTAAACTACTATGGAGTGCGCACAATTGTCTTAGATACAACTAATTTATCTGTATCAAAAGCCGACTGCGGCCTGCAACTGCTGAATGATTGGGGTTTGGTCGCGCGGTCTTCAAACGATCCCGCGGTGATCGCCTACGATGTGCCTCTCCAAGAAGCCAGCTCGTTTGCCTATCTCTCTGAAGGCTGGCACTTACCCGATAGTACCAAAGATCTCTGGCGCTGGATGGGAGCTCGTGGTAACCTGATAATAGCGAATGCCACGGACCATTCAACAACGATGATGCTTCAACTCACTCTAGAGAGTTACCGTATACCTCGAACTGTCCAGCTCATAAGCGATGGGCAACCGCTTGGTCAGTTTACGGTGACTCCCGGTCAAGCTCGCGTCTATCGTCTCCCAATCGAGAGTAAACCTGGTGATCAATTGCTCTCACTACACACGGATGCCGAACCTGATCCTGCACCTGATGCTCAACGAATGATCAGTATTGCGATAAGTCAGGTCGAGTTGACGGTGATGCCTACGGTCGAGCCTTAGAGCTTGACGCTGGAATAGGTTTAGCAGCTCGTATGATCGTATGAGCTCAAGTCTTGGAGCTGCCCTGTGCAATGACAAGATTTGCTCTCTAACGATCA
This sequence comes from uncultured Chloroflexales bacterium, assembly GCA_937902315.1. GTDB lineage: Bacteria > Chloroflexota > Chloroflexia > Chloroflexales > Chloroflexaceae > CALGUG01. The sequence continues at coordinate 49,297 of CALGUG010000050.1, forward strand.
AAGAACGTTGAATTTAAGGAGATTGCAATGACTTCTACTATGCAATTAATGCAGCGTTTAGGCAGCGTAGGTGCGCTGGCTGCGTTTGCTATTGCGCTAAACGGTTGTGGCCGTGTTGATACGGCTCAGACTGGTTCGGTGGCGCAGGCGGCGGCTCCTACAGCCGCTGTCGTGCAAGATTATCCCGAGTTGCCCACTGTGCAAGTCGTCCCTCAGCCGACACCGGTGCCTCTGCCGACACTGCCACCTTCGAATTCAGGAAGCATCGCTATTCCTGCGGCTCCTGCCATGGCACCTGCGGTAAGTGGAGATACGGTGCAGTTTGAGGTTGATTACAGCAGCAGCACGGATGTGAGCATGTGGAACTTCACACAAGTGTTTGAAGATCCGGTCTCGCCTCCGGCTTGGACGATCGATGAGGGCGCATTGTTGGCCCCGATCAACGACAATACGTTGATTCCTTTCAACGACACGATCGCTTATAGTGGCCCGGCTCAGAGCGCAAACTATAGCTTCGAGACGACGGCTATCGCTCGTTACAGCTCGGTACTGGGTGCGGTTGTTGGCTATAGCGATCAGAAGAACTTTGTTGCGCTTTTGCTAACCGCTGCAGACGGCGCACCCAATAGCCAACCTGGTCTTCAGTTGGTTCAGTATATCGATGGCACGCCTAAGACGCTGGCATACGATAAGAACATTACACTTCAGAGCGGTAGCTGGTATGCCTTACGTGTAGATGTAAACGGCAACCAAATCAAAGCAAGCGTCAATGATAAGCAAGTCTTTGATGTAACAGCTAGCGGTGAACTAGGTCGCCATGTGGGCCTGTATGCCTACTTCCAAGGTTCGACCTACTTCAGCACTGCTCGTCTGTCCGTTCGCTAATAGCAGCTCTAGAGTTGATGCTACTGCCGAAACTTGCGTTTAGCAGTCGGCTCTGGTATGGAGAAAACTATGCGTTTGGCTAAATCGATGCGCTTATTAATGGGCGCAACGCTACTGGCACTCTTGAGTGTCTGGACTTTCAATACTACTCCTTCAACCTATGCTTGGGGTCGCCCGATCGACCTCGATATGAGTGGTGTAAGCTGTTCCGGTGTGAACTGTCAGACCTTTGAACCTAATATCGTCGGTACAACGAATTACGTTCACTTGGTCTACATTAACAACAACAACCAATCGATCTACTACCATCGTGGCCGCACCGATGGTTCGGGTAACGTAGCTTGGGAGCGCGGTAAGGTCATCGCTACCTCGGTGAAGAGCTCGGATGATGGCGTCGATATGGTCGTTGACGCTTCCAATACCATTCACTTGGCCTATTCGAGTGGCAAGACCGTTTACTATATGCGCGCTCCCAACGAGGCCGCCAATGGCTGGACCGGAGCGGAACGGGTTGAATCGCCGGGTGCTCGTTTGAACAACCTGGATATCGCTCTTGACGCCGATGGCAATCCTTATATCGCATGGGCCCAAGGTATTAACCCATCGTATCTGGGTTACGCCTATCGTCGTTCGGGTGGCAACTGGGTAACCGACCGGATCGGTGGTTCTCGCCAATACTTGCACAAGAACCCCAAGATCGTGGTTCATGGTGGAGCAGCAAACGCGACGATTCACATCTTTGCTGAGTCGGAGCGCAAAGAGAACGGCGACTTCTTCATTGCTTATGCTCGTGGTACCGCTGGCGGCGATATCGCGGTTTCAAACTGGTCGTATGCGTTTAGCAGCCCCGACGAGTCAGACAACTCGCCCTATGCTACCTATGACGCTGTAACTGGCCACATCTATGCTGGCTATGTAGACCGCATGTCGAATGGCCGATATGTTTGGGCCTTCTCACGCTCGACCGACAACGGTGTTACTTGGGAAGATCTGCGTAATGTAAGCTTTGGTAGCAGCTTCTGGGCTGGTTTGTCGCCCATGGTTGCTCACGACAATATGCTCTACATTATGAACAGCGTGAAGGAGATCGATAAGGGCACGATTAAGAAGATCGGTATCTACGATATCCGCTTCAACGCTCGTACAAACTCCTTCACCGAGTTCCAGCCGATCTTGAATTACGCTGACTCGAACCACCAGGTGCCGACCAACGAAAATGGTCTGAGCTATGGTTTCTCGTCCAACACCAAGGTAGCAGTTTGGATCCGCAACTGGACCAATGGCCCTGGCTACAACGCCGATCCGGGTGGTATTCAGAACGCGGTTAGTCCGAAGGCAACCTTGCGCATCAACAATGGTGCTGGCTCGACTAACAGCAAGACCCTCAAAGTGAGCTTCAGCGATGTGATCGGCGAGCCAAACCAGATGCGCGTCGCGGTCAATAAGCCGCTCGACGGTGTACAGCCGACCGAATTCCGTCAGAACTTTACGGTTGAAGCTACCGATCAGGTTGGTTGTGTGAGCACGGTACGGGTAGAACTGATCAATAACAAGGGCCTGAAATCGGATATCCTTGAGGCCAAGATCGTTGTCGATAGCGAAGTCAGCGCTACAACCTATGTAGGTAACCCCTACAAAGCAACCAATAGCCGAGTCTACTCGAGCATTCAGCAGACCGATCCGGATGTAAACGACGGCGATGCTAACTATACTCGCGAGAAGATCTTCTACGTTCAGATCGGAGATGCGGGCGAATGTTCGAAGCTCGAGACATTCCGCTATGGAGCTTCTGCGAACAGTCTTTTGAACGAGTTTGGTATCGTCAACAATAGCTTCGTTGGCGTTCTGGCCCTGCCCGGACTGAAAGAGGGCGATAACACTGTCGTTCTGCAAGTGAAGGATAGTGTTGGTAATGTCAAGAATATTGAACACAACATCGTTTATGACCCCAAGAAGCCCACGCTGACCACGGCTGGTACAGTAACGGCTGAGGCTGGTCCTGCCGATGCTAGCATCTTGACAAAGCTGACCTTCAGCGGAAATCAGGTCACCGATAATCTGTATCCGGGTCGTGGTTTCTGGGGTGTCTTGATCGCCAATAGCCGTACTCCGGTTAATGATCCGATCAATTCGCAATCGTTGAAATGGTCGGTTGTTCGAGCGCCGGGTTCAAGCTCGGACTTTACGATCAACAACTGGAGTGTGCTCTCGGGCATTCCGGCTAATGATCAAAAACCGGGCGATTACTACATCTATGTGCGCTTTGTAGACGGTGCGGGCAATGTCTCCGATGAGTACATCGAGACTTCGATTTCGCTCGATACCATCACGAAGCCGAAGGTACACCTGCCGCTTGTTCGAAAGTAACCCTTTCTAGACATCGACGGTAGATCACTCAACGAGCTGCTAGCCTTGAAAGCTAGCAGCTCGTTGTTGTTATGCCTTATTCCACTATAAGAATGCAGGTCTTTATGTGGATGCGCTTTGAGGCTTGGTTGCAGCGTTGAAAAGGCAGCGTTTGAACCTGCCAGGCGCCAGAGCCTGGCAGGTCGCAGCGAAGGCTGCGAAACAGGTGCCTTGGATGGATGGGAGATGACTTGGTAGCCGTAGGCGGACGCGGTTAAGCCCGAATGGGCGCTAGAGACCTTAGCGTATGCTTATTGCAGTGCATCGGCTTGTTGGGCGGATCTATTTCGGGCTTTTGCGCTACTATGAGGGCTGTTGAAATTAGCGTGATGACTGGGGAGATCGGCGGCCTGCTAAAAGCAGATAGCTGTAGAGGAGAGCGCCCGAAAGTAGCGAGACGCCGAATTTGAGCACAAGCGGCAGGCTAGAGGGTGAGATAAAGCCTTCGATAATGCCCGCAGTGACCATCCACGGTATGCTGCCGAGCAGCAGATAGGCGGCGCGTCGAGTCGCCAGCACAAGGGCAGAACGACGTGTGAGCAGACCGGGACGGATCAGCGCCCAGCCGATCTGTAGGCCAGCGCCTCCTGCAATGAAGATGATGCTGAGCTCGATCATACCGTGGGCGGCTACAAAGCCCCACAGATTATCGCCGAAATTGAGGGCTTGGGCCGCGCCAGCGATGCTTCCGAAAAAGAGCCCATTGAAGGCGAGAATGTAGAGCGAGAGCAGACCGAACAGAATGCCGCCCGCAAACGCGAGGAAGGTGACCTGAATGTTGTTGGTCATGATGCGCGAAGACGAGAAGGCGCGACCTTGGGTGTTGATCTCTAACCACCATTCGTGTCCCTCGCGAATCTCGGCTAGCACCGCTTCGGAGCCGGGTACTAAGAGCGAGATGGTTTCGGGCGAGCGGAAGGTGACGATATAGCCGATCAGGGCTGGAATGAAGAACATCAAAAAGGAGGCGAAGGTATAGCCCCAGGTTTCGCGGAAGATGCGCGGAAAGGTTGTGGTAAAGAACTCGATCAAGGAGCGGAAGCGCGTATGACGGCCTCGATAGATCACACCGTGGGCTTGGCCGACCAAGCCGTTGAGATAGGCGTGAACTTGATGGCGTGGGAAATCGCGCCGCGCTACAGCTAGATCGGAAGTTGCTTGGCGGTAGAGCCGCCCTAGTTCGTTGAGTTCATCTGCCGAGAGTTCACTTAGGCTGTTTTGAGCGCGACGTATCAAAACGGTGAGCCGTTCCCAAGAGGCGCGTTTGTTCGCGATAAAGGTCTCGGCAAACATAGTTTACTCCTTGCGCATACGGGTTCCTTCGTCGTTGGCTTGGCCGAGCAGCGCGCGGCTGAGCAGACCGGGCTTGGTGCCGATCAGATGCACTTCGAGGCCGGGCAAAGCTTCGATCAGCGACCACATCAGCGAGACTTTAGCGCGCATGCCGCCGGTCACATCGGTGCCGTGCGACGCGCCAGCGCTGCCCAAGACTGCTTCGATATTGTCTTGGTTGATCAGCGGGATGCGCTCGGCGTTGGGGTTGCGATGGGGATCGTCGGTGTAAACGGCCGATTCGCCCACCAAAATGATGCGGCTCGGTTGCAGATCGGTGGTCTGCAGCGCCAAATAGCTGAAGAGCTGTTCGGTCGAAATAATCGCGCTACCCTGCTGGCTATCGAAGGCGACATCGCCGTGCACAACCGGAATAAGACCGTGCTGAAGCGCTTGGCTGATGGTGCGTGTATCCCAGCTTTGCAGCCTGCCAGCGCTACTTTGGAGCGTGCTCGAAGGTTGAAGCGAGAGGGCGGGCAGTTGGGCTGCCACAAGAGCGTCGACGAAGATCCGGTTGAGGCGCAGGGCGGCAGCCGAAGTGGCGGCGAAGCCATACCAATCGCTTCCGGGCGCGATACCTTTATGAATGCCGTAGCGCGCGGCGGCGCTATGCCCAAACGAGCCGCTGCCATGCCCAATGATCAACGGGCGCTTGGGCTGAGCCTTCCAAGCTTGGGCAAGCTCTTGGGCGAGACGCTGAATCAAGGGGATATCGGCCGCTTCTTCGCCGCGTTTATCGGTGATGACCGAACCGCCAAATTTGATCAGGGTCAATCCAGACATCGTAACTACACTCTCTTCTTACAACAAAACACGCCTATCCAATGCTTAGCGCTGCTGCTCGCGCATCCGCTTGATGCCTTTAGCTTTCAGGCGGCGAGACTCTCACCCCCAAAGGAGATCCTCAGCGCGTCCGCCTACGGCTACCAACATCCCGCCCAACAAATGGGGTGGTAGCTGTGTGCCCAAGCTTGTTCTGCAAACTCAACGATACACAGCTCGTTATCCAAGCCAAAATGGGAAGATGACACTCTGCTCGCCGCCTGTACCTGTGCGGAAGAAGTAGAGGATCGCGAGAACGCTGAGGCTCCATAGAATGACACAGATCATCAGCGGCTTATCTTTGAGGAGCATTTCGGTTGGGCTGCCGCCACCATCACGTTGGTAGACTAAATAGAGATAGCGGAAAATCCCGTAGATAACGAAGGGGACGGTCGCCATCAGAACAGGGTAAGGCTCGGTGGGAGCAACGGGTGCCACAAAGGTGGTGATGCTGTAGGCCATAATGATACAGGCCGTGATGATCGAAATCATCTGATCGAGCATGGGCACCGAGTATTCGGCTAAGATGCGACGATGCTCGCCAGCCCCACTATTGAGCAGCACCAATTCGTGGCGGCGCTTGCCTATTCCCATAAAGAGTGCCAAGAGCCACATACACATCAGCAGCCATGGTGTGATATCAACCGACTCGAGCACGACTGCGCCGCCGATCGCGCGCAAAACAAAACCAGCCGCCAGCACCAAAATATCCATAATCACGATATTTTTGAGCCAGTAGCTATAGAGCACGCCTTGCACGACAAAGTAGATGCTTAAGACGATCATCAACTCGAAGTCGGGGTCGACAGCGTAGGAAAGCCCCAAAGCACCCAAAATCAGAACGACCGCACTAACGGCCGCGACTGTCGGGCTGAGCTTGCCCGAGGCCAGTGGCCGATTGCGTTTGACCGGATGCGCTCGATCTTTTTCGATATCGACCAGATCGTTGATCAGATAGATCGCACTTGCAGCGAAACAGAAGGCGATGGCAGCCAGTACAACGTAGATAACTTGATCGACACGTGTCCAGAGGCGGTCTTGAGAAAAAACAATTGCGGCAAAAACAAAAGCTTGCTTAACCCAGTCTTTTGGCCGCATGGCACGGAAGAGGTGCCAGAGCATAGAACCACTATTCACAGTGCTTTTTTCGATGGGGCGCTCCATGAAAACCCTTGTCTATAAAACCATGCTGTATGCAGGTAGAAGCTTCCTAATTATAACCTTCGCCATTGTACCGTATAGCTTAGCCCTTGGTCAAACATAAGCACCTGTATTAAAGGCATAAAATAGGCCTGCTAAGCGATTATTGGTGGCTCGATAAGAGCTTTTCATCTCTTTGTAAGTCTTTGGTTTGATTTGTTCAATTGTTCGCCTTATCGTATACTTAAGCGATGGAATAAGTAACGATCTGCGACATATTTGTGACGCATCTCAATGGTGGCAAGCAAAGCGATTGTCTAGCGTTGGAGCATTCTTGGCAATTCCATACATAACAAACCTTGGCTTACACCAGATAATGCACTATGACAAATCACAATGTGACGAACGAAGCCTCAACGCCTTCTCCTGACCTCCATACCAATGCAGCGGTTCAAGCATCAAGTGGACCATTTGGTATTTCGTGGAATTCGCTTGGCTTGATCGGTGCAACAGTTTTATTGACAATTGCTTTGCTGTTTGTACCAGTTGATGTGCTTGAGCGTTTGGGCAACTATGGCTATGTGGGAGTATTTGTTTTAACCCTATTGGCCAATGCTTCGATTGTATTGCCTTCGCCTGCGGTTGCAGTTGCGGCCTTGGCAGGTGCTACGCTCAACCCTTGGTTTGTGGGTATCTTGGCTGGAGTAGGTGCCTCGTTAGGAGAGATCACTGGCTATATGGCTGGTGTAGGCGGAAGCGAGCTCGCAGCCCGTTCGCGCTATTATATGGTTGTCGAGCGCTGGGTTAAACGTTGGGGTATGGCGACCATTTTTGCGTTAGCGTTTATACCTGGTCCGGGCCTCGACCTCGCAGGAATCGCGGCTGGTACCTTGCGAATCCCTTTTCGTAACTTTATGCTGCCCTGTATGGTCGGTAAAGTAACGCGATTTATTCTCGTTGCTTGGTTGGGCCACTGGTTTCTGTAAGTCCTTTTCTCAAGAGTATAAAGGTGTTTTGATGGCAGAACTCTTAATAGCGACCCACAACGCAGGTAAAGCGCGCGAGTTTGAAGCGATTTTCGCTGATCTGGGTCTGACCCTGCGTACGCTCGATGACCTTGGCATTACAGAAGATATCGAAGAGACTGGCACTACCTTCGAGGAAAATGCCCGTTTGAAGGCTGAGGGCTATGCCAAAATGAGCGGTTTGCCAACTTTGGCCGACGACTCGGGTCTGGAAGTCGCCGCCTTAAACGGTGAGCCGGGTGTCTATTCGGCCCGTTATGGTGGCGTTAAGGGTGAAGCTCAGTTGCGCTACCTCTTGAGCAAGCTGGAAGGTGTGCCCTTCCACAACCGACTGGCGCGTTTCGTTTGTACGATCGCGCTGGCTCTGCCGGGCTACGAGACCGAGTTTGTGCATGGCACGCTGCCCGGTGTGATCGAGTTCGAGCCGCGTGGCAGCAATGGCTTCGGCTACGACCCGCTCTTTTTGATTATCGATAGCAACAAAACCTTGGCTGAGATGCTTCCCGAAGAGAAGAACAAGATCAGCCATCGTGCACAGGCCGCTAAGGCTGCGCGCGAGGTTTTGGCGCGCTGGCAGGCCGAAGGGCGGCTATGAGCCTCGAAGTCACATCGTTGGCATCGGGAAGCAGCGGTAACGCCCTGCTGATCCAACGCGATGGCATTGCGATCTTGATAGATTGTGGGGTTTCTCAGCGTGCCATCGAGCGCCAGTTGCGTCTGGTTGGGGTTGAGCCTGCTGGTTTGACGGCGATTATCTTGACCCATGAGCACGGCGATCATAGCTACAGCGCTGGCCCCTTAGCGCGGCGCTGGAAGCTGCCCGTGGTATGTAATGGGCCGACGCGCGCTATGTTGCGGGACGAGCTTGACGGTGTGACGGTTGAAGAGCTGCCCGAACGAGGAAGACTGCAGATCGGCCCTTTTGAGATCAATAGTTTTGCTTTGCGCCACGATGCGGCTGCTCCTGTCGGTTATCTGATCGACGACGGCGTGCATCGGGTTGGTATCGCGATCGATCTGGGTAGTTGGGATATGCACACGGCTGAGGCCTTGCAACCCGCCGACTTGATTGTGCTGGAAGCCAACCACGATCGTGAGCGCCTACGCGCTTCGCCCTATCCGCGCTCGTTGCAGCATCGCATTATGGGGCCGCTCGGTCATCTCGATAATGTGCAAGCTGGCGAGCTCTTGACGAAGGTAGCGGCCGATGGTCGAGCGCGCGATGTATGGCTGGCGCACCTCTCAGAGCAGGCCAATTCGCCCGAGATCGCGACGCGTGTGGTTCGTACCACCGTGCAGATGGCAGGGATCGCCTCTTTGCGAGTGGCAGCCCTGCCGCGTAAACAGAGCAAACGTTGGAGTAGTGATCGTATGATGGTTCAGACCTCGTTATTTGGCGACGAGGGTTTGAGCGTGTAACGATAGATGTCTGTTGTTAGTATGACAAGGAGTTCCCATGGCTTCCGACAAAATGGATTACATCTGGTTCAATGGCGAATTGGTTGAGTGGGATAAGGCGCAGATCCACGTTTTGTCGCATGTCGTCCACTATGGTAGCAGCTTTTTCGAAGGCATTCGTGCCTACGAAACCCCCAAGGGCACGGCTGTTTTCCGTTTGACCCCCCATATCCGCCGTCTCTTCGATTCGGCTAAGATCTACCGCACCGAGATCCCCTATACCCAGGAGCAGTTGATCGAAGCGGTCAAGCAGACGGTCAAAGCCAACAAACTGAGCTCGGGCTATATCCGCCCGGTCGTTTATCGTGGCTACAACACGATCGGCGTCAACCCGGCGGGTTGTCCGGTAGAGGTCGCGATCGCGACCTTGCCGTGGGGCAAATATCTGGGCGATGAGGGCATGGAGAACGGTGTCGATGTCTGTGTTTCGTCGTGGACTCGCTTCGCTCCCAACACTTTGCCCGCTATGGCTAAGGCAGGTGGCAACTACCTCAACTCGCAGTTGGTCAAGATGGAAGCGCTGGCGAATGGCTACAGCGAAGGCATTGTGCTCAATGTCGACGGCATGGTGAGCGAGGGCAGCGGCGAGAACCTCTTTGTGGTGCGCGATGGCAAGGTCGTCACTCCAGTGCTGACCTCTTCGATTCTGCCCGGCATCACCCGCGAGACCGTCATTACCCTGCTAAACGAAATGGGCATCGAAGTGATTCAGCAGCCCATTCCGCGCGAAATGCTCTACATCGCCGACGAGCTCTTCTTCACCGGTACGGCTGCCGAAGTCACGCCGATCCGCTCGGTCGATCGCATCCAGGTGGGCGCTGGCAAGCGCGGCCCGATCACCGAAGCTGTTCAGAAAGCCTTCTTCTCGGTGGTAACCGGCGAGACCGAGGATAAATACGGCTGGCTCGAATATTAAAATAGGGTTTGCAAGGTGGGCGTCTTACAGGCACAGCGCATCTGCGCTGTGCCTGTTTCCGCAGAAAGGCGAGATCGATGTCGCAAGAACTACAAGAGCTTCAGGTTATTGGTGTTCGTTATCGTGGGAGTACCTTTGCCGAAGATGATGAGCGCGCTTTAGATGCGTATCTCGAATCTGGGGTGTATGCCCAAGCTGAAGTACCCTTCCAGGTCAGCGAAGTCCGCATGCCTGAGGCACGCCGCGTCGCTTTTGAACCCGATAATCTTGGCATTATCAATGGCGAGATCGCTCAAGCGGTCGCCGAGGCTTTGCGTGCTGGTCGCTCGGTTTTGATGACGGGCGGCGACTGCACACACGCTACGGGCATGTTTGGCGGTTTGCAAGACGTTTATGGCGCTGATGCTCGCATCGGTTTGGTTTGGTTCGATGCCCACGGCGATTTCAACACACCTGGCACCACTTTATCTGGTATGCTCGGCGGCATGCCTGTGGCGGTTTGTGCTGGTTTGGCCTACCCGCGCTGGCGCAACGAGTCTCATATTCGTGCCCCGCTGCCGACCGATCGGATCTTGTTTGTCGATGTGCGCAACCTAGATGCTCCTGAAAAGCAGCTGATTCGCGCAACCGACGCTAAAATCGCAGCGGTCGCCGATGGCTTTCCGGGCGAAAAGCTGCAGTATGCCCTTGCCGACCTCTCCTCGCGCTGCGATAAGATCTACTTCCACATCGACTCCGATATTCTTGATGAGTCGTATGTGCCCAATCACGGCACCAAAGAGCCGAACGGCCCGAACATGCAACAGGTGCAAGACGCGATCACAGCGGTGATGGCGACGGGCAAGGTAGTGGCGGCGGCGGTTGTATCGGTCTATGGCTCGGGGGAAGGGCGTGAGACCAGCGTAGCGTCGGGGATCGAGTTGATCCGGGGCGTTCTTCATTCGTGGCGGCGTTTTGGGCGAGCGGAGTAGCACTGCATGTATCGCGATCTGATCTTTGACTTTTTCGGAACCTTGGTTCAATATCGAGCAGGTTCGTTTCATAGCGCGCCCTACCAACGAACCCACCAGTTTCTGCTAGAAACAGGTTTCCCGATCGACTATGAGGCTTTTGTCGCAGACTATAGTCGTTCTGCAGATCTGCTCGAGAGCCAAGCCCGCGCCAGCCTCGGCGAGTACCATATGCTCGATGTAGCCCGTCACTTCTTCCAGCAGAGCTTTCAAACTGTGCCCGATCAAGCGATCTTAGATGGCTTTGTGGATCACTTTATAAGTGAATGGGAACGAGGCGTGCGCTATTACGATCAGATCGCGCCTTTTCTGAGCGCACTGCATGCGCGTTACCGCTTGAGCGTACTCTCTAACACCCACTATCCACCCATGATCGCTAAACACCTCGCTGCGATGGGGGTTAAGCCGCTCTTCGCTCAGATCGTTACCTCGGTTGAATATGGCTTGCGTAAGCCACATCCTGCCATCTTTCAGCATGCACTAGAGCGCCTGGGCAGCTCTGCCGATCAGGCGCTCTATATTGGCGATACCTTTCTTGATGACTATCAAGGCGCTCGCTCGGCTGGCCTAGCCTGTGTTTTGATCGATCCTGAAGGGCGCTATCCCGAGCTTGCTTCGCGAATCGAAAGTCTCTTTCAGCTTGAGAGCTATTTGTCTCGCTCGACCGATCAAAAGCTGTAGCCTTTCGTTCTTGCAAAACGAGCAATAGCCTTCAGGCTATATGCATTTCGCTGTGCAGTTGGAAAGACGTTTCGCGGATATCGTCGTTATTGCGAAAAGCTTGGGCAAGCTCGGCAACGCTCAAGTGTTGGCCCGGCAAGATCAGCTCAGGGGCGATGTCGGCCAGCGGTAGCAGAACGAACGAGCGCTCAGCGATACGTGGGTGAGGTAGCGTTAGCCTGGTGTCGTTGAGCGTTACATGCTCGTAGTGCAAAAGATCGATATCGATTTTGCGTGGCCCGTAGCGCATGCTGCTAACACGCCCGAGCTCGATTTCGGCCTGTTTGACATAATCGAGCAGCTCGATAGGTGTAAGCTCGGTTTGAATACGAACCGCAGCATTGAAGAAATCGGGTTGATCGACGACATAAGCGGGCGCTGTTTCATAGACTTTCGAAAAAGCGCTGATTTGCGCAACTGCTTTGAGAGCGCTGATTGCACTCTGAAGAGCAGTAAGACGATCGCCAAGATTGCTTCCTAGTGCAAGATAAACTGTGGGCATAGTGTATCCTTAATCGCTTTCGGCAAGCCCAAAATAGTGTCGCGCTGCTGCAGCAACAAAGAGTGAACCACAAATACAGACGAGATCGTTTGAAGTAGCCAGGTCGAGGGCTTGTTCTATCGCTTTTGGCAAGTTCGCTTCCACCATGATCGGCGCTTGAGTATGCAGACGCGCGTATTCGTAGAGCCGTTGTGGATCGGCGGAGCGGGGATGATCGGCGCGGCTCAGAATCGTAGTGCTGGCATGAGGTAAGATCACTGCCACCATGCGCTCGAGATCTTTGTCTGCCGATGCTCCCAGCACGAAGATCACCCTTCGTGAAGGGAAATAGGTTAGTAGACTTTGCCAAAGCTGCTGCATGGCGCTCTCGTTGTGGGCACCATCGATGATGACGGGGCAAACTTGAGCAGCTACAAATTCGAAACGAGCGGGCCAACGAGTGCTCGCTAAACCTTCACGAATCGCCTCGTCTGTGATCGGCCAGCCAGCTCGCTGAAGCAGAAGGGCTGCGGCGCAGGCAAGGCGCGCGTTGCTGAGCTGAAAGCTGCCTTTGAGGGCGAGCTGCTCGGGAGTGATCGGAATCGGATAGGCCAAGCTTTGGCCCTTGGGGGCGCAGATCTGATCGGCTTGGGCGATAAAGAGCTCGGCCTGTTTTTGAGCCGCGACTGTGGCGATTACCTCGGCCGCTTCGGGAGCCTGTTCGATGCTCACGACGGGGTGTGGACCTTTAATAATGCCCGCCTTTTCGCTTGCGATCTGGCTGAGCGTCGAGCCCAAAAGCGCGGTATGATCGTAACTAATCGAACTCAAAACTGCTAAGATCGGTGTAACAACATTAACTGCGTCGAGCCGACCACCCAAACCGATTTCGAGCACTGCCAGCTCGACCTGTTGCTCGGCAAAAAAACAGAAGGCCATAGCGGTCAGAATCTCGTATTGCGACAGCTCGCCAAGTTCCTTTGGCAGCGCTGCCACGGCAGGTTGTACTCGACGGACGCAGGCTACAAGGTCGTGTTGGCTGATCGCTTGCTTGTTCAGACGAATTCGTTCGCGGATTGTATGCAAATGGGGCGAACTGTACATTCCAACTTTGAGGCCCGCCGATTGCGCGATCTGGTTGAGCATCGCACAGGTTGACCCTTTGCCGTTGGTTCCTGCGACCACAACGCTCTTGAAACGCTGTTGTGGATCGCCCAGCAGTGCTAAGAGCGCTTGCATTCGTTCCAAGTGAAAGTCAGCAAGCTTTGCTCTGGGTTTTTGTTCGCTGTTGAGCCACGATGCGAGCCAGTTGAGTGCCTCGCTATAGTCTGGGTTGCTTTGCGCCGCTTCCATGGATTCCATTTCTCTATTCTATCTGTTTCCTAGAGCATAAACGCTGCGGTGCTGCTCATTGTATCACTTGATAAGGAGCATGAAATGTCACTTGAAAGCCGCCTCGACAAGTGGGGTAGCCGCACTCAGATCATGGCTATTATGAACGTTACTCCTGACTCTTTTAGCGGCGATGGACTGGTGGGAGAACAGGCTGTGCAGCGTGAGCTGGGCTCCGATACGCTGCTTGATCATGCTCTCGCAAAGGCCCGCGAAGCTGCTCAAGAGGGTGCGACCATTTTAGATGTAGGTGGTGAATCGACCCGTCCGGGCGCGCGACCTGTCGCAGTTCAAGAGGAGATAGCGCGGGTCGTACCGATTATCTCGATGCTCGCCAAACAGCAACACCTTCCGATCTCGGTCGATAGTTACCATCACGAGACGGTCGAGGCGGCCCTCGATGCTGGGGCTTGGATGGTAAACGATATTTGGGGTTTGCGCATGCCCAGCGGCGGTTGGAACGAGCAGATGGCCAAGATCGTTGCAAAAGCCAAGGTGCCGATTATTTTGATGCATAATCGCCCGGTCAAGGCTAGCTTATCTTTCAACTTTACTCATTACGAGCAGGTTCACTATACCAATCTGATCGAAGATATTTTGCAAGAGCTGCAAGAGAGCGTTTCGTTTGCCATGTCGATGGGGATCAAACGAGACAATATTTTGATCGATCCCGGGATCGGTTTTGCCAAGACACCCGCTCAAAATATGACCGTGCTACGCAATCTAGGGGTCTTTCGGCGTTTGGGCCTGCCGATCTTATTGGGCGTTTCGCGCAAGTCGTTTATCGGACAGACGCTTGAATTGCCGCCCCAAGAGCGCGATGAGGGCACAGCTGCGATCACAGCCTTTGCTATTCAGCAGGCGCAAGTCGACATAGTGCGTGTGCATCAAGTGCGCATCAATGCGCGCGTAGCTCGCATGATCGATGCTTTGGTTCGCCATTAGCGCAGCTCATTCGGTTCGTCTTTGTAGCTTTCGTCAAATCAGCTTGGCCGCTATGTGATACCAAATCCGTTTGATCATTTCCGCGCTCTGGCGGCCTGCTCTCTTCCCCAAAGAGGGCAGCTAGCGCGTCCGCCTACGGCTACCAACAGCTCGCCCGTAAGCAGGGTGTGCTAGCTGTGAGCCGAAAGACTGCCCAACATACAATGATTCAAGCGGATTTCGTATGAAATCGCTCAATGCGTTTCCAAGCTGTGCGACTGCGGCTCTTTGAGAGGCTTTGCTAACACTGCTAGAAGCGCCTTTTGGTGGGTGGAAACTTGGTAGCCGTAGGCGGACGCGCCAAGGGCCGCATGGGAGCGAGAGACTTCGCCGCTAGCGAGCTGAACCTATTGGGCGTATGGAGCTGCTTCTCTCGCTTGTTCCTGAGAGGTTGAACAAGGCAAAACGGTGTATGAGAGGTGTTAAATACGTCTTTATGATGCAAGATACGCCTTCTAAAGCGGAAGTTGCCGACTTGCGACAAAACTGGTACCATACGCAACCACAGCACCAAAGGTGGTGCTGGATTTTCCGAGATTTGAGGAGCGTATCCATATGGCTGATGTAGTTCGAATGGGCGTGGTAGGAGCTGGTAGTATTTCATTGCGAGGTATCTTGCCACACTTGAGCCAAGAGGATGTTCAAGATCGGGTAGTATTAGCTGCAGTGTGTGACCCAGTACCGGGTCGCGCTGAAGCTGCTGCTGCCAAGTTTAATATTCCAAAGGCTTTTGAGACCTACGAAGAGCTTTTGGAAAAGGGTGAGGTCGATGCGGTAACGATCGCTTCCCCGATCGGCCTTCACTATCAGCAGGGTATTATGGCTGTGGAGGCAGGCAAGCACCTGCACTTCAACAAGACCATGACCACTACTGTGGCAGAAGCAAACGACCTGATCGAGCGTGCTAAGGCCAAGAACCTGCGCATTGTTGCTTCGCCAGGTGAAATGCTCCGCCCCCACAACCGCCGTATCAAAGAGCTGATCGCCGAAGGTGCGATCGGTACTCTCTGCTGGGCTGCCTGTGGTGCAGCGTTTGGTCGCTATCACGAGACCGAGAATGTACGCGGTGGTAACGATGTGTTGACCAACATCGACCCCTCGTGGTACTTCCGCAAGCCGGGTGGTGGCCCGCTCTACGATATGACCGTGTATGCTCTGCACGGCATTACCGGTATCTTGGGTCCTGTGAAGCGTGTGACTGCGCTTTCGGGTGTGCGCCTCAAAGAGCGTGAATTCAATGGCCGTATGGTTCCGGTCGACGCCGATGACAACACGCTGATGCTGTTGGACTTCGGCAACAGCATGTTTGCCTTGGCCTATGGTGTGGCTGCCGGTAGCATTACACACGGTTTCAGCGGCACCTACTTTGGTACCAATGGTAGCATCTCGGGTATGAACCTGAATGGTCAGCCCTTCGAATACGAGGGCTTGGACATCATTCGTGCCCACGAACATGAGGGTGCTAGCAACCAGTGGATTCTGCCTCACGTGGTCGGTGTCCACCGCCATATCGAAGAGCAGCACGTCTACGAGGACATTATGCAGTTGGTCGACTGGGTCCGCGATGATAAACCCTCGATCGTGACGGCTGAGCATGCTCGCCACGTAATCGATATCATCGAGTCGGCCTACCGCTCGGCTGAGACCGGCCAAGCTCAGACCCTCACGACCACCTTCTAATTCTTTCTTGTCACAGCAGGGTGACGCTGCATGCAACAGCCCTCCCTTTGCAACTGCAAAGGGAGGGATTTTTTTGTCTTTAAGCGCACTTATGAGACGACGACGTCGTTGCCAAGCTCGATAATCGCGTCACGAACGCGGTTGGCAGCTTCGTGCCAGCTTGAACGGTTGTCGAGTGAGGCAGAGAGGTAGAGCGGTGCGCCGAAGCGAACCCGCACAGTGTAAGGTCGCGGAATAAACTTGCCTTTGGGCAGAACCCGGTCGGTGGTGAGCAGACGGGTTGGAATCACGGGCACATGGGGGAAGGTCGCAATCAGGCGGCCGATGCCACCTCGAAACGGCCCGATGCTGCCATCTTGGCGGCGGGTTCCTTCGGGATAGATGATCAAGCCGTAGTCTTCGCGTAGGGCGCGAATAGCGTGGCGTAGCGGGTCTTGTCGTGAAAATGCATCGCGCTCGACTGGAATGGCGTTGTAGAGGGTGCGGGCCGCCAGTTGACGCATACCACCTTTGAAAAAGTAGTCGTATGCTGCTGCAACAACGACCTTTTTCCAATGGCTATTGGGTAATGCGGCAAATAAAACCGCCGTATCTGCATGGCTAGAGTGATTGGATGCGATGATGAAGGGCCCACTTGCCGGCAGATGTTCACGACCTTCGACTTGCGGTCGTACATACAAACGTACGAAGGAATTGAAGAGGAACGGCGCAAAGAGTGTGTATGGATGACTACTAATATAGAGGCGCATGTTCGCACTCCGTTGTGAACGATACGTACACCTGAACACCAAGCCACAACCGCCTACCGTTGGAACTCGATGTGTGCCACACCATTGTGTATCGATTATCGTCGCTAATAAGTTGTATCGTTTGCATTGTATCACACTATCTCTTGTCTTCACAGATTGACTGTGGAAGACGATTCTACAAAGCGGATTGCAATAGTTTGAGCTGGCGACAAGCGCCAGACGAATTGCATATTATAGTGGAAATAGCGTGACGGCCTTCAAGCGGCGTTTTGTTGCCGCTCTGCCTTGCTCAAGCAGAAAGCTCCTTGTCGGGTAGCTTTACATAGGTTTCATCGATATAACACCAGCCCCAATTTTCACCCGGCTCGAACGACTGGATGATCGGGTGTTGAGTTTGATGGAAATGTTGGGTTGCATGCTTGTGGGGCGATGAATCGCAACAACCGATGTGCCCGCAGATCCGGCAGATCCGCAAATGAACCCAGGTTGATCCTATCTTAAGGCATTCTTCGCATCCTTCAGCGCTGGGAACCACCTCCTGAATTTGATCGAGATGAGTGCACGGTTTCCGCATTATGCTACCCTTCCTCAAGAGGCGTAAAGCCTCGTTTAATCATTATTACCGATGCTAGATCTATTCTGAAACGGGTTGGGCTGGGTTGCTATCGATAATGTTATTCTACACCCTAATAAACGAAACGAGGAGTCCATTCTTTTCGGAAAACTGTTTGTGTGTTGGGGGGCGCTTTCGGCGCACAGCCAGCTACAACACTCTTGTGGCGGGTGGCATGTTGGTAGCCGTAGGCGGACGCGGTTAGGACGTGCTTGGGGGAGGGATCTCGCCGCCTGCATGCTGAAGGTATCAAATGGATTTGCACCTTTTATGTTGTGTTTTTTGGCCTTCGGCAGAGGGGAACTTGACTCCCCCTTTTTTGTGCGTTATGAGAGCGCAAGTCTTTAAACAGCTTTAGGATTACTTTGCGTTTTTTGGCCTTTAGTAGAGCGGAGCTTGACTATTGCTGTTGAGAGAGATTTCGTGCTAACCTGCGAGATCTCTCTCAACTCTTTTCCTAGCTTTTCAGTTTTCCTAGGTGGCGAGCATTCACCTGTTAGGCAGACTTGCTATGAGACTAGCCGGTGTTGCGCAGACCAGCGGCGATACCGTTGATGCTGTGCAAGATCGCCGATTCGATCGCGTTGTGGTCGGGCCGGTCGGGGTTGGCGCGCAGGCGGCGCAGCAGTTCGACCTGAATATAGCTGAGCGGGTCGACGTAGGGGTTGCGACGCGCGATCGAGCGCTGCAAGATCTCTTTGTTATCGAGCAGCGTTTTGATACCGATGATCTCGCAGACGATTTCGCAGGTGCGTTGATGCTCTTCGGCGATGACGGCATAGATGGCATCGCCAATTTTGGGATCGGGCACCAGATCGGCGTAGAGGCGTGCGATATGCATATCGGCCTTGGCCAAAATCATCTGGGCGTTGTCGAGCAAGGTGGTGAAGAAAGGCCAATGCTCGTACATATCGCGCAGCAGATCGATGCGGGCTTCAGGCGTTTTGTACGCTTCCAGAGCAGGGATAGAGTTTTGAATTGCGGCATCGCCCTGATCGACAAACAGGCTGAGGCCGGTGCCGAGACCATACCAGCCCGGCAGCGTGTGGCGGCTCTGCATCCAGCTGAAGACCCACGGAATGGCGCGCAGGTCTTCGATGCGATCACTGTTGCGGCGGCTGGCAGGGCGTGAACCGATCTGCAAACGGCTGATCTCGGCGATGGGCGTGGCGTTGCGGAAGTAGTGTAAGAAGCGCGGGTCGTCGTAGACTAGGGCGCGATACTTGTGGCGCGATAGCTCTGCCGCGACATCCATAGCCGCCAGCCAAGCTGGATCTGGCTCTTTGTTTTGGGCGCTGAGACCGGCACGAATGACCGCGTTTAAGATCTGTTCGAGATGGCGGTGAGCCGTCTCGGGGTCGGAGTAACGATCGGAGATCGCTTCGCCCTGTTCGGTCATTTTCATGCGACCTTGAATCGTGCTAGCGGGTTGAGCCAGAATGGCACGGTTCGAAGGGCCGCCACCGCGACCGACCGAGCCGCCGCGACCGTGGAAGAGGCGCTGTTTGATACCGTAGCGCTCGGTGATGGCGGTGATGTCGATCTGCGCGCGGTAGAGCGCCCAGTTGGAAGCCAAGAAGCCGCCCTCTTTGCTGCTGTCGGAGTAGCCGAGCATAATCTCTTGCAAGTCGCCGCGCAGCTTGAGGTGATCGCGATAGATCGGCAGCTTGAGCAAGCCCTCTAAGACGCTGCCCGAGCAGTTGAGGTCTTCGCCCGTTTCAAACAGCGGTACGATGTTGAGGTGGCTGAACTGGCCGGGTTTGTAGAGATGGGCCTCTTTGGCCAGCAGCAAGACCGCTAAGACATCGCTGGCGGTGGCCGCCGCACTGATGATGTAAGTTTCGATCGCTTCGGGGCTGATCTGAGTCAGCAGAGCCGAGATGATGCGGAAGGTCTCGACTGTTTCGACCGTCTCGGGGCTGTAGCTTTCGCCGTTGCTTTGCGTGTTAGCGTAGATGCCGCTGAAGGCGTGTTCGCCAGTGAGCGTGAAGGGAATGAGCGGTCGCGGATTTTGCAGCTCTTTGCTGAGCAGCTCGACCCGCTCTTCTTCCGAAAGCGCCACGTAGTCGGAACAGACGCCAGCGCGTTTGAACAGCTCGGCCAAAGCTTGCACATGGCGGTCGCGGTGTTGACGAATGTCGAGCGTGGCGGTGTGCAGTCCAAAGACCTCCACATTGCGAATAAAGTCGTGCAGCATGCCGTTGGCGATGGTGGCGCTGCCGTTTTGGCGCAAGCTCTCGTCGATAACACGCAGATCGGCCAACAGATCGTTGCGGGTGTGGTAAAAGCTGCCCGGCTCTGGTAGCGGCTGAGGAACGCCCCAAGCTGGCTGATGGTTGAGGGTATGCTGGCGCGAGCGCAGCAGCTTTTCGCGAATGTAGGTACAGAACTGGCGATAAGGCTCGTTTTTGTTGCGATGCTCAACCAGATCGGCGATGGCTGGGAAGATGCGTGCGTTCTCGGCTAGAGCCTGTTTCAGCCCTTCGCTAACCGAAACTTGCGAGGTCGCTTGGCTGAGTTGCACGCTCAGCTCTTCGACGGTCTCGATATAGGTGTCGATAGCTTGGAGGCGTAGCAAACGCACTGTTTCGACCGTGACTTCGGGCGTTACAAAGGGGTTGCCATCGCGGTCGCCGCCCATCCAGACGCCGTAGCGCAAGAAGGAAGGGATATGCCACTTCTTGCCGAATTCGGCGTCGGGATAATACTCTTCGAGCGCCAGTTCCATATCGCGATAGATGCGCGGCACTTCCTGAAAGAGGATCTCGTGGAAGTAGTAGAGCCCGTTTTTGACCTCATCGATCACGGTCGGCTTGATCTGGCGCACATCGTCGCTCTGCCACAGGCCAAGAATCTCTTCGTGGAGCTGGTCGAAGAGCTCTAGGCGCTCGCGCGGCGTGAGCCACTGGCTGATGGGGCTGTTAAACTTCTGAAGCGCTTTGCCGAGGCGGCGCAGTTTGAGCATGGTTGTGCGGCGTTTAGCTTCGGTCGGGTGGGCCGTAAAGACCGGTATGACTTGGGCATCTGCTAACCAAGCTTGAAGCTGCTCGGCGGAGACATTGTGCTGACGCAGCTCGGCGATGGCTGCGGCGATCGAATCGTTGCGGGGAGTGTTGTAGTCGCGTCGATCGCGCTCGCGCAAAACGCGGATACGCTCGTTGTTTTCTGCCAGATTCACCAAGCCAAAATAGAGCGCAAAGGCTTTGATAATGCCTCGAAGCTGAGAAACATTGAGTGATTGAACCAGCTCGGTCAGAGCCGACGACTGTTTCGATTGGGGGTCGGCGCGCAGGTCTTTGGCCATTGCGCGTATCTGCTCTTCAAGCGAGAAGAGTTCTTCACCACCTTGTTCGCGAATAACATCACCTAAAATATCGCCAAGTAGGTGGATACTAGCGGATAAAGGATCGCGCGATTCGCCATTGTGGGTGGAATCTGTGGCATTTGGTATTTGCTGCATGCCATTCCCTCGATTGATCGACGCTCGCATCTGCAAGACACGTCCGTCATGATGAAACCAGAATTGAAGGAGCCAAGAGCGTTGGCAACGCTGGTCGGACCAACACTCTTTGGCTCCATTGCGAGTGAAAACGAGATTCTCTCCTTATTATAACAAAACTACTGCTTGCTCTGTGTCATTCTGACCTTCAAATATCTGGAATTATCTCCGCTTCTTTGTGCTATAATCGCCGAGAATTTGACTCTTCCCTACGCTCAAACTTCTTTGGATTGTACCGTTACGGTTAGAAGAACGTATGCAGACAACACAATCACAGGGCGCTCAAACGGCTCGCTCGCAGCCTTCGCTGGCCGTTTTGACGCTAATTTTGGGTTTACTGTCCGCCTTTGGGCCTTTGACGATCGACATGTACCTCCCTGCCCTGCCAACTATCGCCCAAGACTTTGGAACAGATACGGCGGCGGTTCAGATGACCTTAGCGGTCTATTTCGCCGGTTTGGCGATCGGCCAGGCCTTCTACGGCCCGATCGCAGATCGGCTCGGTCGACGCGGCCCGCTGCTGTTTGGTTTGGCGCTCTATGTCGTAGCTTCGGCGGTCTGCGCCTTTAGCACAAGCCTAGGCGGCCTGATCGTCGGGCGCTTTCTGCAAGCCTTGGGCGGCTGCGCTGGTATGGTGATCTCGCGCTCGGCGGTGCGCGACCTATTCGAGGCCAAAGAAGCGGCCAAGATCTATTCCTTGTTGATGCTGATTATGGGCGTCGCGCCGATTACCGCACCTTTCATTGGCGGCCAAATGCTGCTCTACGCTAGTTGGCGCTGGATCTTTGGCATTTTGGTGATCTTCGCTCTGTTATGCCTTGTTTTGGTCTTCTTCAGCTTCCCCGAGACCTTGCCTGTTGAACGCCGCATTCGGGCTGGCATCGGCCAAGCCTTGTCGGTCTATTGGAAATTGCTGCGAGATCGCAACTATGTTGGTTACGCCGTGACTGGCGGCTTGGTTTCGTCGGCGATGTTTGTCTATATCTCGGCCTCGCCCTTCGTTTTTATCGAGCTATTCGGGGTGCCCTCGGACCGTTATGGATGGCTGTTCGGTATCAATGCGCTGGGCTTGATCGCTGCTTCGCAGGTCAACCGCTGGTTGTTGGGCCGCTTGAGCAGCCACCAAATCATTGTCGGCACCCTTGTAATGGGCTTGGTCGCAAGTTTCTTCTTAGCTTTCTTCGGGGTCACAGGAATCGGCGGTTTGATCGCGATCTTGATCCCGCTCTTTTTCTGCATTGTGCCGAACGGCGTGGTTGGCCCCAATACTACCGCGCTGGCCATGCAGCCTCATAGCAGTGTGGCAGGCAGCGCTTCGGCTCTGCTGGGCACGTTGCAATTTGTGTTGGGAGCCTTCGGTGGCGCGATCGTCGGTTGGCTGGCGAACGGCACCGCTATGCCGATGACGGTCTGTATCGCGGCATGCTTCGTTTTGGCGCTGGCGAGCTACTTCTTGATGACCCGCCCCGAGGCTGAGTAATTCAAATCCGCCTGATGAGTTTCTCTTTGGCCTTCGGCAGAGTGGAACTTTCCCCGACTTTGGGTTTTCTTGTGTTGCGAGAGCGCAAGTTTTGAAACCGATTTGGCAGGCGCTTCGTTTTGGTTGGGCCTATGGCACAGGCAGATACGCCCTCGTTTGGGGGTGGGATGCTGGTAGCCGAAGGCGGACGCGCTAGAAGCCGAATGAGAGCTAGCCGCCTTTCCGCCAAATGATGCGCGATACGCGATAAGGCCGATATAACAAAAAGGAGGAGGATTCGGGCGAATCCCCCTCCTTTTGTTTGAGTATGCGCTTTTAGAGCTTGTATTCGCCCTTCAAGAACTTGATGGCGGTATCGGCCAGAATCGCGGCGCCGATCGGCATACACGACTCGTCGATGTCGAAGACCGGGGTGTGGTGGCCGCGCTCGAAGTCGCCGACCGCAGCGCCCAGGTTGAACATCGCGCCGGGAGCCTCTTGGCACATATAGGCGAAGTCTTCGGCGCCCATGCCTTGGCGGCTGGTGTCGATGCCCTTCTCGCCCAAGATCGGAATAGCGCTGTCGCGGATCCAGCCGGCGACGCGCTCGTCGGCCCAGCCGGGAGGATAGCCACGCTCGAAGCTCAGGCGGTAGTCGCCGCCGAACGAACGAGCCACAGCGAAGGCGCGCTCGATTTCGACCAGCAGCTGCTCGCGCACATCGGGATCGTAGCTGCGGATGGTGCCCTCCAAGAAGACCTCTGAGGGGATTACGTTGGAAGCGGCGCCAGCGTGGACCTGGCCAACACTGATCACGGCAGCCTTGAGCGGATCGATGCGGCGCGGCACAATGCCGTGCAGCGCGGTCAGCACCGGAATCAGCATCCAGAGCGGGTCGGTGCCGCCATGCGGATAGGCGCCGTGGCCGCCGGTGCCGGTGATGTAGCCCCGGAAGGTGTCGACAGCAGCCGACTGCCAGCCGCCCTTAACGGTGATCTCGCCGACCGGCTGGGTCGAGTCGACGTGCAGCGCGATCACAGCATCGACGCCCTTCAGAGCGCCCTCTTCGATCATGCGCATTGCGCCGCTCTTGCCTTCGTCGTCGGCGATCTCTTCGGCGGGCTGGAAGAGCAGACGCACGCGACCCTTGAGATTCTCTTTGGCGATCGCGTCGCGCACAAGGTGGGCTACACCCAAAAGAATAGCGGTGTGAGCGTCGTGACCACAGGCGTGCATTACGCCATGGTTGGTCGAGACGTAGCTCTGCTTGCTCTCTTCGATGATCGGCAGGGCGTCCATGTCGGCGCGGATACCGATCACAGGGCCGTCGCCGTTGCCGATCTCGGCTACAACGCCGGTCTTGCCGACTTGGGTCTTAATATCGTAGCCGCCGATCTCTTGGAGCGTTTCGGCTACCAGAGCAGCGGTGCGCACCTCTTGGAAGCCCAACTCAGGATGGGCATGGATATCGCGGCGCAGACGAATCAGCTCATCAGCAAGAGCTTTAGCTTGCTCAATCATGCAAAAACTCCCTATTGTAGGTTGAGGAACGGAACACACGTCTAGATTACCATAAATTGCTCAATCTTTCGAATAGTTTGTTTCGTTTTTTTGCCAAAAACCTGAGCCATTTGCATCCTCTTTTTCTACTCAGGCGGAGAGGTCCTATTCCTTCCATTCGGCCCTTAGCGCGTCCGCCTTCGGCTACTAAACAGGGCTAGCCCGCCCTCATCCCCGGCCCTTCTCCCACAAGCGTGGGAGAAGGGAGCACGGCCCTCATCCCCAACCCTTCTCCCGCAAGCAGGAGAAGGGAGCAGGGCTGCGTTTCAGCAAAGAAACCGTACGACAGGCTTAGGGTACGGCCGTCCAAGACCTATAAGCTGGGCGCGCAGCGCACTGCTGACAGGTCAAAGGCAAGGACGATAGCCTGTTAGCTTGTTCTAAAACGTTAGCTGTGCTCACAAAGCAGCACAATCGCACAAGCATTGCAAAACAATTCTCTAAAAAGACTCTGTGTCTGGTGTGCCTCGTGTGGTGAATATTGTCTTGTGTGGTGAAAAAAGAGAAGAGGCTGAAACATTACGTTCCAGCCTCTCGAAGCTTGAAACTTGGAGAGCTAGTGCTGAACCAGTTCGATCAGCACGCCCAGCGCGGCCTTGGGGTGAATAAAGGCGACTTGGGTGTTGTGCAAGCCCGGGCGCGGCTCTTGGTCGATCAACTGCACGCCCTCGCTGCGCAGATGCTCGAGCGCCGCCTTGATGTCGTCGACGCGGTAGGCGATATGGTGGGTGCCTTGGCCGCGCTCGCGCAGAAACTTGGCGAAGGCCGCCTCATCCGAGGTCGGCGTGATCAGCTCGATCAGCGACTCGCCCACCTGCGCGATCGCGACGCGCATATGGCGATCGCTCAGCTCGGCGTATTCCCATTCTTGTACGCCGAAGGCGCGTCGATAAAAGGCGACAGCTTCCTCAAGATCGTTGACCGCGATACCGATGTGGTCGATTTGTGTGAACATATGACTAATTCTGTATAAAGATTTACTGTAAAACTACGAGACAGTCTATTATTGCAGATTTTCGGCCACTTCGATAGCGCGCAAGAGCGCAGCCGCCTTGTTGCAGCTTTCGCGATATTCGGCGACCGGATCGCTATCGGCCACTACGCCGCCGCCCGCCTGCACATAGGCGATGCCATCTTTGACCAGCATAGTGCGCAGAGCGATACAGGTATCGAGGTCGCCGTTGAAGCCGACGTGACCGACGCAGCCAGCATAGATTCCGCGTCCGTTGCCTTCGAGCTCGGCGATGATCTCCATCGCGCGGATCTTGGGTGCGCCGCTGACGGTGCCAGCTGGGAAGCAGGCTCGCAGCGCATCGAGCGCGCTCAGGTCGTCGCGCAGTTCGCCCGTCACCGACGAGACGATATGCATCACATGGCTGTACATCTCGATGGTCATAAAGGTCGGAACTTTGACGCTGCCCGGTTTGCAGACCCGCCCGACGTCGTTGCGCCCCAAGTCGACCAGCATCAAGTGCTCGGCGCGCTCTTTTTCATCGTTGAGCAGCTCTTGAGCCAGGGCCGCATCTTCGGCTGCATCTTTGCCGCGTCGTCGCGTGCCAGCGATCGGGTGGGTTTCGACCAAGCCATTTTGCACGCGCACCAGCATCTCGGGCGATGCGCCCACCAGATCGCCCTCTTCGGTGGTCAGATAAAACATATAGGGCGAAGGGTTGACGGTGCGCAGGGCGCGGTAGATTCCAAACGAATCGCTGCTGGTTGGGCGGATAAAGCGCTGCGACGGCACCACTTGGAAGATATCGCCGGCTGCGATGTATTCTTTGGCCTTTTCGACGTTGTTAAGGTAGTCTTCAAAGTCGACCGACGACGAAACCAGATGAGGCGCTTTGATCGGGAGCGCGTCGGGCGCAACTTGGCTGCCGAGCACGGTGCTTGTTCTGCTCGGAGCTGTCTCGATCTCGATCGGCGAATGCGGCTCGTAGTTGCGCGGAACCGCTTGGTTTGTGATCGCGCTTGTGCCCGAGAATGAAAGGGCGACGTTATTGGGCAGCGGTTGGCGTAGACGAGCGACCAGCTCTTCGATGCGGTTGATGGCGCGCTGGTATTCGGCTTCTAGATCGGGTGCATCGAGATGCACATGCGAAACGACCTTGATGGTGTGCTTGAGATGGTCGAACACCAGCAAGGTATCGACGAACATCCACAAGCCTTCGGGCATGTTGTAGTTTTTGTTCTCTGGGCGGGGCAGCTTCTCGAAGTATGTTACCGTTTCGTAGCCCAGATAGCCGACCGCGCCACCCACAAACAGCGGCAGATCGGGGATATTGACCGGACGATAGGCCTGAAGATAGCTGTTGATAACATCGAGCGGGTCGCTGTAGCTCATGCTCTGCTTGTAGCCGCCCTGGGTGGCCGATGCCACACCGTTGTTGAGGCGCAGCACAAGGTAAGGGTTGCTGCCCAAAAACGAGTAGCGCGCGATATGTTGGCCACCTTCGATGCTTTCGAGCAGGAAGGTATAGGGACCGTTTGCGATCTTTAGATAGGCGGATACCGGCGTTTCAAGATCCGCCAAAATCTCTTTATAGATCGGGCAGAGGTTGCCTTGGTCGCGCAACCTATGCATTTCAGTCAGTGAAGGGGTATACATCGACATCTTTGATCTTCTCTTTCCATTCGGCAGTGTTCGGCGGTTGAAACGACGGTATGCAGGATTGCCCGTCCTTGAGAAAAGTTCCGAACTTCTCCCAAGGTTTTTTTGGAGTTATATCAAATCCGTTTGATTGCTTTCTATTTGGCCTTCGGCAGAGTGGAACGTGACCATTTTTGTTGTGAGAAATTTCGTGCTGCAGCGCGAAATTTCTCACAACTCTTTTCCCGTTTTTGCGTTACAAGAACGCAACTCTGTAAGCGAATTTGATATTACCTAGAAGGTCTGGGGCAATACAAAGCCCATGCGCTCTTTGATCTGAATGACCTTGGGCTCGGCGACAGCGCGCGCTTGTTCGGCCCCGATAGTAAGAATGCGGTCGAGTTCGGCTTCGTCGGCCAGCAGTCGCTGATAGCCTTCACGAATGGGGCGCAGCGACTCGATCACCACTTCGGTTACCTCGTTCTTGAGTACGCCGTAACCCTTGCCAGCGAAGTGAGCTTCGATCTCGCTGCGAGTCTTGCCAGTCAACAGCTCATAGATCTGCAAGAGGTTGTTGACACCGGCGCGAGCTGGATCGTCACTGAAAGCGATTTCGCCAAAGGCATCGGTTACGGCGCGCTTGATCGCCCACTTGATCTCGCTCGGATCGTCGGTGATGCGAATGGCGTGACCACGGGTCTTGTCACTCTTGCTCATCTTGGCGGTCGGATCGTTGAGCGCCATAATGCGCGCGCCGCTCTCGCGGATCACTGCCTTGGGCAATACAAAGGTCTCACCGAACTGATTGTTGAACTTCTGGGCGATGTCGCGCGTCAGCTCGATATGTTGTTTCTGATCTTCGCCGACCGGCACTTCATCGCTATCGTAGAGCAGAATATCGACCGCTTGCAGCACGGGGTAGTCGAGCAGACCCGTCAAGACGCTCTCTTGCTTGGCGGCTTTGGTCTTGTATTGGGTCATACGCTCTAACCAGCCCAGCGGCGTAACACAGTTCATCAACCAACACGCTTCCGCGTGCGCGCGCACATGGCTTTGCACAAAGAGGGTCGTCTTCTGCGGATCAATGCCCGCTGCGATCAACAGGGCCGCCAACTCGCGGGTTTGGCGACGCAAAGCTGCCGGATCCTGCGGCACAGTGATGGCGTGAAGGTCAACAATACAAATATAGTTGGTCTTTTCGCCTTGGCCTTGGACCCACTGCTGAATCGCGCCAAGATAGTTACCTAAATGCAGCGCACCTGAAGGCTGAATGCCCGAAAAGACGCGCGTTTTTTTTGTTTCTGCTGTCATGATTTTGTCCTTGTTGATATGTGCTATAAGAGGTATCTCTACGTTTATTCTGGAAAGTGTATCCAAGGCTTATGGTATACTCTAGCCAAATTTCTGGTTTATATAGTTGTAAAAGAAAGGGTTCACCATGCGCCCTGCCGCTCGCATTGCGCTCGCGCTTCTGAGCCTCCTCGCTGTCCTTTTGCCGTCAATGACGGTAGTTGCTCAAGAAACACCCCAATTTACTGGCTCGTTTAGCAGTACCCAAGAGCTCGTTTCTCCGCTTCAGCCAGTGCTCGTCCATGTGCATGTCGAGAACTATTCTGGCCCGGCGACTCTGTTGGTGTACGATTCGCTCCAACGAGTCGTCGGCTCGTGGGATTTCACGGTTGTGAACGATTATGCCGCTCGGCAGATCGCTCCCCGTGGCGCGCTTGGCCGACAGTGGGCGGTGCTGTTTGTGAGCGGTCACGAGGTCGCAAGTGGCTACATCTACACGCTCGATGCGCAAACGACTGTGCAGACAGGTATTGAGTTCCTCGACTCTCTCTATCCGACCGTCCGTCAGATTATGAGCGATGCGCTCTTACAATACGAACTTGACGGCATCCCCGTGTACGGCTATCGCACCGGTGACAGCCCGCTGCTCTGGATCCGCGATCACGCCTTCCAAAGCCGCGCCTATCGTTACTTCGATAGCGATGTGACCAGCTTGTTGGAAGCCTTCCGACGTCATCAGCGCCCCGATGGCAGCATTCTCGATGTGATCGATCGCCCTGAATACAGTATCTCCGGCTTTCGCACCGAAGTCGAGGCCGATGTCGAATACATCTACATTCAACTGGTGGTCGATACCTGGCGCATGACGGGCGATGACGCTTGGTTGCGCGACTTCCTGCCTTCGGTCTACAAAGCGCTCAACTACATCACCAGCGATCCGCAGCGTTGGGATCCTTGGGTGCAGTTGGTCAAACGCCCCTTCACGATCGACACTTGGGACTTTGAATATGGGCCCACAACGGTCGATCCGAACTCGGGCTTACCAGCGCCTCGCCACTGGATCGACGAGCAGACCAAGTGGGGTATCTTCCACGGCGATAACACGGGTCTAGCCGAAGCGCTCAACTCGCTGGCGGAGGCCGAGGCGCATCTCGGTCTGTATGATGCGGCCTATCAACACCGCAGCATGGCCCAGGGCATTATGGAGCGTTTAAACAACCTCAGCTGGAATGGTCGCTTCTATCTGCACCACTTCAAGCTAGAGCCATTCGATGTGCCCGGCGTCGATGAGAACGAGCAGCTCAGCCTTTCCAATGCGATCGCGCTCAACCGTGGTGTGCTCTCGTTGGTACAACGTCAAGCGATTCTGAACGAATACAGATCGCGTTTGAGCCGTCCCGGCAATATCTCCTTTGCCGAATGGTGGAGCATCGATCCACCCTTCCCCGATGGCAGCTACGGCCTCGGCGGCAAGATCGGCGAAGGTCAGGGCCAATATGTCAACGGCGGAATTATGCCCTTGGTTGGCGGCGAACTCTCGCGCGGTGCTTTCAGTTCGGGTATGGAAAGCTACGGCTTCGATATTTTGAAGCGCTATACCGAACTGGTTGAGCGTGTTGGCGGCAGCTACCTCTGGTACTACCCAACTGGCGGAGCTGGTATCGGAACCCTAGACACCGTTCCCTACGATGGTTGGGGCGCGAGCGCTATGTTCGGCGGTCTGCTCGAAGGCGCCGCTGGTGTGCAGGAACGCGGCATTCGCATGTCGAATGTCACCATCAGCCCGCGCTGGACCGCCGCGCCAGAAGAGATCAACAATGCCTACATTGTGGCTCGCTACGGCGCTTCCGATGGCTACGTCGCGTACCAGTGGGCCCGCGAGAGCAACGCGATCTCGCTCGAGATCACCGGTAGCGGTCAGCAGTTTCAGGCTCGCATTCTCTTGCCGCCCGAACTGCGCAACGTCGAAGATCTGCCGCTGCGTGTGACCCTCAACGGGCAGTTGGTACCTTTGAAGCTCGAGACGGTTGACACAAGTCACTATGTCGTCGTCGACGCTAATCAGCCGATTGTTCAAGTACGAGTGAGCTGGCCCGAGCGCTAAGTCTCGTTCCAGTCGGCGGATGGCAGTTCACTGCCATCCGCCTTTTTTCGTGTTAGCTAACTACCGGCAGGCCGGCCAGCGCCATTGCGATCTCTTCAGCGGGATAGTCGTAGTTCTGAAGCTTGCCCGCTGCGTAATCCAAGTAGGATTGCATATCGAAGTGGCCGTGGCCGCTCAGGTTGAACAGAATGGTCTTCGATTCGCCGCTCTCTTTGCAGGCCAGGGCTTGCTTGATCGCGCTGGCCACGGCGTGGTTCGATTCGGGCGCTGGCAGAATGCCTTCGGCGCGAGCGAACTGCACACCGGCTGCGAATGCATCGAGCTGCTGAATCGCCTCGGCTTTGAAGGTGCCCAGATCGTAGAGATGGCTGACCAGCGGAGCCATACCGTGGTAGCGCAGACCGCCAGCGTGAATGCCCGGAGGCATAAAGGTGCTGCCCAAGGTGTGCATCTTCATCAGCGGGGTCAGGTGGCCCGTATCGCCGAAGTCGTAGGCGAAGATACCACGTGTCAAGCTCGGACAAGCTGCAGGCTCGACCGCGATCACCTCCACATCGCGCTCGCCGCGCAGCTTCGCACCCAAGAAGGGGAATGCCAAGCCAGCGAAGTTCGAGCCGCCGCCCGTACAGGCGATCACGATATCGGGATAATCGCCCGCCATCTCCATCTGCTTGAGCGCCTCTTGGCCGATCACGGTCTGGTGATGCAGCACGTGGTTGAGTACGCTACCCAGCGCATACTTGGTATCGTCGCGGGTTGCTGCGATCTCAACGGCTTCGCTGATTGCGATGCCGAGGCTGCCGCTCGAGTCGGGATCGCGCTCTAAGATGGTGCGACCTGCGTTGGTGGTCGTGCTGGGGCTAGCGATCACTTGGGCGCCATAAGCTTCGATCAAGGCGCGGCGATAAGGCTTCTGGTTATAGCTCACCTTGACCATATAGACCAGCACTTCGATGCCAAACATCGCGCCAGCCAATGCCAAAGAGGAACCCCACTGGCCCGCGCCGGTCTCGGTGGTCAGGCGGGTGATGCCCTCTTGCTTGTTGTAATAGGCTTGCGGAATGGCCGTATTCGGTTTGTGCGATCCTGCCGGGCTAACGCCTTCGTACTTGTAGTAGATCTTGGCGGGAGTTCCAAGCGCTTTTTCCAAGCGGCGTGCTCGGTAGAGCGGCGAGGGCCGCCACTGGCGATAGATCTCTTGAACCTCTTCTGGAATATCGATCGAGCGCTCGGTGCTGACTTCCTGCTTGATCAGCTCCATCGGAAAGAGCGGAGCCAGATCCTCGGGGCCAACCGGCTGCTTCGTGCCCGGATGCAAAGGCGGCGGCGGCGGTACGGGGAGATCTGCGCAAATGTTGTACCACGCCGTTGGCATGTCATCTTCGGTCAAAATGTACTTAACGGTGCCCATTGTTATTCCTCCCATTGTGTTTGCAAACATCGCCAGAGATATTTGTTTTTGGGAAACGAGGAATCAAAAAACCCCTCGTCCCCACACAGAAGGGACGAGAGGCCGTTATGCGGCTCCCGCGGTACCACCCTTGTTCGTCAGCAAAGCTAACGCACCTCAACAGATACGCAACGCTACGAGCACCCGGTGCTCATACGTTTGAATATCCCGCGCCCAAATAACGGTGGCGTCTCCGGCAGCCACTACTACGATCTTGCACGATCGGTTCGCTCTGCAGCTCCCAGGCCCATTCCGTATCGACACATACATCGGTTCGCACCAACCACCGACTCTCTGAGTAGTGTTGGGATACGTACTATTCCTGATCTTCGCTGTTGACAATTTGAACTGGTTGCGAGTATAGCACGCTCTCGGAGCGCTGTCAACATGCTTAGTTCCTTCAAACGGCCTATTTTTCATACTACAAGAGCTTTACATAATTTTTTTTGAACCGCATTCAGTTGACGGAAGATCTCTAGCCTCAAAAAAGGCTTCTAGCGCGTCCGCCTCCGGCTACCAACATCCCTACCTCCCATTTGGTCTATCGGCCTTCGGCAACGCGCAACTCTGCGCCTACACAAGGCCTACCAGGCGCTCTTCGTCGCCCACTGCTACCAGCTGTACATTAGCCACAAATCGACATACGGTCAGCGTTATCGGCCCTCACCCTCGGCCCCCTCTCTCGCACTGCGGGCGAGGGGGTGAATGTCCCCGTTCTGTGCTCTCAAGGATACTCCCGCGATGGTATGCGAACGATCGCCTT
>CALGUG010000051.1 GCA_937902315.1 uncultured Chloroflexales bacterium
GCGCTCCCAACTCCTGCTCTGAAATCTCCAAGGCCCGTATATAGAGTGGTTCTGCTGCTTTATAGTTAATCTGCCCTTGTTCAGCTCGGCCTAATGCCAAAGCTAGCTCGGCTAGATCTAAATCTTGCTCATTCTTATGGAGTTGATAGAGGTAACGTAAATGAGGAAGTATTGATAGTAGTTTAGAAGGGATGCCTTGATTTACTAGTGTATGGGTTTCATCTGCTAGCACTGTTTCTACTTCTGCTTGAGCTTCAGAGCTGTGCATTGCTTGTTTGACATAAGTAGAAATTAAACGATGAATACGAACTCCAGCTTGTTCTATCTGTTCTAGAAAGCCAAGCTCTAATAAACGATTAAGTGCATCTGCTCTTAGCAGGGCTTGATCTTCATCCTCTTGATCATACTCGCCTAAAGTTTGCTTTAATAACTCTGTTTGAATCGTTTCATTAGGGGCGAAATAGCTTGCTCGTGCCAGTAGAGCCAGCGCCATACTATCAATGGGATCTGCACTATCCAAACGTTGAAAGCTGGTATCAAAAGTTACTTGTAGGCTGCGTTCGACCTTATTTAGTGAAGGATGTTCTAGTTGTTTAGTACGTAGATTTTCAAGATAGCTAGCGACTTTACCAAAAGCTTCATTGCGATAACGTTCTAAATAGCGCCCTGCTAAGCCCAGAGCTAGAGGTAGATCGCCTAGCTCTTCAGCGATCTCATCGGCTTCAGTTTGACTTAAATCAGGCCGGAAGCTTTGCAACAGCTGAATACTCTCGGCTCTTTCCAAAAGTCCTAAAGCTAAAGGTGGATGAATCGGTAGATCGCTGGCCCATTGACTATTACGGCTAGTAATCAAGACACGACAAGCTCCAACCTTAGGTACATATTTCTCTAAAAGCTGTTCGGTTTCCTGTGTATTAAAACCATCCCAGTTATCAAAGATCAAAAGGCGAGGGATAGGTTTTCGCAACTCCAGATAAACTCTTCTTATTTGTTCTTGTTGATTTAGCTTTTCGCGTTCTTGAAACAGTTGTAAGGTATATCCACAGTCAACGATTTCACTATCAATGTTTTGACGATTAGCAAATGAAATCCAAAAAACTCCTCCTAAGAAGTATTTACCATAACGATAGGCGAACTCGCTAGCCAAGGTGCTTTTGCCGATTCCTCCCATTCCAGTGGTTACCACGCTTAAACCGCCCTGTTTAAGCTGCTCAGCCAGTTTGAGTAGGTCACGCTCACGACCTACAAAGTGGCTCTGCGGTAAAGATGGAATACGTGACCAAGCGGGGATATTCTCTATATCGCGCTCTAAAAGCTGATCGGTTGGCATTTCTGCCAAGTAGCGTTTGGCAGCCTCAGAGTCGATTTCGATCCTTTGTTCGGTTGTTAAATAGACATATTTATCGCCCTGAACATTATCGCCAAAGTGTTGGCTACCCGATTCATAGCGCGTCCCGCCGGATTGTAGATTGATAGGAGCATGTACATCGCCTGCCACCGCCATCTCGGTGGGAGCATCGATCTTCATTGTATGCTCGCGTTGTATGTTCGACGAACTATCAATATCAGCCAAGATAGCTTTGTAATCGGCGATCTCGCGCTTAAGTGCTAGCAACGCTTGGGGTGAGACATTCTCTTGTTGACATAATTGCTTGTAGCGTTCTTCAGCTTCAGCGAGCTGCCTGCGCAGTTGGTCAATACTCTCGAGACTGTCCATACTTATTCTCTGCTCTCACAGTCCGCGATAACCTTCTATCTGTATTAGTACCGAAACAGACAAAAAGTGCTTATAGAGCATTGACTTCAACAGGCTCGGTCAACGCCAGCT
This sequence comes from uncultured Chloroflexales bacterium, assembly GCA_937902315.1. Lineage (GTDB taxonomy): Bacteria > Chloroflexota > Chloroflexia > Chloroflexales > Chloroflexaceae > CALGUG01. The sequence goes on from CALGUG010000051.1 coordinate 1,829, forward strand.
CTCCCTCACAAAGGCTCAAATTGGACTATGTTTTAATGCAACATAAGGTATGTAATGATGCATTAAGAAATTCTTGCGGTCTGGGAGGAGATAGAAGGAATGGCAAGAAACGCGCGTATTGCATCGACAGCGTTGCCGCATCGATCTTCTTTGTGTTTGCAACGCTGCGACATTGTGTCTCAGAGCGGATCGTCGCTTGATTGCAACGCTGCGCTGTGCTCGACCAATATTTCGAACGGGTTTATATTTATGTTAAGTTTAGGAGTTATGTGTCGGAATAGCAGCCTCAGAAGCACAGAATACGTTGTATAGCATCGCGCTAGCTAGGAGGTCGAGGAAGCCAATTACACGAATGGAGAGCTGCTCATCTGGTAGCCGTAGGCGGACGCGGTTGGAGTCTATTTCTGGGAAGAAGGGTAGACGCCGAAAAGGCAAAAAGAGACAAGTATTATGTCAACTTTCTAGGAAAAACCTCTGATTTCTCCTGAATTTTTAGCTTTTTTACCAAAAGACGAGCACATTTGTGGATCAATTGGTACATATAGTGTGAAGAGAACTGTTCATTGATAATGTAGGAGAAACATCATGCAGCTCTCTTCAAAACGTTGGTTGATTTGGCCACTTGTACTCTTTTTGGCAGCGATGGTAATGGCTTGTGGCGGTTCTTCCGCTAGCAGAGCGACAAACAGTGGAAGCAGCTCTAGCAGTAGCCAGCGACCAGAGCAGAAGACGGAACAAGAACAGACAGAGCAGGAAGCAGAAGCAAGCAGCGAGCCGGAGCTCGCCGAGCCAGGTCTAAGCCGCAGCAATCCCTTGCCGTTGGGCAGCACGGTCGAACTAGAAGACTGGAAGGTAAGCGTCACAGGCTATAAGCAGGGCGAAGAGGCGGCCGCCGCAATTTTGGCAGCCAATCAATTTAATGAAGCCCCCGCCGAGGGTACAAGTTATGTCTTGGTCGATCTAGAGGTGGAATACACTGGTGACTCTGAAGAAGCGCAGTCGCCTATTATAGGTCTTGACTTGCGCTTAACCGGCAGCAAAAACATTCTCTACGGCTCAGCCATGCTGGTGCCCGAGCAGAGCCTCGAAGGTCAGCTCTTTAAAGGAGGCAAAGCGGTAGGTCAGAAAGCCTATCGCATCGCAGCCGACGAGGATAATCTGATGCTGCGCGTTCAACAGAGCCTAAGTCTCAACGCAGTGCCCTACTTTGTGGCTCTCAACGAGGGCGCATCGCTCAGTCCAGATGCCAGCCTTAAAGACGTTATGTCAACCGATAGTGGCAAGAGCAAAGAGGCGCCCGCCAAATTGGGCGAGACCATAGTAGGCAGAAACTGGGAAGTGAGCATACTCGAAGCCTTGCGAGGAGAAGAAGCTCTCGCGCGCGTAATGGAGGCCAACCCGTTCAACGAGGAACCAGAGGCTGGCAAAGAGTATGTCCTTGTACGCCTGCGCGCGCGCTCGCTGGCGAGCAGCAATCCTGATGAACTGGCCTTGGTGAACGGCACGCTGTTGAAAATAACGGGCGAAAAGGGTGTAATCTATGAACAACCCTTCGCAGTGGCCCCAGATCCGCAGTTCGATGGCACACTCTTCCCCGGCGGTTCGATCGAAGGATGGGAGGTTTTGGAAGTTGCAGAGGGAGAGACAGGCTTGGTGCTGATCTTTGAGCCGCTCTTTAGCCTGAGCAAAGCCGATCGTTTCTTTATTGCGCTGCAGTAGTCCCTAGAGGAGCTATCTATGAGTGCAAGCCGTATACCGCTAAAGAAACGCATCAGCCCAGAAGAGCGCATTCGCCTGATTGAAAACTGGTTCCCATTGGTTCAATCAACCAACGAACTACTCGGCTGGAACCTCGACGGAAGCAAGCTTGAAGAGCTTATTCTCGAAAGCGCGCCCCACTTGCGGTGTTGTTGCTCACCGATCGAGGCCTATACGGTCCTTATATCGTACTACGTTCAACTTACACAAAAGAGTGATAGTTAGCCCATGGAGAGCGAGATGACACGACGACCAGGCGGCGCAAAACGAAGTTCTTGGCATACCTACCGACGGCGAATGACGATTGTGCGCCTCCTTCTGCGCCATGCACGCAGCCGCGACGACCTCATCAAGGCTGTGCGCATGGAGCTAGGCGAAGAAGCCTATCCCGAGGCTCAAGAAGCCGCCTTTAAGCACGATCTCGATAAGCTCAAAGAGGAGTATAACTGTCAGATCGTCTTCAAGCGCAAAGAGGGTGTGTACGAACTGCAAGACCTTGGCGAGCTCGCCCTGCTCGACCTCTCTGACACAGTGCTCGACGCTTTGAAGATCATCGAGCAGCTTGGTAAACTGCTGCCCGGCTCGATCAACCTCAGCATCTTCGCCGATCAGATCATTCGGCTGCTGCCACCCTCGCGCCGCGACGCACTGCTCGACCGCTCATCGGTCCTGATCAAAACGCAGGGACAGTCGCATAGCCCGCCCGAGCCAAGCGTGATCGATAAGATACGGCGGGCGATTCGCCAGCGCCAAGAGCTTGAGTTCGATTATACCGGACTAAACAGCGACGAGCCGGCTCATTACCGCGTTCAGCCCTATGGCATTCTGATTCGTCCGGAAGGGCACATCTACCTAGATGCCAACCGCGTCTCAGTGACACCCAGCCATGCGCTGCCCAAAACGCGCAATCTGTCGCCCGTCCAAGAGTTTCGGCTCGATCGCATCGTAGCGGACAGTATCAGGATGCTTCCCAACAAGCTACCAGCCGAACGGGTCGGGCTGCAAAAGTATCGCATCAAATACAAGCTTAGCAAAGAGGTCGCCCGACGGCGCGATGTGGCCAGCTACTTCCCCGAGACGGTCTTCGACTACCACTCCGATGGCAGCGCCACCGTTACCGCGACCGTCACCAACCTATGGCAGACCCGCCAAGTATTGTTGCGCTACGGCCATGTCTGCACTGTCTTAGAGCCGCCCGAACTGGTCGAGATGTTTCGCGAAACCGCCAGAGGCCTACACGATATTTATCTCGCTGGAGAGCAAACAGAGCGCTCGCTCGGTGAGTGATACAACATCCACAAGGGAAGAGACAAACCAATCTCTTCCCTTGCTATTTCACTACAGCGGTTAGGTCTCATCCTTCCATTCGATCCTTACCGCGTCCGCCTACGGCTATCAACATCCCGCCCATCAAAAGAGGGTGGTATCCCTCCTAGCCTAGCGTCCTCCCCACAACTTATACCAAATCCGTTAGATCACTTACTTTTTAGTCTTCGGCAGAGCGGAACCCGACTCTTTTCTTTCCCCATTGCAAAGAAGGTACGTTTTTGAGCGGATTTGGTATCAAGCGGGATAGCGCTCAGGAAAGGGGTTATCGGGGAAGAGGATAGCGCGATACTGCTGCTGTTCCGCCGAATAAAGGTGCAAAAAGGCGCTTCCCACTCCGGCGGCTCCGATCATATAGCCCGTCTCGGCGTTCACCTCCCAAGGCTTGACTCGTGTCCACGCTTGATACCAGCGCAGGCCCTTGCCATCGAGATTCGTGGCGCGGCTCAAGGTCTGCTCGGCCACACGGCGTGCATAAGTCAGATACTCTGGTTTCTCAAGCGCCACTCCCAAACTCGTAAAGAAGTCGGCGATCCCCGCCGTGCCACAACACTGGCAGACCACATTCCACAGACCGGGCGTCTGCTTCTCGGGCACGCCGCTCGTCGTGATTCCGCGCGCAAAACGCTCGAGCCATTCGCGGTACTCCTGCTCGCCTGTCAAGCGATAAAGTTCATAAAAGATCCGCGCTGTGCCAACTGGCCCGCCACAATAACCAAGATAGAAGAGGTCAGTCATATCGGGTTCGCGATGAAACAGCAGCGCCGCATCGTTACGCACAGTTGCCAAAGCTTGAATGTGGGCTGCGCCCTGCTTGGCGGCTTCCAAAAAAGCGCTTTCGCCTGTCTCGGCATACAGGCGCGCCATCACCAGTGCCACACCCGAAGTACCGAACTCAAAGTTGGGCATGTAGGTATTGGGCGCCCCGATACGTTCCATTGGGTAGGCGATCCAGCGCCATCCGCCACGTGGATCAGGCTCGGCTTGGCTAAGGATCAGTCGGCCTGCTCGGGCCGCCACCTCACGGAAGCGCGGCTCATCGAATTCCTTGGCCGCCCACAAGAGATAGAGCACAGTCGCTCCGTCGCCTAGGGCCGCCGAAGAAGCGCCGATCCAACGCAAACCATCGCCCTCGGGCTGCGCAGCTTCAACAATGTATTCGCTGATCTCAAGGGCAACATCGCGATAGCGCTGATCGCCGCTCGCCCGCCACACATGGGCTAACACAAAGGCCGTGCCCGCTAGACCGTGGTTGAAGTCGTAGCGCACATCCAAAAAGAACTCGTAATCGAGCACCTCGCGCCAGGTTGCGATGATATGATCAGCGCCTAAACGTGCCGCCTCTAGGTAGTTTTGCTCGCCTGTGGCTTGGGCTAGCTCTAGAAAAAAGAGCACCACTCCTGCATTGCCGCTATAGATCGTAGGCGGAGCCGTCACCGTAGCAGTTCGCTCAGGTTGATCAGGATCAGGCTGCCAAACCAAGCCATATGGCGTGCGCTGTTCGCTTGAACGGATCCAACGGGCCGCCTCAACCGCCGCATCGAGCAAACGTGTGTCACTCGTTGTTTGGATCGACACCTCAACCTCCCACTATCTTACGCTATTCAATTAAGAAACTTAGGAACAGATCTAGCATAGGACAGGAAGGGCCGAGAGTCAAATAGATTTGAAAGATTCCAGTAAATTTTTACAAATCTAATTAGGATTGACATCAATACTGATCTTGAGTACAATACAAACAACCCAGAGATATACCCTAGGGGTGTATTGTATCAATCGAAAAGATCGAGGAGAAGATCTTCCGTATGCCACACCTTTTTGAGAGCTTTACCTTACGCGATGTAACCCTTCGCAATCGCATTGGTGTTTCGCCGATGTGCCAATATAGTGCCGAGAATGGTTTTGTCAACGACTGGCACATGGTTCACCTTGGTTCCTACGCTAACGGTGGGGCTGGCCTTGTTATCTACGAAGCGACCGCCGTCGAACCACGCGGCCGGATCTCGCCCAACGACCTTGGGATCTGGTCTGACGAGCATATCGAAGGTTTCGCCCGCATCAATCGCTTTATCGAGCAGCAGGGCGCCGTGCCCGGCATTCAGATTGCGCACGCCGGGCGTAAAGCAGGTACCGCGCGCCCTTGGGACGGTGGACATCCCCTGAGCGACGAGCAGGGAGGCTGGGAGCCGGTCGGCCCCAGCGCGATCGCCTTTGCTGAGGGCTACCGTACACCCCACGAGCTAAGCGTGGGCGAGATTCAAGAGATCGTGACTGCTTTCAAGGAGGGTGCCCGACGCAGCTATGAAGCAGGTTTCCGTTGGATCGAGATCCACGGCGCTCACGGCTACCTGCTGCACAACTTCCTCTCGCCGCTCTCTAACAAGCGCAACGATGCCTATGGTGGCAGCTTCGAAAATCGCATTCGGCTGTACGTTGAGGTAGCGCGCGCCATTCGCGAGGTTTGGCCCGAGCGTCTGCCGCTCACCGGACGCTTCTCAGCCAGCGATTGGACTGAAGGCGGCTGGGATCTAGAGCAGTCGATCGAGCTGGCGCGTCGCCTCAAGCAAGAGGGCGTCGACCTGATCGACTGTTCGAGCGGTGGCAACGTAGCGCGCGCTGAGATCCCGATCGGCCCGGGCTATCAAGTACCCTTCGCCGAAGCCATTCGCCGCGAGGCCGACATCCCCACCGCCGCCGTAGGCTTGATCACCGAGCCGACCCACGCCGACGAGATTATTCGCAACGGTCGAGCTGATCTGGTGCTGCTGGCCCGTGAACTGTTGCGCAACCCCTTCTGGCCACAACACGCCGCCAAGCAGCTTAAGCAGCCTATCCCAGCTCCCAAGCAGTACTTGCGCGGTTGGTAAACCAACGTTTATACCAAACGCAGGCACATCAAAAAAGCGTCTCAGTTGAATGCTGAGACGCTTTTTTGTTTTGTTAGCTATTTAGTTTAGGGTGCGCTTGGCTGCTCGGGCTCAACCGGCGGAGTGGTCGGCGGTGTTGTCGGCGCCGGATTATTCGACGGCGGCACCACAATCGGCGAATCACCGGTTGTCTGGTTCAAAAGCAGTGTCAAGTTGGTATTGGGGTCGATAAACCAGATATTACCGCTCTGCAGCATCTGAACTTGCAGCTCACGCTTGCGCAGTTCAAACAGCTCAGGGTTCTCACGCCAGTAGCGGCCTTCGATCGCGCGCACTTGGGCATCGCGGTTAGCAGCTTCCAGTGCTGCTGCGGTCAGACCCTTCTCGGTCGTCAGCCTCACACGCGCTTCCTGTTCGGCTTGGAAGAGGTTGTTAGCCTGCTGAGCTTCGATCTGCTGGCGGCGTTTCTCTTCGGTCTCGATCTGGACCTCAAGGTTAGCCTTTTCGGCCAAAAGCTTGGCGTAAGCCTCACCCACTTCGATATCCAGCACCTTCACAGCTTCCAACTTGATATGGAGCTGATCGATCGGGCTAGGCTGACCATCGACACCCGTGCGCAAAAGCTGAGTAATGCTTTGAGTAAAGGCGCCGCGATCAGAGAGCACTTGGTCGAGTGTAAAGCGCGTGCTCGCGCTCTTAAGGGCATCGTTAATAAAGCCATCAAGGAAGCTGTGCAATTGTGTATCGTCGACACCGATCGTTGCATACTGCAACTTAAGCGATTCAGGATCGCTCTTGCGGCTGTAGTCGACTTGAACGCTTACATCGTAGAGCTGCTTATCGCTGCTGGCGACGTTTTGGGTGATCTGACGCGACTGACGCTTGACATCAACGATCTTTACCTCGGTAAAAAACGCAAACGGTCGGAAGAACAGACCGGGGCCTTGAATTCCTTCAATTGCACCCTGGGTGACGACAATACCTCGCTCACCTTCATCGACCTGCACGATTTTGGTTGTAGAGGCGGCAGCGACAACAAGCACCAATATAAGAATAAGGATCAACGATGTTCGTCCGAGGGTTGCTGGATTAAATCCTCGTCCGGGCATACGCTGTGACATGGGCATCTACCTTTCTATCCTTTAAGCCATTGTGGCTCACACTAAATTATTGACAATCTAACTTAAATATAGTAAGAATCGGGGTGATACCTTATCGAGAAATGAAATCCACCATAGAGTGAGGAGATTATTATGCGATTCTCGCTTGCTGTTCCTTTAGAGAGAGATACAAAACGCCAGATTCGTTCATATGAGCAGATCGAACAACTCGCCCTTGCACTAGAAATATACGGATGGAGCACGATTTGGTTGCACACCTACCCCGAAGAGTACCTGAATCAAGCGCAGAGTCTGCTACGTGCCTTGCAGCTTTTGTGCAATGTGACCGACCGCATCGATCTAGGAGCGATCGTGCGTCTACCAAGCTCCGAGCAAGAAGACAGCTTTTTCGAAGATCTCAAACGCATAGACGATCTATCGAGTGGCCGCATACGTATAGCGATCATAGCAAAGGAAGCTGAGAGCTTGTCCTTCGCTCGGCGCGCTAGCAGCGTGCTTGAACTCGATGGAAGCGCTTGGCAAGCGAGACGCATCCAAATCGTAAGCGATAAGCCGATCAGCCAGCGCACAGCCCACACTGCGCCCTTTGGAAAGCTGTTTAAACAAAACGATGGGCAGGAGGCCCACCGAACAATCCTAACATATTCTAGCAACTCTCAAGACAAATGGTTAAGCCATTTTATCCCTCTCAAGGCCGATTCTTCTCTCTCCTCTCAACTTGCGCGGCAGCTCTGCACTATTGCTGATCCCAGCTCCTTCGATGAAAGCATCTGCGAGCTGCACCCCTTCCCCAGCCAGAACGATTCCTTATTGGACTTAATCCGAGAGCTGAATCAGAGCATCCTCCCTCAGTTAGCCCAGCGCCCACTGGTCAAATCATCATTTCAAGATTTTGTAAAGTTTGAAAACATTTTATTTTCTTAGGTCATATAGTCAAAAAAACACAGCTTATTAGTATCTATGGTGAGATGGCCTAAAGCTCATCTCACCATACCTAACGCTCGTTAATCTGCTAGGCGCTCGCGCACCGCTTGGATGATCGTTTCGTTTTCGGGGAAACCGCCTTCGCGGTACATCGAATGGACAAGGTCGCCGTTGATCACCACATCGAAGGAACCATCTTCCCAAGGGATCAGCTCGACCGAGGAGAGATCGTAGGTGAAAGTATTCAAGAGGGCTGCGGTAAGTGACAGCGCTTGAGGTTCGTAACCACACGAGGCGCAATACGTGATGCTAACTTTGACGGGACGGCTCATGCACTGCGCTCCTTACTTGCTAAGCTGGCTTCGATAATCGCGCGAATCTCGCTCACCACTGCTTGGTTGGCGAAGGCTTGGTTTTCGGTTCGGAAGGTCGCCCTGGCTTGGGAAAGAACGTTCCGCGCTTCTTCAGGCAACTGAGCGGGCGATGTATCGGGGCTGAAGTCTTTAAGCGCCGGCTCGCGCTGAAACAGCTCGTTGCGAAAATCGTTGAGTTTCTGAGTCCAACTAGTGGGGCGCTCGATCCAATGGCCTAGCTCACGGAAGTTGTGATCAAAAAAGACAAAGACCGGAATAGAGCGGAACTTTCCCTCTTTGAGATATTGATCGATCAGATCGAGATTTTGGTCGCGCAGAAAGACCCGAATATCGATCGTTCCACTCGCTTCTGCCAAACGCCCCAAAATCGGTAGATTGGCGATCACATCGCCACACCAATCCTCAGCGATCACTAAGGTGTAGAGCGGCGGCGTCAGGCTCGCAAAGAAGGCAACGTCATCTGGGCTCAACACCACTGCCTGCTCGTTGGCCGCGAAACGATCGGCGTTGCGGGTCATCTGAGCTTTGTAAGCGTCGTAACTCATCCCCTGGCGATAGCGTTCTTGAGTGACAGTCATAGTCTTGTCCCCTTGTGGATACGGGCTTGAAGCAGCAGATCGCTTCAAGCTGCTCTCATCTTCCGAACAACATTGTCAAATGGGAAGCTACAAATATCATCATACCATACTTATGCAGGGTATAGACGAAGCTTCGCAGCTTAAATTCTTAACTATATGACGTGAAATTCATACCAAAATACTACAAGATACTTAATCAAGATTATCAAAATTGTGCTATAATGCTCGCAGGTTGATCGGAAAACTCTGTACGAAAGATAGCACTATGTCTGCACTCTTCTATCAAACAACTCCTTCGCGTGTGCTGGTTGTAGCCGCACACCCTGACGATATCGAATTCTATGCAGGCGGCACGCTGGCCACGTGGATTCAAACAGGCAGCGAAGTCCACTATCTGCTCGTTACCGATGGCGCTGGCGGCAGTCGCGATCCTGAATGCTCGCCCCAAGCTCTGGCCGAACGTCGCCGCTTGGAACAACGCCGCGCCGCCGATCTGCTTGGCGTTTCGTCGGTACATTTCCTTGGCTATCCCGATGCAGGCTTTGATGCCTCGTTGGAGCTGCGCATCGCCATCGCGCGGGTGATCCGCCAAGTGCGCCCTGACACGGCCGTCACCTTCGACCCGCAGCGTCACTACCACGCTATGGGCATCAACCACCCCGACCATATTGCAGTGGGCGCCAGCACCTTGGGGGCCGTTATGCCGCTTGCCAATACTCGCTTGGCCGCCCCAATCTTGCTGCAAGAGGGCTTAGAGCCGCACGACGTCAACCAAGTTTTTCTGTTTGAAACAGCTACACCCAGCTTCTGGATGCCGCTCTCTGAGAAGGCGCTTGAGCGTAAGCTCGCGGCCTTACAAGCGCATCAAAGCCAGATCGAAGAAGGTTGGGATGCTGTCAGCGAGGTGCTGTGGCACGGTGATCAGTTGGCCTATAGCGCTCGCTCGCAAGGGCTGAACTGCCAACAGGCCGAGGCCTTCAGTTACATTCGCCTAACAGCGCCCAGCCAGCCCATAGCGCGTCGCGCAGTCGCTCAACAACAAGAGCTGTTAGTTCACGCTTAGGTATCCGAAAGATCCCGTTCTATTGTGGGGGTGGCTTCGCTACACAGATAAACGTCTGTTGCGGCGGGCAGGATGTTGGTAGCCGTAGGCGGACGCGGTTAAAGCCTTGCTTGGGTAAGAGACTAGGCCGCCAGCAGGCTATACAAATCAAGCTGATGCGGTATGAATAGCAAAAAAGGAGACTTCCTCATTGATTTGAGGAAGTCTCCTTTGTATGTAATTATGTAAAGTATGGTTTAGCTGTTCCAAACTTTGGCTAACAGCTCGAGCGAGTGTACACGCGCCTCCAAGCCGTACGTCATATTCGAAATCATCAGCTCGTTGGCTTGGGTCTGGCGTTGCAGATCCTCCAGTCGAGCTAAGACCTGCTCGGGCGTGCCGTAGATGCGATTGCTCGGCAGGCTCTTGGCCGCTTCGAGATCAGGGTGATTCATGGCCTCTTCCGGCGAGATCAGCTCGACTAGGCGGCCTGTGCGGATAGCGTAGCTCATCAACATACCGGGCGCGGCCTGGTAGAAGGCCTCCTCTTCAGTGTCTGCTACCAACACCGAAGCGGTAACGATCGCATATGGCTCGTCGAGCACATGCGAAGGCTTGAAGCCGCTGCGATAGAGATCGAGCGCGGTCAGCGTGCCGCCCGTATCGAAGTGGTGGGCGAAGGCGAAGGGCAAGCCCAGCTCCGCCGAGAATTGAGCGCTGTAGTCGCTCGAACCGAGCAAGATGATGCTCGGCCACGATGTCGCTTTGGGCGTAGGAATAATGCGTGGAATACGATCGCTATTGACGCGTGGATCGCCCAGCAAGCCCATCAGCTCGATCAATTGGCTAGGGAAGTCTTCTGCACCCAGCATGTTGGGCGAGCGGCGCAGAGCAGCAGCCACCGCTGGTGTGGTGCCGGGCGCGCGTCCTATGCCCAAATCGATGCGATGGGGGTGCAGCGCTTCGAGCATAGCGAACTGTTCTGCAACCGCCAACGAGGCGTGATTGGGCAGCATCACACCGCCCGAACCGACCCGGATACGCGAGGTAACGCTCGCGATATGGGCCATCAAGACTGGCGGACTGGTGCTAGCAACCGTCGACATATTGTGATGTTCTGCCACCCAGAAGCGTGTATAACCAAGCCGCTCGGCCTGACGAGCGAGTTCAGTTGTTTCAAGAAGTGCTTCAGTCGAGCTTGCCCCTTTGCGTACGAGCGAAAGGTCAAGCACTGAAAGCGGGACTCTTTGACTCATGAGGTTCCTTTTATCGGCCAATACTACTGGCCGTCTACAATTCCATACCGATTTGGCCCTATTATAGCCAAGTTATCAGCCTATCGGATGCGAAAAAAGCCACACACATAAAAAAAGCCTCCCTTGAAAACCAAGGGAGGCGGAGTCGAAACAGTGACAGATTTAGACAAAAAGCCCCAGCAGGCCGATCGCCCAGAGAACGAGCATTCCCAGCGGAATGAGGTTGAGCGGGTTATCCCAGCTCCAGTGGATCTCGGTGTCGAGCGGCATATGTGGCATCCGGTTGCGTTCTACGCCAAAGATAGTATTGGTATCCATGGTTGCCTCAACCTTCTATAGTGTATGCCATTTGAAATGGCAGAAGTACAATCGTTTATCTACATCTTCAGTATATCATGGCACTATAATCATGTACAGTGAATAGAATTGATTGATATGCATTAAAAAAAGTGATAGGATTATGGAACTTCGTCAACTCGCTACTTTCCAGAGTATCGCCCAAACCGGCAGCTTCACCCGAGCCGCCGAGCGCCTCGGTTACGTTCAATCGAACGTCACAGCGCATATTCAGGCGCTTGAAGAAGAGCTTGGCGTCGTGCTCTTTGACCGATTGGGACGCCAGATCCAGTTGACCGAATCGGGCCGACGTCTGCTCAAATATGCCGACCAGATGCTAGCGCTAGCCGCCGAAGCGCGCGACGCAGTCAGCGACAAAGTCTCGGGCGAGGTGCTGATCAGCGCCCCCGAGACGCTCTGCGCCCACCGCCTACCCACCCTGCTGCGCCGTATCCGCAACGAGCTGCCCCAAGTGCAGGTTGTCTTCCGACCCTTGCCCAGCAACGAGCTACGCCAGCACGTCAGCAACGGCACCATCGACGTCGCGCTGACCCTTGAGCAGCCGCGCCCCAGCCTAGGTTTGAATGTGGAGGTGATGGCAGTAGAAGAGGTGGTCGTGGTTGCGCCGCCCGATCACGCCCTCACGCGTGCCAGCGTGGTCAGCCCGCACGATATAGACGGCGAGCTTATGCTACAGACCGAGGCGGGCTGCCCCTATCGCGTCGTGTTCGAGCAAGCTCTGCAAGAGGCGGGAGCCAATCCGCGCGAAACGATCGAGTTCAGCAGCGTCGAAGCGATCAAGCAGTGTGTGATGGCGGGCATGGGCCTGGCTGTGCTGCCCAAAGTCACCATTACGCGCGAGCTGCGCAGCCGCGAACTAGCCATTCTGCCGTGGCAGGGGCCATCGCTCGATATGAGCAGCCAGTTGGTCTGGCACGCCAAACGGCGCACTGGAGCGACCTTGCAGGCATTTCTCGACCTAGCGCGCAAAACGCTCAAACGGTCCTAGCAGTCTGAGGCGGCGACGTCTCGCGCGCCCATGCATTCCTCACCGCGTCCGCCTGCGGCTACAAAACATCCCGCCCAACAAAGAGGCGGCTATCTTCAGCGCGGCTCAAGGTGGCTAGCACTGAGTTCTTTTCAGCGCGACCCGAGACAGCTAGCATTGATAGCAATTTGGCTCAAAGACGTACATTATTCACCCCCTCGCCCGCAGTGCGGGAGAGGGGGGCGGGGGGTGAGGGCCGATAACGCTGAGCGTATGTCGATTTGTGGCTAATGTACAGGTGCGGGAGAAGGGCTGGGGATGAGGGCGGGAGCTTCCATCTGATAGCCGAAGGCGGACGCGCTAGAAGTCGAATGTTCGCTAGACGCCTCTCCGCCCGAAGAAAAATGGCAGATCGTTGGCTTCGACAGGCTCAGCCAACGATCATGAGCAATTCGCTAGCGGCGCTCCTCTTGCACAAGGCGGATGGCGGCTTTCATATAGCCGAGGGCGTAGGCGATACCAGCGTGCCAAGGGGCGTCGCATTCCATCAGTGGGGTGTGATCGGGGATCAAAACGCCGTTGAAGCCATTATCGCGTAAAATGCGCAGAACGCGGATCATATCGGTGTCGCCCTCGTCGATGAAGGTCTCGTAGTAGTAGGGCACCTTGCCGCGCACATTGCGGAAGTGGACGTAGGCGATCCGTCCGGTGGCGCTGTAGCGCTCGACCATATCGTAGATGTCGGCGTTGGGGATCTCGGAAAGGGTGCCGATGCAGAACTCCATGGTATTGGCCGGACTATTACTTATGTCAAGTAGTCGGCTGTAGCCGTCGCTGGTGTGCACCAAACGTCCGATCCCGCGCAGGGTCGGCATGGGCGGATCGTCGGGGTGCAGAGCGAGGCGCACGCCAGCCTCTTCGGCGACCGGCAGCATCTCTTCCAAAAAGGCCTCCAAACGCCGCCACATCTCGTCGGAGGAGACAGGAGCGATCGTGCCTTTGGGGTTTTCGGCGTCGTAAACTTCGGGGTCGATCACCATATTCCAGACCATGCCGTTGGGAATCGGAGGCTGTTCGGGGTTTTCGAAGCCGACCGAGCGGGCGCCACCGCGCGCGAAGGGGCCTTCGACCCGCCCCCAAACGCCCGCAATGCTGAAGTTATAGCCCATAATCGGGATGCCGACCTCGCCCATGGTGCGAATGATCGCCTTGAGGTGTTCGAGCTGTTCGGCACGGCGCGGGCCGTCGAGCAGAATGTCGTACCAATGCTGGGGCGCAAAGTTTTCCAGCGCTTCCAGCTCCAAGCCTTCGTCGTTGATCATGGCCTTCAGGTTGCGCAAGCCCTGATAGGTCCAGATCGGATCGCCCGGGTTATCGATTCCAAAACCTTGCGACCCTTTGTCGGCGGTCGAGCCCTTTTGCTCGAACTGTCCCGGCATATGGGCTACAATGTGGGTCGCTCCAGCTTGCCGTGCGAAACGCACATATTCCGGTTTGAACATCGAACGGTAGAGTCCCATCCCAAGCTTCATCGCAGGCTCCTCTTTCCATCATTGGCTTCGTGCAAGCTGATTGTACACGAACTAACTCGATCATAGTGCAAAGGAGAGTTCCATGACCTATCGCAAAATAGTCTTGGCGAAACGCCCGAGCGGCTGGGTGCAAGAAGACGATTTTCGGCTTGAAGAGGAGCCGATCCCTACACCGTCAGCCGGCGAAGTGCTGGTTCGAGCCCACTATCTCTCACTCGATCCCTACATGCGCGGCCGTATGAACGCCACCAAAAGCTACGCTGCCTCGGTCGAGATCGGCGAAGTGATGGTCGGCGAGGTTGTCGGCGAAGTGGTCGCTTCCCAGCACCCCGACTACGCCGTGGGCGAGTTCGTGGCTGGGAGGCTCGGCTGGCGCGAGTATGGGCTAAGCAAAGGCGACGATCTGCGTAAGGTTGATGCCAGTCGTCTGCCGATCTCGACGGCGCTGGGTGTGGTCGGCATGCCGGGTGTGACGGCTTGGGTCGGCCTGTTCGAGATCGGCGTGGCTAAGCCGGGCGAGACGGTTGTGGTCTCGGCGGCGGCGGGCGCGGTCGGCAGCGTGGTCGGCCAGCTGGCCAAAAAGCATGGCTGTCGTGCGATCGGTATCGCGGGCGGGCCAGAGAAGTGTGCCTTCGTTGTCAACGAGCTCGGCTTCGATGCCTGCCTCGACTACAAGGCGGGCGACCTCGCCGGACAACTGAGCACCGCTGCTCCCAACGGCGTCGATGTCTACTTTGAAAACGTCGGAGGCGAGATCCTAGAGACGGTCGTCTCGCAGCTCAACACCTTCGGGCGCATCGCGCTCTGCGGGCAGATCTCACAATACAACGCTAAAGAGCCCTACGGCTTCCGCAACTTGGGCCAGTTGCTCAGCAAGCGCATCAAGCTGCAGGGCTTTATCGTCGGCGACCATCTGCCGCTCTGGCCCAAGGCCCTAGCCGAGCTGAGCGAGGGCGTGCTGAGCGGACAGATCCGCTACCACGAAACGATCGCCGAAGGCCTAGAGAACGCGCCCAAGGCCTTTATCGGCATGCTGAAGGGCGCGAACCTTGGCAAGCAGCTCGTCAAACTAATTTAGGAGATCGCATGCAGCTCCAACTGATCCGCAACGCATTGATTAAACTCAACTACGCCGGCAAGTGCATCTTGATCGACCCCGACCTAGCACAACAGCACGCTCGGCCGTCGTTCACCGGCAAGTCGCCCAACCCGACCGTTGGTTTGCCCTTGCCGATCGAAGAGATCGTCGCTGGCCTCGATCTGATCATCGTTTCACACCTGCACCGAGACCACTTCGACGCCGTCGATCCGCTGCCCAAAGATCTGCCTCTGATCTGCCAACCGGGCGATCAAGAGCGCATCGCCGAACAAGGCTTCAAACAGATCGAAGTGCTTGAGAGTGAGCGCGATTGGCAGAGCATTCGGATCACGCGCACGGGCGGCAGCCACGGCCTGGGCGAGGTCGGCACCTTGATGGGCAAGGTCTCGGGCTTCATCTTGCGCGCGCCCAACGAGCCGACCGTCTATTGGGTCGGCGATAGCGTGCTCTACAACGAGGTCGAGCGCATTCTCGACAATGTCCAACCCGATGTCGTGATCACCCACTCGTGTGGGGCGCGCTGGCCCGATAGCGCAGGCCAACGCCAGTTGATCGTGATGGATGCCGAGCAGACCATCGCTGTGGCTCAGCGCCTGCCCAAAGCGACCATCGTCGCCACCCACATGGAGGCGGTTGATCATGCCACCATCAGCCGCGCCGAGCTGCGGGCCGCCGCCGATGCAGCCGGAATCGCAGCGGAACGTCTGCTCATACCCAACGATGGCGACAGCCTTCAGCTAGCATAAGGAAGTTTTTATGACGATCGATCTCGCGCGCGCTCGACGCGAAACCCCTGGTACAAACACGGTTATTCACTTCAACAACGCGGGCGCCGCGCTGATGCCCCAGCCTGTGCTCGACGCGGTGATGGGCTACCTTCAAGAAGAGGCACTTTACGGCGGCTACGAGACCGCCAACAAACATAGCGAGCGGCTCGAACGGGGCGTCTATCAAAGCGTGGCCCGCCTGCTCAACGCTCACCCCGACGAGATCGCCTTTATCGAAAACGCGACCCGCGCTTGGGATATGGCCTTCTACGCCTTCGACTTCAAGCCTGGCGACCGTATTCTGACCGCCAAAGCCGAGTACGGCAGCAACTACATCGCCTATCTGCAGGTGTCTAAGCGCACGGGGGCCGTGATCGAGGTGATCCCCAACGACGAACACGGCCAGCTCGATCTCAAAGCGCTGGGAAACATGCTCGACGAGCGGGTCAAACTGGTGGCGATCACCCACATTCCCACCAACGGCGGCTTGGTCAATCCGGCGGCGGGCGTGGGCGCCCTGACTCGCGCGGCGGGCGTTCCCTTCCTGCTCGATGCCTGCCAAAGCGTCGGCCAAATGCCGATCGATGTCGAGGCGATCGGCTGCGATATGCTTTCGGGAACCAGTCGCAAATTCCTACGCGGGCCGCGCGGTATGGGCTTTTTGTATGTACGCCGCGCTTGGATCGAGCGGCTCGAGCCGCCCTTGCTCGACAACCACGCCGCCACTTGGGTCAGCCGTGATCGGATCGAGATCCGTGGCGACGCCCGTCGCTTCGAGAACTGGGAGTGCAACTTTGCGGGCAAGTGGGGCATGGGCGCGGCGGTCGACTACGCCCTTGAGTGGGGCATGGACGTGATCTGGAAGCGCATTCAGCAGCTTGCCAGCCTGCTGCGCAGCCGCCTGCGCGAGATCCCTGGGCTTAGGCTGCGCGACATCGGCGCCCAGCAGTGCGGCATCGTAACCTTCACCATCGACGGCATCGAACCGCCAGAGATCAAACAGCGCTTAGCCGCCGAGCACATCAACGTCAGCCATTCGACGGTCGCTTCGACCCGCCTCGATATGGAGGAGCGCCAGCTCAGCAGCGTGGTTCGCGCCTCAGTTCACTACTACAACAGCGAAGAAGAGATCGAGCAACTCGCCCAAGCCCTAGAGCGCATGGTTCGCTCATAAACTTCACCAGAATAGAAGATCGTACCCTGAGCTTGTCGAAGGGTACGATCTTCTTGCTCAATGTAGTTAGCGGAGAGACCTTTAACCTCCCATTCGACTGCTAGCGCGTCCGCCTCCGGCTATCAACAGCTTGCTCACTACATTCGGGCGCTTCGCCCTCACCCCCCGACCCCCTCTCCCGCGAAGCGGGAGAGGGGGTGCCTGACAACAGCGCCCCACAAGCCATACTCTGCCCACAAAAACTGTACCTTGCCCTTCGACAAGCTCACCAACCAAGCTTGTTGAACTACAGGAACTGCCTGCCGAAGGGTACGGCGCTCCATTTGCAAAAATCCCTCTGTGTCTCCGTGCCTCGTGTGGTAAAAAGCAATGAGGCCCTCTCCCCCGACCCCCCTCTCCCGCAAGCAGCTGAACCAATCTCTTCAAAGACTCTGTGTCTCCGTGCCTCGTGTGGTAAATTAAAAAAGGTGCCTCGTGTGATGAATTAAAAAAAGCTGCCTCGTGTGGTCTTCCTAAAGCGAAAGCCAGATAAAGGCCACGATCAAGGTCGAGATCGTGATCGGCACGCCAGCCTTGAAGTAGTCGCCAAAGCGCAAATGTACACCCCAACGCCCGGCGATCTCGGCCACGATCAAATTAGCGACCGAGCCGAGCAGAGTGAAGTTGCCCGCCAAAGTCGAAGCCGCCGCCAACATCAGCCAAGCCTGATTCGGGTTGGCAAAGCCCGGGATCAAGGTCTGTAACAGTAACACGGCGGGCACATTGCTGATCAAGTTCGAGATCACCGCTGTGATCAGGCCGAAGCTGACCAAGCCCTGCGCCGCGATCGGCGAGAGATAGTGAAAGAGCACCTCGGTGATTCCGGTCGTCTCGAGGCTGGCCGTCACCACAAATAAGGCCGCGAAGAAGACCAGAATCGGCCAGTCGACCAGATTCAAAACGCGCTTGGGTTTAAGACGGCGGGTGAAGAGCAGCGCAGCGGCCGCCAAAAAAGAGGCCAACGCCACCGGAACGCCCAACAGAAAGAGCACCAACATTACTAAAGTTACTGCGATGCTTTTATACATCAGTGGCAAAATCGGGCGCGAGCGGCTTACATCGGGCACAGCGATCGTCTCGTTGCGAAACTCTTTCGGATAGAGCAGCACGATCACAAGCCAGCAGATCAGCATGCCGACCAGGGCGATCGGCAGCAGCGCAAGCGTGAAGTCGATATAGCTGATCTTTGAGGCCGTGCCGACGATCATATTCTGGGGGTTGCCGGTGATGGTGGCGACCGAACCGATATTTGCAGAGGTGGCGAGTGCGATCAGATAGGGGATGGGGTTGCGCTTGAGCTTCATGGTGATGTCTAAGACGATCGGCGAAAGCATCAAGACAACCGTATCGTTCAGAAAGAGCGCCGACAAAATCGCCGAGGCGCAAATCAATAGCGCTAACAAGAGGCGTGGGCTTTTGGCCAAGCGTAAGGTGCGATTGCTCACCAGCGCAAAAAAGCCCGAGAGGTAAAGATAAGCGTTCAAAATCATCATGCTGAAGAGCAGCAAGATGGTATCGAGATCGAGGGCGACATAAGCTTCTTCGAGCGTCAGCGCACCACAAGCCAACAACATGGCTGCACCGATCAGAGTGAGGGTCGTACGATCAACACGCAACCATGGCCAACGTCCGACGGCGATTCCTGCATAGGTCGCCGTAGCGATCACAAGCGTCGCCCAAGCAATAAGCGACATGTCCCACCTCGTGTTTAAAAGATCTTTTTGAAAAAAGGTTTTACACTTCTCTGCTTGTAAAGAATAAAAAACTCGGTAGGATTTGTTCCTACCGAGTTCTCAGTTTGGTGCCGTGAGTGGGACTTGAACCCACACGGGGTTGCCCCCACTACCCCCTCAAAGTAGCGCGTCTGCCAATTCCGCCACCACGGCTCTTTGTTTAGGACTTGTTTATTTATTTTTATTTACTTGTCCCTCACACGTCCGATATTATAGCAGGCACCCTTCTTTTTGTCAAATCGGAGTTTTTAGCTTGTTCGGCTCGAAACTCCGATTTGATATTCTGCTATGGTTGTTGGCGTAGGTCGCCTTGGATCTCGCGGGAACTATTGATGAACCAGCGATTCACATTGCGATAGCGGTCGGACTGTCCGAAGATCAGTGCGCTGCTAGCCAACTGGGTGTTTGTAAAACCTAAACCGCCGAGTTTAGGAGTCGCAGCGTATACATAGAGCGGCTGATAGAGCGTGATAGCCGGTACCAATTCGATCCAGCGCCGCTGGAAAGCGTGGTATTCATCGGCTCGCAATACCAAGTCGTTTTCTATACGCCCCGCCTCGATCAATCGATCGAGCGCGTCATCTTGTAAACCGGCGTAGTTTAAGCCGAGATCAGCTTGGGTCGAGTGCCAGAGTTCGAAGATATCGGGATCTGGACCCAAACCACTGAAGCTGTGGATCGCAACCTCGAAGTCGTGTTCGCGCAAACGTGTGCGCAAACCCGCTGCATCAAGTTGTTCGACCGTTACCGCGACCCCGATCTCGCCCCATTGAGCGGCAATCGCTTGGGCGACTTCAATGTGATCGTTCGCGCTATCGGTAATCAACGTCAATGCCAATTGGTTCGATCCATCGGCATCTGTATAGCCTAGCTCCGTAAGCGCCCGAAGCGCT
This sequence comes from uncultured Chloroflexales bacterium, assembly GCA_937902315.1. Classification (GTDB taxonomy): domain Bacteria; phylum Chloroflexota; class Chloroflexia; order Chloroflexales; family Chloroflexaceae; genus CALGUG01. The sequence goes on from CALGUG010000051.1 coordinate 21,636, forward strand.
GCATTCGGATCGAATGCATACCAGCGAGCTTGCGGATCGTAGGCCCACCAACCCGGAAGGATCGGTGTATCGAGACGCTGTGCTTGACCTGCTAGATTTTGCTCGATAATCGCATTTTTGTCAAGTCCCTGAGCGAGTGCGCGCCGTAACACTTCATCTTGCAACTTTTCGTTGCGCAAATTGAAGGTTAAGGTGGTGTAGCCATCCATAGGCAATGCGTAGGCGAGCGTTGTAGCAGGCAAACGGATACCGCGCAAAACCTGCAGAGGACTATAGCCTAGACCTTGGATCTCGGCTCGATCGAGCGCCGAAAGCGCCGTCTCTGGCGACGTAAAGAAGCGCAATTCAAGCGTATCGATCAGCGGCCGCTGAGCGTAGTAGTCAGAGTTCGCTTCTAACAAGGCGCTACGTTCGCTCAGCTCTTTAAGACGATAAGGCCCGCTTCCAATCGGAGCACGATTGAAATCCATTGTTGCCCATTCGCTCAACGGCACATCTTGCAACAGATGGGCCGGTAAGATAGGCAAGCGAGCAGCGCTCAAGAAGGGAGCGTAAGGCGCATTTAACGTGCAACGAATGGTGAAATCGTCGATTTTATCGACCAGGACCGCGCGCCACAAGCCAGCAAGCGAACTATCGCCCACAAAATCGCGGCTTTGAATCGAACGAATAGTGAAAATCACATCGTCGGCGGTCACTTGGCTGCCATCGTGCCACTTCGCATCGTTTCGGATCTGAAATGTATAGACCGTGCCCGTTTCGTCGATCGACCAGCTACGTGCCAAGGCAGGCTCTGGCATACCGTCGGCCCCGATCCGAGTCAGACCATCAAAGATCAATGTCGCCAGATCGTAACCAGTTGGATTGCTCTGTTGATCGTCGAGCAGCGGATTGATGCGACTAGGAGGCGCACCGATGATACCTTCAACATAATCGCCACCCGCCACGGGGCGCGCGATCGAAGCAGTTGATAGAGCGAGCGAGCCGAGCAAGCCCGCAATCACCAATGCGCTTACAAGAGCGATAACGATCTGCCAGCGAATACGTCGAGCCATGAAACTTTAGACTGCAGCGCCGAAGATCGGCAGACTGGTGATAAGGGCGAGTAACAAGAAGAGCACAGCTACCACAATAGTTGTCTGGTGGAGCGTCTTTTCAAGACCACGCTTTGTTCGATAAACCGAGCTGCTGTCACGATTTTGCATACCGGTGCTGCGAGACTGCAGAGCAACCAGCACCATCAACAGGATACACAGAATGATTTGGGCAACATAGAGAGCATATTCCACGATGCGTTCTCCTTATACAAGCTAAAGGACTTTTGCCGCATGCAGTATACCATAACAGCACCTCATACGGCGCGTTTCCCTCATAAACTGCAATCATAGCAGATCCGACCACGTTATTTCTTTTTGGCCTTCGACAGCATGAAACTCAACTATCGTTTGTTGTGCGACATTTCATACCGAATCCATTTGATCTCTTTAGCACTCTGGCGGCTTGGTCTCTGCCCCAACGAAGCTCCTTACCGCGTCCGCCTTCGGCTACCAACAGCTCGCCCGTAAGCACACTGTCCTAGCTGTGTGCCGAGAGGCCGCCTCAATACACCGATTCAAAAAGAGTTGTGTGCGATTTCGCGCTGTAGCGCGAAATCGCACACAACAACAAGAAACAAGTTCCACTCTGCCGAAGGCTAAAAAGAAAGAGAGACATCCAATTTGGTATCACACAACAGGTTCCCGCCTTTGCTGTTTGCCGCGCTACGAGAATGTAGGTTTTATCCCTTAACTAGCTGCTCTGTTGGCGCTGGCTGCGCCACGAGCCGCTGAGCAAGACCGCAGCCGCGATCGCGATCAAAATAGTAGCGGTTAAATAAAGGGTGTGTGGGCCGAGGCCGTCAAAGATCAGGCCGCTGATCGGACCAGCGATCAAGGGAGCCAAGCCGCCCGAGGTGGCGTTCATCACACCTTGAATGGTGGCCGCTTGCGCAGGAGAGACCCGTGCGTCCAGCAGGCGCACTGTGCTGGTAAAGTAGAGACCGAAACCCATACCTTTAAAGATCGCTAAGACCAGCAGCATCCAAGGCGCGGTCGCAAAGGTATAGCCGAGGTAGCCCACAAACATCAGCCCATACGAAAGCAGCAGCGTTTGAGTGCTGCCCAGTCGACGCACCAGCGTTTCGCCCAAAAACATGGCTGGCATCTCGCTAAAGGCCGAGATCGCAAAAATTAAGCCAACATACACCTCGCTGCCACCCAACACATCCATATAGACGCCTTCGAAGTTGACCGCCATATTGAGTGCGCCGCCGATCAGAAAGCTAGCGGTCAATATCGTCATCAAACCGAAATCTCGCCAGATCCAATTGATCGATACAGGCTCGCTGGCTTGGCGTGGCGGGGTCGGCACCTCTTCCAAAAGCGAAGCCGTAAAGGCGGTTGGCAAACAGAGCAGGCCCGCGATAATAAACATCGGGGCGAAGCCGATCTGTTCCCAAACCGCACCGAAGATCATCGCGATCAAAGCGAAGCTGAACGAACCCCACAGGCGTAACTTCCCATAGGCGACATTATGACGAGCTGCCATACGCAACACAAGACTGTCGCCGATCGGGGCCACCAAACAACGCGACGCAGCAAGCGCAGCCATCAGCAGCAGCGCAGGCCAAAACTGGGTAGGAAAGGCGAGCGAAACCAATACAAAGCCGACAATCACCAAGCTGAGGGTCAGCATGCGTACCCGCCAAGTGCGCCGATCTGCTAGCGAGGTGAGCGGAGGCGCTACCAACAGGGCTGCGATCGGAAAGAGCACCGAAAGCATGCTGATCTGACTGCCACTAAAACCCAGGTGACGAAAGTGAACATTGACAAAGGGCATATATAAGCCGCCTGTGCCCCAATAGACAAGATAGTAGAGGGCACCGCGCATACCGGGGTTAAGGCGCGTCAAGCGCGTGGCAAACATACATTTACACTCCAAATAGAAATCAGAACCGTGCGACGTATTGTACAGCAACTGACCCAAAACGTTATGTTGTTACGTTCTAACTCATAAGAGGGAGATATTTGCTTCTCTCCAAGCAGCTAAATATCATCTTATCCTCTTATAAATAGAAGCATGGTGAGTTTTATATGCTAAAACAGGCCCTTAGAGGATTTCTTGACAAGCTTTTTCGTACATGCTATCCTACCAAACAAGCTTCGTTGTGTGTGTTTTATCCAACGCGCCGCCGTGTTGGAAGGATGGTCTCCTATTATGGATGATGCAACTCACGCGGCGGGTGGCTTTGTCAACCCCGCAAACGACACGTATCGCGCTCCCGCATCTACTGCGCGGCGGAGTGCATCGCCTGCTGTACCACTCACCTTGCCAACAGAGCCGTCAACTGATCCTGCTGCAATGCAGATAGTCGAACGGTTGCACGGGTATCAGCCCAATGCCGACGGGGACTTGGTTGCACGCGCATTTGCTGTTGCACAAGTGGCCCACAGTGGGCAGAAGCGTCAAAGCGGAGAGCCATACATCGCTCATCCCGTTGCAGTCGCCAATATTATGCTCGACTTGCGGCTCGACGCCTGTTCGATCGCTGCCGCGTTGCTGCACGATGTGGTCGAAGATACCAGCATCAGTCTCGAACAGATCGAACAGCACTTCGGCCAAGAGATCGCGCATTTAGTGGATGGTGTTACCAAGCTGACTGTGCTCGAAGCGCAGACCAAAGAAGAAGCGCAGGCTGGTACCTACCGCAAAATGTTCATTGCCATGGCCGACGACCCGCGCGTGGTACTGATCAAACTAGCCGACCGCTTGCACAACATGCGCACCTTAGGCGCAACCCCGCCTGAGAAGCAGAAACGTGTCGCTCGCGAAACGCTAGAGATCTACGCCCCGCTCGCTCACCGTCTGGGCATTTGGCAAATCAAGTCGGAACTCGAAGATCTAGCCTTCAAGGCTATCAACCCCGAAAAATATCACGAGATCGCTCGCCAGCTCGCTATGCGTCGTGAGGCACGTCAGCGGATTGTGCAACGGGTGATCACCCGCCTAAATCAGACTCTCGAAAAAGAAAACATTCGCGCCGACATTACCGGCCGACCCAAACACATCTACTCTATCCATCGCAAGATGGAGCGCAAGGGTGTACGCCTCGAAGAGATCTACGACCAGCTCGCTGTTCGCGTGATCGTTTCGACAGTAGCCGAATGTTACCAGGTGCTTGGTATCGTCCACAATATGTGGCCGCCGGTGCCAGGTGAATTCGACGACTATATTGCGATGCCCAAGGAGAGTATGTACAAGTCGCTGCATACGACTGTTCTGATTCCTGGCGGCACTCCCTGTGAGGTGCAGATCCGTACCCACGAGATGCACGAAGTCGCAGAGCATGGCATTGCAGCTCACTGGCGCTACAAAGAAGGCTTTGGGCGCGTTGATACCAGCTTCGAGGCCAAGCTCGCTTGGCTGCGTGGTCTCATCGATTGGCGTCGCGACCTCACCGATGCACGCGAATTCGTCGAGTCGCTCAAGACCGACATGCTGGAAGAGCAGGTCTATGTTTTTACGCCCAAGGGCAAAATCATCGACCTGCCCGAAGGCTCGACCCCGATCGACTTCGCGTATCGCATTCACAGCGAAGTCGGCCATCGCTCGGTCGGAGCCAAAATCAACAACAAAATGGTTCAGCTGGACTATCAGCTCCAAAACGGCGAGATCGTCCAAGTTTTAACCAGCAAATCGCCACGTGGCCCAAGCCGCGACTGGCTCAACTTTGTTAAAACCACCAGCGCACGCAACCATATCCGACGCTACTTCCGCAAGCTCGCCCGCACCGAAAACATCGCAGCCGGACGCGACTTGTTAGAGAAAGAGCTCAAGCGCTTGGCTATCTCCATGTCGTTCGATGAAATCGCCCACATTTGCGGCGAAAAATCGATCGATGATGTCTTTGAGCTGATCGGCGTAGGCGAAGTAACCGCCCGTACCATTGCTCAGAAGGTAGCCCAGCGGGAACTAGCACAAACCGATCCAGACGCCATTCCTACCATCACTTCGGCTCCCCAGAAGTCGCGCAAGGTTGGTATCCAAGTGCGCGGTGTCGACAATGTGCTGACTCGCTTAGCGCGTTGTTGTAACCCTGTGGAAGGTGAGCCGATCGTGGGCTATATCACTCGCGGCAAAGGCATCACCGTTCATCGTGCCGACTGTCGTACCATCATCAACGAGCGTGACCGCAATCGTCTGATCGATGTGACATGGGGTGACGATGCACCGCAAGGGTATGAAGTTCCCATACGGATCGAATCGTGGGATCGAGTAGGTTTGTGGCGTGATGTAAGTAGCACGATCGCCGATGCTGGCATCAATATCTCTAGTCTGCAACAGGTTCCCACTCGTAAAACCGGACGTACCGTTCTCGTGACTCGTTTGACTATTCAGAGCATTAATCAGCTCACTCAGATTCTCGACAAACTGAACCGTATTCCCGATGTTATTGATGCCCGCCGCGAAAATAACGCAGCGGGCATTGCTGTATAGTTCGTAAGCGGTTCATCCTGTCGTAAGCAAAGGATCTCGCTCCCAGAGCGGGATCCTTTTTTGTTATGAAAAGCCGTACCCTTCGAGACTAGTCGAAGGGTACGGCTGCTTATGGCGCTTGTTTGCTGACTCTGACGGAGAGGCAGCTAGCCCCCCATGCGGTCCTCACCGCGTCCGCCTTCGGCTACAAAAGTCTTCTAGCTCCCATACAGGCTGCTTGCCAGCGCTGCGCTCCGCGCTCAGCGTGCTGCCAGCGTACCGAGCTTGCCGAAGGGCAGGGTACGACCTACTGTTGTCAGGCACCCCCTCTCCCGCTTCGCGGGAGAGGGGGTCGGGGGGAGAGGGCCGACCGCCCGAATGTAGTGAGCAAGCTGTTGATAGCCGGAGGCGGACGCGCTAGAAGCCGAATGGAAGCTAGAAGCTCATCCGCCAGAATAAAAAAACCTATAACAGACCGAGCTGGCGGGCGCGTGCGACGGCATGGCTGCGATCGCCTTTTGGAACGCCGACATCGCCAAATTCAGCTGGATCTTGCTGCTCCCGCTCGCGCTGAGCTTCTCGCATACGGGCCACAAAAACGAGCAACACACTAACACCACAAACGAACAGACGGCAACAGTCTAGATTGTTTTGGTTTGATGAAAATATTTTATTGATTAAAGTCACATAGCCATACGATACCTCGCAAACGAAGGCCTCCCGTGTGTAAGGGAGGCCTTCACTCTATAACGATCGAGCCACCTTAAGTTAAAACAGAAGCGTGATCGCATTGAATCGTCGGCTTTGGGGAGGTCTTTCGGCCCACACAGTTACAGGCCTCGCTTGTTGGGCGGGATGTTGGTAGCCGTAGGCGGACGCGGTGAGGAACGAATGGAAGGGAAAGAGCTTGCCGCAGCAATCTCAAGAAAGCAAACGGTTTTTTGTGATACTAAGCTCGTTAGTGTATGCTCTTTGAAAACATTTATCTTCTAACAGTCATATAGCTACATAACACGCTCAAAGAAAAGCAGATACTTCACACATCAAGCGAAGCATCCGCCTTTCGCTCGCGTTAGTGCCGAAAATGCACAAAGATGCGCCCAAAATTCTTTTCGTCCTTTTCGATGCGATGGTAAAGCTGGCGGATATGAGCTTGGTTGAGGAAGCGCAAAACGCGCTTTTTCAGTTGGCCGCTGCCCTTACCAGGGATGATCTCGACCGTACTGATGCGTTTATCGATCGCCTCTTGCATCACACGCTGCAGCTCTTGGTCAATCTTATCGCCCTTGTTGTAAATATCGTGGAGATCGAGCAAAATCCTCGCCATTACAGCTCCTTACACTTATACAACTAATCCTCTCAATACAAACCCGCCTTATCGAGCCGGCTCTCTCGCTCAGATAAGGCGGGTTCGCTTCGATCGAGGAGCCCTCGCCGAAGACGAGGAACGCTCGAATGCGCAGCCCAAGCACTCAATAAGAGATCGTATCAGTGGCGGCGCAAACTGCTCGGAGCGATCCCTGTGTACTGCTTATACTGGCGGCTAAAGAAGTAAACGTCTTCATAGCCAAGCGCGTTGGCGATCTGGCTGAGCGACATATCAGTCTCTAAAATCAGTTGGCGCGCTCGTTCGAGCCGAGCCTGAATCATAAAATGCACCGGCGAGCAGCCGGCCAAGGCCCGAAAGCGCCGCACAAACTGGGCGTGCGAAAGGTGAGCGCGCTGGGCCAGCTCGCTGACGCTCCAGCGATGGCCCGGCGAGCGCCGAATATCGTTGATGATCTCGCTGAGCACTTGGTCGACCGGCGTGGGCGGCGCGTGCAAAGTCTCTTGCCAGATCTGCAGCAGAATGGCGCGCAGCAACACTTGGCTCTGTAGCTTGCCAAGCGCATCGTTATGGCGATAACTGGTGTCGCAACGCTGCGCCAACAGATCGATAAAAGCGGTATCACGAATCGTATGGGCGCGTGGTGGATAGAACTGCTTGCACTCTTTAGCAGGCTGGTTAAGGCTATCGACCACTTCGAAATGCATACCAAACACAACCAGGCGTCGCTGAGGGTCTTGCGTGGAGTAGGGTTGATCGCCGGGCGCGAAGATAAAACAAGAGCCGCTACGTAGCTCCCACTGTTGCGCATCGAGGCGCAGCGTACCGATGCCATCCATAACATACCAAAGCAAATGGTCCTGCAATGGAGGCGACTTCCATTCCCAACCCGGCTCACAGTGCCAATAGGTCGGGCGCGTATTCAAACGCACGTCAAAGTGTGTAGGATGCCAAGCTGCTGTGTTTTCCATATGCGTAAAAAGTGCAAAAGTCTGCGTTGTTCGTCCCTAGCGTACCAAGAGAAGTCGTGGCATTGTATAGCATATTATGCCCCCATTAAGCAAGTCATAATTCTTGTCGTGCGTTCAACAGCCGCTCTCAAACACAATATTCGAGGAGGAATAGGTGCTTACCCAAGAACACAAAGACTTCTATCAACAGAACGGCTATGTCGTGGTTCGCAATCTCTTCAGCGAAGAGGAGGTCACCTTCTATCGCGATCACTACATGAATCTGCGCCGCCATGGTCGCTATCCGGGCGATCTCGCCGGCGTCGATACCACCAGCAACGACCCGCTCAAGCGCTATCCGCGTATGATCCAGATGCACCGTTGGGACGAAACCTCCTTCAAGTGGCTGATCGACAAACGCATCAACGAATGTTTGACTGGCCTGTTGGGGCGCGAACCCTACGCCGTCCAGACCATGCTCTACTTCAAGCCACCCAAAGCTCGTGGCCAAGCCCTGCACCAAGACAACTTCTACCTGCGTGCCCAGCCCGGCACCTGCATGGCCGCTTGGATGGCGCTCGACTACTGCGACGAGGCCAACGGTTGTATGCAAGTTGTGCCCGGCAGCCACGACTGGCCTATCCTCTGCACCGAAAAAGCTGACACCACCCAGAGCTTCACCGATGTCACCGTGCCGCTGCCCGAAGGCACCCCGGTTCACCCTGTGATCATGAATCCGGGCGATGTGCTCTTCTTCAACGGCGCGCTGGTCCACGGCAGCTTCCCCAACGTTACCGAAGACCGCTTCCGTCGCGCCCTGATCGGCCACTACATCCAAGGCGAGGCCCAGCAGGTCGCTAAGTTCTATCAGCCCGTCGTGCGCATGGATGGCAGCCTGTTAGAGATCGACGTCAGCCAAGGCGGCGGCACTTGCGGCGTCTGGGTTGATCGCAACGGCGAGCCTGTTATCGAGATGAGCGGCATGGAAGGCGTCGTTCGCAAACACGAATAACACCTATACCCCAAACAACAAAGGACTCACACTTGGAATGAAGTGTGAGTCCTTCTTTTTCTGAACAGTTTACCGTTCAAAGTCATATAGTCAAAGTTGTACCCTGAGCCTGTCGAAGGGTACGGCCATCCACGCTCGCAACACCAAAAAGCCGCACCCTGTCCTTATGAAGGGTACGGCATAATAGCTATCGCGCCCCTGGCGATCTATCATCAGGCGGCGAAGTCCATAGCTCCCATTCGGCTTCTAGCGCGTCCGCCTCCGGCTATCAGAGGCTTTTCCATCCATCCGGGCGGTCGGCCCTCACCCCCCGACCCCCTCTCCCGCGAAGCAGGAGAGGGGGTGCCTCACAACAGTAGGTCGTACCCTGCCCTTCGGCAAGCTCAGAAAAAGAAAAGCCGTACCTTGAGCTTGTCGAAGGATACGGCCTTCCATTTGCAAAAAAACCTCTGTGCCTCGTGTGGAGAAAATTGCTCGTGCGACGAAAACGGCGCTCGCAGTGACAGACCAAGCGGTTCAAGGCCCGAGCGGGAAATACGAGCCGTTTGAGGCACAAAAAAAGAGAGGGCTTCGCTTATGTTAAGCGCTACCCTCCAACGCGGATTTTTTGCTGTTCGAACCTCCATCGATACAATCACATCAGCGGCCATATGGCAGCGTTTCAATCCGCAACGCGGATTTTTTGCTGTTCGAACGCCTCGTCCTCGTGCTCGATGCGCGCCCAGTATTTGGCGTTTCAATCCGCAACGCGGATTTTTTGCTGTTCGAACGTATGTTTATGCATGTGTAACTTAGGTTAATAAGTGGTTTCAATCCGCGATGCGGATTTTTTGCTGTTCGAACGCCGATTGAGACAGCGACGTTTGTGGCCTTAAAAGTGTTTCAATCCGCGATGCGGATTTTTTGCTGTTCGAACCTTCGAGAGCTTGCGCGCAAACGAGCGCAAGCCGAAGGTGTTTCAATCCGCGATGCGGATTTTTTGCTGTTCGAACGTATTGCCGCATCGTCTCAACACAAGGCCCGATTGGTTTCAATCCGCGATGCGGATTTTTTGCTGTTCGAACTTTAAACCAATGGATCATCAAGGTTTCAAACAATCGTTTCAATCCGCGATGCGGATTTTTTGCTGTTCGAACATCGATTGCATTCCAGCAATATTGCTGAGCCGCATTCGTTTCAATCCGCGATGCGGATTTTTTGCTGTTCGAACTAATAGAAGAATTGAGAAGGGAATTAAAACAAAAAGAGTTTCAATCCGCGATGCGGATTTTTTGCTGTTCGAACCTTGGGAGATAAGGTTATTGTTGAGCCAGAAGTTAGCCGTTTCAATCCGCGATGCGGATTTTTTGCTGTTCGAACCCTAGATACGCACGGCTACGTCGATATACGGAATTAGTTTCAATCCGCGATGCGGATTTTTTGCTGTTCGAACTCCTGTTTTAACACAGCGCGGCTATGTAAAAGTCAAAGTTTCAATCCGCGATGCGGATTTTTTGCTGTTCGAACGACTTGAGAAAGATCCTAACGATCCTGAAATAGCAAGGTTTCAATCCGCGATGCGGATTTTTTGCTGTTCGAACTATCTATACGGCTCTGGCTGTAGACCCCGGCTATGCTGTTTCAATCCGCGATGCGGATTTTTTGCTGTTCGAACCCTTGTTTAATGAGACTAGCTACTATGTCAGCCATAGGATCGTTTCAATCCGCGATGCGGATTTTTTGCTGTTCGAACCCTTGTTGGTAGTCACGATAAGGCCGAGGAACTGAAAGTTTCAATCCGCGATGCGGATTTTTTGCTGTTCGAACAGATCCTGAACCTTCAAGATCAGTTAGAAAGTCTGTAGTTTCAATCCGCGATGCGGATTTTTTGCTGTTCGAACGTAGAACATATAAAGTCGTAAGTAAGGATTTTCTAGTTTCAATCCGCGATGCGGATTTTTTGCTGTTCGAACTCCAATCCATCATTCGATCAGTGTTAGAAGACGAAGTTTCAATCCGCGATGCGGATTTTTTGCTGTTCGAACTTCGGTAATGCAGGGAACTCTAAACACTCATAAGGTTGTTTCAATCCGCGATGCGGATTTTTTGCTGTTCGAACCGACTATTTCCCCAAATTCAGGATCATCAAAGTAGGTTTCAATCCGCGATGCGGATTTTTTGCTGTTCGAACACCTTACGATATTGAATTGATTGTTCGAGCTATCTATGTTTCAATCCGCGATGCGGATTTTTTGCTGTTCGAACACCTTACGATATTGAATTGATTGTTCGAGCTATCTATGTTTCAATCCGCGATGCGGATTTTTTGCTGTTCGAACTAAATCAGAAAGGCGCTTGGCTCTCTTACAAAGATGTTTCAATCCGCGATGCGGATTTTTTGCTGTTCGAACATTTCCTGCTGGCAGCTCTGACTATTCTTCATCTCAGTTTCAATCCGCGATGCGAGGGTAGCGCTTAACATAAGGGAGATTTTTGGCTCA
>CALGUG010000052.1 GCA_937902315.1 uncultured Chloroflexales bacterium
CCAAGGTGGGGTTATCGGTGGTCGCGCTTGTGTTGTCGACGCTTGCGCCGCCCGTGGCGCTGCCGGGCTGCAGGCTGAAGACCGCACTGCTGATGCCATTGGTGGCTGGGTCGGGATTGTCGACACCGTTATCTTGGCTATCGATGCCGCTGGTATTGCCCGTGCTGGAATGGAAGAACTCCAAGGGCCTGCCAGGGGCAAACTCGCTGGCCGGGATGCGCACGGTGTAGTCGTTGCTTGCATCCAAACCTAGGCCAGTCGGCACACCATTGCTATCGGTCTGCCCATCGAACAGATAGGAACCGTTGGCATCGGTAGTGGTCACAGCTACAAGTGTGTTGCCATCGTAGAGTTCGACCCGCACACCTGCCAGTGCTGTACCGCTCTCTCCCGCATCGAGCACACCGTTGTTGTTGCTATCAACCCACAACTGATTGCCAACCGTTAGGCGGTAGAAGCCGAAGTCCACCGTCATATTGGCTCGCTCATCGTCTGTGCCTTGGCCCGATGGGCTGAGATCTAGCTCGTCGGTTGGCTCGTCGGCGTTTGGCCCAAGTGTGACCGGGCCGCTCAAGATGCCGTTTGTAGCTGGATCGGTGTCATCGATACCGTTATCATCGTTATCGATGTTGTTATCAGCAAGCGGCTCTGTAGGTGTGCTGGAGTTGTAACCGGCCAGCGGGCCGCTGGGTGCGAAGTTCGATGGATCGATCTGAACCACATAGGTGTCGGCTAGCAAATTATCGAAGCGATAGTAACCGCCGTCGGCAGTTATGACTGTGTCCAGCGGGGTGGCGCTATCGGGCACACCATTACCATCGGCATCGAGGAACAGGCTGACCGATACGCCATCGACACCGACTTCAGTGCCATCGATCTGACCATTGTTGTTGGTGTCGAACCAGACGCGGTTGCCAAGCGAGAAGGTCAAAGCTGCAGGAGCGAAACCGAAGTCATAGGTATGATTATTGGCTCCACCACGGCCCACGGTGAAGGGCGCGGTAACAAAACCAGGATACAGCGAAGGATCACCATCGGAGTCGTTCAAATCGCTCGCGTTGATAGTATCGTTCGCCAGAGTCGGCAAGAGCGTATCAAGAGCAGTTTGGCTTGTATCGATACGGATACTATAGTCGTTGCCGGGCATTAACGGTAGACCATAGCGCACATGCCCTTGATCTGTGCCAGGAGCGCTGCTGAAATAGTAGGTACCGTCGCTATTGGTCACGGCGGAGGCAATTGGGGTCCCACTACTATCATAAAGGGTTACTGTAACGCCTGGGATCGGCGGTTCCCCAGGATCTTGACGACCGTTATTATTACTATCGAGCCAAACACGGTTACCAACTTCGAGCGGGGCTTGGTCGCACATGATCTCGACATCACCCATACCGTTCGATTTACTAAACGTGCTAGCTTGCCCTTCATAAAGTTGAAATGCGCCTGTTTGGCTGCCATCTGCGACATTATAACGACGTGCCCCACCGGTATAAGCATCTAACAATGGGTCAAATATTGTCGTCATCACTTCATGACGAGTTGGGTGATAGGCGAGGCCACCAGTGGTTAATTCTTCATGATATAGAACACTTCCAAAAGGTTGAAATGCATCTTGATAGTAGAACTCATTTCCGTTCGGGCCTTGCGGTAAGCCTTGAGGCGTTACTCCATTTCCTGCGCTGACTACACCACCACAGATTCCATCATTTTCAAGTTGATATACCCCTCCTACACGACAGATTTTAAGGATATCACCCACAGCAATTGTATCGACCGTATCCCAAGAGCTAGGATCAGTCCTTCCATACAGCGAACCACCCTGGTCTCCAAAGCGGTCTCGTATACCAACCGTGATATTGCCTTCGCGATCAAACACAATATCGCTAAGGATGGGCTGCGGATAAACATGCTCGTAATTGGCACCCGTGAAACTCTCATGAGCACTTCCCGTTACCGCAGCTGAGGTATTGATCCAAGGCAGCCAGTGAGCAGGCATTGTGACGTCATTCGCCATACCGCGGTCGTAATTCAGGGAGAATTCAACCAGGGGTGAGGCTGCAAACGTCACACTTTGGGGATCGAACGAGTAGATATAGGCGCGCAAATCGGCACTATTCTGAGTGCTCTCTGCTGAACAGACAAAGCCCGCATAACCCATCCCGTGCCAAAAAGCCAAGGCAAATGGTCTCACATCATCCGGAGGACAGCCTTGGCTCGCGCCCGGAAGGTTCAACGGCATAGCAAACGAGGCGACACTTGGCGTTGCGTTGAGCTGTGTGACACGATAAAGGTTGCGATCAAACAGGTTTACAACAAACAACATATCGTTATTTGGGTCCTCTAGATCTTGATAGATATCAAGATCACCCAAACTCATACGCCCCGGCCATTCAAAGGAAAACGGGTCATGAAAGAAACAATCGCCCGTAACAGGCGTATAAGTATCACCTGTTCCTGTTACACAGTCTGGAGAAGGGAACAAGGTTGTGGGATGAGGATTCGTGCCAGCATTCGGAATAGTAACGAAGGGCGTTACTACGCCTGCCGCATCGCTGCGATAGATTTGACCCGGCCCACCCGACCCAAAATCGGCATGACGACGCATATAGGCACTAGAGAAAACAGTTTGGGTACTCGGTTGATAGGCTAAACCCCAAACTGTTCCTAGTTCGCCTTTATTGCCAAGACTAAAAGCGGTTGCGCTATGATCGCCGCTACTGTCATATGGCAGACGCGCGATCACTCTCTCCGCGTCAGATTGGGCTTCGGGAATGAAACAGTTAATAGCAATATCAGGGTTATTTTGGCAAAATTCATCGGGTATATAAACGCCAAAGTTGATATTTGAGCTATTTCCACTAGGAATAAACTGAACGCTTGTCTCTGAGCTGCTTCCGTGCGGGCCACTGGTATAGCCAGGCGGAAGATTAGTGAATTCGATACGATAGGGGCCCGTATCTGAAGTAATAATGCTATAGTTACCGTTGCTATCGGTAATATCGCTACCTTGAACCGTACCCGCCGCATCATAAACGGTTACAGTTACACCCGCTACTCCAACCTCACTCGCACCATCATCGGTTCCATCGCCATCGAGATCATAGAACACGTGTCCTGTAATAGTATCAGCGGCTCGAATATTTCCAGCTGGAATTAACAAAACAAAAAAGAGAGCGCTGAAGCATATCAAGACAATGGACAATTGTTTGCTACGACGTTTCATAATTGCTCCTTTGAGACGATGTTGTTTTAATCTCGGAGGTTGTTAAAGAAAGCAAAATATGTAAATGCAAGAATGATACCGAAAAGATAAAGAGCTTTGATGTGTTTAAATTTGAATGCTACAATAAATTGCTCTGTAATAGTTTCCAACTAAAACCCTATTACCTTGATACCAATACTGAAAATTAAACAAAAGTGTGATTATAGACAGATATACGAAATCAAGGTTTGACATTAATTTTTTTACAGAAATATCTTCTTTTCTCATCTAAGCATCTACTGAATATATATAAACTTTAAAATCTAGTGTCGACCCGATCTATACCTATCCTTAACCGATATATGGTCCGCAAATAATCATGAAAACTACCTAAACACCTCTTAATCCTTCAGGAATAAAATAGCTATAAAGCACTCTGAGGCAGTATCGTTATAAAGAGATTTGGTGCTCATATACGTTAAAACCATTTCTATACACATTTAGAAGGGTTGTAAATGTGTATAAATCGTCATCATAAATCTATTTATCCCCGCTTCTTATATATTCGTCTACAATATTCGTTAACTGTATGAGATTTAATACATACTGCTTCCTCAAACATCAGATGAACGCTTGTTAGCGACATAGAAATATTTTAATGATCTAACAAACTTCAGCATTAATCACTATCCTGCTTGAGCACTTCACAGCTCTGGCGGTCTGGTCTTTACCTCAAACAAGGTGCCAACCGCGTCCGCCTACGGCTATCAACATCCTGCCCTCCATAAGGGCTATGCATTACCCAAAAGACGTGTTGGCAGCAAAAGGCGATCGTTCGCATACCATCGCGGGAGTATCCTTGAGAGCACAAAACTCAGAGAGCTTGTATGCGATTTCGCGTAGCGAAATCGCATACAACATCACCATTCAGCCCCTCGCCCGCAGTGCGGGAGAGGGGGTCGGGGGGTGAGGGCAGATAACGCTGACCGTATGTTGATTTGTGGCTAATGTACAGCTCCATAAGGGTGGGCTAGCTGCCTGTGTCCACAGCGCCCCCAAAACAGTTCGATATCAAATCCGCTTTAAAGATTTGCTTTCTTGTAATTGGAAACAAAGCGGGGAAAGAGTTGAGTTCCACCCTGCCATGGGCCAAACAACACAAAGTAATTAATCGGATTTAGTATGAGTTCCACTTGCCAGAGGCCAAAATACAAAGTGATACGAAATCCGCTTGAATCGTTGTATTTTGGGGCGGTCTCTCGACACACAGCTACAACAGCGTGGTTACGGGAGAGCTGATGATAGCCGTAGGCGGACGCGCTGGCAGTCCTCTTTGGGGAAGAGACCAAGCCGCCGGAATGCTGAAGTGATCAAATGGATTTGGTATGATCAAACAGACTTGAGATGAATCAAAAGAGCGAAGGCAGCATTGACTGCCTCCGCTCTTCTATTGCAGCTCTTTGAGTGAACTCTTGGCTATTGGTTAAAACAAGACCCTGTGCTCAAACGAGTACAGGGTCTTTTCAATGGAGCGGGAAACGGGACTCGAACCCGCAGCCCTCTGCTTGGGAAGCAGATGCGCTACCATTGCGCCATTCCCGCTCGTTAGCCTTATTTTACGATTCCATACTGCGTTTGTCAAGCATTTTTCTTTAAACAAGTGCCATCGAAATGCTACACACACCAAAAAGAGACGGCTTTTATCGATAGAAAATTGCCGCATACAGAGCAGAAAGTTAGCA
Source organism: uncultured Chloroflexales bacterium (assembly GCA_937902315.1). Taxonomy (GTDB): domain Bacteria; phylum Chloroflexota; class Chloroflexia; order Chloroflexales; family Chloroflexaceae; genus CALGUG01. The sequence goes on from CALGUG010000052.1 coordinate 4,945, forward strand.
TTGCTACATAAGGGAACTTGCCGAAAAGGAGAGACAAACGCCAAAGGTTACGAGGGGTGAGAACTGAAAGACAATGACACTGTAAGGGTTGGCTGGAATGAGAGTTGGTTGAAAGCTTGGTTGTGTGCTGGGACGCCCTTACAGTGTCATTTGTCAAGGTACAAGTGTACCTGTCTTTCGTGCTCGTCAAGGCTAGCAATACTTATCGTTCAGTTAGTATGACGAGCAATGTATTAGGCTTTTTCGAGCAACGTACTGTGTGTGTGTCATTCGTAGACGGAGTGGGTTGTTTGTTGGGAGGTCTACGAATACGATTTCCTAATACGCCTTCATCTTAAATTTTAGGTATTACCAGATTATTACCAAAAAATGAGTTTTTACTACATCTTATAGCACAATAATGGATCGGCAGAGCTTCTGCAATATGGCGATCTGCAGTGCGCCAACTGTGTTCTCCGTCAGCCAAAACCGCAGAATCAAGCTGATTCTCTAGGCCGTGCCGCTCCATGAGCTTCAACATGGCAGCGCCACGGTAGTAATTCGATGACCAAGGCTCGCCGCTCTCGGGCCCATATTGGATCATCCATTTGATCTGCTTCAAGTGTTGTAAATCGGCTCGACTAAGCAGTGTACTCGGGTTGTTGGCTTGAATAAATGCGAAATCGCGCGGCTCGCCCCAGGCAGGCGCGAAGATCGGATTTTTGATCACACTATCGTCGCGGTCGAGGCTCTCGCCATCTTCGTGGCTATAGAGGAAGGTGCCGTCGTAGGCACTGACGCTCGCAAAGAGCGCTGGGTATTGCATAGCGATTTTAAAAGCCATAAAACCACCTAGCGAGAAGCCTGCCAGCGCACGATGCTGTCCTTTGGCGATCGTTGGAAAGCGCCGATCGATCAGCGGGATGAGGTCGTCAATAAAATAGCTTTCGAAACGGCCCGTTCCTACGCCTGAAGCACCCTGCGCGAGAGCGGGCGCGCGCCAATTACAGAGCAGACCAGGCCAGTGATTATCGTCGCTCGAAATTCCGGGAAAAACCAAGATCATAGGGCCGACCAAGGCGCGCGCCCGCAAGTCGAGGTAGACGTCGATCAGATTACGCTTCCCACGCGAGGCATCTTCGGCCGAATTGATCCATTCGCGCTCGTGGCCGCGCAAGAAGTAAACGCTCGGAAAACGCATCTGTGGGTATTGTTTGGCCTCAGGAGGCAGGTAGAGGTAACAGCCTTTAACCGTTTGGAGGGCTAGGCTATAAAAACGCAGATAATGTAAACGTGAATCGTAAATCTGATCGTGGGGAAAATGCTGTAAGAGGCTCGTTGTAAGATTTGGCATAGTATTAAAAAAGAAACGACGGCTTATCGAAAGAAAAGTGTGCCTTTCGACGTAGTAATTATAGCATAGGCTACATACTTATAGCGCTTTTTGTCTTTATAGTGCCTAACAACAAATTAAATAGTAAATTGTTATTATGCTGAGAAAATAGATTGACATATGGCCTAAAAACATGTAGCATGAAGCTGTTTGAGTAATAAGAACTACTGTATTTTCATCATTGCCTGTTCTCGATTGACTTGTCGTATATAACAAAGGATCACATGTTCGCTCATCAGTCTGTGCTTAACCCAATACCAGCCGGTGTACAAAGCGGTACTCGTGTGGGTGCTGTTTTTTGTCATGCCAGCGTTACTTGGTTGCTGCGTGCAATCCGCGCAGTTAGCACGGCTTGTCCGATGGGCGGTTTCCTCTTGCGCTGAGGGCTTACTACCCTCGCGCGAGTATCGCCAAAGTATGTCTTTGGCGGTTGCGTTTTGAGGGGGTGGCACCTTGGGACAACGAGTTCTAGTCCTCAATGCTAGTTACGAGCCGTTACAGCTTGTCTCTGTACGACGGGCTGTCATCCTGATTTTGCAGGAGAAAGCGGAGCTGATCGAGGCGGCTGAGCAACAACTTCGCGCTCGTAATATCGCTTTCGACATGCCGATCGTGATTCGATTGGTACGGTACATCAAAATCCCTCGTCGTTTGCGCCTTCCATGTTCTCGTCGCGGCGTACTCGCTCGCGATCGCGAAACCTGCCAGTATTGTGGAACCCAACCCGGGCGACTTCACCTTACGGTTGACCATGTTGTACCGCGTTCTCAAGGAGGACAGACGGTCTGGGAAAATGTGGTGACCGCTTGCCGTGATTGTAACCATCGCAAAGGTGGCCGCACTCCTGAAGAGGCCCGTATGACGCTGTTGAGCAAACCGCGTCAACCGCAATATGTTGCATTTGCCTTGCTGGGAGAGTTAGAACGTCACGAAGTATGGCGCAAATATGCCTATCATAACTAGGCAGCTGTAGAACAACGACAGAACAGGCGCCCTAGCATCTGGAGCATGTATGCCAGCTTCACGTCGTCGCTTGGGGGCGTTTGGAGAATCTGTTGCGCATGCCTATCTTCTTCGTCAAGGTTACACCGTTTTAGCCACAGGTTGGCGTTGCGCAATCGGCGAGCTCGATATCGTCGCACAGGATGCTGAAGGCTTGGTGTTTATTGAGGTGCGTACAAAAAAGGGCGAAGCCCTGCTCTCGCCAGAGGAATCGGTAACACCTAGCAAACAACATAAGTTGATTGCGTTAGCACAGACCTACTTAGAAAGCGAGCAGATCGAGCCAGATCGCAACTGGCGAATCGATGTAATCGCTATTGTTGTGGGGAAAACTGGCAAAGTTGAACGTCTTACGCATACGAAATATGCTGTGGGCGAGTTTTAAATACTGCTGTCTCTCTAGATCAAAGCGTTTTTATAAGGATGTGTTGCCGTAGAACGTGACACATCCTTATATTTTTGGCATGTGGAATTGGACACAAAGCATACACATTATGAGGCTATAGCGAGCAGATGGGTCATACAAGGTTGTTTTACGATATGGAATAGCTATTAGGGATAGTATTGAGACAGCTTAAAGCATACCTAATACCGTCGCGCAAGGTGCCTCGGCTTGTAAGCTGAGAGAGGTCAACACTGAGGGTGACCAAGATCTGAGCCACTTCTGGACGGATTCCCGTCAAGACAACCTCTGCCCCCAACAACCTAACAGCTTGCGATACTCGCAATAAATCGTCAGCGACACGCTCATCGACAATCGGCACCCCCGTGATGTCGATAATGATAATGCTGGCCTGATACTTCGATACACTCATCAACAGGTGTTCCATAATGTGTTGGATACGACCTGAATCAATTGCCCCAACTAAGGGCATGACCATAATGTCTTCGCTGATCGAGAGTATCGGGCTTGAGAGCTCTTTAAGCTGGATCGCCTGTTGTTCAATCAAAGAGACCTGTTGTTCCTGTTCGGCGATTTCAGCCTCTTTTTGGGTGGTGATATCATCCCAAAGCGCCACAAGGTATGACACCACTTGTTCATCATTGAAGATTGGTAGATAGATGTTTTCATACCAGCGCGTCTTCCCAGAGATCTCAAAGGTTTGTTCGATATGGATCTCTTTCTGGCTTGTAAAGCAGTCAGCCAAGAGCTTCTCGACAGTATAGCGATCTTCAGCTTGGAGCAGGGTGTATGGATTAGCTACACTCGATTTTTCGGGCGTTTCAACAGGACTATTTTGGATAATAAGCCGAAAATCATCTGTTGTGCTGGCCTCAAACACAAAGAGATGAACTGGCAGGTTATCGTAGATGCTCTGGTAAAACGCTTGCAAGCCTAGAACGTCCTTGGGGAGTGGATCGTAGGTTGGTTCACCCTTTGGTATCATAGCGAGATCCTCGGTAACAGAAACAGGGCTCAGGCCCGACGGTTGTTCCTAAGGGCATAAGTTATTCCATCACGTAGCGTCCCACGAGTTACGATATTAGCGAGGTTGACTCCAAGGCCGACCAGTGTTTGGGCAACCTCGGGACGTATCCCGGTCAGGAGTACTTGTGCACCTAGTAATCGAACCGCTTGAGAGGCTCGAATGATACTATCTGCAACCTGTGTATCTACAACTGAGACACCCGTAATATCGATAATGATGGTGCTAGCCCGCGTATTGGAAACACTATTCAGAAGTTCTTCCATGATTTGTTGGATACGCCGCGAATCGATCGCTCCAACGAGTGGCATAACCAAGGTGTCACTACTAATCGATAGAATAGGAGTAGAAAGCTCCGCAAGCTGTGTGGCTTGATGTCGAATCAAGTCGAGCTCTTGTTGACGTTCGGCTGCCTCAATCTTCTTGGCCTCCGTAATATCGTCATACATAACGACGATATGTGTCATGGTCTGCTCATCATCGTCGAAGATAGGAGCATAGAGCGTATCGATCCAATATTCTTCGCCATTGATCAGCGAAAGATTCTCTTCGTGAAAGGTTTGGCGGCTCTCAAGAACTATGTTGAGGCCTTTGAGAGTAGCTTTCGGATCGAGCAGGCCATACAGTTCCTGGGGCGTTTTACCTAGAACCTCGGCAGGGTCAACATAATTAAATTTATGGATATGGTTCGAGATGAGTGCTAGTTTGAAAACCCCACCGGGATGCACCTCGAACAGACAGAGCCTCAGGGGGAATCCGTCAAAAACACTTTGGTAAAAGTCGGTGAGTGCTTGAATCTGAGCGATATCCTCTTTCGAGAAATGGTCAAGAGTTTGAGCCATAACTATTCGCTTTCTTTACACTAAACTTGATTCAGAGATAGCGAACCGAACGATATGCCCACTACAGTGTCAGATCCAAAGCGGCACTTTATTAGTTCCGAAGGGTGTAGTTTATTCCGTCGTGGAGAGAGCCAAGCGTAATGATCGACGAAAGATCGACGCCTAGTCCGATCAGGGTTTGGGCGACTTCAGGGCGGATTCCTGTAAGCAAGACTTGTGCGCCAAGCAGACGTACTGCTTGGGAAGCACGAATGAGACTGTCTGCGACCTGACTATCGACGACAGGCACACCTGTGATATCGATAATGATCGAGGTGGCGTGGGTATTTGCGACACCAGCTAGCAGATTCTCTAAAATTTGCTGAACCCGATTCGAGTCGATAGCACCAATAAGCGGCATGACGAGGGTTGTATCACTGATTGTGAGGATCGGTGTGGAAAGCTCGGCAAGCTGTGAGGCTTGTTCGGCGATAATGTCGAGATTGCTTTTTTGAGCCGCTAGCTCGCGGTCTTTTCGGGCGGTAATATCTTTCCAACAGCCGACGATATGGGTTGCTTCGCCTTCTGCATTGAAGATAGGCGAGAAGCAGCAATAGTTCCAATACATTTTGCCATTTTGCTCAATGGCGTTTTCGAAGAAGATCGGCTTGTGGGTTTGAATAGCGGTTCCAAAGAATTCCTCGATCGGTTTGGCGTGTTCACGCCCAATGGTTTCGCGCAAGGTCTTATTCATCACATCGCCTTTAACGGCGTGGTCTGCAGTGAGTGATGCCTTGTTGGCATGGGTTAGTCGGTATTCCTCATCAGGCTCAACCCGATGTACGGAGAGGTGAAGGGGAAGCGCATCAAGAATTTTCTGATGGAACTTCTCGATCTCTTTAAGCTTTTGTTGAAGCGTTTGGTGCGTGCCATTTGTTTGCCCAGCCATGTACATTCTCCATGCGTAATATTAGAACAACATATTATTTAATTTATTCAAAATAATAACACACTGTTGTGGCGAATGTAATACCTATTTTTCACAAAATCAAATTTCTTTAAATGTAAGACGAAAGAATCTTCGTACTTTTAGCGATTTAGTGTGGTAGAAATCGGGGAGTAAATAGGAAATATTTCGTTTTAGAGCAGGATTTAGGCTATGCAAAGCGAGACATAATATAAAAATGAACGCTTTGCATATACTTGAAAATCGTGCCAGATCAGAAGGAACAACATGTTCTTCTGCATTGTAGCCGCATACAGATTAACATTACAAGCTTTGAAAGTGGAGATTTGCCCACTTCAATGATCATTGACATGCCATTTGTTCTATGCCATAATCGAGCTAGATACTCATTAAATAAGTATCCAAAAATTGAGGATGGAGGGAAGCTGGCTATGGTCCAACGTCTAGGCTATGTATGGTCAGTGTTTAGCCTACTGTTCCTGAGCGCTTGTGTGGGATCAAGCCCAGCAATAAGCGAATCTGTTCCAACAGAGGCTTCTAGTGGGGCACAGGTTCAAGCAAGCGGAGAGCTAACAGTATTTGCAGCGGCATCGTTAACAGCAGCCTTTACGGAAGCGGCCGCCCAATTTGAAGCCCAAAATCCTGGTACGAAGGTGATCTTCCAATTCGCAGGCTCCGACCAAATGGCCGAGCAGATTTTGCAAGGTGCACCCGCCGATGTTTTCGCTTCTGCAAACACTAAACAGATGGACAAGGTGGTCGAAGGTGGCGAAATTGCTCACGATGCAGCCGAGATCTTCGCACACAACCGCCTCGTTGTAGTGTATCCTAGTGACAACCCTGGAAATCTTAATAGCTTGGCCGATTTAGCTAAACCCGATCTGAAATTGGTGTTGGCGAGTCCGAGTGTTCCAGTGGGAGCCTATGCTCTAACGTTTTTAGAGAAAGCTTCAGCGCTGCCCGAATATACAGAAAGCTACAGCTCAACGGTGTTGGCGAATGTTGTTTCGTATGAAGATAATGTAAAATCGGTCTTTAGCAAGGTAGCTTTGGGTGAAGCCGACGCAGGCATCGTCTATACAACCGATGTCTCGCCTGAGTCGGCCGACAAGGTCAAAACGCTAGAGATCCCCAACGAGCTTAACACGGTTGCAAGCTATCCGATTGCGGTAACAAAACGCGCCGCACAGCCCGAATTGGCAGCGGCCTTTGTAGCATATATCCTCTCGCCTGAGGGTCAGACGATTCTCGCTAAGTATGGGTTTGTGCCTGCCAATGACTGAAAGCCCACTAACACGTTGGTTGAATGTGCTGCCCGCTCGGAAATCATTATCGAGCGGGCCTTTGTCGTGGCTTTGGCTATCGTTACTGAGCCTCCCCATGCTGGTCTTTTTGACCTTGCCATTGCTAGCACTGCTGCTTCGCATCCCCTTGGTGGACCTGCTAAGCTATCTGCTGCGCGAGAATGTGCGCCAAGCGCTGGCACTGAGCATGAAGACCACCGCGCTCACGGTGCTGGTGACGATTCTGTTCGGCACTCCGATCGCCTATCTGTTGGCTCGCCGCTCGTTTCGTGGGCGCACCCTGCTCGATACACTGATCGATCTGCCTATGGTGCTGCCGCCTTCGGTGGCTGGTATCGCACTATTGGTGGCGTTTGGGCGGCGCGGCCTCTTGGGCCAACAGCTTAGCATGTGGGGTATCGAACTGGCTTTTACGCAGAGTGCAGTTGTGCTAGCGCAAGTGTTTGTGGCCGCGCCGCTCTATATCAAAGCGGCAAGCACAGGCTTTATGGGGGTTGAGCGCGAGCTTGAAGATGCTGCTGCGCTCGATGGGGCAAGCGCTTGGCAAGTGTTCCGTCTTATTACACTGCCGCTAGCGTGGATTTCGTTGTTTAGCGGCATTGTTACAACTTGGGCGCGAGCCTTGGGCGAGTTTGGGGCGACGATCATCTTCGCAGGCAACTTTATCGGTCGCACCCAAACCATGCCTTTGGCGATCTATCAAGGCTTTGAACAAGATCTCAACGTTGCCATTACGCTGGCGGTGATTCTGCTTGCGATCTCGTTCGGCGTACTCTTTTTGATGAAACAGCTTGTTGGTCAGCGCCTCAATTAATCTGTGCTAGGGCGGGCGAAGCGTGCTCGTCGGCTCGCAAGCTTGAAACCGATCCGGCGATAGAGCTGGGCGGCGTGAGGATTATTGAGATTGACATCGAGCCAGACTTCCTATTCTCCGGCATGTTGCAAGCTGCAAAAGGGTTTGAGCTCGTTTTAAAAGAGCTGAAAGGTCAGATGCTTCAAGTGTGCGCCACTGAAGTGATACCAAATCCGGTTGATTAGGTTTTCTTTGGCCTTCGGCAGAGCGGAACGTGACTCTTTCCTTTTCCCAGCTTTTCGTTTTTCTGAGCGAAGAGCATGTAGGTCTTTAAACGGATTTGGTATGAGAGGGCTTGGAGTTCAGAAGAAAGATCGATTTTGAGGGTTCGAGTGGAGGGTGTCATAGCTACCTTTTAGGTGGAGAGGTGATGAGCATAATAGCTCGCAAGAAGAAGGATCTTAAGGCAATCGATTCGTATCGCCCGTTTGCGAGAGCCGCGGGGCGCAGATAGAAGCTCGTTTTGGTGGATGGACTGTTTATAGCCGTAGGCGGACGCGGTTAGGACCTTCTTGAGGCAAGCGACCTCGCCGCTAGCACGCTAAAGGAAACAAAGCGATCTGGCACCAGTCTCATGATCGAGCTAGGAGCGATATAGGAGATCGGCATGCGTAATGATGCCGAGAGGTCGCCCTTCTTCGCCGTCGTGCGTGACGATCAGGGCTTGGACATGCGGCTTGCGCAAGACTTCGACGACGGTTTCGTAGCGTGCGTCGGCTCCGATTGTGACGACGCGCAAACGGCTATCGATCGGCAGAGCCTCTTGGACGGTACGCTCCTCAAGCGATTTATTGAGCTGAAGCGCCTCGGCTTCGGCGATTACGATATCACGCTCGGTCAGTAGACCAACCAGACGGCGGCCATCTTGCAAAACGGGCAGGCGACCCACGCCTTCGCGCAGCATAAGATCGCGCGCCTCGCTGAGCGGTCTATCGTGAGCAATGCAGTGAATATTGCTCGTCATAATGCGCGCGGCTGTGGTGGCCGCTTGGCGCAGCAGCTGAGCGATATAACCGATCACTTCTTCGGCAAGGGCAGGGCTGGTTTGCAGGCCATAGCTGTGGGTGAGATAGTTGTAGGCTTGGGTATAGAGCTCGGCGCGTTTGAGCATGTCGCTGCTGAGCACGTTGTGGGCACGCAAAAAGGCCACATAACGCCCCATATTGTTCGGCCCATCACCATAACCAAAGCTGCGCGCCAATTCTTCAAGGTATTTTTCGAGCAGGCTAAGAGCTTGGCTTCCGGCGCTGGCGAAGTCGGTGGCGAGCAAGACACGTAGTTGAGCCAGACGTTGGGCATAACCGCTTGCACGTGGCCAAGGAATATCTTTTTTGGAGGCTGCACGCATGGATTGAGTGCGCGCAGAGTGGGCCATGTCGTCGAGCACTTTGCCGAGTTCGAGCACGGTTTGGCGCGTGCGAAGTTTGACAGCGCCGAGCGGTTGAGCGGTTTGTAAAATCAAGACCAAGATCCAGCGTTCCTTGATCAGCATGAAGAGCGTATTGGCGCGCTCGCCTTGCTGAAACAAGACCTGTACCTCGTCGCGATGGCTCATCATGCGTGCGATCTCGCGCGATGAGGCAAAGGTGCCAGCGATCAGCGTGCCAAGATGGACGACATCTTGTTTGTTGATGTTTCCCTGCGAAGCAATTAGATCCCCATTTTGGTCGAGCAGAAGCACCGCCTCACAGCTGGTATCGGTTTGGAGGGTTGTAAGATACGCATCGATCGCTTGACGATGAGTGGAGGCGAACTGTAACATAACAGACCTCGCAGGAAACTGGTGAGCAATATTCCAAAATCAAACGCCACCCAGAGACCAACCGTAGCATCGTGTCATAGCAAATCCGCTTGCATACTTCAGCGCTTTGGCGGTGAGGTCTTTACACCAAACAAGGCAGCTAGCGCGTCCGCCTACGGCTACCAACGGCCCGCCCGCCACCCGAGGTGTATCTACCTCGCTAGCGAAACCGCCCCCATTACACAAACGGATTTCGTGTCACATACTACAGATAGTGTACGTGTTGTAGTAGGTTTGTAGTAGGTGTTGTGTCCATTATAGCTTATTGTTGGGGATGCGCTACAGCTATAATTTGTTGTTGCGAAAGCGAGTTTCATGCCAAATCAGGACGATCGCTTTCTGTTTTGGCCTTCGGCAGAGTGGAACCTGTTTCTTTTCGTTCCTCTGCCTCGTGTTTTCCGCGTTGCGAGAAGGCACATCGTTAAAGCGGATTTGGTCTTAGGCCATGCAAGCCGCCGATAAGATACTACAACGACGACCCGTAATGAGCCGTCGTTGTAGCCGGGTCGTATCTGCAAGAAGCTATTTGCGCATCAACTCGACAAACTCTTGGAAGAGGTAGCTCGCATCGTGCGGGCCAGGGCCAGCCTCTGGGTGGTATTGCACACTAAAGGCCGGTATCGAGCGATGGCGCAGCCCTTCGATTGTCTTATCGTTAAGGTTGATATGGGTCACCTCAACATCGTCGGGAAGGGAGGCGGGATCAACTGCAAAACCATGGTTCTGGGTTGTGATCTCGACCTTGCCCGTCTTGAGATGGCGCACCGGATGGTTGGAGCCGTGGTGGCCGAAGGGCAGCTTGAAGGTCTTTCCGCCCAGAGCGAGGCCCATCAACTGGTGGCCCAAACAGATGCCAAAGACTGGTTTTTTGCCGAGCAGTTGGCGCAGGGTTTCAACGGCATAGGTCGCAGCGGCGGGGTCGCCCGGGCCGTTGGAATAGAAAATACCGTCGGGATTGAGCGCCAAAACATCGCTGGCGCTGGTCTTCGAGGGCACAACGGTAACGCGGCAGCCATGATCGACCAAGCGGCGCAAAATATTGCGTTTCAGGCCGAAGTCGAAGGCAACCACATGGTACGGTTCCTGGCCTTCGGGCAGCGGAGGATAGGAGCCGATCGAGAAATCCCTTGGCGTTCCGGAAGTCCATTCGTAAGGCTCGCTACAGGTCACAACACCGGTGAGGTCGAGACCTTCCATTTCGGGGGCTGCCTTGGCCTTGGCGACCAGCGTAGCGATATCAGTCGTTTCGGTCGAAATGATGCCGCGCAGGGCACCAACCGTTCGAATATGGCGAGTCAGGGCACGGGTATCGACATCGCTGATTGCAACGATGCCATAGTCGCGCAAGATTTGGCTTACGCTGCCGCGAGCACGCCACGAGCTGTAATCTTCGCTATATGCACGCACGATAAAGCCCGCAACTTGGGGCTTCAGCGACTCGGGATCAATCTCATTGATGCCTGTATTGCCAATATGGGGTGCCGTCATGGTCACGAGTTGACCGCTGTAGGAGGGATCAAAAATAACCTCCTGATAGCCGGTCATGCCCGTGTTAAACACGACTTCTCCGATGCGCTCGCCGGGCGCACCAAACGAACGTCCATAAAAGACGCGCCCGTCTTCGAGAGCGAGAATAGCGTCCACTAGTATTCCACCTATATCTTCAAAATAATAATCGTCTTTGATGATCTCTATTGTAGCATATTGACCGCTCTCATGAGACGGGTTCTATCTATTTCCACGATTGACGATCGATCAAATAGTGCAGGCTCGGCGCGAGCGGTGGAACTTCATCGATCAGGCCGATTCGACGCATTCCTAAGCGCTCTAAGGCCTTAATTGAAGGAGTATTGATGCTGCGAACTAGAGCTTCAACTTGAGGGAGATCCCATACCTCGAAAGCACATTTTAGGGCTTGGCGGCCCATTTCTTGGGCATAACCTTTGCCCCAGGCCGAAGGGGTAAAGCGAAAATAAAAATTGTTGAAAGGTCGATTATCGTGAATTTTTGGAGTGATACCGCCAAAGCCGATAATCGTTTCGGGCGCAGCCAAAGTAGCGATAGCCCAATAACCAAAGCCATGCTCGCGCCAAGCCTCGCTCCATCGTTGAAAATACTCTTCAGCCTCGTGCATATGGCGCATGGGGCCGCTGGGATTATAGACATTCGTTTCGGGATCGCTGTGGATTGCAAAGATAGCTGCAAGGTCGCTTTCACGGGGTGGGCGCAGAATAAGCCGCTCGGTTTGGAAAGTTGAGTTCTTTGTGGTGTTCATAGACATGTGTTTCTCAGACGTTTGAACAAACTTGAAAAGACTGGATCTAAACTTGGCAAGAATGCACCATAAGCACGATGCAACCAATTGAGACATATGGCGTAATGTAATTATAGATTGCGCGGCTCTTGAGCTGTCTAGTTGAAAAGGAAGCCCACAACACCAAACATCACATCGCTATAAGCGCATCTTGATGCATCTGCTCAAGCAAGTAGACGATAGCTCACGTTTATCGGTTGCAATGGCACACCAAAACTTTCGTAAGAGCGATACCAAAGCGCTTAACAGTCTTCTGCTCGCTTCGGGTAGAGCGCAATAACGATCTGCCTTCTCAAAACGGTTCTAATTAAAGAGCTACCTCAATGGCCAACAAACGATTTGCTGGTATCCAGATTGTTTAAGGATCTTCTCGCCTCTACAACGTGAAACGATCTGGACATCCTCTCACAGATAATCGAAACATTCTCGCCACTACAAGCCTCTAAGTCTACACGGCTTCTTAGCCAGCTTAGGCTCGATTCTCGATTTCGACTGTGCATCGAACAGAGCGTCTGTCTATCTCCATACGATAAGCGATGAGATCAACAAGTGGCGATGAATCACTCTTTTGAGAAACCGCTGAATTATTCAACTCTTCGCTAGCTGATACCAAATTCGTTTGAAAGACGTGCATTTGCTTAACGCGAGAAAACAAAACGAGGGAAAGACGTTGTGTGCTCTTTCGCGCGACAGCGCGAAAGAGCACACAACAAAAAGAGCTACCTTCCACTCTGCCGAAGGCCAAATAGAAAGTAATCAACCGAATTTGGTATGAGGCCCCAAGACGTTGAAGCAAGGGTATAGGGGGATTTATGAAAGCATATTGTGGGCGCATTGCTCTGCTGATCGCTCTTTTTGGCTTGTTGTTCGGGCTCGTTCCGCCCAGCAGCGCCCAAACCAAATCGGTCGTGCTCGAACGGCGCGACGCGGTTTTTACCATTCGAGAGCAAAACATCATCGACGTAGAAGAGATCTGGCAAGTACGTTTTATCGGCGGCCCCTTTCACTCTGCGACGCGCACCATTCCGCTTCATCTGGTCGACGATATTCGCGCTTGGTCGGTACGGCTCGGCGACACAGAATTTAAGGAAAGCAATGGCGGCTTAGCCTATAGCTACACCTTGAGCAACAGCAAAGATGAGCGCTCGATCAAATGGCTCTTCCCTTCTGTATCCAATGAAACGCTCACCTTCGAGCTTTCATATCAACTCGTTGGCGCGCTACAACTCTACGAAGGCGGCGATCAATTCTCGTGGACCTTTATCGAAGCCGATCGGACCTATCCGATCGAGTCGTCCCAAGTGACCGTGATCTTCCCGACAGACCTGCCCGAAGAGACAACCTTGATGGCGAGCTATCTCGATGACAAAGAGTTGCTCTCGGGCGTAGAGCGCGTAGATGCGCGCACATTGGTGTTTCGCAACGGCCCCTTCGAGCCGGGCCACACTTGGAGCTTGCGAGTTCAGTTCCCGCATCAGCTCTTCCCCGTCAACGAATCCAATTGGCAGCAGCTCGAGCGTATGCGAGCGACTTTTAATCTGATCTCTCTAACCCTTGCGGGCTTGATCATATTGCTTGGCATATTAGCGTGGCTGATGCTGTGGCTGCGTGCGCATCGCACTCAGGCTAGAACGGTTGCGGAATATTTGGCTCAGCCGCCCGACGATATTCCGCCAGCGTTGGCAGGTATGCTGCTCGACGATAGGCTGCTTCCGCGCCACCTGATCGCCACCTTAGTCGATCTGACACGCCGCAACCAACTGCGTATCAAGCGCTCGTGGCGCATGATCGAGTTCGAACGGCCCACAACAGATACAAACGCGCTGCACCCCTTCGAGCGCAAGATCTACGATCAACTGTTTGGCAGCACACTCCAGAGCAGCGCAAATATCTATGGAGGAATGTATTGGCGCTTTGAACGCTGGCGCAAATATGTGATCGAGGAAGCGATCGAAGAAGGCTATTGGCAAAGCGATCCAGAGGAGTATAACCAGAAGCGTAAGAAGCAGGCTCGAATAATGGCTTGGGTCTTGCTAGTGTTTGGGCTGGTAGCCTATTTTTGGTACTTCTCTTACTATGCGCCACTCGCTTTTGTAGTCGTTATCGCAGCCAGTACGGTCGCCTTGATATTCGGCTTCTTTCGGCCCTGGGTTGTGCAACGCGGCCTCAAGGGCGATGCAATGCTTATGCGCCTGCAAGCTTTTAAACGTTATTTGGGCAATATCAAGCGCTATAGCGAGCTCGATACAGCCAAGGAGCAGTTCGAGCGTTACCTGCCCTATGCGGTGGCTTTTGGCTTAGAGGAGCAGTGGACCAAGGCTTTTGCCGAGGTGCGTACGCCAGCGCCTGGTTGGTTCAGTAATATCACGCGCTATAGGGAAGGTGCGCCACAAACAACGAGCGCAAGCCAAAGCAGTGCAATCTCCTCTGCTGCAGGCAGAGGCGAAACGCGGCTCTTTCAAAGGATCGCAGAGCGCGAAGAGTTGCCAAAACTTGGCGAGAATCGGCTTTTCGGCAGGAGCACAGAGCATGAGGCGCGTCCATCATCAACATCTTCAAACGCTGCAAGCGCTTCGAGTGAGGGCCAGAGCAAGCTTTTTGGCAAACTAGGAGATAGCGAGGCGCTCTCGTCGCTAGCGCCTTCCATCCCAGACTTCGACTCCCTCAGCGCAGCAACCTTCAACAGCCTGAACTCGCTTAGCTCGGACTTCTTCTCGATGTTAAACGACGCAGCGCAAGCCTTTACACCGTCGAGTTATGTCTCTTCTCGACAATCGAGCCGTATCTTTCGCTCGGATGCATCCGGTCACCAATCGCAAGCTGCTGCCGATTCGAACAACGGCTTCTGGGACTGGTTTCTTCATTCGCCAAGTTCGTCATCGGATTCAGCGAGCTCTTCATCGTCACGCTCATCGAGCTCATCGTCATCACGGTCGTCTTCGCGCTCGTCGAGTTGGAGCAGTTCGCGGCGTAGCGGTGGCGGTGGATCGAGCAGCTTCGATTAGTGGTATTATCTATCGCTTTCTGATAAACAGAGAGCGTTGGTAGAGCAACGACCCTTAGCTTGTTGAGACGACACACGTCTAATTGGGGAATTGAGAAAACATGAAAGCATATAGAGGGCGCATTGTTCTGTTGATAGCAACCTTTGTCCTGCTGTTCGGCTTTGTTCCGAACAGCAGCGCACAAGCTACATCTATGGTGCTTACACGGCGCAATGCCATCTTCACCATTCAAACAGATAACCGTATCGATGTACACGAAACGTGGGACATACGCTTCATAGGCGGCCCGTTCGATTCCGCCACGTACACTATCCCGCTCAATCGGGTCGATACCATCGGAGCTTGGTCGCTCCGGCTCGGCGATCGAGAGTTTAGCGAGAGCACATCTCAAACGGAATACACCTTTACAGTCACAAAGGCTAAAAACGAACGAAGCATCACCTGGTTCTTTCCACCAGTTTCAGACACCACGCTGCGCTTCGACCTGTTCTATCAGCTCGAAGGTGCGCTACAAGTCTATGAAGGCGGCGATCAGCTCTTGTGGGCCTTCATCGAAGCCGAGCGCGCCTATCCGATCGAAGCGGCTCAAGTTACCGTGATCTTTCCGAGCGATCTTCCGCAATACAACATCTTAACCACGAGCTATCTCGATAACGTGGAAGCTTCGGCGCCCGAACGGATCGATGAGCGTAGCTTGGTCTATAGGCATGGCCCATTCGAGCCAGGTCAAACGTGGAAGATACGAGTGCAGGTTCCCCACGGTCTCTTCCCGATCAGCGAGGCGCGTTGGCAATACCTTGAGCGTATGCAGTCTGGCTTCAACTTGATCGCTCTGACACTGGCGGGTCTGATCGGCTTGGGTGGGCTGCTGGCCTGGTTAACGCTCTGGCTGCGTTCGCGCCGCATTCAGCCCACAGCCGTGGTGGCCGAGTATCTGTCTCAGCCGCCCGATGGTATAGCGCCAGCGCTCGCGGGTCTGCTGCTCGACGGCAAGGTGCTGCCGCGCCACTTAATCGCCACCTTGGTCGATCTGACGCGCCGCAACCAACTCTGGATCAACCGTTCTGGGCACACCATCGAGTTTCAGCGGCCATCGATGGCGCAAAACGGCCTGCATACCTTCGAGCGCCAGATCTTCGAGCACTTGTTTGGCAGCAGCCTCAAAGCCAGTGCGAGCGTGTATGGTGGCCTGGTCTGGCGTTTCACGCGCTGGCGCGGCTACCTGATCGACGAAGCGATCAAGGCTGGATATTGGAGGCATGACCCCGAAGAGTTCAAGCGCAGTTGGAAGCGGCGCGCCCGCCTCGCCAGCATGTTGCTGTGTGTGCTGGGTATGGCGGCCTACTACCTCTTCTTCGCGCAATATGCGCCGCAGGCCTTTTGGGTGGTGATCGCCGCCACAGCGGTTGGGCTGTTGTTCGGCATCTTTTCGCCTTGGAGTGTACAACGCAGTACCAAGGGCGACGATGCGCTCGTGCGCTTGCAAGCCTTTAAACGCTATCTGATCAATATCAAACGCTATACCGAGCTCGACAAAGCGAACGAGCAGTTCGAGCGCTATCTGCCTTATGCGGTGGCTTTTGGTTTAGAAGAACAGTGGATCAAGACCTTCTCGGAGGTGCAAATACCGACCCCGAGCTGGTTCGCCAATGTGACGCGCTATAACGCTGGGTTGCCCCAGGGCACGACAGCGAGTCTTCGCCCGAGCGTAGCCAGCGCATCTGCTTCGGGTGGGCAGCAAGCCGCTCTGTTTGGGCGAGCCGCCGAGAGCAAAGCGCGCTCGACGGCTTCGTTGCCAAGCTTCTCTTCGCTCGGCTCGGCGACCATCAATGGCCTAAACACACTCAGTACAGACTTCTTTATGCTGCTGAACGATGCCTCGCGGGCCTTTTCTCCGGCCGAACAAGCTTCGGCACAGCAGTCTGAGCTGCTCTATGGCTCGAACAAGCGCTTCTGGAACTGGCTCTTCAGCTCTACCAGATCATCAAGTTCGTCAGCAGCAAGCTCGTCGCGCTCAGCGGGCTGGAGCAGCTCGCCTAGTAGCGGCGATGCTGGATCGAAGCGCTTCGACTAAGGCTTAGGCTCAAAGCATACAAAAACCCGATGCCGTTCAAGCATCGGGTTTTTATTTGGTTTGGTCCTCGCTAGCGTGGTACATGGCTGTTTGCGGTGCGATCCGAAAGCTGTTTGAGGCGTTGGAACTGCTGTTATCCTTCCCACAAACGAATTCCTTATCCATAGTGGCGGGCAGGATGTTGATAGCCGTAGGCGGACGCGGTTGGGATCTTCTGGCGCTAGAGACGTTGCCGCTAGATAGCTTTGCGTAGTATTTCGCCTGTGGAAGAGTGGAACTTTTTGCAACTCGCTTGCGTATATGTTGTTGCTAAGTTTGGAGTGTGACCTGTCGAGTGCGAGACGCGGCGAATTAACAAAATCAGAAAAGAAGAACCAGCCATGGAATATCAGCTCTTCCGGTGTGTTTCGGTCTTGTGGGCCTTCCAAACGCCTCCCTTGTTCGCCCTCTTCCAACAGCAAAATGCGCCCCTTGAAGCTTTTATCAAACTGATGCTCTTGGTGCTGGCCGGGCTGATCGTGCTCGGCACAGCGCTGTATCTGCTCTTGTTGTGGTATCAACAGCGCCACGCCCGCCAGCGCGCTCTGCAGAGCGAATTTCTCAAAGAGCCGCCCGAAAAGCTGCCGCCAGCGATCGCCGCCTTTCTGATCGACGAGCAACTTGAGGTGCGCCATGTGATGGCGACCTTGTTCGATCTGGCTCGACGACGGGTGATCAGCATGGAGCGACACGGCGAGCAGATCAGTCTGCGCTATCTCAATCGTCACTCGCGCCCGCTCGACCTGTTCGAGCACAACCTCTTAACGGCGCTCTTCGCTGGGCAAAGCGAACGAGTCGTTTCGCTGCTGGGCGGCCTGAAGGCGGTGTATCGACAACTCCTCGAAGATCAGGAAAAGGTCGTTGTAACGAGCGGCTACTGGCGCGATAGCTTACGGGATCTGCGCTTCTTCACGAGAATGTGGGGAGCCTATGCGATCGGGATCGAGCTTGTTCTGGGCGCGATGGTTATGTTGCTGTGGCCGCAATATCCTTCGATGATGCTCGTGCTGCTGCTGGCGGCCTTCGCGAGCACTATCGCTGTGATCATCATTAGTCCGCGTCTACGTTATCGGCTGCCTAAAGGCACAGAAGTGCGCGGCCAAATCGAAGCCTTCCAGCGCTATCTGCGCAACCTCAAACGTTACACCAATATCCAAGAGGCTAAAGCCCAATTCAATCGCTTGCTGCCCTACGCGGTCGCCTTTGGAATCGAGCAGGAATGGCTCAAAAATTATCGGGCTATGACAGGTTCGCTGTTCGATCCCTTCGGCGATCTAAGCCACGAATCTACGTCGTTCGATCTCTTCAACCTGCCGCACATGCATGTGGGCAGGCTTGAGACGGTGAACCAAGATGGTGCCAGTATGGGCGGCGAGCTTGCATATGGCCCGCCCGAGCAAGCGCCATCGTTACCGAGCTTCGATAGCCTCAGCGACGCGATTATGACTCAGCTCAATACGGCTAGCAACAACTTCTTTACGATGCTGAACGATGCTAGCAAGCTCTTTGTGGGCGACGAACAAGCAGGGGAAGCCGCCAGCAGCGCGGCCGAAGCAGCAGCTGAAGCGGCCAGCAGCGCCAGCGAGAGCGTGGCCGAAGGTGCTAGCAACGGTGTGTTCGAGGCGCTTGGCTCGTTTGCAGAGAGCGCGAGCGACGGCGGCGATTGGAGTGTTTTCGATATCTTCGATATTTTTAGCGACTAACTGTCTCTTCAAATTCGGCACGAATCAAACGAGGCGGGCAGATCGGATCTGCCCGCCTCGCTCGCCTATGTGGAAGGATGTTTAGGCTGCGACGTTTACGGTGATACGGCGCGGTTTGGCTTCCTCAGCCTTGGGAATGTTGAGATGCAAGACGCCGTTTTCAAGCTTAGCCTCGACTTTTTCAGCTTGGACGCTGTTCGGGAGAGCGATGCTACGACGGAAGCTACCGTAGCGCCGTTCGACGCGATGGTAGTTGCGCTCCTTGTGCTCTTCCTTCTGCTGGAGCTCACCGCTGATGGTTAATACGTTGTCCTCGATCGAGACGTTAATATCTTCAGCTTTCAGGCCCGGTAAGCTGGCCTCGACGATGAAGGCATCGGAGGTCTCGCTCAGGTCGATAGCGGGCGTGAAGCTAGCGAGTCGGTTGGTCGGGAGGTCACGTACAAAACTACCTTCGAAGAGCTGATTCATCGCTTCCCGCAGGCTGATAGCCTCTTGGAACGGATCCCAACGATTGATAGCACCCATAGTTTGTACCTCCACAGATTTCAGTTATTTTCTTTAGGAGCGGTTCTCTACACTCCCGCTCGTTACGTCTTTAAGTATAGGAGGCGAATATTAGATCAGCATTCACGGAGTGTTAGAAAGCGGTCTGCGAACTGTTAGCAGATTGTTAGTAGGCTTTAGAGTGCGGTCTCTTTTTGCTCGATTCTGGTATGATAAAGGTAGTTTAAGCGAGCGCTGAGAAGCAGCTCTCTTTCCGAATCGATCTGTAGGCAGAGTTAGGCCGCATATGGTTGAAGAGAACCGCTACCTCCGTCAACATGAACACCTCTTGCGGGTTGTTCGTGCCATGACAGCCCGATTAGATCTCACCAGCGTTTTGAGCGTTGTGATCGAGAGCGCCGTACAGATTCTTGCTGGCACCTCGGGCTTAATCGCGCTGTATGATAGCGACCTGCCCGATGGCCCTTTGCAGGTGCGAGCGGCTTGGGGCTTGCCACGCGAGATCTGGCCCGCCTTTCGCCGTTTGCTCGATATACCGCTCGATCACGACCAAGCCCACATCCAGCAGCGAGGCATCGCCCTACGCGATATCGCAATGGAGACTCATCTGCCTTTGCGCCAAGCCATCGCGCTGGCTCTGACCTTTTATGGCAACAATATCGGCACGATCTATGTTTTTCGAGCGGCGGTTAACGTCGCCTTTAGCGCCGAAGACGAACAGCTGCTGCGCGCCTTCGCCGACCAAGCTGCGATCGCAGTGACCAACGCGCGGCTCTACCAAGGCGTGCTGCGCGAAAAGCAGCGCCTCGATGCCATCATCTCGCAGAGCGCCGATGGTGTCATGATTATCGATAGCCGCTGGAGGATTGTGACCTTTAATCGGGCCATGGAACTGTTGACAGGTTGGAGCGCCGAAGAAGCGCTTGGACGCCCATGCGCAGAGGTTCTGGCGATCACTAATGCGCAAGGCACCAATATCTGTCTGGTCGATTGCCCCTTGCAGCGCCGCCCGCGCGAGCGCAATCCGATTGTAGAAGGCAAGATCACCCATCGCGACGGGCGCGAATTCTACGTGCAGAGCATCTATTCGCCTCAATGGAGCGCGAACGGCGAGTTTTTGGGCGCGATCGCCAATGTGCGCGATATCACCAAGCAGAAGCAGGAAGAAGAGCTGCAAAACACCTTTATCTCAGTGATCTCGCACGAGCTAAAGACGCCCGTCAGCATTATCAAAGGCTATGCCAGCACGCTTAACCGCCCCGATGCCAAGTGGAGCGAAGAGACCATGCGCGACGGTCTGCAGGTGATCGAAGAAGAGGCCGATCGCTTGGCCCACCAGATCCAAGACCTGCTCGATGTCAGCCGTATGGCGGCGGGCGGTATGCGGCTCGATCTCAGCGACTGGCCACTCAAGTCGCTTGCCGAAGAGGTTGTGCGCGGCTTCGCGGCCCAAACCGGCGATCGCTTTGAGTTTCAGTTGCGCTTCGAAGATGATCTCTCGCCGGTGCGCGCCGACTATGAGCGCATCCGCATGGTGTTGAGCAATCTGGTCTCGAACGCGGTGAAATATAGCCCCGACGGCGGTGTGATACGCATCGGGGCGCGCGCCGAGGGCAATCACGCCATCGTGTACGTCAGCGACCAAGGTATCGGCATTCCGCCTGAAGAGCAGTCGAAGCTCTTCCAACGCTTCTATCGCGTCGATAACTCGCTACGCCGTACCACCCAAGGTGCTGGCCTAGGGCTGTATCTCTCCAAAATGATCGTAGAGGCCCACGGCGGGCATATGTGGGTGCGCAGCCAAGTGGGCAAAGGCTCGCGCTTCTTCTTCAGCCTGCCGCTCGCTCCGCGCCAACTAGAGGGCTAGCCAGCTCGGCTAAGCAACAAGAACCTGACTGCTGGGTGCTCGCTTACTGCAGTCAGGTCAATCCTTGCGCAACAGCCTGTCAGCTCGCTCTGGCGGAGAGCTCTCTAGCTCCCATGCGGCCCTCACCGCGTCCGCCTACGGCTATCAACATCCCGCTCAACCATTCGGCTTCTCAAGCGCACTGCGCTGCCTTCATTGCCTTCGCGGCTTTCCCTGCGACCTTCCTGGTGCAAGCACCAAGAAGGTTGACACGTTGCGTTTCGCTGCCTACTGTTCTTCGAAGGCCCTCATCCCCAACCCTTCTCCCGCAAGCAGGAGAAGGGAGCTTGGCAGCCTATTTCCAATGAGGATGTAAAAACTATTATCAATCCTCTGTGTCTCAGTGCCTCGTGTGGTGAATAAAAAGAGTACCTCGTGTGGTGAAATACATAGGCCCTCATCCCCAACCCTTCTCCCGCAAGCAGGAGAAGGGAGCTTGGCAGCCTATTTCCAATGAGGATGTAAATAGTTGTTTATATCTTTGGAGGAAGATATTGCTTTTTAGTGCGTTCAGTTTGAAGGAAAAATGTAAAAACTATTATCAATCCTCTGTGTCTCAGTGCCTCGTGTGGTGAATAAAAAGAGTGGTGAATAAAAAGAGTGGTGAACAAAGAGATTCTAGATTGCGCTTGGCTGAAGCGGAGGATCGCAGATCAATGCGAACGGTTTGTTTTGTAAGAGCGTCAAGACTACGACCAACTCGCGCGATCCGTTGCTCGAGAGTTGGCGAGCCAATTGGTCGGTGTCGAGCGGCGAACCGCGCTTTTTGACCGTGACGCTGCCCGCGTCGAGGGCGCGCAGCCGTGCGCGAAGCTTTTTCAAATTAAAGGGCTGCCATTCGAGCACGGGCCAGACCCGCGCAAAAGGCGTAGCAATCGCTTGATCGCTCGACAGATAGGCGATGGTCGGGTCGAGCTGCCAAGCGCCGATCTGCTGAGCTAGCTCGGCCACCAAATGGGCGCGAATCACGGCTGGATCGGGTTCGTAGAGGTAAGCGCCCGGCTCAGCTTGGGCGATCTGGGGCGCTGTGACCGCAGCCGTCAAGCTGACATTCTCGGGTAAGAGTGTGGCGCGGCGGCTGCTATCGGCCAGCGGACCGCACCAGAGCAGCGCTTCCTTCAGGTCGCCCCCGAGCGAGATACACTCGATCTGGCGTTGTTCGGCTTGGAGCAGCGCATCGTAGTCGATGCCGGGGGCGAGCTTGATGCCCAGCACTTTGTAGCGAGCGCTCAGGCCCAGCACCCACGAGAGTGGCGGCTGATACTGCTCGGCCTCGAAGAGGCGCTTGCCGTCGGCGCGGCGGGCCGGGTCGCAGAAGAGCGCATCGGCGGGGGGCAGCGCGACCTGGGTGGCATCGGCGCAGAGCACCGTGACACGCTCGCCGAGACCGAGGGCCTCGGCGTTGGCGCGCGCCATGGCGGCTCGCAGCGGGTCGTAGTCGATGGCGGTGACTCGTGCGCCGGCGGCGGCGAGCGCTAGGGCATCGCCGCCGATTCCGCAGCAAACATCGAGCACATGCGATTCAGGGCCGAGCGCTGCGAGCAGACGGTTGGCCCGATAGTGGGCCACAGGCGCGGCGGTGGCCTGCTCCAGAGCTTCGCGCACAAAGTACATGCGCTCGGCCTGGGGGAACTTGGCAGCCGCCCGCCGCCGCAATTGGCTCGTTTCGATCGCAGCGCGCACAAAAGCTGGATCGTAGCGGCTGCGCAAGCGCTCGATCTCGCTCAGCAGGGTTGCGTCGCGCAGATCGCGCTCGGCCAGTTCCGCCAAGAGCGCTTGTCCCTCGGCTTGCAGAAGGCGCTCGAAGATCGCAAGCTCCATAACTTAGTTGGCCTCGATTTCGGCGAAGGTCAGCTCGTAGTTGCGGTGAGCTACATTGCCCAAGCGCTGGGGCCATCGGCCCGTGATGGCTTTGGTGATCTTGCCGACGTGATCGTGGCTGTTTTCGATAAAGATGGTGTAGCGCTGCTGAATGCCAGCCGCAACCGTGCCAGCCAGATAGATCCCCGGCACATTGGTCTCCATGGTCTCGGGGTCGAAGCGCGGCACACGGTTTTCGCCCTCGAGGATAACGCCCGCCTTTTCGAGCAGGCTTTGATCGCCGTGGAAGCCGGTGTTTAAGAGCACAAAGTCGGTCTTATGCAGAATCGGCTCAGCGCCCTCGATCGGCTTGCCATCGCGGGTCGGCATCAGCACCACGTGGCTGGGTGTGATCTCAACCGGAACAGTTTCGGGCAAGAACTTGATCACGCCCTCGCGGATCTGGGCCTCGAGGTCGGGCAAGAGCCAGTGCTTGATGCGCTGGCGGTCGAGATCGGGGCGGCGATAGCTGATCGTCACTTGGGCGCCCGCACGCCAGCAGCGCAGGGCGTTTTCGGCCGCCGAGTTGCGTCCGCCTACGATCAACAGACGGGTGCGGAAGTAGTCATGAGGATCGCGGAAGTAGTGCGACACATGGGGCAGATCTTCGCCTGGAATGTTGAGCCGGTTGGGGTAGTGCATATCGCCGATGGCAAGCACCACGCGCCGCACGCGGTAACGGCGTTGGCCAGCTAAGGGCGAGGTGGTCAGTTCGAAGCTACCATCGTCGAGGCGCACGATCTCGCTCACCGGTTCGTAGTTGTGAACCTGCAGATCGAACTGTTCGACGATGCTGCGCAGATAAGCGATGTATTCTTCGCCGGTGGTGCGCTGTTGATGGGTGCTTTGGATCGGGACGCCTGCAATTGCGATGCGCTCACTGGTGCTGAAAAAGGGCGTTTGGCGCGGCCACCAGCTCATAGTATAGGCGATCTGCTTGGCGTCGAAATGAATGTAGGGGACATTGGCCATTTTGAGGCAGGCCGCCAACTCAATGCCGATCGGTCCGGCTCCAACAATCGCAACTTCAGGAATGGAATGGCTAGTCATAAAACAGGTCTCTCGCAATCTATCGTTCTGGTTCCAAGATCGAGTAGGCTACTCGATCGCTATCATCGTAAGGCTGGTCGGCTAGTTCGATCGTTTGGGTTGGCTCAAGCGCGCGATAAGCGTGGGCGCAACCGGGCAACATCAAGACCAGATCGCCCGCCTTCAAGATCCGCTCGACCATTTCGCCGCTATCGCTATCGACGAAACGGCCCAGCAAGCTGCCATTGAGCAGATACAGCCATTCGTTGCGACGCAGATGGTAGTGGTTGGCGCGAATAACACCCGCTTGGGCAAACTCGATGTAAGCGATGAAACGGATCGCTGATCCATTGGCGATTTGGGCGATCTCTCCGGCAGGTGTAAAAATCCGCCCCAAATTGACAATCGGCTCGAGCAGGGGCGGCTCATATGTCGCTAACGATCGAATAACCAGCTTGTCTTGTAACATACAGGGTTCTCTTTCGGCTGATACAGCCAAACGCCGTAACACAACTGGGTGCTGCGGCGCCGCAACGATCGGTGAGCAGCTGCCATGATGCTCACTCTCTAGTCTACCACAGTGGCTTCAGAAAATAAGAGCGCAAGAAGGTGATAGTTTCAGAACTCCTCCTTGGCTATGCTGCAGATAATAGCAAATCCGTTTGATCACTTCAGCACTCTGGCGGCTTGCTCTCTTTCCCAAAAGGGCCTGCTAGCGCGTCCGCCTACGGCTACCAACATCCCGCCCGTAAGCAGGGTGTGCTAGTTGTGTGCCGAGAGATCGCTCCAATATACGACGATTCAAGCGGATTTTATATAAGCAGAAGGAGGAAGCTATGCATCCATTTCGCTTTGGCGTTATTAACGAGATCTGCCATCCACCAAAACGCTGGCTCGAACAGGTTCGGCGCATCGAGGCGCTCGGCTATGCAAGCTTTTTAATACGCGACCACCTTGTGAGCGACTTTTTTGGGCATCAGTACGCCCCGATCGCGGCCCTCAGTATGGCGGCCAGCGTCAGCGAGCGCCTCGCGATCGGCACCTTGGTGATCGATAACGACTTTCGGCATCCGGCCATGTTGGCCAAAGAGATGGCTACGCTCGATCTCTTTTCGAACGGGCGGCTCGAGCTTGGGTTGGGGGCTGGCTGGCTGCGCAACGAGTACGATCAAGCAGGCTTGGCTTACGACAGCGCTGGGGTGCGGATCGAGCGCTTAGACGAGGCGATTCAGATCATCAAAGGTTTGTGGAGCGGCCGAGCTTTTCGTTTTGAGGGTAAACACTACCGCATCGACGGCCTTGAGAGCCTCCCGCAGCCTTTCCAGAGCGCTGAGCGCACCCGACCGCGCTTGCTGTTGGGCGGCGGGCGGCGACGCATGTTGCAACTGGCCGGGCGTGAAGCCGACACGATCAGCCTGTTAACCACCTCGGTTGGCAGCGGCGTGCTGGTCTCTGAGCCGAACGAGCGCTCGGCCCAAGCGCTTGAAGAGAAGCTGAGCTGGATCAAAGAGGGCGCGGGCGAGCGTTTTGAGCAGATCGAGCTCAACATCATGCCGTCGCTGATCATCAGCGATGAACGCCGTGGGGCCAGCGATCGCTTCTTGGCCCAGCAAGGCTGGAGCGGCGTCAGCTACGAAGCGCTCTGGGAGATGCCATCGGTGCTGATCGGCAGCATCGATCAGATCTGCGATACGCTGATCGAGCGGCGCGAGCGCTTTGGGATCTCGTACTACGTGGTGCGCGACGCGCAGTTCGAAGCCTTTGCGCCGGTTGTGGCCCGGCTGGCGGGCAAATAGAGCGGAAGGCGGCACACAATGTAGCGCAGCGATCTTTCGGCGTTTGCGCTGTGCTGTCTGCGAGCGCTCTTGGGCGCCCGCAGGGCGCAGATAGACGCCTCTTTTGTTGGAAAAACTGTTGATAGCCGAAGGCGGACGCGCTAGAAGCCGAATGGAGGCAAGGGATCTCTCCGCCAACGTTAGAGCGTGATGATGTAGGAAGCGTTGTAGAGGTTGGGAGACAAGCTGAGCGCTACGCCCCCGGTGCCTTGCGACACAAAGCGTAGCGCAGAGATCTCGAGCGAGCGCTCAAGCTGAGCGGCTTCGTCGATCTCTCGACATTATGGGACTGTTCGGCTCAATAATGCGGGATTCTCTGCCATAAAGGTTATCGAGACGGGCTGGAAACCCCAACGGCTGGCCCATCCATGGAACGCATGGTTTTCATAGCCAGATTCGAAGAACACACGGGTAATGCCATCGGCCTGCAGCTTCTGGAGCGCCGCTTCAAACAGCTTACGGCCTACGCCGCCGTTGCGGTAGGCAGGTAACACACAGAAGTCTTGCAGGATGCCATAGCGTGTGTGAGCGCCGATAAAGCGCTCTACGACTTGAAAACCTATCACCTCCCCTGTTTCATCATCGACAGCTACAAACTGGCCGTCTGGGTAGCGAGCATAGTATTCGGTAAGCGCTTCGCGCCAACGTGCAGCTCGCTCGGGAGAGAGCGTGTGCAAGTCGAGCGCGACACCTTCCTGAAGCTCGCTGGCCGCTAGATAGCCAGGATCCGCCGAAACCACCGCATCAAACACCTCAATCATCGCCCCAATGTCGTCGGCCTGCATCGTGCGTATAGTGCACGGCATACATCCCCCTTGTTTGATAAAGAACCGACGCGACACCCAAAACAACAGGTAAAGCGAGTGGGAGTGGTATGGCTGTTAGATTGGTGCGCCGCGTTTCACACAGTTTTGGGCTTATCGTTGGGTAATCTGAGCGTACCATGACTCCTTGGGGCGAGTCAAGGCTGTTTGTTACAAAAACAAATCTATTACCAAAATATCCAAGAAGGAAAGCGGTAAATTTGGATAAAACTGCTAGTCTCACACAATTTGACCCGAAAGCGGATAAAAAGTAGCTAATGACGGCATTCTGACGCCATGAGAGCTTACGAGCTAAGACAATATCTTTGACGATTGTCCTGCTTGAAAGTGCTATTCTTTTGCTTGTTCATTTGCGCTCTTTCGCGTATACTCCATATTATCAGCAAACGACTCCGTTGTTAAAAATTCACCGAGGAATTTGAGAATCTCAGGTGGACATATCAAAAAGGTGGGCAGGGAATGGCGCGTTATCAACAAACGATTGCGAACCACACCTACACTTTCCCCGACTTAAAGACTCTCATGGCTAAGGCCAGCCCTGAGAAGTCTGGTGATCAACTAGCTGGCATCGCCGCAAGCAGCGCTGAGGAGCGTATCGCTGCTCGTATGGTTTTGGCTGATCTGCCCTTAAGTCGCTTTCTGGAAGAGCCCTTGATCCCCTATGAAGATGACGAAGTCACACGCTTAATTTTTGATACGCACGACAAGAGCGCTTTCGAGCCGATCAAACATCTGACGGTGGGCGGCTTCCGTAACTGGTTGCTGGCCTACGAAACCGATAGCGAGAGCTTGGCGGCAATCGCGCCTGGCCTGACGCCCGAGATGGTGGCGGCGGTTTCGAAGCTGATGCGCAACCAAGATCTGATCTTGGTGGCCCAGAAGTGCCGGGTAGTGACCGCCTTCCGCAATACGATCGGCCTGCCCGGACGGCTCTCGTCGCGCTTGCAGCCGAACCATCCGACCGATGATCTGAACGGCATCGCGGCCTCGATCGTCGATGGGCTGCTCTATGGCTGTGGCGACGCTGTGATCGGCATCAATCCTGCCAGCGACAGCCCGCAGGCGACCCGGGCGCTCTTGGAGATGCTCGATGAGTTGATCCAACGTTACTCCATTCCGACCCAGAGCTGTGTGCTGGCCCACGCGACCAGCCAGATCCGCGCGATCGAAGAGGGCGCGCCGCTCGATCTGATGTTTCAGTCGATCGCGGGCACCGAGGCGGCTAACCGCAGTTTCGGCATCGATCTGAAGCTCTTGGCCGAAGCTCAAGCGGCGGCTTTAAGCCTCAAGCGCGGCACGGTCGGGCAAAATGTGATGTATTTCGAGACGGGCCAAGGCAGCGCGCTCTCGGCCAACGCCCATCACGGGGTCGACCAGCAGACCTGTGAGGCGCGAGCCTATGCGGTGGCGCGGGCCTTTAAGCCGCTTTTGGTCAATACGGTGGTCGGTTTTATCGGCCCCGAGTACTTGTACAACGGACAACAGATCATTCGTGCCGGCCTAGAAGATCACTTCTGCGGCAAGCTCTTGGGCCTGCCTATGGGCTGTGATGTTTGCTATACCAATCACGCCGAAGCCGATCAAGACGATATGGATACGCTCTTGACCCTGCTCGGAGTGGCTGGCTGTACCTATGTGATGGGTGTGCCCGGCGCCGACGATATCATGTTGAGCTACCAGAGCACATCGTTTCACGATATTTTGTATCTGCGCAGTGCGCTTAGACTGCGGCCCGCCCCAGAGTTTGAAGCTTGGCTGGAACAGATGCAGATTATGCGCCAAGGCCGACAGCTTGAGACGATCTCGCCTCAGCATAGTTTGGTCGGCGCTGTCAGTACGGAGGCCTGAGATGCCAGACGATCTGCTGAGCGAAAACCCTTGGCAAGCTTTGCGCCGCTTTACACCAGCTCGCATCGCCCTTGGGCGCGCCGGAGGCAGTCTGCCGACCCACGAGGTGCTGGCCTTTCAGCTCGCCCATGCCCAAGCGCGCGACGCCGTTCACCTGGCTTTCGATACCCCTTCGATCGTGGCTCAGATCGAAGCCGAGGCTTGGCCTTGGCTCGAAGTCGAGAGCGCCGCGAGCGATCGCTCGACCTACCTGCGCCGCCCTGATCTCGGGCGACGTTTGGCCCAGCATTCGGTCGAGCGCTTACAGGCTTACCGAGCCGCTCACGCTGAGGAAGGCCCCTATGATCTGGTTTTTGTGATCGGCGATGGCCTTTCGGCCTTAGCTGTTCACCAACATGCGCTCCCGCTGTTGCGCTGCGTGATCCCAGCGCTGCCAACATGGAAGCTCGCACCGATTGTGATCGCGTCGCAGGCGCGCGTCGCCTTGGGCGATCAGATCGGCGAACTGCTGAACGCAGAACAAGTTATAATGCTCATTGGCGAGCGACCCGGGCTTACCGCCGCAGATAGCTTAGGTCTCTACTTGACCTATGCGCCGCGCGTAGGCCGCAATGACGCAGAGCGAAACTGCATCTCAAACGTGCGACCAGAGGGTCTAAGCTATAAACGAGCAGCTCATAAACTGCTATATTTGCTACGCGAAGCGCGCCGCCTCAAACTGAGCGGCGTCGACCTCAAAGACGACAGCGACGTTGTTCTTCTGCAAGACGAGCACCGCGAGATGTAACTTCTCTTCGGAATAGCTTTCGGTTCACCGAACGATCGGTTCGTAGGTATGCTGCCTCGCCTGCGAGTAGGCGGCAGCCTGCCTGTGTTCTTGATCTCGCATGCGCAAAGTGGCCATGAGACAGGGTGTTTTCATGGGTTAGCACGTTGCGCCTCTGCCACACCGAGTTGAGAAAGATACATCACTTGAGGAAACTATGAAATTTGCCATTCCAGAAAATCTGAAAGATACACTCGTCCCCAATATCCTCTCGATCGTGCCAGATGCCACATTCGTGACCTACGGCGAAGATGGTGCGCTCTATGGCGATGGAAAGGACGTAAAAGTCCTCTTCCGCTGGTTTATCAAGCCGCCAGCTCTGGCCCGTTTGGTCAAACAGCTGCCCGATCTGCATTGGCTACACATTCCCCGCGCAGGCGTCGACAACACCCTTATCCCCGAAGTGATGGAGCGTGATCTGCTGATCACGAACTCGGTAGGTGTACATGCCGCGCCGATCTCGGAATTTGTGCTGCTCTATATGCTCTCGCATGCCAAGTGCGTTCACGGCCTGATCGATCTGCAAGCCAAAAAAGAGTGGGGCAGCAAGCATCTGCCGATCAACGAGCTAGATGGCAAGACCGTGTTGGTGATCGGCACGGGCAAAATCGGCCAAGCGATCATTACCCGCTGCGCCGCCTTCGGCATGAACGTGATCGGCAGCAGCCGCAGCGGCCGACCGATTCCGGGAGCCAGCAAGGTGGTGGGCAACGGCGAGTGGCGCTCCATTCTGCCCGAAGCCGATTACGTTGTGATCGCTGCCCCGCTGACCAAAGAGACGCGCCACATGTTTGGTGCCGCCGAATTCGCCGCTATGAAACCGGGCAGCTACTTTATCAATATCGCTCGCGGCGAGATCGCCGACGAGGCCGCCCTGTTAGAAGCACTCAAAAATGGCCCTATGGCTGGGGCCGCGCTCGATGTCTTCAGCACCGAGCCGCTTCCTAGCGATAGCCCATTCTGGACTCTACCGAATGTGTTTGTAACGCCTCACGCCTCGTGGCAATCGCCCGATGTTCACAAACGCATTTATGAACTCTTTTACGATAATCTCCGGCTGTATGCGTCGAACCAGCCACTCTTTAATATCGTTGATAAGGAAGCAGGCTACTAACTATGACCACACTCTCTTCACTCAATGTGATGGAACTCTTCTCCGACGCCGCCAAAACCGACCGAGCACCTCTGTCCGGCGCGGCTCAGCAGGCTAGCGTTCCGCTCACCAGCTTCTCGTTCGGCTTGGCCGACCCGACCATGTTCCCGCGCGAAGAGCTGGTTGATGTCTTCGCTCAAGTAATGGCCAGCGAAGGACCTGCCGCGCTCAACTACGGCGTGACCCACAAGGTTCTAGTCGAGCAGATTATCGAGCGACTGGCGCGCCAAGGCGTCCAAGCCAGCCCCGAGCAGATCTTGGTCACCTACGGCTCAGGCCAGCTCTTGGGCTTGCTGCCGCGTGTCTTTGTCAATCCCGGCGACGTTGTAATCATCGAAGGCCCAACCTTTATGGGTTCGGTTCGCCACTTCCAAGAGGGCGGCGCAACCCTCTACACCGTGCCGGTCGACGACGAGGGTATGGATGTCAACGCGCTCGAAAGCATGTTGGTCGATCTGAAGGCTCAGGGCATTCGACCCAAGTTCATCTACACCATCCCGACCTTCCACAACCCGAGCGGCGTCACCATGACTTTAGAGCGACGCAAGCGTCTGATCGAGCTGGCTTCAGCCTATGGCGTGCTGATCGTAGAGGACGACGCCTACTACGACCTGCGCTTTAGCGGCGAGCCGCTCCCGACCTTGGCCTCGCTCGACCCGACCGGCAGCTTAGTGCTGCGCCTCTGCACCTTCTCGAAGATCTTAGCGCCTGGTATTCGTGTAGGCTGGGCTTACGGCCACCCCGAAATCATCAAGCGCCTGCTTCAGATGCGCTCCGAGGGCAACCACAACCCCTTCGTGACTCGCATCGTCTCGAAGTTCAGCGAGAACGGTCGTCTCGACCAGCACATCGCCGCTTTGAACGAGCGCTACAGCTACAAGGCCAACCTGATGTACGAGGCCATCAAGCAGTACTTCCCCGCCGATGTGAAGGTCAACAAGCCCGAAGGTGGCTTCTTCATCTGGTGTAAGCTGCCCAGCGACATCAGCGCGACCAAGCTTTTGGCCGAGTGCGAAGCCAACCATGGCGTCACCTTCTTGGCTGGTACACGCTGTTATGCCAATGGTCAAGGCGACCACGAAGTGCGCCTCTCGTTCAGCTTCCTCAGCCCCGAGCAGATCACCGATGGCATTGCCAAGATCGGCAAGGCTATGGAGATCGTGCGCGGCAAGTAAGCCCAGAGCGTTTAGCTATTTCACATGCCGAGCAGGGGATGGATCGACGATCCATCCCCTGTAGCTTGATCCCCTCTTTACTTCCTCACGTCCCCTGTGCTTTACCTCGTAGGCAACTTGCAGACCAAGACCGCTCTGGTTTGATCGCCTACACTCAAAACAAACTTTACATTACAAAGCGAATTTACTTGATCGATTGGCCTTCTTGCGAATCCAACTGATAAAAGAATCCTCTTAAAAGCTCCACTCTGCTTACTTTCAAGCCACTTCAGGCTCAACAATAAGGCGGAAACGTCTTTAGCCTCAAAAAGTTCCTAACCGCGTCCGCCTACGGCTATAAACATCCCGCCCACCAAAACGAGCTTCTATCTGTGTCCTGAGGCCGCCCCAAGACACAACCATACAAACAGATTTTGTACGATTTGTTTCTGTGCCATTTCTATGTATCATACAAACACTGCACTTTTGATCAGAAACGAGTCAGAATAATGCAAAAAGAACTTGATTTTTTGGTTGATTTTCTGCGCATTCCTTCGCTTTCCGGCCAAGAGAGCGCAGCGGCAAGCTTTTTGGTCGAATACATGAACAGCGTTGGCATCAAAGCCTACGTCGATGGCGCTGGTAACGCGGTGGGCGAAGTCGGCAGCGAAGGCCCGCAGATCGTGCTTTTGGGCCATATCGACACGGTGCCGGGCGATATTCCGGTTCGGATCGAAGATGGCAAGCTCTACGGGCGCGGCTCGGTCGATGCCAAAGGCCCCTTCGCGACCTTTGTTTCGGCGGCGGCCCGCGTGGCCGATCGCTGCAAGTGCCGCATCGTGCTGGTCGGCGCGGTTGAAGAAGAGGCACCCTCTTCCAAAGGCGCACACTTTGTGGTCGATAAGTACGCGCCCGACTTCTGTGTGATCGGCGAGCCGAGCGGCTGGAATCGCATTACGCTGGGCTACAAAGGCGCGCTTCTGGTGCACTACCGTCGCGAGCAGGCCAGCGCCCATACCGCCGGAGAAGAGCGCGCCGTGTCGGAGTACATGGTCGATTACTGGCAGGCTGTCTCGGGTTATTGCCGCAGCTTCAACGAGGGCCGCACCCGTCTGTTCGAGCAGCTCATCCCCTCGTTGCGGCGCGTCGCCAGCGGAGGCGATGGCCTCTACAACTGGGCCGAAGCCACCATCGGTCTGCGCCTGCCCGAGGGCATCGATCCCGCTGAGCTCGCCGAGACGCTGCGCAGCTTCGATGGCGAGGCAACGATCCGCTTTGAAGGCGGCTGCCCTGCCTTCCGCAGCCCGCGCACCACACCACTGGCGGGCGCCTTTGTGCGCTCGATCCGCAACGCTGGTGGCCAGCCCGGCTTCTTGCACAAAACCGGCACCGCCGATATGAACGTGGTCGGCCCGGTCTGGCAATGCCCGATCGTGGCCTATGGCCCGGGCGACTCGAGCCTCGATCACACCCCCAACGAGCACGTCGAAGTCGAAGAGTACTTCAAAGCCATCGATGTGCTGGAGGGCGTGCTGCTGAACTTCGGCTCCTAGGTAATTCACCGCAGAGTTTATTCACCACACGAGGCACGGATTTTATTCACCACACGAGGCACCGAGGCACTGAGACAAAACCGTACCCTGCCCTTCGGCAAGCACCTATCATCAACAAGCCATTACACCCCATCTCCTGCTGCTTTGCGGGAGAGGGGGCCATACATTCACCACACGAGGCACTGAGGCACTGAGTCTTTTGAGGGATTTGTCTGGAGATGTTTGTGCGATTGCTTTAGAGCTTGAGCCTGCTGAAAGCGCCGAAGCGTGCTCTTCGACAGGCTCAGGGTACGGTTCGGTGGCTGCCCATCGTTGGCTGAGCTTGTCGAAGCCAACGATGGTTTTAGGCGGCGAAGGCAGCGCAGCAGGCTTAACAAGCTGAATGGGAGAAAAGGACTCTGATAGCCGGAGGCGGACGCGCCAAGGACCGAATGGAAGGGAGAGACTAAGCCGCCAGAGCATTACAGCAATCGAGCCAATGAGCTATAACACAAAAAGAAGCGTACCCTGAGCTTGTCGAAGGGTACGCTTCTTGTTTATCAATCGCTTAAAGGGCGTCTTAGGTCGCTTTTTCTGCTAGCATTTCCTGCAAAATGCGCTCGAGCTCGGCGCAGTGGCGCTGCCAGCTATAGTGCTCGACCACCCGCTTGCGGGCCGCAGCGCCTAGCTTTTGGGCCAGCGCCGAGTCATCGAGTAGGCGCGCGATCGCGCTAGCCAGTTGGCCCACATCGCCCTCGGGGTAGAGCAGGCCCTCTTGCTCGTGGCGCACCGCCACGTTGAGGGGCGGCAGGTCGGGCGTGACCACTGGCAGGCTGGCGGCCATATACTCGTAGACCTTGAGCGGCGACCAGAAGAAGCCTGCCGCTTGGAGGGCCGGGTGAGCGGCGGTGTTAAAGGGCGCGACGCCGATATGGGCGCGCGCAAGCATGTTTGGCACTTGATCGTAGGGCAGACTGCCCGTAAATTCAAAGCTGCCCGGCCAAGCGGCGGCCAAGCGCTCGGCTTGCGCGCGCTCGGGGCCGTCCCCCACCAAAAGGAAGCGATACTTTTTGCCAGCAGCCAGCAGCAGGGCGCCCGCCCGCACCACGTCGACTACGCCGTGCCAAGCCCGAAACGAGCCGATAAAAATTGCGGTCGGCAGCGGATCGCGTCGATCGAGCTGCGGCTCTCCAAAGCGCTCGATATCGGCGCCCCAAGGCAATTCGACGATCTTGCTACGTTCGACTTCGGGAGGTACCGTGGTATGCAGCGGGGTGACGATGCGTTGCGACCAGTTGCATTGCAAAGCCGCCCAGCGCCGCATGGGGCCATGGCTTGCGCGCCCCAGGCCTAAAACACGTCCAAGCTTGTCGTCGATGCGGCGCTTGCGCACTGCGGGCGGATCAACCATCAAGGCGTTGACTTCTAGCAGGCAAGGTATGCCGTAGCGCTGGGCGGCGATCACACCCAAACCAGCGAAGTTGTAGTAACGCTCGATAATCGCATCGGGGCGCAGCATCTTGACGAGGCGCATAACGGGCCAAGCCCCTGCTAGAGAAGCGATTTTAGGGATATCGATGTGGTGAAGGAAGAAATTGTCGAGTTTGCTGGAAACTGGACGAGTGAAGGGGGCGAAACCGCCCCATCGTTCATGACGAGATGCAACAACATGAACTTCATGGCCGCGCTGAGCTAGACCGCGAGCGACCTCGAAGACATGGGTTGATCCACCTAAAACACCTGGTACCGGAATACCACTTGCGATGTAGAGAATGCGCACAATTTCCGTTCAACAAGAAGCAGAGCACCTGTACAAAGACAGCGCACTCATCTTCGAGGCGTTCATCACGTGTTGGAACCGACAGGCTTATACGCGCTCGTAGCGATCCAAATCGAGTGTAATAGCCAATGCGCCAGGAGCGGTACGTCGCACAATATCGGTAGCCCGTTCGATCTGGCTCTCTTCAATACCAACTAAGAGTGTGGTATTCCCTTTGCGTAAGAAGCCGCCAGTAGAGGCGAGCCGCGTCACGCGAAACCCTTGCTCTACCAAAGAATCAACGGTCGGATCAGCGAGGTCGCTTTCGGTGACAAAGATAAGCAGCTTCATAGGTACCTCCACAGATTTCGATGCTCTAGTTCAGTTCATTATACGTTGCAGAGCCGTGATCGTCAATTATCTTGCCAGTTTACTGCATAGCGAGGCCTTGAATGCAGGCATGTTTGTTGGTGTTGCACGAGAACAGCAAGCACGGTCTTGGTAGGATTAAGCGCCTGCTGAGCCTCTTGCTTAAGCGAAATAATGCTTTACAATCTACTGGGCATTTAGCGCAAATTTGGCCTCGGGCCATTCGCTGCGCAACATGCCATAGACCTCTTGATCGACCCACTCGTTTCGACGCTTCCACGAACGGCGCAGCACGCCTTCTTGTTGAAAACCCAAACGCCGCGCTACATTGGCGCTGCGCTGATTGTCGGCCGCGCAACTGATCTCGATGCGCTCGAGATTCAGCTCGTTGAAGGCATAGGTGATTACGGCGCGACAGACTTTTGTAATGATCCCTCTGCCTTGAAACGAGGCACCGAGCCAATAGCCGAGGCAGCCTTTGCCATCGCTCCAGTCGATGTTGTGCAGGCTGATACAGCCAGCCAGCTCGCCCTCAGACCAGATGCCCGCCCGAAAGCCATCGTTTTTCGCAAAGCGCGTTAAGCCTACTTGGATATAGACCTGCACGTCTTCAGGTGTAAAGGATTCTGCCAGCCATGTTAGCTCGTTGGTGAGATGAGCCGCGTTGTCGCCAAAGAAGTTATAGAGCAGATCGATGTGGCGCAGTTCAAACAGACGAATCTCGAGTGATGGTTCGATCAGATAATAAAACACCAGTTACGTTACCTTTCCAAATGGGATAAGTCTGATGGGACTTATCAAGCTATACCAGAGTTGAGCTGATCGTACATCATATCGTTTTTAGATCTTCTGAGATTTGGGCTGCGTCCGTAGCTATCTCATCCATTTGCTGGATATCATCTGTGAAAGAAGACATTATCATACGGGAAATGTACAAATAGCACTGAAGGAACTCTCTAGGAGGCGTATTCATGCGATGGAGTGGTCTCGTGTTTGCGCACCTATCCTCCCGCCGAGCTGCGCGCTTTTGTTGACAGCATCCCTGGCTCCCAAAACTACACTTGGCAGATCGGCTTAAGCGCCGCCGAAAAGGGCAGCATTTCCGTCACCTATCTGATCGGCTATCCTCACACTTCAGCCTAGCCACAAGCAGCTCGATCTTGAACCTAGCGCCATCTTAAAATCTTGGCGTCAAGGCCTCTAGCCCAAAGAGGCTGCTAGCGCGTCCGCCTACGGCTACAAACGGGGCGCTGCGTAACCCAGACAGCTATCTGTGCTATGAAACCGCCCCCAAACACAAAACGATACTAATGGATTTCCTAGAAGCTCTGAGGCGATCAGACTTAATCAAGCTATCCAGCAAGCTATGTTCCAGAAAAAAGAAGAGATCTTGCACAATGCTGCAAGATCTCTTCTTGACACTTTAGCCCGTTTTTCGCTTCCCGCGCTGCGTGAATGCAGGTTTTTAAAACGGGATATGGTATTAGAAGCTAACTTCGCGTCCCTGCTTAGCCGATTCGTAAATGGCGTCGATCAGCTGCATCAACGCCACGCCTTGCTCGCCGGTCGCATCGGGTTGTTTATCGTTGATGATGCAGTCGACGAAGTGGTCAATGGCGAGGGCGTGACCCGAAGCCTTGTGGAAGATGATCTCGGGGCGGCTGTCGGTCATCACGCCGCCAACGTCGTTGTGCAGCACAACGGTGTCTTTGTTGGTGTAGTTGGCGACATACAGATCGGAACCCGCCTCGCTGCCGTAGAGGGTGACAAAGTAGTCGTCGCGGCCTGCCTTGGTGTGGCTTGCCCAGCTGACTTCGAGTTGCAGAGCGCGACCGTCTTCAAAACGAACCAAAGCTGCGGCCAAGTCTTCGACGTCGAAATTCGCGCCGACCGGGTTGATGCGGCCTGCAAAGGTCTTGATACCGCGCGGGCCGAACTCGGCGAAGGTGACACCGCTGACGCTCTTGACTTTGGGGTAGCCCAGCAGCCACATCGAGAGGTCGAGCACGTGCACACCCAGGTCGATCAGCGGGCCGCCGCCGCTGCGGCTCTTGGTGGTGAACCAGCCACCCAAGCCCGGAATACCGCTGTTGCGGATCCAGCCAGCCTTGGTGAAGTAGAGATTGCCCATTTTGCCTTCGTCGATCAGGGCTTTGAGCCAGCGAGCATCGGGGCGATAGCGGTAGTTGAAGCTGACCATCAGCTTCTTGCCGCTGGCTTTGGCTGCGTCAACAATGCTTTGCGCAGCAGCAGCGTTGATCGCCAACGGCTTCTCGCAGAGCACATGCTTGCCAGCGTTGAGCGCATCGATCGCGACCGGAGCATGCAAGTCGTTGGGCAGCGCCACGCTAACAGCATCGATATCATCACGCTCCAGCAGCTCTTTATAGTCGGTAAAGCCCTCTTTAATGTTGTAGTGGGCCAGAATCTCATTCAAACGCACAGGGTTTGCATCGCAGACAGCGACCAGCTCTGCGTTGCTGCAAGCCAGATAGCCTTCGATGTGGGCGGTACCGACACCAGCACCGATCACGGCTGTTCGAATACGGTCGGACATGATGAGTCTCTCCTTAACATAGGGATGTTGGTTGAGTCAACGTAGGTTTATTGTGCTTTCAGATGCTATCCGGCTGGCATTTTCAAGCTAGCAATAGAACATCTTTGAGGCTTTTGAAGCGTATTACGCTGACAAAAACTACGTTCGCACCAACCTATTATAAAACATTCTGCGAATGAAATAAGTTGTAACTTTGTGTAGAACAGCTTAGAGCTGATAACTATGAGCCAAAAGAGTGATCTCTTTCGGCTCATAGTGTAGGCAATGTTTGAGCTTAGGGAAGGAACTGCTCGAGATGGCGGCGGCCCAGAATG
This sequence comes from uncultured Chloroflexales bacterium, assembly GCA_937902315.1. Taxonomy (GTDB): domain Bacteria; phylum Chloroflexota; class Chloroflexia; order Chloroflexales; family Chloroflexaceae; genus CALGUG01. The sequence continues at coordinate 43,100 of CALGUG010000052.1, forward strand.
AGGCCCTGCTTGACCTTCTCTTCGCTGCCTTCGTAGATCGGGTCTTCGTGCTCGGTCGAGAGGGTGCCGTCGAAGCCGACCTGCAAGAGCGCGTCGATAAAGCGGCTCCAGTTGATCTCGCCAAGGCCGGGCATGCGGTAGCGCCACCACGAGTGGAACGAGAAGGTGAAGTTGCCTTCGCGAGCGCGCTTGTAGTCGAAGATCTCGGTGTCTTTGGCGTGAGCGTGGAAGATGCGCGATCCGTAGTCTCGCACAGCCGCCAGATAGTCGATCTCCATAAAGTAGAGGTGTGAGGGGTCAAGGTTCAGGCCGAGGTTGTCGTGCGGAATGGCGTTGAAGAGCTTGTCCCACATAGCGGGCGAGAAGGCGATATTGCCCACCAGACCTTCCATATCCCAGCCGGGCATGGGGCAGTTTTCGATCGCCAAGCGTACATTGCGCTCTTTGGCATAGTCTAAGATGGCGGGGAAGACGCGCGCAGCCTCGGCGACGTTCTCGTCGAGAGTCAGGGTATGGTCGCGCCCGATGAAGGTGCTGACGTTTTGAACCCCCAACAGGTTGGCGGCATCGATCACTTTACGCAGGTGTGCGTGATAAAACTCGCGCTTAGAGAGGTCGTGGTGCAGGTTGTTTTCGCAGTAGGTCAAACAGGCGATCTCAAGCCCATTTTGCGCAAACAGTGCCTTTACCTCCTCAGCCTTGGCAGCGTCGAAATCATCCACATTCAGGTGAGTGCCGGAATAATCACGGGTGTTGACGGGCGGCCACGAGCTGATCTCAAGCGCACCAAACTTGTTCTCGCCAGACCATTTAACGATCTCTTCCAGCGACAACATGTTGAGACAGCCGGTTAAAAATCCGAGTTTCATGGAAGCCTCTTTGCTATGAAAAGTCGAATCCGCAGGTTTATACTACCATATTCAGGGCTGTTAGCTTGTTGCGTTCTGAACACCAGCAAGTTCGATAACAGCGCGCGCCAGATCTTGAGCGGCTTGCGGTCGAGCTAAACTCGTGGCTGCCTTTCCCATTGCCTCAAGTCGGGCACGATCCTTGAGGAGCGGAGGCAATTCTTGAAGCAGTCGCTGGGCGCTGAGCTCGCTTTGGAGAATGATGACGGCAGCGCCAGCCTCAACGCACATGCGCGCGTTGCGGGTCTGTTCGTCGCCGCCTGTGGGCACCAGCGGCACATAGACGGCCGGTTTGCCCAAGGCACAAACCTCGGTGATCGTGCCTGCGCCAGCGCGGCTCAGAAGCAGATCGCTGGCGGCGAACACATCGCCGATCTCGCTACCAACAAAACGGGTCACATAGTAGCGGGCCTGCAGTTCGGGCCGCAGCTTCAAGGCCGCAGCGCTCAAGCGATCGTAGTCTTGCTCTTCGCCTGCGGGCTGCTGGCCACACTGGTGGTAGATGCGGCAGTGTTTGAGCAGCTCGGGCAGGGCTGCCTCAACTGCGCGGTTGATAATGCGTGCGCCTTGGCTGCCTCCAGTGACGTAGAGCATGGGCAGATCGTTGTCTTGGGGTGCGAAGTTGGCGCGTTGGAAGGCGCGCTGCTTATCGCCGCCGAAGATGATCGGGCGCACTGGGTTGCCCGTTACAAAGGCGCGCGCTCGCTGAGCAGGCGCTAGTTCTTGCAGCGCACCCGGAAATGAGAGCGCGATGCGACGCGCGAAACGGGCCGCGATTCGATTGGCAAGCCCGACTTGCACGGTCTGTTCGTGGGTGATGATCGGCACGCGCAACAGCCAAGCGGCGATTACAGGTGGCACACACACGAACCCTCCTGTACTGAGCAGCACATCGGGGCGAAAACGCGCCACATGGCGCAAGGCTTGCAGAATCCCGAGCGGCACGCGCAAGGTATCGATCGCGTTTTCGAGGCTGAAGTAGCGGCGCAGCTTGCCGGTTGCGACCGCGACAAACGGAATGCCCGCCTCTTCGATTTGTTTTCGTTCGATTCCGTGTTTGCTGCCGATATACTGAAAGCGCGCTTGCCAAGCGCCGCCCGACTGCTCACTCAGCTCGTTGATGGCACGAATCGCCGCGAGAGCCGGGCTTACATGACCGCTCGAGCCGCCGCCAGTCACCATGATCTTGATTGTTCGCATACTTCGCTATCATCCACGCACTCAATAAGAGCATATGGCTTTCTAAAGACTTAAGTAGCGCTCATTGTACCACGCTCTTGGGCTTTTTTATGCGAAACAAAGCGCTACCTAGGTATAGATTTTTCACTAAGTCCGTTTTAAAGATGTGCATTCTCTCAACGCGAGAAAAAAATAGTCAAGTTCTACTCTGCCGAAGGCCAAATAGAAAGTAAACTGCCAAATTTGGTATCAAACAATAAAGCGGCCAACTCGGCAGCGCTTGTATGCGTGGGGGCGGCTGGGGCGCAGCTAGAAGCTCCTTTGGGTGGGCGGGATGTTGGTAGCCGTAGGCGGACGCGGTAAAAGACTCTCTTTGGGGCGGGGGACCAAGCCGCTAGAGCGATTTGGAGTGATACCAAATCGGTTTAAAGACCTGCATTCTCTTCGCTCAGAAAAACGAAAAGTCGGGAAAAGGGTTGTGTGATTGGTATGAGTGGGTAGCGCTGTCACAAATAAACAAACAGGCTGGACCTGTACATGATCCAGCCTGTTGCCAGTTTAGCCAAAACTACTTGTTCGCCTTCGCGGCGGCTTCCATAAGTTGCTGAATGCGTGGCACCATCTCGGAAGGATTGGGGTGCAGGCCCTCCAAGAGCAGGGCGCTATCGTACAACTGCTCGATCATCAGCGGCAACAAGGGGCTATCGGGCTGCTCTTTGGCCATCTGAGCCAGCGACACAATCAGCGGATTGACGCGGCTGAGTTCGAGCAAGCGCTTGGGTGTGCCGGTCTCGCGGCCCAACATGCGCTGGATGCGCTCCATCTCGCGGCCCGGGGTATCGTCGGGAGCAGCCAGACGAACCGGATTGCCGCGCAGAATCTTGCTGCCGCGCACATCGGTGACACGCTCGCCGAGCTGTTCGCGCACCTTGCTAATCAGACCCTCTAAGGCTTCGTCGCTCAAGGCGTCTTCGGGCAGATCGTCGGCCTCGCCGGGCAGTTGCAGGTCGGCATCGTCGATGTTCTTGAACTTCTTGCCGTTGAACTCGTTCAGGCCGTTCAGCATAAAGTTGTCCATCAGATCGACGAACAACAGAACCTCTAGGCCGCGCGAGGTTAGCGCCTCGAGGTGCGGGCTGCGTCGAGCGGTCGCAAGGTCGTTGCTGATCAGATAGTAGATCTCGTTTTGGCCCTCGACCATGCGCTCGCAGTATTCGTTGAGCGAAACCAGCTTGTCGTCTTCGGCTTTGGTGCTGTGGAAGCGGAGCAGTTTGGTCAGCTCTTCGCGGTCGCTGAATTCGGTCGCGATGCCTTCCTTGATGAAGGGGCCAAACTCCTTCCAGAAGGTGGCGTACTTCTCGGCATCTTTCTCGGCCAAGTCGCGCAGCTCTTTGTGCAGACGGCCCGTCAAGGTCTTCTTGATGCGCTGCGATACGGCGCTGCCCTGCACCGTCTCGCGCGAGACGCTGAGCGGCAGGTCTTCGCTATCGACGACGCCTTCAATAAAGCGGAAGTAGTTCGGTAAAAGATCTTTGGTTTCTTCTTGAATCAGAATCTTGCGGCTGTAGAGTTTGATCTTGCCCTCGATGTGCTGCTGCATCAAGCCGCGTTCGCGCTTGGAAGGAATGAACAAAATCGCATGCAGATCGATGGGGGCATCAGTTGAAAGGTGTAAGGTATGAATCGGTGCTTCAAAATCAAAGGTTAGTTGTTTATAGAATGCTTCGTACTCTTCAGGCTTGACATCGCGGGGAGCTTTGCGCCAGAGCGCGCTATCTTTGCTAACAACGTTTTCGCCGACATAGACCGGGAAGGAGACGAATTCGCTATGCTTGCGAATGATCTGCTCTAGGCGCCAAGGCTTGGCAAACTCAAGCGCATCGTCTTTGAGGTGCAGCGTAATGGTTGTGCCGCGATCGGCTTTTTCGGCTGGGCCGACCACAAAGTCGTTGCCACCTGTCGACTCCCACATGGCGGCTTCGGCATCGGGGCGATACGAACGGCTGACCACCGTCACACGGTCGGCTACCATAAAGGCGGCATAGAAACCGACACCGAACTGGCCGATGATATTGCCACGCTGGCCCGCTTCAAGCTTCTGCAACAGAGCGCGCGCACCCGATTGTGCAATTGTACCAAGGTTCTCGATCATCTCTTCGCGGGTCATACCGATACCCGTATCGCTGATGGTGATCGTCTTGGCCTCTTCGTTGGTGCTGATGCGCACCGACAATTCCGCATTCGGATCGAGCACATTCTGGTTGGTCAGCATTTCGAATTGCACACGATGCAGCGCATCGGAAGCATTCGAGATCAATTCGCGCAAGAAGATCTCACGATCGGTGTAGAGCGAGTGAGCTAAGATACGCAGAACCTGCTGAACTTCTGCTTTAAACTGCATGGTTGCTGTTTCAGAAGCATGCTCAGTTGTCATAGATATTTCTCCATTCCTGCGAGAGGTCTTACTCTGTGCTACACATAGCTCATCAGCCTTTGTAGATGCATCAGCGCTCTTGCTCGCAACGGCACAAGCAGTGCTCAGATTGTGGCATTGTGCAGCGAGAAAGAGTGGAGCTGTGTACGCCTCTCTTTGTATTGTAGATACTCAGAAGAACTCTTCTATGATATAACAAAAGCTGATAGTAAGAGCAATAGTTTTGTGTTAGAGATCTCTTTAAAAATGTGCCGCTCCTTCGCTATCGTGTGCTGCTTGGCTCGACTTTATGTGCGTTTGGGCCTGGCTTGGCCTTGCTTTTCTCTTCATTTTGTTGCGGAGCGGTCTTTCTCCCCCAAAGAGTGCTCTGGCGCGTCCGCCTACGGCTATCAGCTCGGCCGTCCATCAAGCCAGGGGCTAGCTTGCTGCCTGCCCTCTTTGTGCTAACACCAAACCCGATTACTTCTTTTTGGCCTTCGGCAGAGTGACATCTTTGCACGGCTTGTTGTTCTTTCTCGTTGTGGAAACGTAAGTCTAGAAGACGGATTCGCTATAAGAACGCCAAGGCTGTTCGTTCCTTATGGCCTCTTTTTGCCCTTGACTCTTTAGGGTTAGCCGCATTTACTGCATTCTAGAGGCCTAATTCGCCGATTCAAGAGCTTGCTGTGTATTGTTTACAGTAGCTTGTACATTTTATCCAAACAGAGATAAATACAATATATGCCAACTAACCATAGTATCTTGCTCTACAAATCTGTATCATACGAGCTAGATACTTTTCCAAGTTTCGACCAATTCTAAACTTATAGAATGAGCCCGGATGCTCAAAAGCTGACACCAAGCGTGTCGGCTTTCTTGTCGTAAGGGGTGCCAAGTGAGACGCTAGTGGCATCGACTATTACTCACTATTGCTCAAAACCGATCGATCAAGCGCAGCACCTCGCTAATAAGTTAGAAATCTCGGTCGCAACCTGGAACGATCTTAGTGTTTACAATTTTGGGGTCGCAAAGAGGGAAGGGTCTTCAGATGGAAATTAGCGCCGCAGATACCGCTTGGGTACTCACTTCAGCCGCCTTGGTTATGTTGATGACGCCGGGTCTGGCAATCTTCTACGGTGGTATGGTTCGTGGGAAGAATGTGCTCTCGACCATTATGCACAGCTTCTTTATCTTGGCGTTGATCAGCGTCGAGTGGGTGTTGATCGGCTATACGCTGGCTTTCGGCCCCGACGCTGGTGGCTTGGGTATTATCGGTACGCTTGACTGGGTCGGCCTGAACGGCGTCGGTCAAGAGCCGAGCAGCGACTACGCTACCACCGTTCCGCACTTGGCATTCGTCGCCTTCCAGATGATGTTTGCCGTTATTACTCCTGCACTTATTTCGGGTGCTTTTGCTGAGCGCAAACGCTTCAAAGCATTCGTGATCTTCTCCTTGCTGTGGTCGATCTTGGTCTACTCGCCAGTCGCCCACTGGGTCTGGAGCGCCAATGGCTGGATCTTCAACCTGGGCGCACTCGACTTCGCAGGTGGTACGGTTATCCACATCACCTCGGGTGTCTCGGCTCTGGTTTGTGCGTTGGTTCTGGGCAAGCGTATCGGTTATGGCCGCGAGCCAATGCAGCCCCACAACGCTACTTTGACCGTGATCGGTACCGCTCTGCTTTGGTTCGGTTGGTTCGGCTTCAACGCTGGTAGCGCTTTGGGCGCCAACGGTCTGGCCGCTAACGCTTTCGTAACCACCAACGTCGCCGCTGCAATGGCCGCCCTGACCTGGCTGACCGCGAGCTGGATGCGACACAAGCAGCCCAGCGTGATGGGCGCCGCTTGTGGAGCCGTCGCCGGTCTGGTCGGTATCACCCCCGCCGCTGGCTTCGTCACCCCGATGGCTTCGATCATCATCGGCTTCTTGGCTGGTCTGGGCTGTTTCTTCGCAGTTGAGTATGTGGTTCGCGGCCGCGTCGACGACTCGCTGGATGTGTTCGGCGTCCACGGCGTCGGCGGTATGATCGGCGCTCTGGCTACCGGTGTCTTCGCTACCACGTCGGTCAACCCGGATGGTGCCGATGGCCTGCTCTATGGCAACCCCGCTCTGCTGGGTATCCAAGCCATCGCCGTTGTGGTCGCCGCTGGCTACGCCGCAATCGTCACCTTCGTCATCCTGAAAGCTATCGACGCCACCATCGGTCTGCGCGTCTCGGTTGACGAGGAGGAGAAAGGTCTGGACGCTACGCAGCACGGCGAGGTCGCTTACCAACCCTAAGCACGTAGTACCTAATCCACTTGGAGGTGAGAGCGCCTCTCACCTCCAAGCCGAAACAAACACTTATAGACATTCGCCATAACTGAAACATATTAGGAGCAAGAACAATGTTGATCCTCGGAGCTGTACTCTTCATCGCTTTAGTCGCTTGCTGGTTCGCTTTGCCTGTTGGTAGCGAAAGCCCTAGCACAAGCACGAGCACCGAAAAGGTCAAAGCATAGTAAGCCGTTTCGCATTAGCATTCAATCTTTGTAATACATATCAGGAGCAAGAACAATGTTGATCCTCGGAGCTGTACTCTTCATCGCTTTAGTCGCTTGCTGGTTCGCTTTGCCGGTTGGTGCTGAGACATCGAGCGCAAGCCAAAAAGAAGAGGTCAAAGCCTAAACAACAACTTCGCTTCTCGTGCTTTTGATCGTTAGAGCTTTCAACCCAAACAAATCGGCCCTAGGCGGTGCATACCTGGAGGAAAAACAATGATCGTTATCGGTATCATCCTCTTTATCGCTCTGTTGGCTTGTTGGTTCGCTCTTCCGGTCGGTAGTGAAGCATCGACATCGTCATCTCCAACAACCTCTAGTTCAAGGGAGGAAGTAAAAGTCTAGTGAGTTATCATCATCACGAAACGTGGCTTGTCTGCTAACGAAGCAACAAGCCACGTTTGTTATTTCACCACACTATCAGCCTCATAGTTCATACCCGGGCGGAAAGGTCTCTTCCATCCATTCGTTGCTTAGCGCGTCCGCCTACGGCTACCAAGTTCCCGCCCTCCCACACGGCAGAATCTCTTCGCTGCTTGCAGCGAATAGCTTCGTAGCTCACTGCTTTGCTCAATCTCAAACAATCAAAAACTTGCGCTCTTGAAATGCAGAAAACAGAAGCGAGGAAAGAGTTGTGTGAAATTTCGCGCGACAGCGCGAAATTTCACACAACAAAATAGTAAAGCTCCACTTTGCCGAAGACCAAATAAAACCTAATCAATCGGATTTGCTATCACAAGCTATTCTTCACTGTTTAGCCCTAAGTGCTCGCGATAAAAAGCCGTGATACGCTCGAGATACAGTTGGTTGGCCGCCCCTTGGAAGGAGTGCGGCTGGCCTTCATACTCAAAATATTCGACCTGCTTGCCCGCCGCTTGTAAGCCAGCCAACAGATCGCCCGGCCATTTATAGGGCACTACCTCATCGGCGCTGCCCCAATGGATCTGCACCGGTGCTTCGACGTATTCGAGGTAGTTCAGAGGCGAGAGCCGCGCATACAGATCGGGTGCTTGCTCGGGCCTAACCGGAAACTCCAGCTCGAGCAGATCGATCACGCCAGTGCGCCAGCCGTTGGGGTTGGGCCTGCGCGCTCGGCTGGCGCGGAACTCATAGTCTTCTTCGATTGTCAGCGAGGCCGGAGCGTAGATCACGGCCGCACCGATCTGATCGCTGATCGCCATCACTTTGGCAGCGACTGCGCCGCCGTTGCTATGGCCCCACAGCGCGATCTTGCCTTCGCGCGCATAGGGCAGCTGCGGCACCAGTGCGATCAAGTTGAGCGTATCGATCACATGCCCGGCCCGAAAGACATTGACGGCATCGTCTGAGCCAGCGTGCGAGCGAAAATCGGGCGCAAGAGTCAGAAAGCCGCGCTCGGCTAAATAGTCGGCCGCCCGTTTGGTGCCGTTGCTCGGTTGGTACTGATCGAGCGGATAGTAGCCGTGAGCTAGCACCACCACTGGGAACGGGCCGTCGCCGATCGGGCGATTCATATAGCCTGTGATGCGCAATCCATCGCTTTGGTAGGCGAAAAGATGGCTGGTATAACTGCCCGACGAGCCAAGATCTTGAAAGATCTCGATCGTACCCTCGCCATAGCTGCGCGCCCGCATACCTTCGATGGTGTACTGCTCGTATTCGGCGAAGGGGTCGGGTGTGGGCGTCGCTGGAAGCGGGGTCGGAGTGGCGGGAATGGGAGTGGCTGTTGCTGGAAGGGGCGTTTCGGTCGGCGGAACGGAGGTGGCGCTTGCAGGCGCTTGGGTTTGGGTTGGGGGAGCTTGCTCTGCAACGGTCTCCGGTGTTGTTGGGCTTGTGGCTGTGCTGCTACAAGCGATCAACAGAAACACTGCCAAAACAAGAGAAACTGCTCGCATAGCCTATTCCTATCGATCAAAAAATCTGTTGGTCGATAGACTCATGCTTAACCTAATAAGCCTGCGCGTCAAGGGCAAAAACGCACCATACCAAATCTGCTCTACCGACTTGCGCTCTTGTAATGCAGAAAAATAGTCAAGTTCCACTCTGCCGAAGGCCAAATAGAAAGCAACCAACCAGATTTGGTATGAACCTAATTCAATGCGCATGGCAACGGAAAGCAGCGATTAAACCTGCTTGCTGCTTGCAGCAGGCAGGTTGCAGCGATTGCAACGCCTTGCAGCGATTGCACAAGGTTAGAGCTTAGGATGTTTTGGATTAGGGCACTTTGTGTGTTTAGTGTGCCTCAACAGCTTGTTAAGTACACGAGCGAAGGTTTGGTTTTAGAGGGTTGTGCTGACTTGAAGGCTGGTAAGGTGTTGGTTTAGGAGAGCGGCCCTCTCACATAAGGTCGCAGCGATTGTAACGAGAGAAAAGGGGAGCCTTGTCGTATTCCACGCCTTGCACCCTTCTCCCGCAATGCGAGAGCTATGCATTAGCCAAAAGTCGTGTCGGCAGCAAAAGGTGATATTTCGCATACCATCGCGGGAGTATCCTTGAGAGCACAGAACTCAGAGAGCTTGTACGATTTCGCGTAGCGAAATCGCATACAACATCACCATTCACCCCCCTCGCCCGCAGTGGGGGAGAGGGGGCCGGGGGTGAGGGCAGATAACGCTGACCGTATGTCGATTTGTGGCTAATGTACAGCATTGCGGGAGAAGGGCCGGGGATGAGGGCTGTCTAGCCGATTTGGTAGCCGTAGGCGGACGCGCTAGGGAACGAATGGAAGCTAGAGCTTTCGACGCCAGTGCGATATAACCTACGAGTTCGTTAATGACAGAGAATAGCGTGTGGATGTGGTCGCTTTAGAGCCGGCTCAACAGCTCGCGCTTTTTGGCGTTAAATTCTTCGGGAGTGATCAGGTTCTGAGCGCGCAATTGCAACAAAGTATGCAGCGCCTCGCTCACACCTTGGTCGTCGCGGCTGAAGATCGGGGCAGGCTCGGCTGGTCGTTGACGCTCGCGCATGCGGTCGTTGGCCTCAAACTTGGCCTCTTGCAGGGCGCGCTTAAAGTCGAGCGGATCGAGCACATACCGCAGAGCATGCCCGGATTGATCGCCCGAGGTCAAAATAACCAGATCGCCGAAGTTGAGCATTTGGCCCAGCCACGACTGTTCGAGCTGGATATCGTTGATGCGATGCAGCGATGAATCGTAGGAGCGCTTGTTGATTAAGCCTGAGATCGACAGCAGACGGCGCTCGGTGATTATATACGAGGTGACGGTCCAACGTAAGTAGTCGAGCACAATCAGAACCAGCACCAAGCCCATCAACAACAGGCAGCCGATCTGGACATAGCTTACAAAGTTCACCCACAGATCGCCCACGAGCAGCGGTTCTAACCAACTTTGACTACGTAAAAAACTTGTGAGGGCGTCCGATTGCACCCCGAACATAATGATCGCCAACAACAACAGCGCAATTACCCGCTTCAAGACATCGAAGCAAACTACAATACCGTGTTGACGACCATAAACCAGCACATCTTCATCAGCAGTCAAAAGTTTATCAATGTAGGCCATACCAGATTCTCGTTGGGCTAGGGCGTATGCGTCGAGAGAGCGCGGGAGGAGAGCACACACAAACGATTCCTATATGCGAGTGTACCAAGGCTTGCAAGCCGCGTCAAATTCTTTCGTCTAGACGCTGACTTCTAAAGCAAAGCCTTCGTACAAGGAACCATTATATAGCTCCAAGCGATCGAGCGCAGCCGATAGCTGCTTCAGGTTGGTCAACAACTGCTGCATATTGAGGTAGATCGATTCACGTAATAGTTGCTCTAAGCCAACCAGCAACCAGATCGGTCGCAGCAAGAGCGGTAGCTCCGCCAGCTCCTGGTTGGTGAGCGCTTGAAGGGCGCAATAGTGGCTTAAGAATTGGCGCAACACCTCGGGGTCGTTCTCGCAGTGCGGTTGGGTGCGGGCGTGAACTTGCGCGAAGTGAACCATGGCGTAGGCCAGATCGTACAAGCGGGGCGCATATGTGAGCTTGGCGAACGAGGTGACCGCCATCAAACGCTCGTGATCGAACAGCAACTGCGCCGGTGTATAACAGGCGTGTATCAAGCCTTGGGGAAGTTGGCAGCTCGTTCGACAGTGCAACTCGCCCTCGAGCTGACAGATTTGTTGGCGTAACAGATCGAAACTGCGCTGCAACGAGCTAGAACGCCGGAAGATATTGCTGCTTGAGCGTTCGAGCTGAGTCACGATCGAGCGCGCCGACTCGCCGAAGCTGTCGAGCATATGCACCTGATTGCAGGTCAGAATGGTCTGCGGGTAGGAGTCTAGCAGTTGGTGCAACAGGGCGAGAGCTTGGGCCGCCTGATGTAAGTGGTAGGGGTTTTCGGGGTTGTAGGGGGTATAATCTGCCGTTGCAAACAGCGCATACAGCTGCCCCGACAACAGGGAGACCGTTGTGCCATAGCGTGTGACGAATGGTTCTGATACCGGAAAGGCGTGTTGAGCTAAATATCGAATCAGTTGGTGTTCGTATCCAACCGCCACCAGAGAACGTTGCGGATCGACCGGAACCAGTACAAATTGCCCTTCGGTTGTTAGTAAGGTATAGCCTGCATGGGCATCACTCTTCAATAAGGAATTTGTCAACATCGGACGGCCGATACCATAGGTCTCACACAAGGTATTTAATTCAGCCATTGTGAACATGGCATCTTCCCCTAGAGAGGTTGATCGGCTTGTAACTAACCTAACGAGAACCTATTCCCATTTTGCTCGACACAGAAACTGGACTTTACTAGGTTAAAGTTTAGCAGCGAGAGCTTTAAAGGACTCATTAACATATGTAGTATACGTGTGCGCAAAGCCAAAAACAAGTAAGACTATTTTCATACAATCGGCCCGCTATCTATGGGTTTTTCGTCACTTTGATGATCCAGAGCACTTCTAGGAAATCTGCTCTGTAGGCTGGACCTCGCTTGTTCGTTCTAAATATCTTTTTAAGATATACAAAATGTCATAGCGTTTCGTTCTGATCGGTAGAACAAGCCCGTCGCTTAGCTATTTCGCGCGGAGCCGTGTTCGAGCTTTACGTGCTCTTTCTCCTCTGCTGTTTATTCACCACGCGAGGCACGGTTTTTTATTCACCACGCGAGGCACTGAGACACTGAGACTTTTGAGGGAGTTGTCTGGAGATGTTTGTGAGGTTAGTGTAGCGCTGTAGAAAGCTGAAGTTGCGATCTTGCCGTACCCTGCCCTTCGGCAAGCTCAGGAACCGCCTGTAAGGGTACGGCTTTTCGATAGATGGGCTGTGTTTCCTTTACCTGCACCCATTTCACCTCTCTCCCGCTTGCGGGATAGGGCCTATCTATTCACCACGCGAGGCACTGAGACACTGAGACTTTTGAGGGAGTTGTCTGGAGATGTTTGTGAGGTTAGTGTAGCGCTGTAGAAAGCTGAAGTTGCGATCTTGCCGTACCCTGCCCTTCGGCAAGCTCAGGAACCGCCTGTAAGGGTACGGCTTTTCGATAGATGGGCTGTGTTTCCTTTACCTGCACCCATTTCACCTCTCTCCCGCTTGCGGGATAGGGCCTATCTATTCACCACGCGAGGCACTGAGACACTGAGACTTTTGAGGGAGTTGTCTGGAGATGTTTGTGAGGTTAGTGTAGCGCTGTAGAAAGCTGAAGTTGCGATCTTGCCGTACCCTGCCCTTCGGCAAGCTCAGGAACCGCCTGTAAGGGTACGGCTTTTCGATAGATGGGCTGTGTTTCCTTTACCTGCACCCATTTCACCTCTCTCCCGCTTGCGGGATAGGGCCTATCTATTCACCACGCGAGGCACTGAGACACTGAGACTTTTGAGGGAGTTGTCTGGAGATGTTTGTGAGGTTAGTGTAGCGCTGTAGAAAGCTGAAGTTGCGATCTTGCCGTACCCTGCCCTTCGGCAAGCTCAGGAACCGCCTGTAAGGGTACGGCTTTTCGATAGATGGGCTGTGTTTCCTTTACCTGCACCCATTTCACCTCTCTCCCGCTTGCGGGATAGGGCCTATCTATTCACCACGCGAGGCACTGAGACACTGAGACTTTTGAGGGAGTTGTCTGGAGATGTTTGTGAGGTTAGTGTAGCGCTGTAGAAAGCTGAAGTTGCGATCTTGCCGTACCCTGCCCTTCGGCAAGCTCAGGAACCGCCTGTAAGGGTACGGCTTTTCGATAGATGGGCTGTGTTTCCTTTACCTGCACCCATTTCACCCCCTCGCCCGCAGTGCGGGAGAGGGGGTTGGGGGGAGAGGGCCAGCCCAGCTGCTAGGTCTCGCTCGCGGCGGCGCTTAGAGCATCGACAGCGCCTCTTCAAGGGTGGCTTGGGCGGCGGTGCCACCGGCGGCGCGGGTCGAGCAGGTGCCGCACACCACACCCATGCGCACACAGCGCTCGAGCGGCCAACCCGCCAACATCGCATAGACGAAACCAGCGCTAAAGCTATCGCCGGCGCCGACCGCATCGACATACGGCGCTTTGGGCGGAGTCGCCTCAACGATCGTATCGCCTTGGGCGGCGGCTGCACCCTCGGCGCCGCGCTTCAGCGCCACGGTCGGCACCTTTGCCGCCAACTGGGTCAAGGCTTGGCGCCAGTCTTTGGTCTGCTGCAGCTCGCACGCCTCGCCCTCGTTGGGAATGAAGATATCCATATGGGGCAAAAGCTTGATCAGCGGCTCCCATTGAGCGGCGGGATCCCAGCCTGGATCGACCGAAGTGGTCACGCCTGCTGCGCGCACCTTGTCGAACAGCTCGATCAGACCGGCCTGGAGCTTGGTCTGCATAAAGTAGCTGCCGACGTGAATATGGCGCGTATCGGTTAGCAGGGCGGGATCGATCCGATCGACTTGCAACTCAGAGATAGTGCCCAGATAGGTCAACATAGCGCGATCATCGGGCTTTTGCAGGTGCACCGTAATGCCTGTACGCATGTTGGGGTCGATGATGATGCCGCTGGTATCGACGCCGTGCTGCTGCAACTGTTCGATACAGAAGCGCCCGAACATATCGTCGCCCAAGACGCTGACCATGCCAACTTTCAACCCCAAACGGGCGGCTCCACAAGCGAAGATGGTCGACGAACCGCCGAGAGTCAACGCTGCATCGCCGATCAGCTTCTCGACTTGGTTCCATTCGGGCTCGACATTGCCCTGCAGAATCAAATCTACATTAACTTCGCCCAATACAAGTACATCGTAGCTGCTCATAGGTCTCCTTCCACGCTGAGCTGAGGACAATTGGGTCACCTATTGTACCTTGAAGCGTCTAATAGCTGTACACTATCGTAGAAGGGTTGCTAGTTCAAAAAGAAAAGGATAGGAGATGACACAGATAAGCTTTGCCGATGTGCAGGCGGCTGCGGAGCGGATCGCAGGGGTGGCCCATCGCACGCCTGTGGTCAGTTCACGCACCTTAAATGAAGTGACGGGTCTCGAAGTCTTTCTCAAATGCGAGAGTTTTCAACGCGGCGGATCGTTCAAGTTTCGCGGTGCCTACAACGCGATCTCGCGTTTGGTCGAACAGCGCGGCCGCGATGGGCTGGGTGTGATCGCCTTTTCGAGCGGCAACCACGCCCAAGGGGTCGCCTTGGCGGCTAAGCTGTTGGGCGTTCCGGCCGTGATCTGTATGCCCAACGACGCGCCCAAGGTCAAGCTAGAGGCCACGCGCGGTTATGGCGCCGAAGTTGTGATCTACGATCGGCTCACCACAGATCGCGAAGCCTTCGCCAAGGCTATCGCCCAAGAGCGCGGCCTGCATCTGATCCCGCCCTTCGATCACCCCGACATTATCGCGGGCCAGGGCACAGCCACACTCGAACTTTTGCAGGAAGTGCCCGATCTCGACACCGTTCTGACGCCGATCGGCGGCGGCGGCCTGATCAGCGGCACCTCGTTGGCGGCCCACGCCCACAATCCCGCTATCGCTGTTTATGGCGTTGAGCCGGAGGACGCCGACGATACCTTGCAGTCTTTGCGGGCGGGCAAGCGCATCAAGATCGCGCCACCTAAAACGATCGCCGACGGTGTGCGCCCGCAGCAGCCCGGCGAGCTCACCTTCCCAATTATGCAAGAGCATCTGCGCGATGTGCTGATCGTAAACGACGACGAGATTATGCGGGCGGTGGCCTTCGCTCTGCTGCGCATGAAGCTGGTCTTCGAGCCAACCGGAGCGGTTACGCTGGCTGCGGTTTTGGCTGGGCGTCTGCCCAAAGAGTCGCGCAAGGTCGGCTTAATCATCAGCGGCGGCAATATCGATCCCGAGGTGCTGGCCGATAGCATGCGTTTTGTGTAGGCCAGTTCCCCTAGCGAGCTATTGGGCCGAGCGCTCTCTGCTCAATAGCTTGCCTCTTTGCTGAAGCTATTTCTGCTTATTTGTTTCAATACTGTGGCGTTAAGTTTCTTCTCCTGCCATTCCTTCCTCAGCGCGTCCGCCTACGGCTACCAACAGCCCCACCTTCCATTCGGCGTCTAGTGGCTGTGCATACAGACCGCCCCCTCAATGCGAAAGATCGCACGCATCCGCATCACACCGAATCTCTATGATCGCTGCTGCTTCGTTTTGCCTTGAGCAGAGCGGAACCACGTTTCTGTGCTTCTCGTTGTTTACATGCGCGCCGCTCAACGCTTTATTTCGGAAGCTGAAACGCTCTTTTAAGCTGATGCAATCTCAGACAG
Organism: uncultured Chloroflexales bacterium; assembly: GCA_937902315.1. Classification (GTDB taxonomy): domain Bacteria; phylum Chloroflexota; class Chloroflexia; order Chloroflexales; family Chloroflexaceae; genus CALGUG01. The sequence continues at coordinate 58,784 of CALGUG010000052.1, forward strand.
CGCCCTGTGATTGGTAGACAGCCGCCAGTATTTGATAAATAGAGGATGCTGTCTGCTAGACAGTGGAGTGTGTTTGATAAACAGAGGACACTGTTTCATTTATAGCAGGCTGTGTTTATTAAACAGCGGGCTATGGTTGATAAACAGAGGATGCTGTTTCGTTCGCAGCGGTTACTGTTTGCTAGACAGCGAGCTGTGTTTAATAAATAGAGGGCGCTGTTTGCTAGACAGCGAGCTATGTTTAAGAAACAGAGGGCACTGTTTCATTCACAGCGGGCTGTGTTTATTAAACAGCGGAGGGTGTTTGATAAACAGTGGCGACCTTGATTACAAAACGATCGTCTACGAATTGAAGATAAGGCTATTTCTATTCTTTTCGAGCCGATTGATGCGAAATGCGCCTTGTTGTATGTTGGGGGCGGCCTCTCGGCACACAGCTACCACACCCTGCTTACGGGCGAGCTGTTGGTAGCCGTAGGCGGACGCGCTCGTAGCCCTTCTTGGGGGACGAGACCAAGCCGCCAGAGTGTTGAAGCGATCAAACAGACGTAGTATGACCAGTTTTAGCGAAGATTATGTAAGTGCTCGTTTGCTTGGGGCCAGAGTCCGCTATTGTTCTATGATATGATACATAGCAGAAAAATGTAAGGAACACCACTATGGCAAACGGAACCAGCACCAACGAAACATCGCCGACCCAGACGCCTACAGAGCAGCCTCAGAGCTGTCAAATCGAGCTGCCCGAAGAGCGCGAGTGCCCAAATTGTGGCCTAGAGATGCGGCTCTGGGCTGGCTTTTATCGCTGTCGGAATTGTGGTTTTAAAGAGAGTTGTTGTTTCTAGAAGTGTGATTCTATGCCTGCACTGATTTCTCCTATTCAAGTTGATCCATCGGCGATCGACGATCTGCGCAACGCCCTCTCTGATGCAGAACGGGCCTTGGTGGCGCTGCGCAGCGATCCTAAACAGGCCGCTCAACTGATTCGCCTTTACGATACGATTGTTTCCCAGCTCGAAGCTTTCAAAAGCCAAGATTACGATCTGCGCCCCGAAGAGAGCCGCCTTGAGAGCATCGACGCTCGTATGCAGCGCGAGGCGCGTTATATCGCTCGCCGTGTGCGCGCCAGTGGCGAAGTCGACAGCCTTGCAAACAGCAGTGGTTGGCGCGAATTACGCGAGATCGCCGATGCTCAGACCAAAGCCCAGATCAAACGCATGGTCATTACGGGCGGGGTGCTAGGCGCGATCTTTATTCTTGTGTTTGTGGTTTTGCCTTGGCTCTTCCCTGCGCCTCCGCGTGCCAACACCACTACGGTGAGCCAATATGCCATGGAGCAGAAGTTCGATGAAGCCCTAGCTTTCGCCGAGGATCAGGCACAGCAGGTGCCCGAAGACCCCGATATTTGGATCTGGCTGGGAGCTTTGTACGAGCGTCTAGGGCGCACGCAAGATGCCGAAGCCGCTTGGGTCAAGGCCAATGAGCTGATCAACGAGGTTGACTTCCACAATACGCGCGGCATTGTTCGTATTCAGACCGGCGATTATGTCGCTGCTGAGTCCGATGCTCGCTTCCTGATCGAACAGAGCGAATTCGCTGCCAACGGCTACTATCTGCTCGGTCAGGCTCTTTCGGCACAGAACAAGTATCAAGAGGCGATCGAAGCCTTTGAAGAGGCGGCCCGCATCGCCGAAGAGACCGATAACGCCACGATTGTGGTGGCCTCTAAGCTCGAATTGCAGACCCTCTTGCAGCGCGGCCCTGCTATGGGGTTAACACCAACACCAGCACCCTAGGCGCGCTTGCAGCTCGTTTTGCCCGAAGAATCTGGCAGAAGCCTCGTTGGGCGGATTGCGTACAGATCGTGTTCGTGTTAGGCTTGATTCGGAGCATGTTATTGCTATTTCGCAACTTCTGAGCCCGTGCCAACGTACCTATTAGTAGCTTAGACACGCAGCTGTGGCTGTGGTGGTTCAGATATTGAAAGGAGCACCAGATGGCAGGAGAGGTTTCGCTTCGAGCTACGCTTGCTCGCCCTTACCTTGCCGCGACCAATACGGCTCAAGTAGCCTATCTGTTGGTCGAAATGCATCCCACCCAAGTCGTTTCCAATGTGCGCATGCCCGTCAACGTAAGCTTTGTGCTTGATCATAGCGGCTCGATGAAGGGCCAGAAGATGGAGAGCGCTCGACGCGCTACTTCGATCGCCCTCGATCTGCTCGATGCGCAGGATGTCGCCTCGGTTGTGATCTTCGATCACCGCACCGAGTTGCTGATTCCTGCCACCAATGTCACCAATAAGCGCGAACTGCAAGATAAAGTGAGCCGTATTCGCGATGCGGGCGGCACCAAGATCGCACCTGCCGTCGAGATGGGGCTACGCGAGATCGAGCGCGGCCCGGCCCCTGCCAGTGCCATTCGGCGCCTTGTGCTGCTGACCGACGGCCAGACCGAAAACGAAGATCACTGTTTGCGTCAGGCCGACGAAGCCGGACGCCGCCAAGTGCCGATCACCGCGCTGGGCCTCGGCCAAGACTGGAACGAAGACCTATTGATCGAGATGGCGAACCGCAGCGGCGGCGTTGCAGAATATATCAGCCAGCCCAGCGAGATCGCTAGCTTCTTCCAGAACACCGTTCAGCGCGCCCAAGCCAGCGTGGTGCAAAACGCCAATATGGTTCTGCGTTTGGTTCAAGGTGTAACGCCCCGCGCTGTTTGGCAGGTTATTCCGCTGATCAACAACCTCGGCTATCGACCCATCTCCGATCGCGATGTGAATGTACACTTGGGCGAGATGGAAACCGGCCAAGGTCAGACCTTGCTGGTCGAACTCTTGGTCGAGCCGCGCCCGGTCGGTCAATACCGCGTCGGTCAGATCGAAGTCTCCTACGACGTCCCCGCCCTCAATCTAGTTGCCGAGAAGAGCCGCGCCGATGTCTTGTTGACCTTTACGGGCGATCAGTCGCAGATCGCTCAAGTCAACGCGCCGATTATGAATATCGTCGAGAAGGTCAGCGCCTTTAAGCTGCAGACCCGCGCCTTGCAAGACCTGCAAGGCGGTAATGTGACTGGTGCGACCCAAAAGCTCCGCAGCGCAGTCACCCGTTTGCTCAACCAAGGCGAGCTTGAGCTGGCCCAGAAGATGGAACAAGAGATCAGCAATCTCGAACAGAGCGGCCAGATCTCGAGCGAAGGCCAGAAGACCATGAAGTTCGGCACGCGCAAGACCGTACGCCTGAGCGATCTCGATATTCCTCAGGAATAAGGACAAGTAAAAATCGTTATAATAGGAAGGTCAAGCGAACATGCACATGTTTGGTGACCTTCCGCTCATTTAGAGTGGGGAGGTTCAGCCTTCCCGCTCTTTTTGTAGTGAATGTCTTGAGTTGTTGTTGCATTGGGTATCGTCTGCCCGATGTGAAACGTGTTGTTTCGATACGCTTTTACAGTCACTGAGGTCTGGAGCAAACTATGCCTCCCGCATTTATTCGTGCCTATCCGCCAGCACAACCAGAAACACGTTCGGCCTTGTGGTTCGCTTTCCGCGATAACGATTTGTTGCTTTTAGAACGGGAGGACGGCCTGAGCGTTTACCGTGGTGAGGTCGAGGGTCTTGCCGCATTTGAACCCGGCCCACTTGTCTATTTGGGCACTTTGCACGGCGAAGCTTGTGTCGCCTGCGAACTGGGCTGGAATGGCCCTGCGCCCGAGGGTTGGCGTCTGATCAGCTTGCGCTCGCTCTTTGGCCAGGTCGACGATCAGACCCACGACTTGGCAGGTTATGCCATTCGCCTGCTCAACTGGCAACATGCCTACAACTTCTGCGACGCCTGCGGTCACAAGACCGAATGGTTTGGTGGCGATTGGGGCAAGCGTTGTACCAATTGTGGCAAGACCGCTTATCCGCCCGTCAGCCCCGCGATCTTGGTGTTGATCCACGATGGCGACAAGATTCTGCTGACCCATAAGGCTGGTTGGGGGCCGCGCTATAGTATCATCGCTGGTTTTATCGAACCCGGCGAGTCGATCGAAGAGTGTGTGAGCCGCGAGGCTTATGAAGAGGTTGGTGTCGAGATCGATCAGATCACCTACTTCGGCAGCCAGTCTTGGCCCTTCCCCCATCAGTTGATGATCGGCTATATGGCCAACTATGCTGGCGGCGAGATCACGATCGACGCCCACGAACTGGACGATGCTCGTTGGTTCCACGTCGATGAATTGCCCGAACTGCCCGGTCCATCGAGCCTTTCGCGCCAACTGATCAATGCTTGGATACGCAAGTATCGCCCCAACGCTAAGCAGTTATTGGCTTAACGGGCGATAATTCAGTTTATTCTGCTGCTTGCATGCGGCTGAGATGGTGGTATCATAAGCACTATCTCAGCCGCTTTCTATCCCCTCATTAGCGCACCACGCTAGGACTTTCTTCCCATTGTGCCAACTCAGTTTTAACGTTTATGCTTGCTTTGGACTACTTTAACAATGCGTTCTTACGAGTATCTATATACATTGTTGGCTACGTGTTACCAAGGTAGATTGTATGTAAGGAGTCCGCATTATGTCCCCTCGTATGTCGCGAGTCTGGTGCTTACTGGCAATCATCACGCTCGTCCTTGTTTTGCTTCCCGTTGGGACCACAGTCTATGCAGCTGAACCGGGCGAGTTGCTGCTTGATCGCCAAGGCCCGATCAACGCTTCTCAAACGCTTACCGATCAGCAGATCTATAGCTTCAGCGGGCAAGCCAATATCCGCCTGGAGCTTACGGGTGGAAGCGGTGATGAAACCGTTACGGCGACGGTCAAAAACGCCAGTGGCACGGCGATCAAGACGATTACGGTGCGTCGAGGTGAAGTGCTTTGGAATACAGTTACCTTGCCCGAGAACGCCCGTATTTCGCTCAAAAACAACAGTGCTAGTAATCTAAACTACAAACTCGCTGTTTACGCTGTTGCGGTTGCTCCTGCGTTTGCTCAAGGCACAGATACTTGGTCGGGAACCAGCAAGCACAACGGTGAGCAGTCGGTGATCACGCTCAGTGTGCCGAGCGATGGCCTGTATAAATTCACCTTGGCTGCTAGCACTGGTGCCTATCAATTGGTTGTAGATTCCGAGTATATTCGCAAAACCGTCAAGGCTGGCAGCCTCCCCAACGCCAACGATACGGTTTACTATCTCACAGCGGGCGCTCACAGCCTGCGCATCGTACAAGATCCGGCTGCCAACGTAACCACTGCTTGGAGCGTCAAGATCGCTCAGCAGGGTGGCACCGATACCCTCCCGATCAGCGAGAGCAGCGCGGTGTTGGGTGGCGGCAGCTTCTTCAATACCGAGCGGATCCCGCTCTTCTTGAGCCAAGATGCAGTCGTTGATGTGCGCATCGCCGTCACTGGTGGCGCGACCGATAGCCTGACCCTTAGTGTGTTGAATGGTGGAACGCGCGTTTTCACCAGCACCAGTGTTTTAGGCGGTGAGGTCGCGTGGGCCAGCACCACCCTCAAACAGGGTGCGAACGCGTTGCAGATCGTCGCCAAGCCCGGCAATGCCGCAGCGGTGAGCTATACCGTTGAGCTGCGCGTTGTGCCTAATGCACCTTTTGTATGGGCGGGTAAGACTCGTGGCGATACCAATCGCGACGGTAAGGGCAGCTCTAGCATTCGCATGACCTTCCCCGAGAGCGGCCTCTACACCTTTACTATGGCGGCCAACAGTGGGCGCTATCAATTCCTGCTCGGCTCAAACTACATTCAAAAGACCATCACCGATACCAATTCGACCGCTCTAAGCGCCTATGTTGCGGCTGGAACCTATACCCTCCAAGTGGTTCAAGATCCTCAGCAAGCTATGACCGATTGGCGGCTCGATATTAAGCCCGGCTCTGCCAAGAGCGATGTCTTGCCCTTTAGCCGCAAAGGCAGCAGTTTAGGCACAGCCGATGGTAGCGCCTTCAATCAAGAGTGGCTGCCGCTCCAAAGCAATACCGGCGTGCCGGTCAACCTTCAGATTAAGGTCTTTGGTGCCAGTAACGAGTCGATGCGCGTCGACTTCTACAACGGCGATAAAGCGGTCTACACAGCCGAAAAGGTCTATGGCGGCGAAACCTTCTGGGCGCCTTCGAGCATCATCAGCGGCACCAACCGCATTCGTTTGATTGCAACTGGTCAGAAGATGAGCTACGAGGTCAGTGTGTTGCCGGTGGCCAGCGCACCTAACACTTGGAGCGGCGTCGCCATGAAAGACGGCATCAATCCGACCGCTCTGCTCGATGCGCCTGTTGCTGGCGTCTATGATGTGGTGCTTACCTTGGAAGAGGGCGAAGGTAATCTCAAGGTGGGCGGCGCGACAGGAACGGCCAGCCTCAGCGAAGCCTCGGTCGCGGCCAACGTGGTCAGCGTGCGTGTCGAGCTGAGCAAGGGCCAGCACACCTTCACGGTAGTTCAAGACCCGGCTCACCCTCGCACCGTTTGGTCGATGTCGGTCAAGCTGCGCCGCCAAAACGCCAGCACAATCTATCTGCCCTCAGTGCGCAGATAGCCTGCTCTAGGGCGAGCGCCTGATCTAGCTGATATCTAACCTCAAGGGAGTGTTCTTCCGCATCGCTTGCGGCAGAGCACTCCCTTTCGATTGTCGATCCTTCAATAAACTGCTGCAGTTAGAACGTTTCTTTCATTACCGTGGCGGAAGCATCTCTCCCCGCAAAGAGAGCTTAACCGCGTCCGCCTACGGCTACAAACTCGCCTTCCACCCATCCAACGCATCCGTTGCGCTGTCTTCGCTGTCTTCGCTGCCTTCAAGCGCTGCTTTCGATGCTGAGAGAAATTCCGCTTGCACTGATTCGTTCTTGTGCACAATCTATTTTCACTAGGGCTTTTAGGCAGCCTCTTTAAATAGATCCAAGCTTAGTGTCGAAAATGAGCGGAGCTTGTGTTGCTGCCGAAGATAAAAGATGCTTGCTCTGAAGTGATCGAGCGGATCGAGTATTAGACAGAACCATTGTTTATGATTAAGATTACAAATTTATTGCATTAAATGAGTTCTGAAAAGAATTTATACATCTTGAGAATACGACTTTTAGCCATTCTATCGCGTAATAGCCATTTATTTGCTCGTTTAATGGCGCTTATCTGGGCCATAGATATGAAAAGAATGCATTGTCGCCTCTTCCGCTTGATAGTACAATACTCTTGTATAGAATAGGCCTGATTATTGAGAAATCAGATCCGGCAATATTCTACAATTAGTAGTATCCACCTATTGCCATGACTAAGTTCGTGTTCTATGCTCATATTGAGTAGTCTTGGTCTCTTCAAGATCTAGAAACGACTAATCGTTATTCCTCTGAACTATTCAGACTAGTGATGGAGTTGCAAGAACCCCATGGACACAACCCAATCTGGTGGCATACTCATTACGGGCGGTACGGGCTATCTGGGGAGTGTGCTTGTTAGGCAAGCGCAAGCCTTAGGAATGCCAGTTGCAGCCACCTACTTCAGTCAACAGCCGCCTATTGATGATGAGGTCTGCTGGATCGCCCTCGATGTATGTGATGCTTGGCACGTTGAGGATACTATTGAACGCTTGCGACCTGAAATAATTGTGCATACTGCCTACCGTCAGCGCGATCCCGGTCTCTGGGCCATCAGTGCCGAGGGCACGCGTAATATCGCTCAAGCTGCACGCCTTGTGGGTGCGCGACTCGTTCATATCTCAAGCGACGCTATTTTTGATGGAACGCGCGAGGGCGCTTACCAGGACGACGATCCTCCTTCGCCAGTGACCGACTATGGCCGTGCCAAAGCCGCTGCCGAAAGCTTCGTCAAAGAACATACCCCTGATGCAGCCATTGTGCGTACCTCGCTGATCTATGGTTTTTCGCCGATCGATGTGCATACACAGTTTGTCTTGAAGATCGCCGACGGCCTGTCTGATGCCGCGCTCTTCATCGACGAGATGCGCTGTCCGATCTTTGTTGAAGACCTGGCCGGCGCCGTCCTGGCCTTGGCCCAAACCGACTACAGCGGAGTCTTAAACGTTGCGGGCGCAGAGGCGCTCAGCCGCTACGAGTTCGGTCGTTTGTTGGCAGCTATGTATGGGCGCGATCCCGATCGACTCAGCTATGCCCGTAGCGCAGATAGCGGCCTCAATCGACCTCGTAACTGTGTGCTCGATAGCAGCCGCGCACGTGCCCTGCTCAATATGCCGTTGCGGGGCGTTAGTGAGGTTTTTTCGCTGCATACACGAACTGTTTAAGCATTTCGCCTCACAGAGGCGGTTAACAAAGAGTTGTTTGTAGAGGAAGCATGGTTTGTGAGCCATGCTTCTTTCTTTTTGACTTTTGGCAGAACGGAGTGTGACCCTGTTGGTTGTGTAATACCAAATCCGGTTGATTAGGTTCTTTTTGGCCTTCGGCAGAGCGGAACGTTCGTTTTTCTGAGCGAAGAGAATGCACGTCTTTAAACGGATTTGGTATAAGAAGGGAAGTCTGATAGTCGGTTGTGGGGGCGCTGTCGGTGCAGCAGCCCATACCAGCTCGTATGGGTGAGTGGGATGCTAGTAGCCGTAGGCGGACGCGCTGAGGAGCGCATGGAAGGGCGAGACTAGGCCGCCATAGCTCTGAAGGTAGCGGGCGAAGGAGGAGTTAGCGCCTGTCTAGAAGGTTTTGTAAAAGTCTACTTTCGCGCTGCCGCTAGGGAACTGATGTGGTATGAAATGTGCTATATGGCTAACTCAAGCTTTTCTGCCTGATATAATCGCTTATTCGATCAACTCGAACTCTGCAGTTATAAGGTTAAGAGGTTGCGGGTGAGATTTGATAGCCAATAAAAGACGTTGATTATCGCTTGTAGATGGAATAAAATGCCGTTTGTATTATTTATACAAATGGTATCAGGCATCAAATCTAGGTGCGTGTTTTTAGGTTGACTTAATGTATCCTTTCTGTTATAATCCACGCGCATCACCTGATATTCCTCATTCCAAATAGTTATCGGTTCCGGCCCGACCCGGTCTGACATGTATTCCCCATGTCGACGTATTTGTGTTTATGGCGGGCGTTGCTTGCTGCTATGGTTTGCCTCTTGGGGGCGATGTGAATCAATCGGCAAAATGGTGCTTTCGAACCATTAGGAAGAAACTATGACGGCTTATATTATTCGTCGCATACTGATCGCTATACCGACTTTGCTCGTCATTAGCTTCGTGATCTTCAGTATCTTGGCCTTGGCTCCCGGCGACCCAATGTCGCAGTTCGCAGCGAACCCCAATGTGCCTGCTGAGGTCCGTGAACGTATTCGTGAATCGTTGGGTCTCAACGACCCATTCCTCGTCCGTTATGGCAAGTGGTTCGTCTCGATGTTGCGAGGCGAGTGGGGCTTCTCCTTTGCCAGCCGTGTTCCTGTGATCGAGCTCATTAAGCAGCGTTTGCCCCAAACGATCACCGTTATCGGTATCGCTTATCTGGTCTCGATCATGATCGCAATCCCGGTCGGTATTATCTCTTCGGTAAAGCCATACTCGATCTTCGACAACCTTGCGACTACCTTCGCTTTCATTGGCTTTTCTGTTCCCACCTTCTTCACCGGTCTTGTGCTGATTTTGATTTTCAGTGTAAACTTGAAGTGGTTCCCGTTCATTTATGACTCCACTTTGCAAGTGAGAGACTGGGAATCCTTTGTGAAGATGGTGAAGCAGTCGGCCATGCCGGTGACGGTGCTGGCGCTGTTCCAAGCCGGAACTTTAACACGTTTCATGCGCGCGTCGATGCTCGATAATCTGCCGCTTGACTATACCCGAACGGCTCGTGCCAAGGGTCTCTCCGAGCGAGTGGTCATTTTGCGTCACGTATTGCGAAACAGCCTTATCCCGGTTGTAACATTGATCGCTTTGGGTCTGCCAACCGTGTTTGCTGGTGCTATCGTTACCGAGCAGATCTTCCGTATCCAGGGTATCGGCGAATTGCTGATCTCTTCGATTGGCCGCTCTGATACACCAGTGATTATGTCTGTTGCCTTTATCTCTGCCATTTTGGTAGTGACCTTCAACTTGGTAGCAGATATCATCTACGGTATTTTGGATCCGCGCATTCGTTACAGCTAAGATGGTTATGATGAACGTTTTGCCAGTGAACATAAGCGCTTTAATCATACATATGGAGTTTGCGTATGTCCGAAGCTAATCCGTCACTTCAGACGACGGCTGGTGCTAATTCAGCCGAAGCAGCCCTGCAAGGGCCAAGTATGCGAAAGCAACGCTCGTTATGGGGTGATGCTCTGCGGCGTTTCCGCAAGCACCATATGGCAATGGCTGGCGCTTGTCTTTTGACCATCATTATTTTGAGCGTTTTAGTCGGTCCATATATCTATCGAACCGATCCCAAGGCCATCAACCTGATGATCCCGAGCATGCAAGGTCCGTCGGCGGAAGCACCGCTGGGCGTTGACGACCTCGGTCGCGACCTGCTGGCGCGTATTCTGCAAGGTGGTCGAATCTCGTTGGCGGTCGGTCTGGTAGCTATGCTTCTATCGGTTTGTTTGGGTACCTTGATCGGTTCGATCGCTGGCTTCTTTGGCGGTATGGTCGACCAATTCTTGATGGGTATCACAGACATGTTCTTGGCTTTGCCGCAGCTTCCGATGCTGATGTTGACGATCTATCTGTTCCGCGATCGCCTGAGCCGCGCTTTCGGCCCAGAGACCGGTATCTTCTTGCTGATCGTCTTTATTATCGGTGTCTTTAACTGGATGACTGTGGCTCGCTTGGTTCGTGCATCGTTTATGTCGATCAAGCAGAAAGAATTTGTCGAAGCTGCTACCTCGTTGGGTGTTTCGCAAATTGCCATTATGGCACGCCATATTTTGCCCAATGCCTTTGGGCCGATTATTGTTGCGGCGACCCTCGACGTTGGTTCGGCCATCATTCAAGAATCGGTGCTGTCGTTCTTGGGTCTCGGCTTCCCACCGGATACTCCGACTTGGGGTCGCTTGCTCTACGACGGCAAAGACTTCCTTGAAATTGCACCTCACATGGTGCTCTGGCCCGGTCTGATGATCTTCTTGACCGTGCTCTGCATCAACTATATTGGTGACGGATTGCGCGATGCGCTCGACCCGCGCTCTCGTTTGTAAGATCGATACGTCTGAGGCAAACCAAAAGAGAGGTAGAGCTTTATGCTCTGCCTCTCTTTTCTATTGCGTAAATTTCTAAGCAGGTCTATACTTTGAGAAAGAAATTCTTGACTATTTCTTCCTGAATCATGTGACGACGGTGTTGCATGTGGTTCTCGAATAGGAAAACGGGAACCTGAATACCCAGAGGAGGGCACGATGCCAACATACCTGGAACCCTTACAGGTCGAAGCATTTGTCTCTGGTCGCTCTCCCGTGAATCCTGACCTGCTTGGCCCCCACCTCCAAGCCGATGGCTCTCTGCTTGTGCGCGCCTTTGATCCTCGCGCGGAACGAGTCGAACTTCAGCTGGCTTCTCAACGTATTGTTATGCGATCGCTGCCCCATCAAGGTTGGTTTGAAGCGATCTTACCAGAACAGCAGGCTGCTTGGAACTATTCGCTCGCTTATTATGCCGCTCAGTCTGATCAGCCCTACCGCGAGCACGCTGATCCCTACGCTTTTCCATCGCTGTTAGACCCCGAAGATTGCAAACGCTTCGATCAAGATCTGCATGTTCAAGCCTATCGTTTCCTTGGAGCCCATTTGCGCGAGTTTGAAGGCCAACGCGGGGTACATTTTGTGGTTTGGGCGCCTCACGCTGCGGCGGTCCATTTGGTGGGCGATTTCAACCAGTGGGATACGCGTACGCATCCTATGCGCGCGACGACTGCTGGTCTGTGGGAGCTTTTTCTGCCCGGCATAGAGCTAGGCCAGCGCTATCAGTACGCCGTTTTGCCCGCCGATTCGAAGTCGTGGCTTTTGAAAGCTGATCCCTACGCTTTTTATGCCGATCTGCGCCCCGATACCGCCTCGCGTGTCTATGCGCTTGAGGGCTACGAGTGGGGTGACGCCGAATGGCTCGCTAAGCGGGCCGAGTTTAATGCGCGCCAAGCCCCGATCAGCATTTATGAGGTGCATCTTGGATCGTGGCGGCGGGTGCCCGAAGAAGGCAACCGCTGGCTGAGCTACCGTGAATTGGCCGATCAACTGGTGCCCTATCTGCTTGATATGGGCTATACCCACGTGGCGCTGATGCCGATCACCGAATATCCGCTGGATGAATCGTGGGGTTATCAAGCGCTTGGCTATTTCGCGCCTACCAGCCGTTATGGCTTGCCGCACGACTTTATGTATTTCGTCGATCGTTGTCATCAGCACGGAATCGGCGTTTTAATCGACTGGATCCCCTCGACTTTTCCGACCGATGCTTACGGTTTGGCTTGTTTTGATGGCAGTAAGCTCTATGAGGATAGTGTGCCCTTTAGTGAGCTCGATCAATGGGGCACAGTTCGTTTCGACTATACCCGCAATCAGGTTTGTAGTTTCCTGCTCTCCAACATTCACTTTTGGCTGCAGGTCTACCATATCGATGGAGTTCGAATCGACTCTGTCGCGGCGATGCTGAAGACGAACTCGCTGCATGTCTCGGGTAAGCGCCTTGTTCATCAGGCTAAACGGGCCGACCATAGCGCCGTTATTACGCTGTTGCGCGAGATAAGTCGTTTGATGTCGCGCAGTTTCCCCGGAACGATCACCATCGTCGAAGGGGATACCTGCCCGCAGATCACGCATCCCTTTGCCGAACACGGCCTGAATATGACCTTTGCGACCAACGTCGGTTGGGTGCACGATATGCTGGTCTACTTCAGCCATCCGGTGGCCAAACGTCCTTACCATCACGGCATTATGACCTTCTCTTTGGTCTATGCCTTCAATGAACAGTTTATTTTGCCTCTCTCGCATGAGGCGGTCACACCCTTGCAGCAGTCGTTGTTGCAGCGTATGCCCGGCCCAGCTTGGGAGCAATTCGCCAATCTGCGCCTGCTGATCGGTTTTATGTACGCCCATCCCGGCAAAAAACTGCTTTTTATGGGCGGAGAGTTCGCTCAGATCTCGCCATGGCAGCCCCAAAGCAGCCTCGATTGGCATCTGCTTGAGCGGCCCGAACACGCAGCCTTCCAGTACTATGTGCGCGATCTCAACCGTATCTATCGCGAACAGCCGGCCCTTTATGAGGTCGATGCCGATTGGCGCGGTTTCAGTTGGATCGATTTTCAAGACAGCGAGCATAGCATAATCGCTTTTATGCGCTTGCCGAAAGCCCAGCTCGAACCGAGCGACGAGGCCGATCGGCCAACAGGGCCGAGCGTTCAGGCTGCTAGCTTGTTGATTGTTTGCAACTTCGCGAACAGCGCTCATCACGACTATCGCATTGGTGTGCCGCTCGATGCCTATTATCGTGAGATCTTGAATAGCGATTCGCACCATTATGGCGGAACTAATCTCGGCAATCAAGGCGGCTTAGCCAGTGAGCGGCAGCCCTACCAAGGTCAGCCTAACTCGCTGCGCATTACCATTCCGCCTCTTGCAATGCTGATCTTCGCCATTCAACCGAAGCAGAGCGAGGACGAGTAGATCGCTTTTTTTGGGGAATGAAGAACGGGGGAGCTGTTATGAGCGCTTTCGCGCGTTAGCGCGAAAGCAACTATACCCCTGATTTGATGGGCGGGCTGTTGGTAGCCGTAGGCGGACGCGCTTGGGACCTATGTTGAGGTAGCGACCAAGCCGCTAGAGTGTTGAAGAGAGTGAGCGAGGTTGTTAACCGATCAGTTTAGGCCGAAATAAAAAGATTCCGCACCTCGATGCGGAATCTCTCTTTGTGTATGTCATTGTTGTCTGTTAGCGCTCTTCAAAGGCCCAGCGATAGCCGACCCCACGAATGCTTAGAAGATAGCAGGGGCGGGGTGTATCTGGTTCTAGTTTGCGGCGCAGACGCACAATGTGAGGCCGAATAATCTGGCGGGCCTCTTCTTCGTCGTCGATTGAGCTGTGCAGCACTTTCACAAGCTGCGAACAGGGAACCACCGCTCCTTTTTGACTCAACAATTCCTGCAAAATCAAGAACTCGCTCGGTGTCACTTCGATCGGGCGGCCGTGCATCATCACGGTGTGCTGCTGGGTGTCGATTCGCAGCGGCCCGGCTTGAAAGATGTGCGATGGCGTGCGCGACGGGGTCGATTTAGAAGCTAGATCATTGAGATCACTATCCGAAGAGAGAATGCCCTCTTGCTCTAAGAAGACTCGCATCTGTTGATACATCGAGCGCAGCCATTCGCTGCGTTTTATATGGTTGGCAGACTGTTCTAGCACGCGTTCAACACACGATCGCAAGGTTTCGATGCTGACGGGCTTTAAGAGATAGTCGGAAGCACCGTGGCGTACTGCTTCGATCGCGCTCGACATTGAGCCATGGGCTGTCAGCATAACAATAGGAAGCAGCGGCCAAAGTCTGCGAGCTTCTTGCAAAACCTGTACACCATCGAGATCGCCCAAGAAGAGATCGAGCAGTAAGAGATCAATTCCATCGCGACTTAAACGTTCGAGCGCTGCCTGTCCGTTTGCGGCTTGTTCAACCTTATAGCCAACACGCGTCAGTGCATCGCCAAGCACCCGGCGTACAAGGAGTTCATCATCAACTATTAGGATAGTAGCTTTCCTCATTTCGTTCTCTCGCTTGTGGTAGCCTTAGTGAAACTGTGGTGCCAACATCGACGGCACTTTCAACCACAATTTGTCCTGCATGCTGATCAATAATCTGTTTACAGAGATAAAGTCCGAGACCAAGCCCTTGCGTTTTATTACTTTGGAACGGCTCGAAAAGATGAGGGATACGTTTAGGATCTATGCCAACGCCTGTGTCACGGATTTGGAAGTGACAGATCTGTTGTTCAGCATCGAAACGGCTCATGAGCATTAATTGTCCACCATCAGGCATTGCCTCTTGGGCATTTAGAATAAGATTGAGGAAGACCTGTTGTAACGCATCTTCTTGGGCATAAATCATCGGTAAGTTCGGGTCGAGATCAGTTATGACTAGAATCTTATACCGTTGCAATTGGCGTTCAGTAATGCGTCGAACTTTGTTGACTAACTCATTGAGTTGGCACATGCTCCAAGTTAGTTGCGGCGGTCGGTACAGATTGCGCAAGCGTTGCAAGATGTGCTGCATCCGGTCGAGCTCTTGATAGGCAAGTCCAAGGTATTCCTTGGAACTCGCCTGCATGCTTGAGTCTTCTTGGCATAGGTCGAGACAGGCCAAAACGCTCTGTAGCGGATTCCCCACTTCGTGAACCACACTCAATGCTAAGCGCCCCATCGAAGTAAGCTGCTCGTGTAATAAGAGCTGGCGATGTAGCTCTTCTTGGCGGGTGATGTCTCGCCAGCGCTCGATCGCTTGAAAGCGTTCGCCTGTCTGAATAGGATAGCGATTTACTTCGTACCAACGCTCATCGTTGTTGCTCGTACGACAGCGAATACGTTGGGTGCCTGTGTCGGCAATAGGAGATTCGATGACAACTTGTTGTTTTGTTTGTAAATGTTTTAATACCGTTGGATAGTGATGCGATACGATCTGTTTTGGCGATAAGCCAAGTATTGTATTTGAAAGAGTTGTATTAATCGTCAGAATATGTGCATTATGATCTAATAAAACGAGACCGTCGGGCAAATTATCAAATACTACACGTAATAAATTGCGACTTTCTTGTAACTGAATGGTTCGGTTATCGACCAGCTCTTCTAACTCTTCGGCTCGCTTTTGGAGTTGTTGCATCAATTGCACGTTGGCGAAGGCCGAGGCTGCCACATTTGTGAAGGTTGTGAGCAGCGACCACATATCGGCCGAAAATGTTAGTGTTCCATTGGTGGCGCGCACTAACAGAAAGACCCCAAAACAAGTGCCATTGTGCAATAAGGGCATAACGACATAGCCGGGCATAGGGCAGACTTGCCCGGTGAGCAGCTGTAACTGTGCCGCATGCTCTGGGCTTAGATTGCCGCTTGTAGCCTGCAGACTCTGCCAGGCTTGGAGCGCCACCTTATGAAAGCTGGTATGCAGATCGGCCAGAGCTTCAGGCCATGGCTCTTGTTGGGCAGCCAGCAAGAGCTGTTTGCCTGCATAGCCAGCGAACAACTGTGGCTTTTGCTCGTGATGTTCGTTCAGAAAGATCGCCGCGTAACTGGCCTCGAAGGTCTCTAGTCCCTCGCGCAATAACTCCTCTGCCAGCTCTTCGCCCGACCTTGTGACCGTGAGCGATTGGCTCATGGCAAAGAGATGGAGCGCTTGTTGGCGACGACGCTCGCTTTCGATATGGCGGCGGGCCGAGTTGAGCGCGACCGCTGCCTGCGAAGCTACTCCTTCGAGCATAATCAGATCGCGGCTGGTGAAGTGTTCAGGTTCGGGGTGAGTGATCGTTAAGACGCCCAGTGTGATACGGGCTTGGGTTAGCAGAAGCGACATGGCGCTGCCCGTTTTGGCGTTGGCATGCAGTTGCAACCAGCGCTCGTCTTGGCTGACATCGGACAAAATCACGTGATAGCCGTGGCGCAGCACCCAGCCAGCTAGGCCCTCTTCGAGCAGCTTATTGGCGCTTTCGGGCGGAATAACCCGCAGATGTTGGCCGCGCATCGAAGCAGCGTAGGCGACTTCGGAATTGCTGTCGATCGTGATGATGCTGGCTGTTACCCCGTTGAGGTTGAGCACGATCGTCGAAAGGATCTGCTGGATAATCACCTCTGGTTCGAAGGTTTCGCGTAACTCGATCGAGAGGCGGGTTAAAAGCGCGGTATGCTGCAATTGATCTTGAAGCTCTGCTTGGCGTTCGCGGTTTGCCTGGAGCGCCTTGAAATAGTTTTTCACAAAAGGCCGCAATTCTTTTGCAATTCTATCTTCTTGAAAGCTTGTCTGATGAGGCTGATCTTGCGGAGCGAGGCGCAGTTGCTTGAGTGGTCTAATGATTCGCGCTTGCAATAGACTGAGCGATAGGGCCATGCAGATCAGACATACAGCGATGATAAGGAATCCAAAAAGGATTAGCTGTAATTGAAATTGAGCAAGAATAGGGCCAATAACTTGTCTGATGCTGACGAAATCGAACGTTGGTGGATCGGAGAGAAGTGTGTTTTGTAATGTATAAATTTGGTGTAAAAGTTTGGAAGTATGAATGGTGTGAAGCAGAATAATAAAACAATAACCAGCTATAATCCAAAAACTTAGATGAATACTGTTTGGAAATAAGTTTTTAAAATTCCTTTTTAACCTAAAAAGGAGTGATGAAATCGATGGGATTTGATTATGCTCCATGTCCATATATCTATAACTTCTTGCTATGAAGAGCTGGCGAATATAAAAAGACTTCGTACATTATAAACAATGCTACTTAAGCATGTAAAGCATAACCAAACGATGATAGCGTATTTTATGATGTCGGTTTGTGTATCTATAACACAAAACATTTAAGAATACCTCTTATAGAAGCGAAGATATCTGCTTCGATATGTTCCTTGTAGATCTGCAGCGGGTCGTACAAATCTTCTTTGTGTGGGGGGTGGCAATTCAACTGTTGCGTAATTGTTGTTATTCTGCTATGCAATGCTCTGCTGTGAGACTTTATACTAGCCAATAAACACGGAGATTTATTGCTTAAAGGGCCACCTATACTAAGGAGATGTTGCTGTATGGCTTCTCGACAAGAACAAATTGCTGCGATTTTAGACCAATTGAGAGAAAGCGCTGGGAATGATGTGAGCGGTGCTGTTGCGGTTGGTATGGATGGCATTGTCCTTGTATCGCGCATGGGGAGCGACGTAAATGCAGATCGTGTTGGCGCTGTAGCCGCTACCATGATCGGTGTAACCCGCCGTGTCTCTGGTGAATTGCGGATCGGTGTACCGGAAGAGACGATTATTAAAGCCGACAATGGTCTCTTTATGGTGTTGCCCGCAGGCGAACAGAGTTTGTTGGCCGTTAACCTGCGCCAAGGTGCCAATCTTGGTATGGTACGCCTTGAGGCTCGTGACGCCGCTCAAGCGATCGCGCGTGCACTCTAGTCAGTCTCAGCTTGTCTGTTTGTACACCTGTTTAGAACATACCTATTGTTGGTTGCGTATAAGGTGGTGAGCAAGCACACGAGTGGTAGAGACTTGTGTTAGCTCTCAGCTCACCGCCTTGCTGTTGTGACAGATGGCATCTTGTCAAGGTGCCAACGTGCTATACCTACTTGCTGCTTCTAACCCCGTATGGCATGTGAAGGAGAGAACCCACCATGGCGCTCGAAGGTAGCTTCCAAGATATGTCGCTGATCGACCTATTTAAGATTTTTCGAATGAGCACCAAATCTGGTGTGCTTATTATTAATGGAAGCGGCAAGGGTGGGGTTGTTTATGTGCTCGAAGGTCAATTGATCGACGCAGTAGTTGTGTCGAGCCAGAATCGCCAAGTGCTTGCTACAGGCGAGCAGGCGGTTTTCATTTTGTTGCGTTGGCAAGAGGCTACCTTTGTGTTTCGCGCTGACTCGCAAGTGGTGCAGCGACCTGTGCGCATCAATCGCGATAGCGAGACCTTGGTTTTAGAGTTTCTGCGCACCCAAGACGAGTTAGAATCCTCGCTCTTACCCGAGCAAAACATCACCCTCGATACCCAGCTAGAGCTGGCCCCCATTCCCAGCAGTATCGCTGGTGGCCTGAGCCTCGACCTTGACCAATGGCGCTTGCTGAGTCAGGTTTCGGTGAGTCGCAATGTTCGCGAACTGTGCGAAAAGACCGCAATGGAGCCGGAAGAGGTATTCCGACTGACCAGCGAACTGGTTGCGATCGGTCTGATCGATGTGATCTCTCCTCGACCGCGCCCACTCTCGCTGGCGGGCCATTCGACACGCGCCTCTTCGTTACCCAGTCTGCAGCACGGCGAATCTCAGCGTATTGCGACGACGGTGGCGGAACGCGGTTTGCTCAAGGCGATTATGCGACGTATTCGTGGTCTATAAAGCTCGCTGGAACGATCGCGTTCAAAAAGTAATCGGTAACTGAAAGCAATCGGGCGGCGCATTCCTAAACGAGTGCGCTTTTGCATGTGTATGCTCCGAAATACCTATCTGTTTGTTTTCGGGGGGGCGCTTGGCACAGCTAGAAGCCCGTATTGGTGGGCGGCGATTTGGTAGCCGTAGGCGGACGCGCTGAGGAACGAATGGAAGGATGAGACCAAGCCGCTAGAGGGCTGAGGCGATCAAGCAGGGTGGCATAGAGCTGTTTGAAAGAGACAAAATAAAAGAGCGATACGCTTAGCGTATCGCTCTCTCGTGGCGGGCGCGACGGGGTTCGAACCCGCGATCTCAGCCTTGACAGGGCTGCATGTTAACCACTACACCACGCACCCAAATTTTATTGGTGACCCCAGCGGGATTCGAACCCGCGATCTACACCTTGAGAGGGTGTCGTCCTGGACCGCTAGACGATGGGGCCATCGCTCACGACGCTGAAGATTATATCATATCTCTCGAAAAATTGCAAATCGCTTTTTCAAGGGATTTGTTTGTTTTTTCGAGACCACCTTGAAGGAATGTATTCCATTCAAGGTATGATTGGTATCAATCAGGTCATTAATGCGTCCACCGTCTGCGACTGACTATGTACCGTTTCGTGGTATCATAGATTTGGTTCACCACAGCAGTAGCGCTGACGAGCGTTATTATACACGATTTTCTGAATGTGTGTGCAGCTTTTTTGCCAAAAGGACCTTCATTTTGCAGGTCCGAAATCGGTTTTGAAGCATTGCAATGCGGTATAGTCGAAAATAAAATTGCCGAAAAATTCCTCAAAATTGCTTGAAAATTGCTTCGCTCGCAGCTGAATCTGGCTTGCTAGCGCCGCTTAGAGAGCAAATAGAGTGTCTAGACCGCTTGCTTGGGAGCTTTGGCTTAAAGCAAAAGCGCGCTATCATAACTATCGGATTAACTAAGCTAAGGAGTCGGTGAGGATGTTGGACCATAATGACCCAGGCAAGCCGAAGGGCAACTATAGCATGCTGATTTGGGGTACGAGCTTGCTTGCTTCTTCGATGATGTTTGCGATTCTCTTTCTGGTGATTATGCTTGTGGGCCGCAGCAGCATGTTGGTGGCGCTCGGCTGGGCTGGCGGCGCGGCCTTGGTGACCATGATTATGGTGACGGTGACCGGTATGATCTTTTTTCGCATGCCGTTGGGTAGTTCATCACGCAAGCGCAAAGAATAGCTCGACCACTTCGCTGTGCAGTGGGAAGGCGAGCGGCTGTGGGCTGCGAATGATCAGCCGTTCGAGCACTTCGCTATTGCTCTCGAAGCGAGCCAGGTCCGCTTCGCTCAGCTTCGGTGCTTTGCCGAAGATCAGCACTGTTCCATCGGGTGCGCTGCGCACTGTGACCAGCTCGATGCTCTCGGGCGCGACACGCACGCCGCTCTCTTCGTAAAGCTCGCGCGCGCAGGCAGCTTGCCAGCTCTCGCCGTAGTCGATGAAGCCGCCCGGCAGCGCGAGTCGGCCTTGATGGGGCGGAATGGCGCGTCGGATCACTAACAGGCCATCGTCGACGGGCAGCAGCGTGACGGCGACCGGAAGCGGGTTGCGATAGCTGGTATTTCCGCAGTGGCCACAGTGGCGCGGCCAGCTCTGCTCTGGCTCGAACGGGCTGCCACAAAACGAGCAGTGGCTATCTTTGAGGTACATAGCGATCTCCTGAAAGAAAAGCGCACCTTCTGTTCGCAAGAAGGTGCGCTTTTCAGTGCGTTTTAGCTCTTTAGCTCGGCCAAATTCACCAGCATAGCGATGCCAGTTTTAATGCCTGCGAAGAAGCGTTCGACTTCGAGGTTCTCGTTCGGCGCGTGGTTGGACTCGTCGGGGTTGGCGTAGGGCACGCCGAAGGCCGGAATGCCCAAGATCTTGGTGAAGACGTAGTCGGGCAAGCTGCCGCCGACCGCCGGAATAACGATCGGTTCCCCGCCCTGACCTTGGCGGATGCCCTGCAGAATCGGCTGGGTATAGGGCGAGTCGTAGGGCGTTTTGGAGGGATCCATAGAGCCGAGCCGGATAAACTCGACATCGGGAGCGTGGCGCTTGACGTGGGCCTCAACCAGATCGAAGATCTCGGCGGCGCTTTGAGCTTCGACAAGGCGCATATCGCACTTGACCATTGCCTCGTGGGGCAGCACGGTCTTCGAGCCGGGGCCGCCGTAGCCGCCGTGAAAGCCGTTGATGGTCAGGGTCGGCCAGAACGAGAGCCGTTCGGCGAAGCCGCGCTCGAGCGGCTGATCCAACTGCTTGAGTTCGAGATCCTGCATCACCTGCTCGACTTGCACGGGAAGCTGCTTCAAGATCTCGAGCTCTTGTTCGCTGGGCGGCAGCACTTTGTCGTACACGCCTTCGATCGTGATCTCGCCGCGCTCGTTCTTCATCGTGCCCAGCAGATGCACCAGCGTCCAGATCGGGTTGGGCACCACGCCGCCCCAGTTGCCGGAGTGCAGATCTTGGTTGGCACCGCGGGCGCGCAGCTCGAAGCTAATGATGCCGCGCACGCCCAAGCTGAGCGTCGGGCGGCCGCTCTCGTGCACCGGGCCGTCGGCGGTGATCACCAAGTCGGCCTTGAGCAGATCGCGATACTTGGTCACCACTTCGCGCATACGCGGGCTACCGATCTCCTCTTCGCCCTCTAGCAGGATTTTGATGTTACAGGGCAAGCTCTGGTTGCAGGCCAGCAGGCTTTCGACGGCCAGAATCTGGGCGAAGTGTTGGCCTTTGTTGTCGCCCACGCCGCGCGCATAGATGCGGCCGTCGCGAATGGTCGGCTCGAAGGGCGGCGAGATCCAAGCTTCGAGCGGTTCGGGCGGCTGAACGTCGTAGTGGCCGTAGAGCAGCACGGTGGGCGCGCCCGGCACATCGAGCCGTTCGGCGAAGACCAAAGGCCAGCCTTCGGTCGGCAAGATCTGGGTCTTCATCCCCAAACCGTTCAAGATATTGGCGAGGTAGTCGGCGGTCTCAGCGATCCCAATGCCATGGGCGCTGATGCTGGGGCGGCGCAGATAGTCGAAAAGGCGGTCGAGAAAGGCTTGTCGATTGGCATCGACATACTGAAAGAGCGTGTCAAGATTGGGCATAGCACTGATCCTTAAGTGGAGCGAATCGGTGCTTGTATGATACACGATCTTGCCCTTGTTGTGATGCAGAATCTGCACAATTATTTGAACTTTGGCGATGAGTTCTCACTCTTCCATTCGGCCTCTAGCGCGTCCGCCTTCGGCTACCAGATCGGTGCTCCTGCCCTCATCCCCGGCCCTTCTCCCGCAATGCGGGAGAAGGGTGCCAGCCTTTACTAGCCTCAACAGGCGTTCTCGACCCTGAGTTATACCAAAGCCGATGCGCTTTTTGGCCTTCGATTATTGTTGTGAGAGATTTCGCGCTATAGCGCGAAATCTCTCACAACTCTTTTTCCGATCGTTTTTTGGCTTGCGGTAGAGTGGTTTTTTTGCCTTGCAAGCGCTGTAATCGCTGCGACCTGCCTGTAGCAAGCAGCAAGCATGCTCATTGATATGAAATCTGCTGCGCTTGTTCTCGTTCGGACACGAAATTACAGAGCGGCTTGCAGACTCAAACTGAGGCTGACTCCGCCCCACTATCAGAGCCAGCCTCGGGGGTTGCAGCGCGGAAATTTTAGAGTGCGAAGGCCTCGGCGAGCAGCTCATAGGAGCGGCGGCGCAGCGCTTCGTCGGCGATGTTGGTCACGATGATCGCTTCGTCGGCGTCGAGACGGGTGATCAGTTCGCTCAGTTCGGCATGCACTTTGTCGGGTGTACCGTAGATCGGTGCGAATTTCTGCAGCGTCTCTTGCTCTTCGGCGTTGAACTGGTAGGCTCGCGCCTCTTCCACGCTTGGAGGTGCGCCGCGCTCGCCCTTTTGACGGCGGACGCTAGCCAAGTCATGGGCCAGTTTGAGCCCTTCGGCTAGCTCAGCGCTTTCGGCGCAGATCACGCTGACGCTGACCAGCGCGCGCGGCTCGGCCAAGTGGGCCGAGGGCCGGAAGTTGTCTTTGTAGGTGCGAATGGCCTTTTGCGATTCGCCCGGGCTGAAGTGGTAGGCCGCTGCGAAACCGCGCCCACGTTCCGCCGCAAGCAGGCCGCTCTTCTGGCCCGAACCGAGCAGCCAGATCGGCGGGAGGGGCACGCCTTCGGGCGAGGCGATCAGCTCGTGGAGCGGATGATCCTCGGGGAAGGCCGAAGGCGCGGCCTGGGCGAAGCCTTCCAGCTCGCTCACCAGACGCGCGATATCGTCGGCGGCTTCGAGGCGGCTCTCGCTGCCGCGCAGGGCCAGAGCGGTGCGTTTGTCTTGATTGGGCGCCCGTCCGATGCCCAAGTCGATCCGGCCCGGAGCGACGGCCTCAAGGGTGCGGAAGACTTCGGCGACCTTGAGCGGGGCATAGTTCGGCAAGAGAATCCCTCCCGATCCGACCCGAATGCGCGAGGTTTCGCGAGCGATGACCCCGATCAAGACCTCGGGCGCGACCGCCGCCAGACCCGGGAAGTTATGGTGTTCGGCCAGCCAATAGCGATGGTAGCCGAGCCGATCGGCCAGTTTCGCTAACTCAAGCGTATTGTGCACGGCTTGAGCGCCGTCGCCACCGTAGGGAATCGGCGTCAGATCAAGCACAGAAAGAGGAAATGCCACGCTATACGCTCCTTTTTACATAAGATCCGCTTCTCGCTTTCGCGTTGAGCAGCAAGCTCTTGGTCGCTTCTTTTTGGCCTTCGGCGGAGTGGAACTTGACCATTTTTGTTGTTTGAGATCCACTTCGCTTAGGTTCGGGCGCTCGCGCTTCGCAGCAGATAGCCGCCTTAGGTGGTGGAGCTAGCTGTTGATAGCCGAAGGCGGACGCGCTAGAAGCCGAATGGGTGGTAAGGGCCTCTCCGCCAAAGCGCTAAAGCGAGCGAGCGGATGTGTCATCTCTTAATCGCCATTGACGGTGCTGCGTTGCCAAGCGCTGACCGGGCGCGCAAGGCCCAAGTTTTCGCGCAGGGTCGAGCCGCTGTACTCGGTGCGGAAGAGCCCGCGATTTTGCAGCTCGGGAACGACTAGATCGACGAATGCCTCGACATCGTGCGGGAAGTGGATCGGCGTCAAGAGGAAGCCGTCGCTAGCGCCTGCTTCAAGCCAGTGCTGGAAGTGGTCGGCGATCTGAACGGGCGTGTCGGCCAGCGGCTGACGCGGACGAATCTGCTCGGCGATCTGGCGGGTGGTCAGCTTGTGAGCGCGCGCCTGGTTCAGCCAGCTTTCGACCAGCGGCTTGTTGGTGTTGGGGTGGTTGGGGTCGAGTTCGGGCAAGGGCGCATCGAGGTCGACCTCACTGAAGTCGAGCCCGCTCTGCTCGCCCAAAAGGTAGCGAACGATCTCGTCGTTGTAGAGCAGTTGGTTGTAGTACTCGGCCCGCTCTTTGGCCTCGGCCTCGGTCGGCGCGGCGATCACCGCCAGGCCCGGCAGCACGCGCAGCTCGTCGGGCGAGCGGCCGTGGCCGATCAAACGCTGGCGCAGATCGTCGTAGTAGGCTTTGGCCTCGTCGATGTTGCGGTGGGGCGAGAAGACCACGTCGGCGATGCGGGCCGCGAGGTCGCGCCCGTCGGGCGATTGGCCAGCTTGAATAATGACCGGATGGCCTTGGGGCGAGCGCGGAACGTCGAGCGGGCCGCGCACTTTGAACCACTTGCCCTCGTGGTTGATGGGGTGGATGCGCTCGGGCTGGATCTCGCCATCGATAAAGGCGTCGTCCTCCCAGCTATCCCACAGCTCTTTGATCAGCGCCACCACTTCGCGAGCGCGGTCGTAGCGGGTGGCGTGTTCGAGATGCTTCTCTTTGCTGAAGTTGAAGGCGATCTGGTCGCCGCCCGAGTCTTTGGCGACCGAGTTGCTGAAGCTGGTCACAACGTTCCAAGCCGCCCGCCCGTTGCTGACATGGTCGATCGAGGCGAATTTGCGCGCCAGCTCGTAGGGTTCGTTGTAGGTCGAAGAGATCGTGGCGGCGAGGCCGACATGCTTGGTGTAGGCCGCCAGCGCGGGCAACAGGGCGAGCGTATCGGGGCGGCCGTTCACGATCGGCCCGAAGAACTTCTCGCGATGTTCGCGCACCACCAATCCTTCGCCAAAGAAGATGAAGTCGATCAGGCCGCGCTCGGCTGTTTGGGCGAAGCGCACGTAGGTCTCGAATTCGGTGAACTTGGCGTGCTCGGGATCGCGCCAAGCGATCGAATGTCCGACGCCTTGCAGGAAGATTCCGATATGGAGCTGTTTTTTGCTACTCATCTCGTTTCGCTTTCTCGCTTAGCGCTGATAGGCCGTGAAGGCTTCGGAAGGCGCACCTTGGTACTGGCTGATCGGGCGCGACAGGCCGAGCTGATCGCGCAGTGTGGTGCCGCGGTAAGCTGTCGGCACGAGACCGAGGCGTTGCAGCTCTGGCACGAGCTCGCGCGCGATCTGGCCCAGATCGTCGGGTAAGATCGCCGGCAGGAAGTGGAAGCCATCGACGGCCTGTGCCCGCTGCCAAGCTGCCAGCTCGCCTGCCACCTGAGCGGGCGTGCCGATCAGAGGCAGGGCTGGGGCTGGGCCGCTGTAGCGCGCGCTATAGGAGCGTTCAAGCTCTTGGGAGCGGCGCTGGGCTGCTTCCTCGCTGGCACCCAAAATCGGGATCACGCTCTGCAAGATGCGGATCTCGCGCCCGGCTGCGCTGGCCGCACTGCGATAGCTGGTGGCCGCCTGTTTGGCTTCGGCGAGCGATCGACTGCGCAGAATCAGCACATCGGCCACTTGCACATCGAGCGGCACGCCCGGATCGCCATGGTCGCTGGCGATTACCACCACATGGCCTTGGGGTGGGCGATAGGTGATCTGAGGGCCGCGCACTTTGAAGTGGCGTCCGACGTGGTTGATGTGGTGCAGCTTGTGTGGGTCGAGGTAGAGGCCACGTTCGGCGTCGGTGATGACGGCGTCGTCTTCCCAACTGTCCCACAATTTGCGGCTCACTTCCACAAATTCGCTGGTGATCGAGCGCCGATCTTGCTCGGAGGGCGCTGGCGCGTGGCCATAGTTGGCCTGTTCGTCGCTGCTGTAGGTGGTGGTCACATGCCAAGCGGCCCGCCCATGGCTGACGAAATCGAGCGTGGCCAGCTCGCGCGAAACATGGAAGGGCTCGCTGTAGGTGGTCGGAACGCTGATCGCAAGGCCAACATGCTTGCTTTCGGGCGCCAAACGCGAAGCTAACGAGAGCACGTCGATCCGTCCGAACGAACGATCGGGCGCTAGAGAGCGTGCGTCGTCAAACAGCACGAAGTTCAGCAACCCAGCTTCCGCATCTCGCAACAGCGCGCGGTAATGATCGAGCTCGATCAAGCGCTGGGCGCGATGGGTGTCGCCGGTGTAATAGCCGAAACCTGTGATCGCAGTGCTGAGAATCAGCGGTCTATCGAGACTGCTCACAAGCCTTCTCCTTTTATATGCTCGGTGAATGTACCAAGTTTCGCTACCTGTTGAGAGGACGAAGCGCTGTTACAGCTGTAGCCCGGGCGTGGGACCATGTTTGTTGTGGGCAGCGGCTCGTTCGTCGCGCAGGCGAGGCGCTTCGTTCCAGAGCGTATCCGGCGCTTCGCGGCGTACCACGGGCGCGACCTCTTCGGCGAAACGCTGCACCTGCTCGCGCTGTTCGGCCTCGCTCAGGCCGTCGACGCTCAGCGCCAAGACCTGATGCCCGTAGGCTTTGTGGTAATCCAAAATCTTTTCGATCACCCGCTCTGGGCTGCCTACCAAGACCGGCCCGTTCGCCACGTTGTCTTCCAGATCTTTGAAGGGCGGTTTGTTGTGCTGCGCCGCCGAAGTTGACATAAAAGCGTTGTAGTAGGGCTTGAAGCGCTGAATCGCCTCTTCGGTTGTATTGGCCAGATAGAGGCTGCCCGCTCCCGAGCCGATCAAGGCTTTGCTCGGATCGTGGCCGTAGAAGGCCAGGCGTTCGCGGTAGTGGTCGATCAGGGCTTTGTACTTCGATTGGTGGTGAAAGGCATTGGCCGAGAAGAGCGGTTCGCCGAATTTGGCCGCCAGTTCGGTCGAGATCGTGCTCGACGCGCTGCCATGCCAGATGCGAATCTGCTCTTGGTACGGGCGCGGCTCGATCGTCACATCTTTGAGCGGCGGGCGGTACTTGCCCTCCCACGTGACGTTTTCCTCACTCCCCAAGCGCTTCAAAAGCAGGTAGCGTTCGGCCAGCGATTCCCACTGTTCGGCCTCGGTGATGCCAAACAGCGGATAGTGACGCGGATCGTTACCCTTGCCGATGATGATCTCGAGACGCCCGCCCGAGAGATGGTCGAGCGTGGCGTAGTCTTCTGCCACGCGCACCGGATCGAGCACGCTCAGAACCGTCACGGTCGTCAGCAGGCGAATCCTTTCGGTTCGGGCGGCGATCGCCGTCAAGATCACGGGCGGCGATGAAGAGAGGAAGGGCGGCCCGTGGCGCTCTCCGACGCCGTAGGCTTCGAAACCGAGCTCTTCGGCCAGTTGGGCCTGCTTGAGAATGTTTTGGAACTTCTCTTGGGTCGTGAAGCGCTCGCCATTGATGGCGTTGGGCACATTCATCACCAAGCTGAACAGGGCGAATTTCATAGGGTAAGCCTCAAGCTGCGCCGCCTCCAAGCGCAGTCTAGATCTAGAGCGCCGCCTTTTCGAGCGAGTTGAGCTGCCCTTTTTCGTACAGCTCGCGGACATTCTTCTGAAATGCCAAAACAAAGTCTGCCTTACCGCTATAGTGAGGGATGCGGAAGTAGCCGAAGCGTTCGTAGAGCTTGGCTGCGCCCAGTTGCTTGTAACCGGTTTGCAGTTTGATCACATCGTAGCCAAACTCAAGCGCCAGCCGATCGGCCTCGCTCAGAATGGCCCACGCTACACCCGATCGACGGTATTCGGGCCGGGTGTACATGCGTTTGACTTCGGCAGTCTTGTCGTCCATCTTGCGCAGCGCGCCGCAGCCCACTGCGTAGCCGTCAATGCGCGCTACGATAAAGGCCGTGCGCGGCTGCTCTACATCGCTCAGTTCAAAGCCGGCCTTGCCATCGGTCGACTCGTACAGCCCCTTAAGCTCCTCGGTGAGCTCATCTAATAGGGCAGTAGCATCTTCGCTACGAATATCTTCAGCTTGGACGCTAATCGTTCCAATCGCAGACATATGCTCCTCCCATAAAACTTCTCAGAGCAGATAAGCTTGTTCTAGCGAGGCAAATTAGGCAGCATGGGACGATGCAAAGACCGGCTTGTTATGCACCATTTGGGGGGCAAGTTGTTGCGTGAATGCGTGGATTGCGCTCTGCAGACGCAGCTCGATCGTCTCTTCAAGCTCGATGCTTGAGGGCGTAACTTCGATCTGAGAATCGACGATATAGACGCCCTGAAGTGTTTGGTGCCCGCCGAGCGCCGCCAGCACAGGGCGTAGGGCGTAGTCGATCGCCAGCAAATGCGCGGGCGATCCTCCGGTGGCGATCGGTAGAATGACTTTGTCGGCGAAGATCCCCTGGGGCAACAGATCGAACCACGCTTTCAAGATGCCGCTGAAGGAGGCTTTATAGATCGGAGCCGCGATCACCAAGCCGCGTGCTTGGCGAAGCGCCGCCGTCCACTCTTTGATCGCAGGGCTATCGAAACGTGCGTATAAGAGATCTTCTGCTGGCAGATCGCGCACTCGTAGTGCGCGTGTGCTCAAGCCCGTCTGTTCGATCCGCTGACGAGCGTATTCGAGCACGGCCCCGGAACGCGATTGGAGTGATGGGCTCCCCGCGATTGTGATAACCTCAGACACACCTCTACTCCTTCATACAGCAGACCATACTTGGCGCTTAGTGATTGGAAGAATGTAATTTTTAGGGCCGTGCTTATCTTAATATAATAAATTACCATTGTCAAGATATTTCTTAATAAATATGCTCATGTAAATTAACTTTTTAGTGAGTTTTTCTGCTGAATTGTGCAGCAAAAAGGGACGAGATCGATCCGTTATTTCTTATAAAGTCGCGAAAAGGGGAGTTATAGAGGGAGGGATACTTGAAAATGCTCGATTGGGCGCTCTATATTTTATGCGTAATATGATCGTTAAAATAAACTATCCTAAGCTGCGCGAATGCTACTTGCTTATGATTGCTACGCGCCTTGGTGCGGGGGGATGCGCGCACACCACGGGCTGTTGGGGTGCTCGGCGCGCAGACGGCGCCATGCCTGCATCAGCGCCTCGTGACTCTGCGTCTGCAGGTAATGCACCATGCCCAGGTAGAACAGTGCCTCAGCCGCATAGGGATTGTTTCGCTCGTCCGCTACTGCGCCGAGCAGGCTTTGGGCCTCGTGGTAGCGTGCCCAAGCCAGCTTGCTGCGCGCCACCCCGATCCGCAAGGCCGCCAAGAGCTCTTGTGGGCCTAAGAAGCCTTCACTACGGTAATGTGCTACTCCACGTCGGTCGAGCCAGAGCAGACTCGGCGTCCAGATCACTTGATACTGCCGAAAGAGCATGCTATCGCTCGGGCGATTCAGAATGAGATGGATCACCACACAGTGCTCTTCAAGAAACGCTTGCACCGCTTGATCGCTCATACTCAGCGTCTCTAGGTCGCGACAGCCGATGCAATTCTGCTTGCTGAAGAAGGCCAATACTGTTTTGCGTTCTTTACCCGCTCGCTGCAGCGCTGTCTGAAACTCGCTCTCTGGCGCGTGCGACGTCTGCGCTTCGTTCATCGATCTTCCTCTCGCCTCAAACGAAAACCACAACCACTATTCTAGCTTGTTTGGCACAGATTTGCTCAACGTCCTTCTCAGTCGCTTCGATTTGCCTCTTCAACTGTCATTATTCTGCTCTTTCAAGCCTTTTGTTCTGAGCACCTAGCTTGCTGGCACGTTCCCTGCGAGTAATTCGCTTGTAAATGCCAGCCAATATCAACAATCGTGGTACCAATGTTGCATATTCATTCACTACTACCCTGAGGCTGAGATGCTGGTTCTTATCCTCATCGTATCTATCTGAAGGAGGTCAACGGTGATCAACTTTATCATCTGGCTTGTGTTCGGTGCATTGATAGGTTGGTTGGCAAGTATCGTTATGCGCACTGATGCACAACAAGGCGCATTGCTGAACATCGTAGTTGGTATCGTTGGAGCCTTCTTGGGCGGCTTCATTTTCAGTATGCTCGGCTTCAACGGTGTCAATATTAACGATGGCAGCTTCAACCTTCCATCATTGATCGTGTCGTTCATTGGTGCCATTGTGCTGCTTGGCATCGTTAACCTGTTCCGACGAGGCTCTGTCCGTTAATATTCTTTTGGATGCAATGTCGATAGCTTTACACTCAAGCGAGCTTGGAGCCCATACAGGGCTCCAAGCTTAACCCATTTGCTAATCTCTGGTATAATACGACTTACTGTC
Source organism: uncultured Chloroflexales bacterium (assembly GCA_937902315.1). Lineage (GTDB taxonomy): Bacteria > Chloroflexota > Chloroflexia > Chloroflexales > Chloroflexaceae > CALGUG01. The sequence continues at coordinate 89,233 of CALGUG010000052.1, forward strand.
CTCATTCCTTTCCTTCCCTGTTCAACCCTCTCTGTACATTTAGCACTCTTCGGTCGAGAGTGCCAAAAAGTACTTGACAAACCCTTTCTCCTCCATTATCATTACATTCGAGTTAGCACTCAACATCGAAGAGTGCTAAAAAGCAAGGTGTTGTATTGTATTTCATATAAGGAGGGCGGTCTGCTATGGCTGCGGACTTCCGAATTCGACCATTAGGTGACCGGGTTGTTGTTAAACCCGTTGATCGCGAAGAGAAGACTAAGGGTGGTATTTACCTGCCTGATACCGCCAGCAAGGAGCGCCCCCAAGAGGGCACCGTTCTGGCCGTTGGCGAGGGTCGCCGCGATGATTCGGGCAAGCTCATCCCTGTGAGTGTTGCTGTTGGCAACAAGGTTCTGTTCGCTAAGTACAGCGGCACCGAGTTCAAGATCGATGATGTGGAGTACCTCATTCTGTCCGAGAAGGACATTCTGGGTATCATCCAAGAATAATTTTTGATCCAGATCACCTATTGTGTGGCTCGTAGGTTTGCTCTGTGATACAATCCTATGCTTGCCCGATAGTTTGTCTGCATCATAATCTGGTGTAAAAATTTCTTTTCGAGGAGGACTCTACGGCTATGCCGAAGCAGTTATATTTCAATGAAGAGGCTCGCCGCGCGCTTAAGCGTGGTGTTGACACGATCGCCGAGGCTGTTAAAACCACCCTTGGCCCCCGTGGTCGCAACGTTGCTATTGACAAGAAGTTTGGATCCCCGACCGTAACCCACGACGGTGTAACCGTTGCTAAGGAAATCGAGCTGAAGGATCCATTCGAGAACATGGGCGTGCAGCTGCTCAAAGAGGCTGCTTCCAAGACCAACGACGTTGCTGGTGACGGTACCACCACCGCTACCGTTCTGGCTCAGGCTCTCGTAAACGAAGGTCTGAAGGTCGTTGCTGCTGGTGCTAACCCCATGCTGCTCAAGCGTGGTTTGGACAAGGGCACCGAGGCCGTGATCAACTCGATCGTCGCTTCGGCCAACCCTGTGCGCGACCGCGCCGACATCGCTCACATCGCTACCATCAGCGCTGGCGACACCGAGATCGGTGAGCTGATCGCTGAAGTGATGGAGAAGGTTGGCAAGGACGGCGTGATCACCGTTGAAGAGAGCAAGGGCATCGCCTTCGAGAAGGAATACACCGAAGGTATGCAGATCGATCGCGGTTACATCTCGCCCTACTTCACCACCAATTCCGAGCGCATGGTCGCCGAGCTGGATGACCCCTACATTCTGATCACCGACAAGAAGATCAGCGCTATCAGCGACATTCTGCCGGTGCTCGAGAAGGTTCTCCAGGTCAGCAAAAACCTGGTGATCGTTGCTGAGGATGTCGATGGCGAAGCTCTGGCAACCCTGGTTGTCAACAAGCTGCGCGGTACCATCAACGCTCTGGCCGTCAAGGCTCCTGGCTTCGGCGATCGCCGCAAGGCTATGCTGCAAGACATCGCTACCTTGACTGGTGGTACCCTGATCTCCGAAGAGATCGGCCGCAAGCTCGACAGCGCTACCATCGAGGACCTGGGCCGCGCTCGCAAGGTTATCGCCGACAAAGACAGCACCACCTTCGTTGAAGGCCGCGGTGACGAGGCTGCTATCCAGGGCCGCATCGAGCAGATCCGCGCTCAGATCGAGACCACCACAAGTGACTTCGATCGCGAGAAGCTGCAGGAGCGCTTGGCTAAGCTGGCTGGTGGCGTCGCTGTCATCAAGGTCGGTGCTGCTACCGAGCCCGAGCTGAAGGAGAAGAAGCACCGCGTTGAGGACGCTCTGAGCGCTGCTCGCGCAGGTGTCGAGGAAGGTATGGTTCCCGGTGGCGGTGTTGCTCTGATCAACGCTATCCCGGCTCTCGACAACGTAACCGTTGCTCACGAGGACGAGAAGGTTGGTATCCAGATCCTGCGCCGCGCTCTCGAGGAGCCGCTCCGCATCTTGGCCCGCAACGCTGGCGCTGATGGCTCCGTCATCATCGACGCTGTTCGCCGTGGCCAGAAGGAGCAGAACAACAAGAACTACGGCTTCAACGTGTTGACCGGCGAGTTCGTCAACCTGATCGAGAATGGTATTATGGACCCGGTTAAGGTGACCCGCAGCGCCGTGCAGAATGCTGCATCGATCGCTGGTATGATCCTGACCACCGAGGCCCTGATCACCGACGTACCCGAAGAGAAGCCCGCTGCTACCGGCGGTGCTGGCGGTATGGGTGGTATGGACTTCTAGTCCTCATCATACAAATAACGGCCCTCTGCATACGACGTATGTGGAGGGCCGTTTCTATGTGCTATTGCTGCGACATCGCTCGGTCTTCTCTCCAATCCGCTTAAAGTGTTTAGCGCTCTAGCGGTGTCGTCTCTCCCCACAAAAAGGCCTCTGGCGCGTCCGCCTACGGCTACCAACATTCCTCCCACACAAGAGGCAGCTACTTTCGCTGTCTTCGTTGCCTTTGCTGCGACCTGCCAGCTGCAAGCAGCTTGCAGGTTCAAACGATGCCTTTCACTGCCCAAGGCAGCCAAGAAACCTTGCAGAAGCTATCGGAGCCAACAATGCTTACATCGGTTGATACCAAATTCGGTTACATCGTAAGATTTTGTGTGCGAGGCCACCAGTGAAAG
>CALGUG010000053.1 GCA_937902315.1 uncultured Chloroflexales bacterium
TGTGAGTATTTGACTTTTAATACTACTATAGTCATATAACCATAGGCCATGGCCTCTTTTTCCAAATTCATGGTCTATGGTTATATTCCGAGGTCATCATGCTTCATTATTCCAGACCTCTTCGACGGTTCATTTCTTCCAAACAGGCCAAGCGCATTGCGCTCGTTATGTTCTCCATCGGCTGCAGCTTAATAATAATCTCGTTTATCTCCCTTCTAATCGAGCCAGGAAGCCCCCCAATTCAAGTCCCTATCCAAGTACAAGAGAACCCATACCCCGAGCCGCAGCAGCCCGCTCCAGCGCTCCCACCGCGCCATCACAACGCCTCAGCGCCTTTCGCAGCTGCTCTGTGATCTTCAATGAAAAACATTGAGGGACGCTGCGAGATCTCGCAGCGTCCCTCCTTCATGCCCAAGGTATCCCATTCCAGTGCGCATCGCCCTCTGGGCTTCTAGCAATCCACCCCAAAAGCCAATAAACCCAGCGACAGCCCCTTGCCAAAACACCCCACCACCCCCATAATCAAAAAAGCGATGCCCTCTAAGCATCGCCCTATCAAGGAGCAGCCATGGCCACCATCGACACTATTGCGCTAGCACACACCCTTGAACAGCTCGCACACGACCAAGCCCAGCCACACCACGTCAGCATTCTACGCCTCGCAGCCGCCCTGCTGCGCAACGCTCCCGACCTTGACCAACAACTTAGCCAACTGCTAGCCCAGCTTCCGGCCGAACAACTCATCAGCATCGCCGCGATCGTGCTCGAGCAGCAAGCCGCAGCTGGCGACCCAACCGCTTCCAAGGCTGCAGCCCACCTCAACCTAGCAGGCCTGCTACTGATGGGATAACTTCCCAAACACTTACTTACCACCATCTGGAGCTGCTCACTAACCGCCCTAAAAGCCTCCAAAACCCGCCCCAACTCCAGAGAACAATGATTCTTTGGAGTTCGCAGCCTAATCTGGTATAATAGCCCGCACTGAGAATCTGAGAAGAGAAAGCAGCCCCAGCATGGAGCACATCGATCTTGAGCGAATCGATCATGCCAGCATCGATCGGCGCGTAGAACTTGCGTTGACATCGTGGCTGGCCAACCTTGGCGACAACAGCCTCGCCACCCGGCGCGACTACCATAGCCTTATGAGTCGCTTTATCGATCTGCTTCAACAGGCAGGCCTGCAGCTCAACAGCTCCTATGGCCTGGTCAAGCTGGCCGCCGAGCGTTTCGCCGCCCAAGGCGAGGTCAGCGCCACCACCCGCAACAAGCGCCTCAGCGTGCTCAGCAGCTTCTACCGTTACGCCATTCAAAGCGAGCTGCTCGCGCCGCCCAACCCGATCGACTTTATCAAACGGCCCAAACGCCGACCCTACGCCCGGGCCCAAGCGCTTGACGTCGGCCATCTGCGCAGAGACCTCGCCGCCATCGATGCCAACACCCTGATGGGCGCGCGCGACTATGCTCTGCTCAGTGTTGCCCTGATCACTGGCCGCCGCCTAGCCGAGCTGGCCGCCTTACGTTGTGGCGAGCTCGAGCAGCTTAGCAGCGGCCAGATCTTCATCACCTGGCTGCACTGCAAAGGCGACCAAGTCATGCACGACTCGCTGCCGCTGGCCATCTCGCATGTGCTCCAAGATTACCTTCAGCGCCTCTATGGCCCCAAGCTGGCCGAGCTGCCCCCCGAAGCCCCGGTCTGGATCAGCCTGAGCAACCATGGGCGTGGCCATCCGCTCTCACTCAGCGCGATCGCCGATATCTGCGAGAAGCGCCTGGGCACCAGCAAGGTCCATCGGCTGCGCCACACCTTTGCTAGGCTGATGGAAGAATCCGGCGCGAAGGTCAGCGAGATCCAACGCCGCCTGGGCCACGCCAGCGCCGCCACCACCTCGATCTACCTCCAAGCCCTGCATAGCGATGAGAATCCCTATGCCGAGGCTATTGAGCAAACGATTGGTATCTCTTTCTGAGGGACGCTATGAAGATCACAAGCAGTCTTCGAGTACAATGTAGCAGCCAAGAGGAAGCTGAGCAGGTTAAACAGTGGCTCGAGCAGCAGCTGGGGCAAGCGGTCCACCTTATCAAACCCCACCCCGGTCGCGGAGCAGGGGTTTGGTTTATCCGCGGCACGCTTCAGGTTGAAAACGAATTTATCAATTCATCTCAACATAAGGCTAATTCTTTAGAGTTATAGCTTTGTATTTACTATCTTGAACACATTTATAGATAGTAATTTAGGTTATAAACATATTTCCAATGGGGTATTATGTATCATTCAGTATCGCTCTTTAGTGGAGCAATGGGCCTAGATTTAGGTCTTGAAGCAGCAGGTATACATGCAGCTGTATGTGTAGAAATAGATAAACATTCTTGCGAGACAATTCGCAGGAATCGACCAGAAATACCTGTGATCGAAGATGATATAAGAAACCTCTCAGTACAGGAAGTTTTAGATAAAGCGCATCTCGATAAAGAAGATATCTTTTTAGTCTGCGGTGGCCCACCATGTCAGTCTTTTAGTACAGCAGGCCGCAGGCAATCATTTGGCGATCCCCGAGGAAGCCTCTTCAAAGATTTCATTCGCTTTATTGAGGAGATACGTCCTCCATACTTTCTAATGGAAAATGTTCGAGGTTTATTATCTGCAGCTATCAAACACCGACCGCTTAATGAGCGTAATGAACGCCCTCCTGAACCAGAAGAGGAGCTAGGTTCGGCTCTAAAGGTTATTTTGAGTGAGTTTGAGAGAATTGGGTACACAGTCAATTATAAGCTTATTAAAGCTACAGATTATGGAGTCCCTCAGAAAAGAGAGAGAGTTATCTTTCTTGGTAGCCGAGAAGGACAAATAATCCCTTTTCCTAAACCGACACATGCAAAGCATCCTTCTGGTAAGCTGAAACCTTGGCTGACTCTAGGCGATGCTTTACAAGATTTAGAGGATCCGAACCCTCTCTATCAAAAATATAGCACTGATAGAGCGAATATTTTCAAACTCATTCCAGCTGGTGGTAATTGGCGTTCATTGCCCGAGGAACTTCAGAAACAAGCCCTAGGTGGAGCATACAACTCGACGGGTGGACGAGTAGGATTTTTCCGAAGACTCTCTTTCACTGAACCTGCACCTACTATCCTTACAAGTATGATACAAAAGGCGAGTGGCATGTGTCATCCTATAGAGACAAGACCTTTAAGCGTAGCTGAGTGCAAAAGAATACAACAATTCCCTGATGATTGGTTCTTATCAGGAAGCATGATTGATCAATACAGGCAAATAGGGAATGCCGTACCTGTAGGTCTTGGAAAGGTATTAGGGGAAGCTCTTATTCAAGCAGCTAACTCCGAGGAAACAATAGCCTGTTCTGAGGATGCACTAACACAGTTATCACTTATCCTTGGATAAATGTATGAAACGAGAGTTACCATATAGACCTTTGAATCTATCTATATGGTAACTCTCAATAAATTAACTATCTAGATATTTTTGTATTTTAGCTTTAAATTCAGCCCCTACTTCCTCAAAGATCTCAAGTAGTTCCTTATAAGTTCCATTTCCCCCAATCTGATCCCAAAGTTCTTCTCCGATCAGAACACAGGGATCGAGCCTCATATTAAATACTTTATTTGCGTGAGACCATTTATATTCTTGCCGAGATATATATGGATTATATGGGAGTGCAAATATAGCATTATAGGCAGGAGACATTGCTTTTAGCGTTAGACTGTCTTCCTTTGCTTTTGCCGTTTGGTCAAGATTAGGAAGAACCGTCTTAAATGAATAAAAATACTCAGACTTATCTTTTCTCTTTATATAGACATCTGAAATAACAGAGGTTTCTATTTGTGTCCCTATACCTTTAGACGCAATAACAGCTGCAACTTCTTTTTCCCAGTTAGGTGGCTCTTTTTTACTTCTTATTCCTGTAATGATTGAGGCAATCTGATCCTGTTGACCTTTCCAAATTAGCCCATTTTGACGGTGTCCTTGTTCAGCTTTATTACCAACACCTTTAGCAATGTATACTGCAACTTGCTCAAAAACACCCTGACCAATTGATGTTACAAATGAACGCTCGAACTTAGAAGCCTTCCAAATAGCATCGGGAACCAATCGTGAGTGAAATGGGCTAGTCAACCTAAAACGTTCAGGATCATAAGGATCTTCATCTGCACGGCGTCCCAAGGTTTTAGAAAGGCTTGATGTTAAAATCGCCTTGACTGAAGCTGCTGTTGCATTATCCATTTTTACTTCCTTTCAACATAAATACTCGTCATCAAAACAAAAAAGATCCTTTGGCAAAACATTGAAGGCTTTTACTAATCTTTCTATAGTTTCAAAAGATGGCGCATTAATACCCCGCTCAATATTACTGAGCATATCCACTGATATACCTGCAGCTTCGGCAAGTTGCTCTTGGGTCAGATTACGCTGCCGACGTAGATAGCGCAGGCGTTTGCCGAATTGGGCTCGTAACTCGCTCATAGACCTTGTAAACTTTGATAAGGCGCATACTTTTACAATATCGTAGCCATACTACGATTAACACCGAGCCATACTACGACTATGAGTTTTACAAAGCATACTTATTTCAGCTTCTAGCAAGCTTTTTTGAAGATATTTAATAGAGAGGATGGCCTAGGAGAAATGAAGAGGAGTATCAGGAAGTATTTCCACTCTTGAAGTCTACTTGTATACATGTATACATGTATACTATAATACGCTCATCACAAACGAAAGGTGCCAATACCATGCCAACCCGAACCATCGCCCTCGCCAACCAAAAAGGCGGGGTCGCCAAGACCACCACCTGCCTCAACCTAGGCGCAGCCCTCGTCAAACGAGGCCGCCGCGTCCTCCTAATTGATCTTGATCCCCAGGCCAATCTCACCCTTGGCCTGGGCCTCGATCCCTACCAACAACAAGCCACCACCTACGAAGTGCTGCTCAACGCCGACAAAGGCGCAGGCTTCGCCGTCCAAAGCATCGGCGAGGGCCTCGACCTTATCCCGGCCACCATCGACATGGCCGCCGCCGAGCTTGAGCTGGCTGGCAAGATCGGGCGCGAAACCCTCTTGCGCGAAGCATTGACGCCCCTGCGCGATCGCTACGACTACATCTTGATCGACCCGCCGCCCAGCTTGGGCCTCTTCACCCTCAACGCCCTGGTGGCCGCCAGCGAAGTCGTGATCCCGCTCCAAGTCCATGTCTACGCCCTCAAAGGCGTGGCCCAGCTCCAACAGACCATCAAACTGGTTCAAAAGCTTAACCCCAGCCTCCAGATCAGCGGAGTGGTCTGTACCATGGTCGATCGCCGCAACAACCTCTCGCGCGTGGTCGAACAACAGATCCGCGAAACCTTTGGCCAGCTGGTCTTTGAAACCATCATCCCAACCAATATCACCCTAGCCGAAGCGCCGGCCAGCGGCCAATCGATCATCGACTACGCACCCACCAGCGCTGGAGCCCTCGCCTACAGCGCCCTAGCCGAGGAGCTTGACCATGCCCAAGCCTAACCTAAGCAACCTTATCAAAAACGCCAGCAGCGACCTCCAACCCGCCCCAGAAATCACCCGAGGGCGCGGCTTGGGCGGTATGATCAGCGATCCCGAAGCCCAAGCTGCCCCATCCGTAGACAAGTCTACAAGTACACACGTACACAAGTCTACAGCCGATGAAGCCTCCCGCCCGGTGAAAAGCTTCCGCCTGCGCCCCGAGCTCGTTCACCAAATCGAGATCCTGGCCGCCACCCAGCGCCGCAAACTCTACGAAGTCGTCGAAGAAGCCCTCGAGCAATACCTTAAACAACAATCCTAGCCATAATAAAAAGGTCAGCCTGATGAAACGATCAGGCTGACTTGGAATTAGCGGATAAACCTGACCTACATCACCGGCGCATACATCAAGCGATGTAACGACTGGGGGTGCGGTATACGGTCAACGGCTGTGCCTGCCCTCGAAGTCTTATACGAGGTCAATCAACGCTATGGACTCACCGCCTTAAGCCTTTGGCAGGAAAGATCTTTTCGCTTTTCTTCTATATCGCGCTGTAACGCGACATGAAGGGCTTATCGGACAGAAGCAAGGTTCTGTCCAAGGGCCGTCTTTACCTTTCGGAGAGGGAGGATCGTTTCATTCTTGGAATGATTGCTTTTCCGATCAGCCATCCTTTGGCAGGAAAGGATCTTTTCGCTTTTCTTCTATATCGCGCTGTAATGCGACCTGAAGGACTTATCGGACAGAAGCTAGTGAAAAAATGTGTAACGCTATGGATCTTTGCTACCTAACTTCACCTATAATTACATACAAGAGCGATGCACGCTCTGGTACGGTGGATAGCGATCCGGCAAATCTGCCCAAGGCGCACCCGTTCGTAAAAGCCAAATCATGCCATTGAGCAGTGCGCCATCAACTTGTCGTGGATATAAATAGAAACAATCTTAGCTGGAGATAATTACCCACCAGCACCAATTTTTCCTTAATACCTTGCCGCTGAGGTCAACCTGTGCTATATCAATGGCAACGATTAAAATAATTGGCTTCAAGCGCCTCAGGTACTCTGCGCTGAGTCCGCCAAACATGAACAATCGTGCTATATTAGTCAATATAGATCTAGAAAGGAGGTTAACCTATTCTCACCAAACCAACCATTATCAGCCCAAACAAAAACCCCCAACTATCGATGTTTACGAGGCACGCGATAGTCGAGGGTTCTAAGTTCACCGACCTATGGAAGGCATAACCAAACCATAAGCCAGCAGATGACCCTTTCATTCTACAGAGTTCTTCCAAGAATTGCAACTCCGACCCTCCCACCCATCTGCTGGCTGGCTTCCTTATGCGAAAAATAGGTCTTAGTTCAATCAAGATCTTTACAACAGCAACCTTATATAAGGTACATTAAGGAGTTAGCCCTTGAATTCAAATAAGCCTCCCCAAGCGCCCAAAAAGCGCCGCTCGACCCGCCCATCCGAAGAACATGTTCGTAGCAACCTTGTCTACATTGTCGCAGGGCTGATCGCTCTGGCCTGTGTTGTTACAATGATCTACCCTGAAACCATGCCGATCCTAGACAAGCTGATCCCAATGCTTACCTTGGTTCTGGGCTACTACTTCGGTTACAAAAGCAACCAAGTGCGAAACTAGCCCATCCTAGGTCGATTCGAGAAACATAAATTCAGGCCACTGCATTCAGCGCCTCCTGCTGAGTTCAGTGGCCTCTCTCACATAGGCCTGTTTACATGTAGACAAGTCTACAATCTCTCTGACTTTAAGCCAAAACAAACCTCCCTAATTGGGAAGCCACAATTTCTCTCTTAAATTCATAACCTACCACACCAAAAGCACATCCTTCCGAATTAAAGTGTTATGCCTTGCGCTTACTGGTGGCCACGCTGACCTGTTGTTGCTTCCAGCGTACATGGCACTACCATTCTGTTACACCTTCCTGACGAAAGACGCGAGCTTCGCTCCGATTATCATCCTCTGTGATTCTCGAAAACCACTCTACTTGTTCTATAAAGAGCCGTTCACAGTTTTCCTTTGCATCTTCCGCCGAGGAAGCATTGCAACCGGAGAAGTATCTCGCCAAAGTGCCATCTACGTTGAAGTTAAGGGTGAGAACGCAGTTGTATTCCCCTGTAAGAAGCTTTTGGGGAGAGCCAAATAGCTCACCACTCGCGATCACCTGCACAGGCACCCATTCGTCATGGTGGACAGGAGAACGATCACCTTTATTATCCTCAATCCACTCTATCCATTGTTGCCGAACATCTTTGATATGTTTCTCTTGATAGAAAACGTTCATTTTGCGGTAACCCTTATTGAGAATGGAGCCGTCACCAATATTATTGTACCAAATCGCAAACCAAATCCCATTCTATATATTAGAAAAAACTAGAAATTCAAATATCTTTATGCTATCCTCATTAAATACTCTCCCAATAGAGTGAGCACACTTATGCCTGATCCATCCAATAATCAACCATCAAGCAGCCATACCCAAAACATTGACGGTCAGGCCCATGTTGGCGTTGCAGTTTCGGGTAACGTACAGGGTTCAATTTACAACACCCAACATATCCATTCTGTACCCCAATCTACCATCGACCCAGTTGAGGCTGCCCGCCTTCTGGCAGAGCTCCCGCTCGATCGCATCCCCGATCCTGCCCCGCTCCCTCCGGGATCGCGTATGCCGCTTAGCCCCAACCCACTCTTTGTAGGTCGCGAGCAAGACCTCAAGGATATTGCAACGGCCCTTAAAGCTGGCACCACCAGCGTAATCGCGGCCGCCACCGGTATGGGAGGCGTGGGCAAGACCCAGCTCGCCAGCGAGTTTGTTCATCGTTATGGCCACTACTTTATAGGTGGGGTCTTTTGGCTCTCCTTTGCTGAAGCCAATGGTGTTGAAGTCGAAATTGCAGCCTGCGGCACAGCCATGGATCTTCCAAATTTTGCAGCCCTAAAGTTCCCCGATCAGGTCGCTCGCGTGCGCCAGCTCTGGCAGGAAGCTACACCTCGACTGTTGATCTTCGACAACTGCGAGGACGAGCAACTGCTACGCGATTACCGCCCCACTGCAGGCGGCTGTCGCGTATTGGTCACCAGCCGCCGCCAACACTGGGACGTCGCACTTGGTATCTTCCAACAGCGCCTAGACACCCTACCTCGCGCCCAAAGCATTGACCTGCTGCGCAAATTTCGCCCCGACCTACCCGAAGGTGATCCTGATCTAGACGCCCTAGCCCATACTTTGGGTGATCTTCCCCTTGCGCTCCATGTGGCTGGCAGCTACCTCAAACGCTACCAAACGTCGGTTAGCCCAGCTCAGTACCTTGAGAAGCTCCATAGCGCTCCCTTACAAGCTTTTGCACTTCGCGCTGCCAGCCCCACCCCCACCCAACACGAGCGTGATCTCGCTCTCACATTGGCCGCCAGCTACCAGCGTTTAGATCCCAACGATCCAACCGATGCGCTAGCCTTAGCGATCTTAGCCCGTGCAGCCCACTTCGCCCCGGGCGAACCAATTCCTCATGATCTGCTCCAAGCCACCCTTGATCTGTCTGATCTTCCTGAGGATGAACAATACCTTGCTTTTGATGATGCACTTATTCGCCTGATTGAACTAGGCCTTTGTGATCCCATCGAGAATAGAGCACTGCGGCTTCATCGTCTGATCGACGCCTTTATACTAAGCGTTACTACTGATGAAACAGCACAATCAGCAATTGAAGTGGTGTTGATAGAAGAGGGAAATAAACGAGTAGAAAGCGGCTACCCGACCCAACTTCAACCTATTCTTGCCCATCTCCGCCATGCTCAACAACAAGCCGATCCTCGTGGGGATCATCGCGCTGGAGATCTTGCTAGCATCCTTGGACGTGCTGAACAGATGTTAGTAAATTATGCTCAAGCCGAATCACTTTTGAAACGAGCTTTGGCTATTTCTAAACAAACTTTGGGGGAAAATCATGCTGACACCGCAGCCAACCTCAATAACCTTGCTTTCTTGCATGAAATGCAAGACGATTATACTTCTGCCAAACAGCTTTATGAGAAAACTGTTGCCAATTTAGAGAGAAACTTTGGCCCAAACCACGCCAATACCGCTGCTAGTCTTACGAGTCTTGCGAACCTGCATCTGCAGCAAGGTAACTATCATGTTGCCAAAAGCCTCTTAGAGCGTACTCTTGCCATTTTTAAAAAAGTCTATGATCCAAATCACCCAAATATAGCCACTAATCTCAACATCCTTGCAGGTGTTCTCAAAAGCGAAGGCAACTATAAAGCTGCTGAAAGACTCTTTAAACAAAGTCTTACTATTCGTGAAAAGGTTCTCGGTCCAAAGCATCCAGATACTGCCACCAGTCTTAATAATCTGGCAAATAGCTATAAGGATTCACGTAAATATGCAGCAGCTAAACCGCTTTATAAACGTGCCATTGCTATTCGTGAAGAGGTGTTAGGACCAAATCACCCAGAGACTGCCTCTAGTCTTAATAACCTCGCAGTGCTTTACAGGGAGTTACATGATTACGATGCAGCAAAACCTCTTTTCGAGCGTGCACTATCCATTTATGAGCAGGTACTTGGCCCAAACCATACTAAAACTGCTTATGCTCTCAATAATCTAGCCGCTATGCACCAAGAGCAAGGGGACTATCAGACTGCTCAACTTCTTTTCGAACGAACTCTTACTATTTATACACAAACTCTTGGCCCTAATCACCCCAATACTGCTATTGTGCTCAATAACATTGCCAAGCTTCTCAAAAACCAAGGCAATTATCAGGCGGCCAAACCACTCTATGAGCGCTCCATTACCATCTATGAACAAGCATTTGGCCCAGATCATCCACATATACAATTGTTCCGCAGCAACCTCCAAGAGCTTCTTAAAATCCTAGGCCAATAACATATAAAAAGGCTTCTGCAAGGGCTGGAAGCCTTTTACTCAATCTGTACACTTGTAGACATGTCTACTCATCGCTAGCAACCGCCAGCTCCTGCAACAGCCGCAAGCTTCCTAAACAATCTCCCACCGCCGAATGATCCCCATATGGCAGCGCCTGATAGCGATAACCCTCATAGGGATCGCCATCCTCATCATAGCCCGCCTCAAACTGGCCCACAAAACAGCTATACAGCTCCATTGCACATCGATCCTCAGCTGCATGTAGCCACCTAAACGGCCTACGTTTGCTCTCAGGATCGATCCGCTGCCGCTCGTTGCGAAAGATCTTCCGCTCAAAGTCGAGGTTATAGGCCCAAACCTTTCGCCCAGCCAGCACGGCCCGCAATCGCGGCAGCAGCTCAACGAAGCTCGGCGCACCCCGCAGCATCTCTGTGCCTATCCCATGCACCCGCTGCGCCTCCGGCGAGATCTCCGCCAAAGGATCGACCAAGCTATCCAGCAGCACCCTCCCAGTCATATCGACCACCCCAACCTGAAGCACATAGCCATCCAGATCGGTCGTTTCGGTATCCAAAATACAGCCCAACGGATCGCTCAGCGCTTGTTTGGCCGTCTCTATCGCCTGTTTGCGATCGGCCAGATAGCGCTTATGGATACAACCGCTACAATCCCAGGGCGTCCAGCTGCTCGGCAACACAAACGAGTGGACTTTGCCGCAATAGGGGCAGGTCGAGCGCGCCATCCTCGCCTTCTCCAAGGCCGCCAGCTGAGCAGCAGTCGCCGTCTTCTTGGCAGCGACCTCACTACTATCATAAAGATAAGCGATCCCCGTTCCTCCCCGCCGCTTCCAAACCACCTTGGCCTTAATCTGACCAGTCGGCCGCAGCCCTAGCTCCTTGAGTTGGTTGCGCGTTTTCAGGTGGGCTGGCACCTCGTCAAACCAGCTATACACCACAATATCGCTTGGTTCTTCCATATTTGCCCCAATCTCCGGCCCCTTCACCGCCTGCTCTTGTTTTATTATCGTAATTATGATAAAATATTACTGTAATTACACTTCTTGTCAAGGAGCAGTCCCATGGCCCGCGCAATCGTTACTCCCGAGCTGGTCGAGCAGGCCGCCCAAGCCCTCGCAGCCCTGGGCGAAGAACCATCGATCATCGCCGTCCAAGAACAGATCGGCGGCGGCAGCTATACCACCGTCAAGCGCTACCTCGAACAGTGGAAAGCCAAACAAAAACAGCAGCCCCCAATCGAGCTGCCGCCAGAGATCGCCACCCAAGCGAGCAAGGTGATCCGCGAGCTTTGGGCCAGCGCTGCCAACTTGGCCGAACAGCGCAGCGCTGAAATACGCCAAGCCGCCCAGCGCCAAGTCATCGAGGCCCAAGCCGCCCTTGCCAGCGCCGAAGCCGCCATCGCCCGCTTAGAGGCCGAAAACGAACAGCAGGCCCAGCAGCTTAGCAGTCAAGAGCAGCAGCTCACCACCCTGCGCCACGAACTGACCGAGGCCCGCAGCGCCGCCCAGTTGGCCGAGGCCCACAACAGCGAGCTCACTCAGCAGCTCGCAGAGCTACAGCGCCAAGCACAGCAGCTCGAGGCCGAGCTGGCCGAGGCCCGCAGCGCCCTCCTTAACCAAGCCCATCTCCAAGGCCAGATCGAAGCGCTCCAGCGCCAGCTCGCTGATCAAACAGCATTGATCGAGCGCCTTGCCAAAGCCTAGGAGCCAACATGCACGATCTCTGGGCCAGCCTTAACCAACGCCAGCGCAGCTATCTCCAAGCGCTCTACAAGTGCGACCAAGCCAGCGAGTACGATCGCAAAGAGCGCGGGTGTGCGGTCGTAGAGGCCGCACACCCGCCAGCGTTTGGCGTTGGCAGCTCTATGGCCCCACCCAGCCGCCAAGCCAACTCTACAGCCTGCTGCGCAAAGCCAAGCTGGTCGACCAAGGCACCGGCGCGACCTGGCAAGCATTGGAAGCTCGCGGCCTCGTGCTCTGTCGCAGCGTTCCCGACGACTTCGGCCTGCCCCTGCTCCAAGTCCTCATCACCCCTGCAGGCCGCAAACTCGTGCGCGCGGCCACCGGCGAACAGCGCCCCAAAGCTGCCCCCAAAGGCCAACTTCGCCCGCGCCAATGGGCCGCCCTCTCTCGGCTCTACAGCGCTGGCCCCGCTGGCGAGCGAAGCGACACCATGCTGGCGATCTTCGACTGGACCCGCACTCTCTTGCGGCTGCGCGACTACCGACCCCAAGCCCTGATGGAAGAATTCCAGCAAGGCTCCGAATACCGCATACGCATCAGCGCCTTTGGCCGCGACTACTACCAGCGCCAATGGGCACACTACCGCCAACTCTACCCCGAAGTAGAAGCCCCAGGGCCAAACGACTCCATCTGAGCCCTTGCTATCAATCCACACCCAAACTAAACAGGCCAGCCCACAATGGTCTGACCTCTCATCAATCTGCCACAAGCGTTTTTTCTAGGAATTGGTACTAATACAATATCCAGCCCAAAACTACATATGTATTAGAGGTTTCCATGGGAAAGATCAGGATTTCGTCGATTGGCTTGCCGATACCCCTCGTAGATACGCACATCATAAAGCCGTCTTGGATTTTATCTCAACACCAAAAAAGACCGAGGCGAAGGAGTATATCCCCAGTTCTATTGATCGTGATTATATTCATTCCAGCTCTAATGCTAAACCTAAGGATACTGGAAGTTCTTCTTGTATGGGGTTTCTTTTTGGTGTATTCCTTACCTTTGGGATCGCTGCATATGCAATAGAGATAATAGATAAAATCCATCTTGTAAGATCTTCGCCTGTACCTTTCATATTAATTGTCATTGCAATAATTATAGACATATTTCTCTGGCGGTGGCTCCTTTTTGGCAACGATGGCGGAGATAAAGGTTTCGGCTCTCTAGTTTTCATTTTTCTCTCGATTATGGTTCTGTTTTTTCTCTTTGGCACACTAATCAATGCTACTGTGTCATACTTGGTCGTAACCATAATCCTTGCCATTGTAGATGCCATTCTCGGGTTCTGGATCTTCTTCACTCCTGACCCTGATTAAAGGTCTTTCCAAATAACTATCACCATTGCATTGTTGCCGATCTCCAAAAACTGCTCAATCGCTTAAACCAATAGAACTTACCTCCACCACACCAGCTTGGTCAGCCTTGGCCAAGCTGTTTTCTTGCCCCAAATAATACAAAAGCATTACTTAAAAACTCATAAAAATATTTATATTTTTTCTAAGAGACGGTAATCCAGAAAAAAATGAGCAAATGCTCCCGTAGCAGCACAGCCATGCGTATCCTTATCACAGGAGCCAGCCGCTCAGGAAAATCGACCGCCCTTCATCGCCTAGCCAAAACCGCCATGGCTCAGCAGTGGCTCGCTGTGTTACTTGCCGACGGCAAAGCCATGGAGCTGCTCAGCTACGCCCGCCCTGATCGCATCGTCTACACCGAGCACACCATCGAAGCCTTCAGCCAAGCCCTTGCCCAGCTTGCCCAGCAGCTCAGCCAACGCTACAGCGCCCTCGCAGCTAGCGGCCAACGCAGTGCAGCGCCCGACGCTCCCCGCACCTTGCTGATCGTCGATGAGATCCAGATCTTCACCCGCCACCCCGTTCACGGCAAAAAGATCCGTGACGCCCTCACCCAATTGGCCGAACAATCCGGCGCACTTGGCGACATCCTTATCCTCACAAGCCAGCGAGCCACCGGCGCAGTCCCGCCCAGCGTGCGCGTCAATATCGACACCGAGCTGCGCATGCTAGGAGCTGGCTACTTCCAGTTGATCCAGACCGGCCAGCCCAAACAGCAGGGCCGCACCGATCCCAGCGATCCCCAGCTGACCCAGTCGCTCTGCCCCGCCAACCTGCTCAGCATCCTTGGCAGCCAGACCGAGCAGCTCAATCGGCCAACCCCGATCACTCGCTACGAAGGCCAGTCCGGCTCCGGCCTGACCCACGCCCTGCTCACCCACCGCGACCCCAGCTGCAGCCGTCGGATCATGCTCGACTGCCGCGCCCACACCCACCGCTCGCTCCTGATCGACTGTCTGCGCCAGTGTGGGGCCGAACCCGCCGAAGGGGCGCTGATCACCGAGCTGGCTCAGGCCGCCAGCCTCGCCCTTGCCGCCCAGCCCACTCTGCTGCTGCTCGACAACCTCGACTGCTCCAGCCTCAAAGCCCGCGACAGCCTGCACCGTCTACTCGATAGTGCAGCATCGGCGGCCATCTCGCTCCAACCGCCCAAGCCCGACTGCAAAAGCGATCCTTTGGCATCGCTGCGTCGTCGCGCTAGCTTGGTCGAGCTGCGCCCCTTGTCTGACAGCGAGGCCCTCCAGTTGATTCGTCGCCTCGCGCCCCAGATCGACGACGCCAGCGCGTTGGCGATTGTCCGGCGCGCCGATGGCAACCCCCAAGCCCTGGTCGCCTACGCCGAGCGCGTCATCACCCACGGCGAAGAGGAGCGCCACCAGATCGAGAGTGTGCGCAGGCCCGCCCGTTGGCTCAATATTGTCTTGATGTTCGGCGTAATTGTGGTCGTGATTCTGATCCAGCGCAATGTCTCCAACGACATCGCCGGAGCCGTGCTCACCGGTATCATTGTGATGTTGATGTGGTTTTTACGCCCGCGCTTCCGCGAGGCCACCAAATAGGAGGAACCCATGCTCTCTGCAGCGCTACATCTGCTAGCTGCTGCCCTGATCGGCCTACTCTTCGCTTTGCCAGCACCCATCTTCCTTATCGGATTGCTCACAGCGCTCGTTCCTGATCTTGATACCACCCGTTCCTTACTTGGTCGCCTCTGCAATCCCCTCTCGCACACCATCGAGGCCCATTATGGACACCGCAGCCTCACCCACTCTCTGCTCGCCCTTGGCCTAGCCAGCGCCATCGCATGGATCGCAGCGCCCGCTTTTTGGCTGCCCCTTGCGTTCTGTTACGCTAGCCATCTCCTGATCGATCTCTGCATTGGCCGCCATGGTATCCAGCTCTTCTGGCCCAACCCCAGCTCCTATACCTTCTTTGGCTGGCGCGATGACGGCCCCGCCCCCCGCCGTCTGCTGATCTTTCTGGTGCCGCTTGTGCTCCTAACCGCCTTCTGGAGCCAGATCTGGCCCCACCTTCAGCCCACCGCCCAAACGGTGGCCGCGATCGCCAACCCGATCGCTACCCGCCCGCCGACCAGCACGCCCTATCTCACCCCCACCAAGCAGGCCAGCATTCACCTCTCCTTTGAGCTGCCCGCCCATGTCTCGATCTCTTCGCTGCGCGTTAAGATCGGCGACAGCATCGCAGAGGGCGAAATCTTAGCCGCCTGGGAGCAGCCCACGCTCACACCATGGCCCACACCCTCGCCTCCCCTTAGCCAGCCGTCGCCCGCCAGCGCCCAGCTCGCCCCGCCCGCCCCCAACGACAGCTCGGCCCAGATCGCCGCCCAATCCGCCCTCGACGCCCTGCGCGCAGGCCAACCCGCCGAGCGGGCAAGCCTGCTTCAACAACACCAGAGCCAACTGCTCCAAGCCGAACGCGCCATCCAGCTAGCCCAAGAACAACTCGACCTACTTCAGCCTATGCACCTTCGTGCACAAGCTGAAGCCCAAACAGCCGTCGATATCGCCCACCAACGTCTGCTCGATGCCCAAAGTGCCGCGTCCCTCTTCGAGCCATCGCCCACAATGAATGTCGAAGCCGAACAGCTTCGCCTCAGCATTGCCATCCATAGCGCCGAGGCCGAGCTGCGACGCGCCATCGATGCCCAAGATCGTATGCGCAGCGAGCAGGGCATCGAGCGCCAGTTGGCCGAGGGCAAACTAAGCCAGGCCCACACTGATCTCATTGCCCTCCAACAGCGCCATACTGTGGAGCTTCAGCGCCTCGACGCAGAGCACACAGCCGCCCTGCTGCGCGCCCAAGGCCAGCTGGCCGCCGCCAACGCCGCTGCCAATGCCCGAGCCGAGGGCCAAAACCACCAATACCGCCAGCTGGCCGCCACCCTTGAAGCCGGATCGAGCGAGCGCTACAACGCTTGGGCATTGCAGGCCACAGCCACTCAGCGCGCTCATGCTCAAGCAGTGCGCTCCACTGCCACCAGCGCCGCCCTTATGCCCAAACCGCCCGATCGCATCATCAGCCGGGTGCACGGGAAGGTCGTTGCCATCTCAGCCAAAGAGCAATCCGGCGTCCTTATTGTCACTCTGGAGGTCGTCCCATGAGATACAACATCCAACAGCTTGGCAACGGCCTCAGCTTGGTCTATGACCAACGCTCCGGCCTCTCTGCCTGCTTTCAGCCCAATGGCCTCTACGCCCACGGCGACCTCTACGCCCCCAGCCTCGCCCTACTTCAGTGCTGGGGCGACGATCGGCCTGAGCTCAATCAGCGCTATCGCCGCATCATCAGGCAAAACCCAGCGCTCAGCCTCGAGCAAGCCGCCCAAGCGGCCGAAGCCGAACACCGCCAAGCCCAAGCCGCAGCCCTCAGCCGCCGCCAAGCCTGGGGCATATACAACTGCCCTCAAGAGCAAGCAGACCTCCAAAGCGAAACAATCCCAGCGATCGAGGAAACAGTCGAGGAAACACTAGAGGGATCTATCGAGGCGCACTTACCAACACCCTAGGGAAATCCCTAGCATTGCTTTTCACAGCAAACCAGCGCCAATCCCCGCCAAACCCGTCAGCTGCTTATAGTTGACGGGTTGATGCTCTCAAACCCACCTTGGACAGTACACAAGTAGATTTGTACACTTGTAAACATGTCTACAAAGCACAACCCACCGCCCTCTCATTGCTTTGCACAGCATCCCAATGCAGCATTCGGGCCGCATGCGCACATCTGATTGTACCCGCCCAATCAAGCGAAACTACGATCTCGCTGCTTTTCATTGCCCCAGCAGCGCCCACGGAGACGCTTGACAGGGCGGGTGTTTCTTCTCTTGGGCGCATGCGGTCTTCTGCGCTCGCTGCCTTCAACGCGCCCATTGTGAGCTGTGCCACTACAATGGCCATTCGGTGAGGGGAGGAGTTAAAAAAAGAAAAAAGAAAGGATGGGCTCTCCGCCTTTGACCACGACTGACCGACGCCGCCCAGCACGAGCCAGCCACGCCCAGACCTATGCCCACAGCAGCTCCCAACCGTGAAGCGAAAACACAGGCATTTAGCGCATTGCAAAGCCGGAAATCTGCCCTAAACCTCCACTTTCAAAGGTGCTATTTAGTGCTATTTAGTGCTATACTACTGGTAGGGGAATTTTCGAGGGACACTTTGAATCGCCCCGCCGCAAGGCAAAAAGATTGAAAGCAGCGTCCCACCAGCGGATGTGTTCCGCCCGATCAGCCGGATGCTGAAGAGGCGAGAGGTGTGCTAGCACCTCTCGCCCCCACCTAGGAGAACAACACCATGGCTACCAAACCAAACCGCATTGCTCCCGCCTCTATCATAGCAGATGCCGCCGCCGCTCTGCTAGCCCAAATCGAAGCCCACCCCCGCCTCGACGACAAGCAGCGCAATCTCGCTTGCAATGCTGTTGTCAAAGCCTTTAACCAACTCTATGAAGGCATCAACATCGCCCGCGACGGCGACCTCTTCATCTTCCCATCGCGCACCCGCAGCGGCATGAGCCATAGCGTAAATGGTGTCTGCGACTGCGAAGCTGGTGCCGAGAAGCGGCAGCCCTGCTGGCACCGCGCCGCCAAGCGCCTGGTGATCATGGTCGAAGAATACCTGGCCGAGCAGGACGGCCTGCCCACCAGCGAGCAGCCCCCAGTTCCCCAGCAGCCCAACGAGTGCGCCATGCTCTGCTCCGCATGCGGCAGTCCCATGCAATACACACTCACCCCCGGCGGCGAGCCAGCTATCGAGTGTGTCAACCGCAAGTGCGGTCATACCATCCCCGCCGTATTTCTCAAATAGCCCCACACTGCTGCGGGTCGAGCCAACGGCTCGACCCGCAGCCTTTCTTTTCCAGCAAAAGCGTGCTAGACTCAAAAGAGACCAAATAGCACTCTTTTGGACAAGGACACCCTATGAAAAAAGCGCTTAACCCCATTCAAGCCAGACCAGACTTTGCAGCCAGCATTGCTCGCGCAGGTCTTAGCTTTGCTGATCTCCATCGCCTCTCGGGCGTCAGTAAATCAACCATCTTCGGCATCCAAAACCCCTCGATCCATGCCACCCGCACTCAAGGCAGCGTGCGCCCAGCCACCGCCTGGAAGATCGCCAACGCCTATGCGGCCCACACCCAAACCGACCCCCAAACCGCCTTCGATCTGCTCTTCTGCCCGCTCGAAACCCCAAGCGACCCAAGCATGTCCTAACCGCGCCAGCAGCCAGCCAAGTATCCTCCCAAACCTTCTAGCTGCGAAGCTGCTGGAAGGTTAATGGTCATGACCCCAGTATGCCCAAAACACCCATACCACATTCAAAAGTAAATAAGTATACTTGTAAACATATCTACAAGTTTCAAAGCATTACACTAACGCCCATCGCCCAACCCGTAGGGGCGGATTATATATCTGCCCATCGCTTCCCAATCCACAAAACCCTACCAAAGGCACCCAGATCAAAAGTAAACAAGTAGACTTGTAAACATGTCTACAAACCTCATACCATATCACAAAAGCCTCACCAAAGCAGTAGAAGCGCACTGGTTCAGGATCGTGCCTCGGACCTTATCGGCCCGTCTCAGGCTTCGCAGGAGTGGTCTTAGGAGGAAACATTGCCAGGGTTCAGGGACGGCCACATCCCGGCGGGAAGTCCAGAAGGGCTGGCCCTTCTGGGCCTAGCGCAGCGTCAAAGGCTTCCCAACCCTCAAAAACCCCACCAAAAAGCCGCCAAACCCGACTAAAATGGTATTCATTTAGTTAATTCAATTGACATCGGCACACAATGGGCTATAATCGTATACAGTAAGACCATCCTCCAGAAAGGAAGGATAGCTGCCTTGAGTACTAGACGACGACTTCGTCTCTCTGAAAACGCAACTACTATGATAGCCAAGGCTGGCCTAAGCTTAGCCCAATGGTCGCAGCTCGCCGGTGTCAGCTATGCCACCATCAAGGCTCTGCGCACACCAGGTAACCAGCCCAACCGCAAGGGGGGCATGCAAGAGACCACAGCCTGGAAACTCTCGCGTGCTTATGCTCAAGTGGTTGGTATAGATGAAGATGCTGCTTTTGAAAAACTGATCGTAGTAGAGGCAACGGAGCAAAAATAATGGCCTAGCGCTGCCACGCTAGGCCAACGCGGCGGGAACCGACCGCGTTCTTGTCATTATACGTTAAAGGGAACTACAAGTGACAATCTCAGACGAGGAAATTCTGCAAAAGCAGCAATTCTTGCGAGAGCTTTTGCGTCGCCAACGCGAACTTGACACTCAAACACCCCAGCATCCCATCCTAGCCCAACCAGTAGCTGCCCAAACAAGAGCTGTTGCGCTTGCGCCATCACAATCGACAACTAAGAAAAGTTACAAAACTAAGCTGCCAGCTCGTCGCAAATTCGCACCAGCGCAGCCTGTGTACCAATCTGCGCCAGCGCGCAGCTTCGACACAGCCATCATCGATGGCGAAACAATGGATCGCATTGGCGTTGCCTTTGTGCGCGCAGCCGCCTTTGTCCTACTAGGCATCGGCCTCTTTGGTTCCATCCTTGCCTTTGATGGCGACTGGCAGCCGAGCTGGACCTTTTGGCGCGGCCTGAATCCTTGGGCAGTTTTGGCTGGTCTCGCTCTGCAGATTGAGATCACCATTGTTGAATGGTGGCGAGCCGACAAACCGGGCTTCGATCTGGCCTACTGGGGTCACTTACTACTTGATACTGGGCTAATGTTATGGGGTTGGTGGCCTGTGGTCGGCTTGCTGGTAAGCAACGCCCTCTACCGCGCCTTTGGTAGCGAAGGCAGTCAAACCAGCTTCCAAATCGTAACAGCAATTGTTTTGGCCATCTTGGCCTTTTTCATCGCACGGCAGCCCGAGCGCTGGCTGGTGCGCCGTTAGGAGCACGGCATGGAAACCTTATCACCCAATGACCGCATTACGCTTATTCTTGCTGCTATTGCAGTAGCGGCCTTGTTCGTTGGGTTTGTCGCCAATGCCTTTTTGCGCCTGCGCGCTCGCCGCTACAACGCGCTCACCCTAGAAAGCAGCCAACCAAACATCGCATCAGCTCTCGTTCAACCCAAGCTCAGCAACGCTGAGATCGCTGAGCAAGCCCTTAGCCTGGTAGACCAGGTGCGCGCCGAGAATCAGCGCCTTCGTAAGCAGATCGAGCAGCTCCAAAGCCAGCTCGAAGCAATCCAGCAACCTGTCAGCGCCGAGCCTATGCCGCCTGAGCAATGGCTAGAGATCGTCAATCAGCGCCCCGATCAGGTGCCGCACTTGATGGTCTATGGCCCTTCGGGCGTTGGCAAAACCACTTTGGTGCAAGCTATCGTCGCTAGCCGTCCCGACAAACTCTATATTATCGATCCCAAGCCGACACGCCCTTCTGTCACCAAATGGGGCGGTCTGCCCTATATCCAAGTTGACGAAGACGGCGGCTACCGTGCGATTGAACGCGCCTTGCAAAACGTCAAGTGCGAGCTGACCCGCCGCCTAAGCGCCCTGCGCCAAGATGAAGAGCTAGAACCAATCACCGTTATCATCGACGAGTACAAACTGCTGGCCCAAGAGCTCGACGAGCTTGCTCCCGAAGTATTCACCAAAATGAGCGACTTCGGCCGCGAGCTTAAAATGCGTCTCGTTATCTTGTCAACAACCAATAGTGTCAAAGGTCTCAAAATCGAAGGCATGGGCGATACCCGCGATAACTTTGTAACTATCAAACTCAATCGCCAGTATCAAGCTCACCTGCACTTCGACGACCAAACCTATCAGCTCAATACCTCGATCATCCAAGCCAAGCCCAGCATCCCTGCCGAACGCTGGTGGCAGCCGCCGCTCACCACGCCCGATGCTGATGCTATTCTGTCAAGAATTTTAGGCGAACAGATCGAGGTACCAGTATCGCCCAATGGTGCCCAAAAGGCCCAAAACGAGCCAAATACCAATACCGGTATGACTGGTATTCAGCTTTCTGATCAAGATACCGCTCATACCGATTCATCTGAAGATACCAGCGAGATACCGCCAGCCCTCACTGACGAAATTATCCGAACTCTTTACGCTGCAGGCTGGTCAAAAAATAAAATTGCAACCATGTTGAGAGGTTCTAAAAACAAGCGTCTGAGCATCATCAACCAAGCATTGGCTGCTCATGACTCACTTGCATAACCATCAACAAGTTCGCTCTAGCTCGTCGTATTCAAAATTTATTAACTCGCAAATCCGGAAGGAATTCCTTCTCAGACTGTCAGGTTCAATACGATACCCGCCGCATTGCACCAATGGATATGCAAAAGAAAAGAGGCTCGATCGCTTCTAACGATCGAACCTCAAGAGTTTGATGCGCCGAACGCTTGGCCGGCAGAGGCGCACCTCTAGGAGACATCTATGAGTAATAATACCACAAAACCAACCGGTAAAGGAAGGCAATCGGACCGTGTTCGGGTCAAAATTCAAGGGGCTTGGACGGCTGTCCCCAATCGTCTCTTACTCGACAAACGTCTTTCACACAGCGCTAGGCTTTTATGTGCACTCATTTTCATGCACGCAGCCAATAGCGGCAAAGCCTTCCCATCCCAAAAACAACTAGCTGAAGAACTCGCCACCTTTAACGACAAAGACCAGACCGAAAAAGCTCCCAGCATTCGCAGCGTTCAACGCTGGCTCAGTGAGCTACAAGAAGCTGGCTGGCTTGAGTGGCGTCAAACCATGCGTAACAATGAATATACACTTTATGATCCCTATGAACCAGAACAGATGAGCGTCACGACACCAGTGTCGCCCTCCACACCCCAAAACCATGATTGCCATGAAAAAGAACAGATGAGCGCTACGACACTGGTGTCGCCCACCGCGACAGGAGAGTCGCCCCACACGACACTGGTGTCGCCCCACACGACACCAGTGTCGCACTCATCTATATATATAGACTCATCATGTATAGACTCATCAACAACAGAATCGCGCGATGTTGTTGTTGATGAACGCCTCGTAAAATTCCTTCTAAATGAAGGTATGAGCGCAGCTCATGAATTTGCCGGGCTCGACTATAACACGGCTCGTGAAGATTTTCACAGAAGGCGTCAAGCTGGCCAAGCTATCAGTACCATTGTGCGCGCTTGGCGAGCACAACCGCCCCAACCTTCGGTCAAAACCGAAACAGGCCCGATCGATCCGGTCAGTATTTTGAAATCAAGTTACGGCGATCTCTTCAAAAGTGGGGATGATCTTACTGATTATCAACCCATTTATGAAGATCAAGGAGCATAATACAAGCAAGAAATAAGAAATAGTGTGAGTATTTGACTTTTAATACTACTATAGTCATATAACCATAGGCCATGGCCT
>CALGUG010000054.1 GCA_937902315.1 uncultured Chloroflexales bacterium
CTGCAGCGCCACTGGTACTGAGGGCATAGCCCTTGGGAGAGAAGGTCTATGCGCCCTCCAATACTCTCTTGCTGCCTATTCATCGCTTGCAAGCAGTGAATTCAGACTTATCTATCGATGAAGAGTGAGTAGATAGCAGAAGAGTGTTGGTTTGGGCGTGTATTGAGCGCAGGGGACCCACGCTGCTCCATCCCGAACCAGGCCGTGAAACTCTGCAGCGCCACTGGTACTGAGGGCATAGCCCTTGGGAGAGAAGGTCTATGCGCCCTCCAATACTCTCTTGCTACCTACTCACTGTTCACGGAAGGTCTCCTTACCGATCGGTAAGGGGATTTTTTGTTTGTCCTGAATCCCATCCTCTTCGTTTAACTTGATACTTATAGCGCTTAAGCGGCTTGGTCTCTACCCCAAAGAGAGCTTAAAGCGCGTCCGCCTACGGCTATCAGATCGGCTAAGCTGCCCTCATTCCCGGCCCTTCTCCCGCAACTGTACCTTACCCACAAATCGATATACGCTCAGCGTTATCTGCCCTCACCCCCCGGTCCCCTCGCCCGCACTAGCTCCCGCATTGCGGGAGAAGGGTGCTTCTCAATGCGAGACAAGGAAAAGCGAGGAAAGAGTTGAGTGAGATTTCGCGCGATCGCGCGAAATCTCACTCAACAACAATGGTCGAGTTCCACACAAATACAAGCCTCGTTTGTTGGGCGCGATGTTGGTAGCCGTAGGCGGACGCGCCACGGACCTGCTTTTGGAGCAAAGCCTAGCCGCAGCAATCTGAAGAACGCAGAGGATTTGCTATGACTTGTGAAGAAAGCTTGGCCTCAGAAAACAGAGCTTTCTACTTGTCTAGAGCGCATTCTGATCTGTAATAGTGCGTTTGTGGGTTTGACAGAAGCCCGAAAAAGTTTTATACTTATATCTTGTGAGCAGACAGCAGAAGAGTGTTGGTTTGGGCGTGTATTGAGCGCAGGGGACCCACGCTGCTCCATCCCGAACCAGGCCGTGAAACTCTGCAGCGCCACTGGTACTGAGGGCATAGCCCTTGGGAGAGAAGGTCTATGCGCCCTTTCAATGCTCTCTTGCTGTCTGCTCACTCTTTCGCTCTTACCTTGTTGGTGAGAGCGTTTTTGTTTCCCCGTTTTCTCTCCTCTGTTTCGAGCGTTTGGTCTGTTAGAGCAGCGCAAAGAGGCAGGCTACAAGCCCGCCGACCAGCGAGCTGAGCAGATTCACGGCGTCGTTGTTCATCCAAGGGAGGCCGCGCACGCGCTGATTGGCTTGGCCAGCACTGTCGTGGCTGCGCTCGGTCAGACCGTGTTGGGCGTTGCGGTAGAGGCTTTGCAGGGTTGCGCCCAGCAGACTGTCGCAGAGCGCGCCGGCCAGGCCACTACCAAGGCCGATCAGTGGTAGAAACAACAGTTCGCTGCTGAAGCCAGCGCCGAATGTGCTGAAGAGCAGGGCTGCTAGGCCGATGCAGAGACCTCCGAGCGCGGCGGCCAAGGTGCCGAAAGCTGTGATGCCGCCCGAGGTACCGGTTTCGACCGGGCGCAAAGTGGTGATCAGGCGGGGTTGAGCTTCGCTGAGGGTGCCGAGTTCGGTCGCCCAAGTATCGGCGGTGACGGTGGCCATAAGGCCGATGTAGGCGTACCAGAGCCATTCGGCTTGGCCTAGGAAGGGGTAGAGTAGGGCTACAAGGGCCGCCGCTCCGCCGTTGGCCATGGTCTGCCAGAAGTCGCGT
Source organism: uncultured Chloroflexales bacterium (assembly GCA_937902315.1). Lineage (GTDB taxonomy): Bacteria > Chloroflexota > Chloroflexia > Chloroflexales > Chloroflexaceae > CALGUG01. Next base: position 1,736 of record CALGUG010000054.1, read on the forward strand.
TGGCCGCCTTTTTCGAATTTCTCGCCGGCGCGGGCCAGCTTGACCTCTTCTTTGTAGTGCGAGAGCAGGCTTGATGTGACGAAGAAGGTGACTAGTAGCAAGCCCCACGACCAGCCTCCGAAGCCAAAAGTCGCTGTACCAGTCAGAATCGCCCCGAGCCAGCCATCTTTGGTGAGCGAGCCGCGTCGGTAGGCTAGGCCTCCGATAAGGCCGCTGAGGATCAGTCCGATCAAAATCTGAATAGGATCAACCATGGTTGCGTGTGCCTTGTACAAAATCAGCGAGTAGATCTAGTCGCGTGCTGCGAGTCTACCATAGCTGGTCGTGGATGGTGTGAATCGAAGAGCGTATTCTTACCCTCTAGACAGACTGGCCTATTCTTGTGGGCGGCTTTGGGGCGTGCTACAATGGAACTATAGGCCGGATACATGACGAAATGGAAGCCATATGACAGCTACAGACTTGAAAGATAAACTTGTGCTTGTCGTCGATGATGAAGCGCGGCTTGTCAATTTTATGCGTATGAATCTTGAGCTTGAGGGCTGTCGGGTGAGCAGCGCTTCGAACGGGCGCGAGGCCTTGGAGAAGGCTCGCGAAGAGATGCCGGACGTGGTGTTGCTCGACATTATGATGCCGGGCCTCGATGGTTTCGAGACGTTACGCCGTCTGCGCCAGTTTTCTCAAGTGCCTGTTTTGATCCTCACCGCCAAAGACGAAGAAGAGGATCGGGTGCGCGGGCTTGAGTTAGGCGCTGATGACTATATCGGCAAGCCGTTTAGCCATCGCGAACTGGTCAGCCGTATTCGAGCTGTGCTGCGTCGTCACTATATTACACCGCCTTCGCCCCAAACCTTAATTCACGTCGATGACCGTTTGACGATCGACTTCGCGCGGCGCGAGGTTTTGGTCGATGGAGAGCGGGTTAATCTACGCCCAACCGAATATCGTCTCTTGTACCATCTGGTGCAGAACGCCGGGTTTGTGATGACCCACGAAATGCTTTTAACCAAGGTCTGGGGCCCAGAATATCGCGACGAGAGCCATTATCTGCGTCTCTATATTACCTACTTACGCCAGAAGATCGAGAAAGATCCTTCCAATCCGCACTATATTCTGACCGAACGTGGCGTAGGCTATCGCTTTATCGACTTCCATAAACAAGCCGAGTCTGCTCCGAGTGCGTAATGTTTGAATAAAGGGATTGTGATGCTCGCGCTGCCATTGATTTGGCTGTTAAACGGTATTACTTGGTTGCGGAATGGCTGGCGGCGTATCTTTCATAACCAGCCGTACTATGCTCGTTTTGATCTAAGCGGCAAGCTCCCCGAAGTGGCTCCTTCGTTGCCGCGCTTACGGCGTTGGCTTGGCGAAGAAGAGCCACTGAGCCTGCTGCGTTTTCGTCAGCAGCTCAAGCGAATCGAGGCTGACGAGCGCGCCAAGGGCATCATTTTGTATGTGCGCGATTTCGCTCCGGGCTATGCGACGGCCCAGAGCCTGCGAGACGCGCTGAAGCAGTTTCAGAGCTCGGGCAAAAGTGTGATCGCCTATTTGTTCACGCCCGATACCCAGAGCTATTTCGCTGTTAGTTGCGCGAATCAGATCTTTATGCCGCCTTCGGCCACCTTGGCCTTCTTTGGCCTGCGTAGCGAGGTGCTTTACCTACGCGATACGCTGGCGCTGCTGGGCATCGAGGCTGAGGTGACGGCTGTCTCTCCCTATAAAGCGGCGGGCGACCAGTTTACGCGGGTCGATATGTCGCCCGAGAATCGCGAGCAGTTGGAGCGTTTGCTCGACCAGCGTTTCGCCATGCTGCTTGACACGATTGCCAGCGACCGTAAACTCGAGCGCAGCAAGGTTGAAGCCGCCTTCGACCAAGCATTCTTCATCGGTCAGAACGCGGTCAAAGCGGGTTTGATCGACGCGGTCTGCTACGAAGATGAGCTTGAGAAGCGCTTGCAACCCCAGTATGGCGATAAGATCGCGATCTATCCTTGGGAAGACGCCGATGGCGTGGTCTATCTGCCCATGCGGCACTTACAGAAGCGGGTCGTGGCGGTGATCAGTCTTGAGGGCACGATTATGATGGGCAGCCGCACGCCCATGCCGCCGCTGTTTGGCAATGCCAATACAGCTACCTACGATGTGGTCAGCCAAGCCCTGCGCAAAGCCGAGCAGAACAAGCGGATTGGAGCGGTGGTGCTGCACGTCGACTCACCCGGCGGCGATGCCTACGCTTCTGACTTGATCTGGCGCGAGGTATTGCGCGTGCGCCAAAACAAGCCGGTGGTGGTGAGCATGGGCAATGTGGCGGCTTCGGGTGGCTACTATGTGAGCGCCTGCGCCAATGCGATCGTGGCTCAGCCCAGCACCTTAACGGGCAGCATCGGAGTAGTCTCGCTGCGCCCGATCGCCGCCGACCTGCTGAAGCGTTTGCAGGTGCATCCGGTGGTGCTGACGCGCGGCGAGCGCACGGGCATGCTTTCGCCGCTGGCTCCGCCGACCGAGGATGAGCGGGCCGCCATTCGCGAGATGGTCTTCGATCTCTATGCTGGCTTTAAGCAGATTGTGCGCGAGGGCCGTTCGCTGAGCGAAGAGCAGCTCGATCCGATTGCGGGTGGGCGGGTTTGGACGGGCGACGAGGCCAGCAAGATCGGGCTGGTCGATCAGTTGGGCGGCCTGCCTCAAGCGGTCGCCAAGGCGCGCGAGTTGGCTGGTTTGCAGCCTGATCCGCATGCGCGACTGTTGGTGTTGCGCGGTTCGGCGCGCGATAAAGAGCCGCCTCTGCCCTTTGGCAAGGAGGCGAAGCTTCCGCTGGACTATGCCAGCCTGCAAGCTCAGCTTGAGGAGCTGTTAAAGCCGCGTTTGCTGACGATTCTACCCTTCCGCTGGTGGTAGCGCACAACAAATAGCGTTGGTTTAAAAGAGATAAGGGAGTGTGCCGCTCGGCACACTCCTTTTTTTTGAAGCAGTCGTCCTGAATGAAACCAAATCGGCTTGATTATACCAAATCCGGTTGATTAGGTTCTCTTTGGTCTTCGGCAGAGCGGAACGTGACTCTTTCCTTTTCCCGGCTTTTCGTTTTTCTGAGTGAAGAGAAAGCACGTCTTTAAACGGGTTTGGTATTACTTTCTCTTTGGCATTTGGTAGAGTGGAACTTGACTATGTTTGTCTTTCCCCGTCTTTCCTTCCCTTGAAAGAGCGCAAGTCTTTACACGGATTTGGTATGAAGATGCAAACGCTCTTTCTTTCAGCCGTTCTCGCTTAGCTAGCGATCGGCTCGCGCAGCGTGCTAGTGCGCAGCGTGTAAACCAGATCGCTTATCAGTTGGCATAGGCGACGGTTGGGTAGCTGCTGGCGTAAGCGCTCATGCCCGATTTCGAGACGGCGGCTACGTCGGGGAAGCCGAAGCGCTTGAGCAGGCTGGCGGCTGTGGTGGCGCGCATACCGCTTTCGCAGATGGTGATAATGCGTTGATCGCGCGGCAGGCTTGCAAGTTGCGAACGTAGATCGAAGAGCCGCACCAGTCGCGCTCCATCGATCACACCCTTGGCCCACTCGGAGGGATTGCGCACATCGAGTACTAACACCCGTTCTTTGGTGATCAGATCGTACAGTTCGTCGATGCTAAAGACGAGCAGTTCATCTTGAGCCAGCTCTGAATCGTCCCACATAGCGGGGTCGCCTGCCAGATAGCCGAGGATATTGCTGTAGTTGGAGCGCATAGCCATGCTAGCGGCGGCGTGGGCGATCACAGGATGATCGGCGTAGAAGATCAACGGCTCGTTGGTATTGACGAGGCCTTTAAGGTTATTGAGGAAGGAATTGCGGTTATAAACGATGTTGATCGCTCCGGCTGGGTGCTTGCGAGCGAAGCTGTTCTGCGGGCGGAGATCGATACAGACCGCGCCTTGGCTGAGCGCGTGGGCCGCTGCGCTGGTGCTCAGCTCGGGAATACGCTGATCATCAGGTTTAAACAGGTTGATGCGGTAGTCGTATTGGGGTTGGAGCGCTAGCTCGCCGCGATTAGTATTGCGGTGTTGCAAAATCGATTCGACCGAATCGCGGCTGCTCTTGTTGACCCACTCTACAAAGGTGGCTTTATCGGGAGCTTGTAGCGCCCAGTTGAAACGCCGCTCGAAGCCGATGGTGCTGCTGAGTTTAGGGCTCATCTCTTTGCTGCCGCAGGGTGAGCCGCTATAGTGACCGGGATAGATCTCGACATAATCGGGCAGGCGAAGGAGGACATTCACGATACTGTCGTATAGGATATCTGAGCCGCTGCCGGGCAGATCGACAAGATCGGTTCGGCCAACATCGCCCACAAAGAGACAATCGCCCGTGAACACAAACCACGGTTGAAAGCTGCGCGTGGTATCAGAGACGACGTATGACATATGTTCCGGAGTGTGGCCGGGAGTGTGGAGAGCGCGTAGCATAACATTGCCGATCTGGAAGCGGTCGCCATCGTTAATTGCTGTATGCTCGAAGAGAGCCTTGGCGCCTGCCGGAAGCGCAAGCTGAGCACCGGTTTGGTAGGCGATGGCGCGCCCTGTCGAGTAGTAATCGGCGTGCATATGCGTTTCAAGCACAAGTGTGATGCGCAAACCGTAATCGGCTGCTGCGAGGACGTACTGTTCAGCGGCTAAGTTGGGGTCAATGATCGCGGCTTCGCCAGTGGCGGTGCAGCCTATCAGGTACGATAAGGCTGCGATTGGCTCGTTTTTAAACTGCTGAAGAATCATGGTGTCCTCCCCTTTCATGCCTCATTGCATTTCAGGTGATTGTTCGCCAATGTAATAAGCGACGTTGATTCATTATACCCAAGAAAGAATTGTTTGGATAGCTGAGAAAAGTGACAGTTAGGTGCTGAACGGGCTGAAAAAGCATTGCGTTCTTGAGGGCTTTATGCTATAATATTCGCCGTGTGGCCCAGTAGCTCAATGGATAGAGCATCAGTCTTCGGAACTGAGTGTTGGGGGTTCGAGTCCCTCCTGGGTCGCCATTTTTTTTACCCTTTTTCGAGCTCATCCTGCCCATTCGGGCTTTTTTTATTTCCCCCGCTTTATTTCCCTTGTTTCGTTCAGCGCTTTGGCGGCGAGGTCGCTAGCTCTCATTCGGTCCTTGGCGCGTCCGCCTCCGGCTATCAGAGCGGCTAGCGGCCCTCATCCCCGACCCTTCTCCCGCATCTGTACATTAGCCACAAATCGACATACGGTCAGCGTTATCTGCCCTCACCCCCCGGCCCCCTCTCCCGCACTGCGGGCGAGGGGCTGAATGTTGATCTCTCCGTTCTGTGCTCTCAAGGATAATCCCGCAATGGTGTGCGAACGATCGCCTTTTGCTGCCGACACCACTTTTGGGTAATGCATAGCTCCCGCAATGCGGGAGAAGGGCGCACGGCTGTGCTGACCTCGACATACTGTTCTGTTCATACCAAATTCGTTTAAAGACTTATGTGAAATTCCGCGCGACAGCGCGGAATCTCTCACAACAACAATAGTAAAGTTCCACTTTGCAGAAGGCCAAATAGAACGTAATCAAGCAGATTTGTTATCACTTCTCGTGCGTCGAAGGGCTTAGCGCCTGTTTGCTAGCGTGGCGAACTTCGTGAAGACTCTTGTTTTCAAAAGCCAGCCCCATAAGCTGCGATTTATGGGTTAGCACGCGCTGGGCACTGTAGATGCCACGATGTCCTGAAAGGGTATAAGCCACAAAGATCGCCATCGCCAAGGGAACAATCGGCCCGCTGCCGAAGATCTCGAGACCCATAATCAGACAGGCGAGCGGTGTATTGGCGGCGGCTGCGAAGACCGCGACAAAGCCCAGCGCTGCCATTAGCTCGATCGGCAGACCTAAGAGCTGGCCGAGCGCCGAGCCTAAGGTTGCGCCGATCACAAACAGCGGCGTGACTTCGCCACCCTTAAAACCCACGCCGAGGGTTAGGGCTGTGAGCGCTAACTTGATCAAAAAGGCCCAGGCAGGAACACCTTCATTTGTAAAAGCGGCTTGTAACAATGGCAGGCTCAGGCCATTGTAGTCTTGGCTGCCCAAAGCGAGCGTCACCAGAATGATAAGAAGGCCGCCCAAACTGGTGCGTAGTATCGGGTTTGCCACAAGGCGCTGCGAGCGCTGTTCGATCCAGTGGCTGAGTTCGAGAAAGAGTACGCTCGCGCCAGCGAAAGCGCCGCCCGCCAGAAGAATTTGGCCGACCAGCAGTGGCGTCAGTTCGGGGCTGGCGATCACTGGGTAGTGCGTGTGGTGGATCGGGAAGAGCATAGTGCTCCAATAACCGACGCAGGCCGCCAGCAGACAGGGGATCAGGGCGGCGTAACGTATGCCACCGAGCGCAAGTACCTCCATGCCGAAGACGGCCCCAGCGACTGGCGTACCGAAGAGACTGCTGAAGCCAGCGCTGATGCCAGCCATCAGCAGCAAGCGGGTCGAAATGCTGTCGAGCCGAAAGAAACGCGCCATGCTGCCCGCTATGCCTCCGCCGATCTGTACCGCTGTGCCTTCGCGGCCCGCCGAGCCGCCCACCAAATGGGTCAACAGGGTGCTAAACAAGACAAGCGGCACCATCCGGAAAGGCACGCCGCGCCCTTCGGGAGCGTGAATCTGGCTCAGAATCAGGTTGATACCTTTGGCGGCCTCTTGGGCATAACGGCTGTAGCTCCACGCGATCAAAGCGCCTGCAGCTGGCAGAAAGAAGAGCAGCCAGGGATAGGTGGCCCGGATATCGGTTACCCACGAGAGCAGTAACAGAAAGATTGCATTTAAACAACCGACTAGGAACCCCAGCAAGATCACGATCAGAAGAAGACGAAGACTCTTGCGATACACACGATCCCTCTTTCCATAACGAAAAGACTCCTACCGACATGTCGGTAGGAGTCATCAGCATTTCACGCGTTTAAAGGCGAACTCCATCGCCTATACGAATTAATTGTGAAAATAGTAACACTCACGCTACGAGCTGTCAAGCGTCGTTATCTATTTATTACTGCTTTGTTGTGATTTTGTCATGCATAGAGCTCGTTTGTCTGCTTATACTGTGAACACATTTATGGTTGACTTACTGTGCAACAAGAGCGGCCACCTATACGAATTCGAGACGTTTGCCCGTAATCGCATACCTTTGAAGATGCTTTCATTTCAGCGGAGTGTTTTGTTGCGTTTGTGTCCAGACCGAATTTTTGAGCCCGTATTGAAACGAAGCGTTGGTTCTCATTCACAATCTCGTTTTCGCTCTATGCTTGCTCTACTTAGGCAAGGAAACCTTGTGGCCAATGTTGGCAAGTTGTTTCTGGTAGAGACCCATTGGTCATGTGATCTTCTTGTTTAGCCTGTTCGATAACAGTTCATTTTAACTACAGGAGGGGTTTGGCAGATGGCTGCATTAGATCGTTCAAGCTGGAAGGTTAAAAACGAAGCGGTTTTTGATGAGTTGGTACAATTGATGGGTTTGACTCAGGAGGAGATCCAATCGCTGCATGGCTTAAGCGATAAGGCTCGCGAGCTTGCTCCTGAGATGACAAAAGCCTTCTATGATCGACTTTTCAGCCATAGCAACACAAGCGAGTATTTCGAGGGTGTATCTATGGAGCGCCTTCACTCGATGGTGGCCGATTGGTTTGTTGAGCTGTTTAACGGCACCTACGACGCGAAGTATGCGCGCAAGCGCTTGGGCATCGGTCGCATTCACGTGCAGATCGGTTTGCCGGTGCGCTACCCGTTGGCCATGCTCGATGTTGTAGCTCCCTATGGTCAGAAAGTTGTGGAAGCGAGCGCGAATCCCGAATTAGCGGCCCGCGCTTTCAATAAAGTGATGGCGCTTGATGTAGCGATCTTCAACCAAGCCTATGAAGATAACCAGTTAGAGCATCTCTCGACGTTTGTTGGTGGCGAGCGTTTGGCCCGCTTGTTGCTCTCGGGTATGGGCTAGATCGTCATACATAGCTTGATTTTAAGAACCTCTGTTAGCTGAACTAAGCTAGCAGAGGTTTTTTGTTGCTTGCTAACAGGCATGGTATCGTTGAAAACTGATGAACAGCGTTTTTGCAGCTTTGAGGGAGCATGCGATGGAACGAATGCGTATCGACGGCGTTCTGCTGGCCTATCACGATTTTCGCGACCACGCTAGGGTACAACGCCCTGTACTGGTGATGCACGGCTTTCCGGGCACAGCGATGAGTCATATGGCTTTGGTGATCGATCATCTGCGGAGCGAGCGGCGTGTGATCGCGCCTGATCTGCGCGGCTATGGCGCGTCGCGGCCGCCTCAGCGCGACTTCCCGGTCAACTTCTATGAGCGCGATGCCGACGATATGGCCGCCCTACTTAATGGTTTAGGCCTGCGCGAGGTGATTGTGATCGGCTATAGTGACGGGGCAGAATCGGCGTTGCTCTTGGCGAGCCGCCACCCCGAGCTGGTGCATGCGGTTTTTGCGTGGGGCGCGTGCGGCATCGCTTCTGAAGAGCAGGAAGAGCAGTGCAAAAACCTTTTGCCTGTCTCGGAGTGGGGCGAATCGCGGGCTGCTTGGCGGGCCGAAATCGTTGCGACCCAGGGCGAAGAGGCCTTGGAGAGCTTGATCACTGGTTGGGTCGCTGGGGTGCGGGCGATCGCACTTGAACGCCAGCGCGATGTTTCGTTAAGCGCCGCGAGCGCGATTCGTTGCCCGGTTTTGCTGTTAAATGGCGAGGATGAGGTGGGCAATCCACCTGAGGCAGCCAAGGCCTTGGTTGCTCGCATACCACGGGGCGAGCTGCGTTTTGTGCCAGCCAGCGGTCATGCCATTCAGCACGATCAACCTGGGGTACTACTTGAAGCCTTAGACGCCTTTTTAGCGGCGCACCCCTGATGCCCTTTTGACATTGTGGAAGCAGCTTGAGGTGACCAGACGCATATCAGACGATCGACTTTGGGCAGAGTGGAACCTGACTAGGTTGGTTGTGAGAGATTTCGCTCTGTCGCGCGAAATCTCTCACAACTCTTTGCCCAGCTTTGTATGTGCTTGCCTTGCGAGCGAGTAAGCCTTGAATTGACATTAGAGGGTTTTGGGGCTAGAAGGCCCGAGCACCCTTCTCCCGCAATGCGGGAGAAGGGCTGGGGATGAGGGCAGGTTGCTTGATTTGGTAGCCGTAGGCGGACGCGCTGAAGACCGAATGGGGGTTAGAGACTTCACCGCTAGAGCGATATGCTGCGTGCGATTAATTGATGACAGAAGCGCGAGCGTGTTATTGAAGGCCGACAATCACTCTGGATTGAGAGGATTTTGGCAAAAACTCTTTACTACTGAAAAGATAGAAGGTTATTTTTATCTCATTATAATCGGAAATGAAATTTTAGATTTGAATGTGTTATACTAATTGAGTCGCAGAACATTCTAGTTGAAATCGAGAGAGGGTTTCATATGCTTCCAAGCACTGAAATTATGTTGCGTTTGGCGGTCGCTGCGCTGCTGGGCAGCTTGATCGGTTTTGAACGTGAACGCTTAGTTTGGGCAGCTGGTCTGCGTACTCATATGTTGGTGAGCGTGGGCTCGGCGCTCATTATGATCGTTTCTTCGTTTGGTTTTAGCGATATTCTCAACCACGAGCATGTTTCGCTCGACCCGTCGCGTGTGGCGGCTCAAGTAGTGAGCGGTATCGGCTTTTTGGGGGCGGGCACGATTCTGCTGCGGCGCGATGTGATTCGCGGTCTTACTACGGCGGCGAGCTTGTGGACGGTGGCGGGGATCGGTCTGGCGGTTGGCGGCGGTTTGTACTTCGCGGCGATCAGCGCGACGGTGCTTATCTTGGTGATTTTGGCCGGAGTCAAGCCGTTTGAACGACGCTTTTTGCATAAACGCCAAGCCCGTTCGGTGACTGTAGTGACAGACCATGGCGCTCTATCGCTGAAAGCGCTCGAAAGCATCTTGTCTACCGGTTCGATTTCGTTGCGGCAGGTGAATGTGCATCCCGACAATAATAGCGAGATCGACGAGATCGAGTTTACTATTAGCCGTGTTCCCGCTAACACAATTATGGAGATTCTGGAGCCGATTCGCAGCATGGCAGGAGTGCGCAAGATCACACTGAGCGATGAATAAGGCTTTTGAGCTTTGAACTAATCCTCTTTAAGTGCTTCTCTTGGTGTGTCGCCTCGCATAGCCCTCGGTTTGTAGAATCAATCCTGATACGGTTTTGTTATAATGGATATATACCACAGCTTGTATTTGCGTACATATTGAGTGTTGCTTGCATAAACAGATCTTGTTGGTCTGTGCAGAGATCTTTACGCTTATGGACGTGAATACAACGAATGCAGCAGAATCGTAGAGTACAATTAAGGTGCCAACCTTGGCTGAGCGTATCGCGTTGTTGCGAGTTTATTTCTGGCGAGGTTGCCGTAGGGCGAGGTATAGAATGGCACTTTGTCGATATATTTAGGAGAGAACTACAACCATGAATGCCTCAGCAACACGCACAATAGGCGTGTTAACAAGTGGTGGTGATGCGCCAGGAATGAACGCAGCTTTGCGCGCGGTAGTTCGCGCGGCGATTGCGCGTGGTGCTAAGGTGTATGCCATCGAAGAGGGTTACCAAGGCATGGTCGATGGCGGCAACCGTATTCGCCCTATCGGCTGGAAAGATGTTGGCGGTATTCTTCATCAAGGCGGCACAGTGATCGGCACAGCCCGTTGTGCTGCTTTTCGCACCCGTGAAGGCCGTCTGGTGGCGGCTCAGCACCTTTTGGAACATGGAATCGACCGCTTAGTCGTGATCGGCGGCGACGGCAGCTTGACGGGCGCCGACCTCTTCCGACAAGAGTGGCCGTCCTTGCTCGAAGAGCTGGTCGCTCAAGGCACGATCAGCGCTGAGCTGGCCGAGCGCCATCCCCACCTGATGGTGGTTGGTTTGGTCGGCTCGATCGACAACGACTTTATCGGAACCGATATGACGATCGGCGCCGATACCGCCCTGCAGCGCATTACCACTGCGCTCGATCAGATCGCGAGCACCGCAGCGAGCCACCAACGCACCTTTATTGTAGAGGTGATGGGGCGCAACTGCGGTTACTTGGCGCTGATGGGCGCTTTGGCCGGTGGTGCCGACTGGGTTTTTATTCCCGAGTATCCGCCCGAGGCCGAAGACTGGGAAAGCAAGATGTGCGAGGTCTTGGCGGCCGGACGCCGCAACGGCCGACGCGACAGCATTGTTGTGGTGGCCGAGGGCGCGCGCGACCGTCAGGGCAACCCGATCACCGCCGAGCGCTTGCGCAAGGTTTTGGAAGAGCGTTTGGGCGAAGATGCGCGTATCTCGATTTTGGGCCATGTGCAGCGTGGCGGCGCGCCAAGCGCCTTCGATCGCTGGATGAGCACCTTGGTCGGTTACAGCGCTGTCGACGAGTTGCTGAATGCCGAGCCCGGCACCGAGCCCAAGCTGATCGGTATGCGCTATAACCGTGTAGTGCGCACGCCGCTGATGGAGTGCGTCAAGCAGACCCACGAGGTGGCCGATGCGATCGCGGCTGGCGACTACGAGCGTGCGCTGAGCATGCGCGGCGGCAGCTTCAAAGAGGCTTATCGAACCTATACCACCTTGGTTCGTGCTCTGCCACACCCACCAATGCCCGGCCAGCGCCGTCTGCGTTTGGGCATTATGACGCCGGGCGCGCCTGCACCGGGTATGAATACGGCTGTGCGCGCAGCGGTGCGTCTGATTATCGATCGCGGCCACCAAGCGATTGCGATTCGCAATGGCTTTGAAGGTCTGATCAACAACGATATGGAAGAGTTCGGCTGGATGAGCGTGAACGGCTGGCTGCCGCGTGGTGGCTCATCCTTGGGCACTGGACGCAAGGTGCCGAGCCGACGTGACCTGTATGCGATCGCGCGCACGATCGAAAACCAAGCGCTCGATGGCTTGTTGGTGATCGGTGGCTGGGCGGCCTACGAATCGGTCTACAAACTCTACTCGTCGCGCGATAGCTTCCCAGCGTTCAATATTCCGATCGTTTGTCTGCCCGCTTCGATCGATAACAACCTGCCCGGTTCAGAGCTGAGCATCGGCACCGATACAGCGCTCAACAATATCGTTGAAGTGGTTGATAAGATCAAGGAATCGGCTAGCTCAACGCGGCGCTGTTTCGTGGTCGAGGTGATGGGCCGCGATTGTGGCTATCTGGCCTTGATGGCGGGCATCGCGACCGGGGCCGAGCGCTCCTACCTGCCCGAAGAGGGCGTTTCGCTCGAAGACCTGCGCAAGGATCTCGACAACTTGATCGAGCGCTTCAGCAACGGCGGTAAGATGAGCTTGATGATTCGTAACGAGAACGTCAACGCGCTCTACACCACAGCGTTTATGTGCGCTCTGTTTGAAGAGGAGGGCCACGCGCTCTTTGATGTGCGTCAAGCTGTATTGGGCCACTTGCAGCAGGGCGGCAGTCCTTCGCCCTTCGACCGCATTCAGTCGACACGCCTGACCGAGACCGCAGTTTCGTTGTTGATCGGCGAGTGCGAGAAGCGCAGCACGAAGAATCTGTTTATCGGCTTGCAAGGCGGGCATATCAAGGTGAGCAGCTTCGATGAAATGCCGATGATGAGCGATCGTGTGAATCGCCGACCGGCCGATCAATGGTGGCTAGAGCTACGTGGCATTGAACGAGCTATGGCGCAACCACCTAAGGATGCGGTTTCCTAAGCAAAAGCAGGCGCCTGCCCATTGGACAGGCGCCTTTTGTTAGCTAACCCACTTATACCAAATCCGTTTAAAGACGTGCATGCTCTTCGCTCAGAAAAACGCAAAGCCGGGAAAAGGAAAGAGTCACGTTCCGCTCTGCCGAAGGCCAAAGAGAACCTAATCAACCGGATTTGGTATTAGGGAGTACAGCTCGCTGGCAAGGCCACAGGGCCAAAGCTGTTGATCTCTTCGAGCGAATAGGTGAAGGAGGTTTCCATAATCTCTTGCATCGAGCTGAAGGTCTCGGCTTTGATCAACATGCCGTTTTCGTCAACCCAGAATTTGCCGTTACCTTTCAAGCCTGCGTTGTCGCCTTCAATGGTATAGAGGTTTGTTGTGACGCCGTTGACGACCACGCCACGTTCCTCTAGGCTTAGATCACCAAAGCTCATCAGCATCATCATCGACATTGTACCGGCCATACCACGAGCCATACCTTGAGCGATCTTTATCGCTTCAGCGTCAAGCTCGGTTGCCGTACACTCGATGCTGCCATTGGCGTTGTTATATTCGTAAACCTTACCTTCGCCAAAAACCTTGCCGGCGTCGTCGCTTTGATCGGCTTGATCGTCTGTCAAGGTTTGGATGCGCAGAAGCCACGGGTCGCTGCTTCGCTCTTCAATATAGGTCGCTTTGTTCTCGAGGGTTTCGTTTTCGCTTTTGGTGATTGTATGGACGGTTGTTACAAGACGATAGCTCGAGAGCGTATCGAGGTGTTGACTAACCTTAGTCGGGTCGATCCAATCTCCAATGTCAAAGCTGCCGCTTGAGCTGCTCGTGTCATCTGAAGAGCCTGTTTCAGCTGCTTCTTCGTTTGAAGCGGGAGCTTCGCTGACAGCTTCTTGGATCGTTTTGATCTGTTCGCTCATCTCATTGACTTGCTGAATCACTTCGCCAGCTTGCGAAAGGCCCGATCCACAAGCGCTAAGTTGAATGAGTGCGAGCAGGAAACAACATGTTGTGAAGAACCGCTTCATGAAGATCTCCTTTAGTGCTGTAAGGACTGGCTGCTTAGATCACATTCGTTTTATCAGTTCAGAGCTTTGGCGGCTTAGTCGCTTGCCCCAAAGAAGCTCTTAACCGCGTCCGCCTACGGCTACAAACGACCTATCCGCCGCAAAGGGCTGCTAGCTGCGCCGAGAGATCAGCTCAAATCCGAAGCTCCAAACGGATTTCAGATGCCGACTCTGGCTTCAAGATAGCAAACGAGCGTGAGTAGAGCGTGAGTAGAGCGTGAGGTCGCCGCAAACATTCGGGAAATTGCAAGAATTTTGCTACAATGAGATAGTTAGCATTGTTGCTACAAACTTGTTGGAGACCCCGCTCGACTATGAGACAGCACACTATCGCTGTGTTTGGATCGTTCCAGATGCAAGCGGGCGACACGATTTTAGTTGACGGCGGCTTGAGTAAACCGTGGGCCTTGTTCGCCTATTTGTTGGTTGAAAACGGTCGCCCCCATGCGCGTGAGCATCTGGCCGCTTTGTTCTGGCCCGACCAGCCAGATAGCAATGCTCGCCAGAGTTTGCGTTGGGCTTTGACGACTCTGCGTCGCTCGATCGGCGACAACGAGAGCGATCTACCTCTACTGTTGGTCTCACGCGAAAGTTTGCAGTTTAACCCCGCTTCCCTCGCTACAATCGATCTCTTTCGATTTCGTGAACTCCTCGCTGACCCCAACAACCATCTGAACTTAGAACAAGCCATCGATCTCTATCGCGGCGAATTGCTGGCGGGCGCCTCGCTGCCCGATGCCGAACCGTTCGAAGAGTGGCTTCAGCAAAGCCGTTTGCAACTGCACCAACAGGTCTGCAGCGCCTTCGATGGAGTGGTTCAGCGCGCCAGCGCCGAGCGCAACAGTGCCAAGCTCGAACGCTACGCCCAGCGCTGGCTACAGATCGAGCCGTGGAACGAGATCGCGCATCGCGCTTGTATGCGGGCCCTAGTGTGGGCTGGCAAACGCAATGCCGCTTTGCAGCACTATGAACAGTGTCGGCGCATGCTGGCAGAGCAGCTTGGAATCGAGCCGGAAGAGGCGACTCAAACGCTGGTTGAGCGGATTCGCTCGGGCCAAGAGGGCGCGCTGCCTATTGCACCGAGTCACGCTGAGCCTGCCAACCTTCCAAGCGAGGCCCCGGCTCACAAGCTCGACGACGACCGCCTGCGCATGATCGAGCGCGTGAAACGCTTCTGGGTCGATGGCCTGCTCGATCCGGCCCATGCTGGCCTCGCCATTCCAGACCTGCCGCTAGAAGTACGACCGGGAACGGGCCATCCTCTGCCTATGAACGCTGATCGCGCTCGGCAAAGCATCGTCGAGATCTTCGATGCCTATCGTCACGACCTGCTGATTCGCGGAGCGCCCGGCTCCGGGAAGACCTATCTGTTGGTTGAGTTGGCCCAAGCTTTGCTGACCCGCGCCGCTGAGCAGCCCGAGGCTGCCATTCCGGTGATCTTTAACTTGGCTTTTTGGGATGAACGACCCGGCTCGCTGCAGGCTTGGATACAACGCGAACTGCAATTGCGCTATCAGGTTCCCGCTCGACTGGCTCAGCGCTGGCTTGAGCAGGGCATGATTCTGCCCTTGCTCGACGGCTTCGATGAGATTCAGCCCGCCAACTATCTGGCCTGTATCGAGGCGATTCGGCGCTTTCGCAGCGAGCATTGGCTGGGCGGTATGGTTATTTCGTGTCGCAATGGCGAAGCCGAGAACCTCGAAGAGCTGCTTGCGATCTGTGGTGTAGTGCAGATTTTGCCGCTAGAACCCGTTTTAATAGATGAAGTGATCGTGCGCAGTCAAGCGAGTGCCCCGCTGCAACGCCTCTTTCAAAGCGATCCATCGTGGTACGATCTTGCTCGCACGCCCTTAGCTCTCAATCTCTTGAACGGAGCCTTGCGTAGAGCGCGCTTCGATCAGCAGATACTGCTCGATCTGCATACTCAAGACCAGCTCTTTGGGGCCTATCTGCGCGCCATGTTAGAGCGCTCGGGCGGCCAACGCTTTGCTCTGGCCGATCGCCAACAACGCTGGCTCGCTTGGCTGGCCGCGATGATGGTGCAGCATAACCTTTCGATCTTTTCGCTCGAGGCGCTTCAACCAAGTTGGCTCAGCGAGGGCTGGCAACGTAAGCTGTTTATCGCCCTGGAGCTGATGATCTTGGCGCTCTTCTTTGGCGCGATCGTCGCCCTCGACGAGACGCTGCGCTATTGGCTCGGCGCTGGCCAAGCGATCGCTGCTGCGACGCTGTTGCAAGCTATGGCCTCGGCTAGCCTCGTCGGCGCTCTGGCGGCTCTGCTGGCGATCTTTGTGCCTCTGCCGCGATCGCCACGCACGGCCCGCCTGGGGCACGGCCTCGAGTTGGGCGGTTTGGCGAGTTCGATCTATGGCTTGACACTGGCGCTTTTGCAATCGCCTGCGCAAGGGCTGCTGGTTGGTGCGACGGTCGGGCTCTGTCTGTTCTTGATCGGCTATCTGATCGACCCAGAGCGACTGTTGATACCGCTCGATAGCTTCAACTGGTCGAATCGCTTGGCGCTGCGCCGTGTGCCGATCGCCTTGCTTGTGAGCGCTCTGAGCGCGTTGGGCTTCGGTTATCTGGGCGGCTGGCTGAGCGGCGGCGCGATCGGGGTGGCCCTCTGTATCGCGGTCTGGCTGGGCGGTGGGTTAAGCAGCGCTTCCTTACAGCGCCAGCTTCAGCCGGGCCAATTTCTACTTCGCTCGGCCCGCTCTGCCCTGCAAGCTAGCCTGTTGATCGGCTCGTTGATTGTAGGAGCAGTGGCGCTGACGGCCACCTTTTTCGCTCTGTTCGCTCGTGTGGCGGGCAGCGCTCAAGCGGAGGCACCGCAGCAAGCCTTACAGCTGCTCGCACTTGAAGTAGTCGGTGTTCTATTGCTCGGTATGGGCGTCGCTGCGCTCTGTTTCGGTGCGCTGAGCTGCTTACGCCATCTGTCATTGCGGCTTGTGATATGGTGGGCTGATCAGTTTCCGTTCCGTATGGTGACATTTCTCAACCAAGTCTCGCATTTAGCGCTTGTTCGTCGGGTAGGAACGGGCTACATCTTTATGCATCGCTTGTTAGCAGAATATTGTGCGCGTCTGCACAAGAGACGGATTTGATGGCTATAATTGTTCCTTACTTGTGCTATGATGGGGGCATAGATTTTTTCACAAGCAGATTATGGACCTCGAACCTCTCAAGGGGTTCGGGGCCTTTCATAGAGACATACAATGTACGATGTGATTGTGGTTGGCGCGCGCTGTGCAGGCGCTTCGAGCGCGCTGCTGTTGGCTCGCCGTGGTTATAAAGTCTTGCTTCTCGATCGTGCGACCTTTCCAAGCGATACGATCTCGGGACACCTGATTCTTCACCCGGGCGTGCAGAAACTGGCTGAGTGGGGTCTTATCGATCGGATTTTGCAGGCCGGAACGCCCGCTATCAACCATTGGGCTATGGACTTGGGCGATTTTCGCTTGGCTAGCCCGGTTGAGACAGCAAGCGGTCTGCCCGCCACCTTGGGGCCGCGCCGTACGGTGCTCGACCATATTTTGGTGCAGGCTGCCGTCGAGGCTGGTGCCGAATTGTACGAAGGCTTTAACGTCAACGAGCTGCTGTATGAAGGCGATCAGGTTGTGGGTGTGCGCGGCCAGAGCAAACAGGGCACAAGCAGCGAGCTAAAGGCCAAGCTGGTGATCGGTGCCGACGGCAAATGCTCAACCATCGCTCGACTGGTGCAGGCCGAAGAGCGCCATGTGCTGCCGATCCTCAGCTGTTGGTACATCTCGTATTGGCGCAACTTCCCCAGCGACGGCATGGAGATCAACTGGCAGCCCGGGCGGGTCGCTTTCGCCTTCCCGACTAACGACAACCTGACTTCGATCGCGGTAAGCTGGCCCTACAAAGAGTTGCACGCCTTCCGAAGCGATGTCGAGGGTAACTATGAGGCTACGATCGCACAGATGCCTTCGTTGCGCGAGCGGCTGGCGAACGCCGAGCGGGCCGAGCGCATCGTGGCTATGGCCGATCTGCCGAACTTCTTCCGCCAAGCCTACGGCAAGGGCTGGGCTTTGGTGGGCGACGCCAGCCACCACAAAGATCCGGTGATCGCTCGCGGTATGAGCGATGCTTTCATCGACGCGGAGTTATTGGTCAATGCCGTCGATAAAGGCTTGTCTGGCAGCATGCCTATGCAAGCAGCGCTCGAGCAGTATGCTCAGCAGCGCGACGAACGTGCAATTCCCGATACGCAGGCTAATCTAAAGGAGGACGATTACCAAGGCTGGGATACGCCAACCTTGATGCAGCTGCGCCAAGCGTTGCGCAACAACCCGGTCGATACACGCCACTTTTTTGCTGTTCGGGCACGGGTTTTACCGCCTGAAAGCTTCTTTACGCCAGAGAACCTTGCTCGTATAATGAACAGTACAACAGTTGCTTCCTAATATTGCCGACTAGGATCATTGGAGATTCTAGGGCTTTATCTTATTCGAATGGGGATATGGAGCATGTCGGATCAAACTCGTACCAGTGGTTACATCGAGGTCGAACCCGGTGTAGAGATCTATTACGAAGAACAAGGCTCAGGCTCGCCAATCGTTTTTATCCCAGGTTGGACATTTACAACTGAGGTGTTTGAGCATCAGTTCGAGCACTTCTCCAAGACCCATCGTGTGATCGCGATCGATCCTCGTAGTCAAGGGCGTTCGACCAAGGTGCTCAATGGCAATACCTACAACACCCAAGGGAGCGATGTCGCCAAGGTGATCGACGCGCTCGAATTGACCGATGTGATTCTGGTTGGTTGGTCGACCGGCAGCTTGACCAATCTGAGCTATGTACGTCATGCAGGTACCCAAAAGCTCAAGGCTGTGGTTGGTATCGACATGTCGCCCAAGCCGCTCTCGACCAGCGATGAAGACTGGGTCGAAGGCCCGCTCGATGAGATCGGTGCTGCGTTTACGACCTATCTGGCTTCGCCCAAGGGCCAGCGCGAATTTATCGAAGCCTACGCCACGGGCGTGATGGTTCAGCGTAAGCTCACCGCTCAAGAGCTCGATTGGATCGTGGCTCAGTCGCTGACGACACCCTACTATATCGCGAGCCAGCTGTTCGCCGATGCGATGTTCAGCGACTATCGCCCCGAATTGACGACCTTGAACGATTCGATCCCGACCCTCTATGTGATCGCAGAGCACTGGTCGAGCGTGGCCGAGCCCTTCATTCACAAGCACTATCCCAAGGTCGACACCAGCGTGTTGGGCGGCCATATGATGTTCTGGGAGCATGCCGAGCGCTTCAACAACGTGCTCGAGACCTTTATCAACGAGATTTAGGCCCGAGTTCGCTGAGAAAAGAGCGCAACATCGCTTGAGCGCAGGCCGGAGGCCGCTTAGGGCAGACCGAGGATAGCTTGCGAGCTTAGGTCGGCTTGGATGCTAGGTTTTCAGGGGGCCTTTGGGCGCAGGCAGAACAGCCCTCGCTTGTTGGGCGGGATGTTGATAGCCGTAGGCGGACGCGGTAAGGACCGCATGGAGGGCTAGCAGGCTCTCCGCCAAAGAAAGCGACCGAAAAGCGTGTTGCCTTTGGCGCAAGTTACACGAAGCGAACGCTAAAGAGGAGTTTGTGCTTTGTCACAAGCTCCTTTTTGCATGATTCGACAATACCGGCTCTCTCGTAGTATGCTTTTAATATTCTCATAATTGTGCTGAATGGTGCGAGGAGCCACAGGTATGTCGACACTGTTGATTAAGCACGCCACGCTTGTTGCGACCTTCGACGACGCTGATACGCGCATCGAAGATGGCGGCGTGTATGTGGTGGACAATCAGATCCAACAGGTTGGCCCAAGCGCCAGCTTGCCCGACCAGGCCGATCAGATCATCGACGCCCGCGATATGATCATTCTGCCCGGCTTGGTCAACACGCATCATCACTTTTACCAGACCCTGACCCGCAACCTGCCTGCTGCCCAAAACGCCAATCTCTTCACGTGGCTCAAAACGCTCTACCCGATTTGGGCCGGAATGACGCCCGAGGCGATTCAGGTCAGCACCAAGATCGCGATCGCCGAACTGATGCTGTCGGGCTGCACGACCGCCAGCGATCACACCTATATTTGGCCCAACGGCGCGCGCCTCGACGATCAGATCGAAGCTGCCCAGAGCATGGGCTTTCGCTTTCACGCCTCGCGCGGCTCGATGTCGGTCGGCGAATCGAAGGGAGGTTTGCCGCCCGATCACGTCGTTGAAGATGAAGAGTTCATTTTGCGCGATTCGCGTCGCCTGATCGAAAGCTATCACGACGCCGAGCGCTTCAGTATGCTGCGGATCGTGCTGGCGCCCTGCTCGCCCTTTTCGGTGTCGCCCGACTTGATGCGCCAGAGCATTGAATTGGCGCGCAGCTACAAGGTGCATTCGCACACCCACTTGGCTGAAACGCTCGACGAGGCCGACTACTGCCGCCAAGCTTTCGGGCGCACTCCGGTCGAGCTGGCCGAAGAGCTGGGTTGGGTCGGCTCGGATGTCTGGCACGCCCATATGGTGCACCCTTCCGAAGCCGAGGTGACGCGCCTCGGCCATAGCTGTACTGGCGTGGCCCACTGCCCGAGCTCGAATATGCGGCTGGCATCGGGGATCGCGCCTTTGCGGGCGATGCTGCGGGCGGGGGTGCGGGTCGGCTTGGGAGTCGATGGCTCGGCCTCGAACGACGGATCGCACCTTTTGGCCGAGGCACGCCAAGCGCTCTTGCTCCACCGTGTCAGCGGCGATCCAGCTGGTCTGACCGCCACAGAAGCCCTGCGTCTGGCGACGCGCGGCGGGGCTGCGGTGCTGGGCCGCGACGATATAGGCGCGCTCGCTCCGGGCATGGCCGCCGACATCATCGGCTATCGGCTCGATACGCTTGGTTTTGCTGGCGGCGCCGTCCACGATCCACTGGCCGCTCTGGTCTTCTGCCAGCCGCCCAACGTCGATTTAAGCATCATCAACGGTCGCGTGCGGGTTCGAGATGGACAGATCCTCGATCTCGAGCTTGCTCCACTTGTTGCACGTCACAATGCGATCGCCCGTGCTTTAGCGCGCGGCGAACGGCCCTAGCTGCTTCGTCTTGCGCATAAACCTGATTCGCGCTGTGTAGGCCGATAGAGATGGGAGATTCCGTATGCGTTTACGACATGAAACAGCCCTTACCTTCGATGACGTTCTGCTCGTACCGCGTCGTTCGGCGATTCGCTCGCGCCACGCCGTCTCGACCCGCACCCACTTCAGCCGCAACATCACCCTGAATATTCCGATCGTTTCTGCCAATATGGACACTGTGACCGAAGCGCCCATGGCGATCGCGATGGCGCGCATGGGCGGTTTAGGCATCATCCACCGCTTTATGACGATCGACCGCCAAGCCGCTGAGGTCGCGCGCGTCAAACGCTCACAAGGCTTTATGGTGGAACATCCCCACAGCATCGCGGCCGACGCCACGGTCGAAGAGGCACGCCTGCGCCTGCAGGAAGCCCACATCGGTGGCTTGGTTGTGCTCGATAACGATGGCAAGCTGCTTGGTTTGGTCACCAAACGCGATCTGAAGTTCGAGCGCAATCCCGAGCGCCCGGTTGGCGAGATTATGACGCCCCGCGAGCGTCTGATCACCCTGCCGGAAGGAGCCACGCTCGAAGAGGCGCGCGACTGTATGGCGGAACACCGTCTGGAGAAGATCCCCGTGTTGGGTGCCGACGATCGACTGGTCGGCCTGATCACAGCCCAAGACCTCTCGAAGATGGAGCAGTGGCCCCAAGCCACCAAAGATAGCCGTGGCCGTCCGCGCGTGGGCGCAGCGGTCGGTGTGCGCCCCGACGACCTCGATCGGGCCGCCGCCTGCGTCGAGGCGGGAGCCGACGCCTTGGTGGTCGATATCGCGCACGGCCATTCCGATGCTGCGCTCGACATGGTGCGCACCTTAAAGAGCCGCTTCCCACGCATCGATGTGGTGGGCGGCAACGTGGCGACCGCCGATGGTGTGCGCGATATGATCGAAGCGGGGGCCGATAGCGTCAAAGTTGGCGTCGGAGCTGGTTCGATCTGCATCACGCGCGTTGTGACTGGCTTCGGCGTGCCTCAACTGAGCGCCGTCGACGAGTGCGCCGAAGCCGCCCAAGAATATGGCATTCCGATCATCGCCGATGGTGGCATTCGTAATTCGGGCGATATCACCAAGGCGCTGGCGGTTGGCGCAAGCAGCGTGATGATCGGCAGCTTGTTAGCGGGCAGTGACGAAAGTCCTGGCATTCCGATCGTGCGCGGCGGACGCCGCTATAAAGTGGTGCGCGGCATGGCTTCGCTGTCGGCCAACATCGATCGTCAATCTATCGACCTCAAGCGCGAGGTCAACCCCGAAGACTGGGAGCGCATTGTGCCCGAAGGCGTTGAGGCCATGGTGCCGACTCGTGGCCCGGTGCAAGATATCGTCTATCAGCTGGTTGGTGGCCTGCGCTCCGGCCTCAGCTATGCCGGGGCCAGCACGATCAAAGAGCTTTGGGAGAATGCGGAGTTTGTGCGCATTACATCGGCGGGCAAGCAAGAGAGCAGCGCCCACGATGTAGAGCTAGCCTAAACCCGCAGCGGGCTTGGAACTCTGTTTCGAGATCGAGACTGGACCTTGCGCTGGTCTCGATCTGCTCTCGTTCTTGTTGCCAGAAAAGGAAGAGACATGACAAGCGGCAATGGCTCGATTGTGTTAGGACATGTAAACTACGGCAAATCGCAAGTACGGCTAGTGAAAGTTGTGCGCGATACGCCTCGCCACACTATCAAAGATCTCGATGTAGCGGTTGCGCTTGAAGGTGATTTCAGCGCCGCCTATATTCACGGCGATAATTCGCAGATGTTGGCGACCGACACCATGCGCAACACGGTTTATGCGCTCGCCAAGCAGCATCCGCTCGAATCGATCGAGAGCTTCGGCCTGGCCTTGATCGACCACTTTTTGAAGGCAGGTCCGACTGTGCAGGCCGTTACGATCAAGATCACCGAGTTTCTCTGGCAGCGTATCGAGGTCGATGGCCAGCCCCACGAGCACTCCTTTGTGCGCGGCTCGGGCGAGCGCACGGCGCGCCTGTGGGGCGATAGCAGCGGAAAGCGCACCATCGAAGCGGGCGTCGACAAGGTCACCGTACTCAAAACCACCAACTCTGGTTGGGAGAACTTCTACCGCGACGAGCTGACCACCCTGCCCGACACTAACGACCGCATCTTGGCCACGGTTGTCACCGCTCGTTGGGACTACGATCCGACACAGCAGATCGACTACAACGCTCAATGGCAGAGCATCTACCAACAGATCCTCACCACTTTCACCGACCACTACAGCCCTTCGGTTCAGAATACGCTCTACCGCATCGGCTCCGCCGTTTTAGAGAAGCACCCGGCCGTGGAACGCATCCACTTTTCCTTCCCCAACAAGCACCATCTCTTGTTCGATCTAGAGCGCTTCGGTTTGGAAAACAACCTCGAGATCTTCCACGTCACCCAAGATCCCTACGGTTTGATCGAGGGCACGGTCGAGCGCCGCAAGGAGGTCTAAAACGCTTCTTCAGAGACGAATTTCGCAGTCACATTTGCGTTATCGCTCTGGCGGCTAGCTCTCAACCCTCCATTCGTTTCTTGGCGCGTCCGCCTTCGGCTACCAACATCCCGCCCAACAAATGAGGTCCATTTGCTGTGCGGAAAGGCCCGCGCAAACGTGAAGCTGAAATGCGACGAGAGGAACGGCGCGCAACTAGCACCGTTCCTCTCAACTTCAAAGGAAGGTTTCACCCTTTTGTAAGCGCCGTTCAGCCTGCTAATCCTCCCAAGCGCTGGCTTGGTTCAGGCGCTCGAGCTGCTCTTGGCTCAGCTTAAGGCTGCTGGCTGGCAGAATGCTCTGCAACTGCTCGACGTTGTTCGCGCCGATGATCGGGGCCGTGACGCTCGGCTGATGCAGCAACCAAGCGACCGCAACTTGAGCATTGGAAGCTCCTACTTCGTCGGCGACCGCTTTGAGCGCATCGAGCACCGCCCAGCCTTTTTCGTTGAAGTAGCGCTTTTGAACGCTGCTGGCGCGAGCGCTCTCGGGGATCTCGGCCCCACGCTGGTATTTGCCCGTTAAGAAGCCATTGGCGAGTGGGCTGTAGGGGATAACGCCCAAGCCCTGATCGAGGCAGAGCTCGGCCAGTTCGCGCTCGAATTCGGCCCGCTTGGCAAGGTTGTAGTGCGGCTGATGCGAACAGTAGCGGGCGTAGTTATAGCGGTCGCTGACGCCGAGCGCGAGGGCCAGCCGCCAAGCGGGCGTGTTAGAACAGCCGATATAGCGGACTTTGCCCGCCCGCACAAGGTCGCTCATCGCCTCTAAGGTTTCTTCCAAAGGTGTATTGGAATCGTACCAGTGGGTTTGGTACAGATCGATATAGTCGGTCTGGAGCCGTTTTAAGCTCTCGTCGCAGGCTCGCATTAGGTGGGCGCGGCTCAGCCCTTCGCCGGTCGGTCCCGCCCACATGCGCCCGCGCACTTTGGTGGCGATAATGACTTCGTGTCGATTCTTGCGTTCCTTCATCCAGCGGCCGATGATCGCTTCCGATGCACCGCCTTGGTTTGCGTCGACCCAGTTAGAATAGATGTCGGCTGTGTCGATGAAGCAGCCGCCCGCTTCGACAAAGGCATCCATAATCGCAAACGACGTGGCTTCGTCGGCCGTCCAGCCGAACTGCATACTGCCCAAGCAAAGCGACGATACGTACAAACCACTGCGACCTAATCGACGATATTCCATATGCTTTCTTCTTGCATTTGCTTGTTCTGTTTCGCTAGTTTGGAACAAGTCAAATACCTAGCTTCGCTGTTTCCGCTCCGATTCTAAGTTATACCAAATGCGCTCAAACACATACATTCTTGTAACACAGGCAAATGAAAAGCTGGGGCAAGAGTGCTGTGATATTTCGCGCGACAGCGCGAAATATCACACAACAATTAGAGTCAAGTTCCGCTCAGCTGAAGCTGACATAACATACCCAAGCCGAAGCCTTCGACACGATTGGCTGTGATAGGCCCGTTTGTAAACCTTTACATTTTTTTGTATCGAAATTGCGTTGCGCCTATATGTATAATTGGCAATGCACTATTGTGCGCTTGGCGCAAAACGCGCCAGATCGCGAGAACCGTTTCGAGGAGCCAATAGATACGAACCGTGCCTATCTTGCAAAGCCTGTTGAGTTGTCATATGATACATATGTCTGGCATCGCCCAGGAGGCTTAACGAAAGGACAAAGCCAGCAATGGAAACACTGCTTCCTCTCATATTGTTAGTCGTCGGCGTCGTTATCGTTCTCCCTGTGATCTATATCCTACGTCGTCGTCGTATGGCGTCCTCTTCTGACGAGCTTCCAGAGATCGGTACGCCGATTGATTATACTGCTGAACCTGCGGAACCGGATGAACCAGCTACCTTAGGAGAGCGTTTTGCTAACCTCTCTATCGCTGGAAAGATACTTGTATTTACCATTCCGATCCTCTTTATTGTTGGCGCGGCGGTTATGATTCTTGCTTTGGGCAATAGCATCAACCCGCCACCGGAGCCAGTAGCTGAGCCAGAGCCGGAATACGAGATCAGCAATGTCCGTGCATCGTTAGCGAACCCGAATATGATCTCCATCAGTGCCGAGAGCAACCTGCCTCCCGATAACGAGGTCTATGCCGAAATCCTCGCTGATGGTGAACTGTTTGAATGGTACGATCTTGAGCAGGCTAGCGGGCGCGTCGACTCGCGTGGCAGAATCGATATTCGCTTGGCTAAGCTTGCAGATGCTCCTGCGGCGAGCGAAGAATCCAGATATACGGTACGCTTATCGGCGAATGTTGATGGCGTAGAGATCGAGAATGTAAGTGATCTCGTTGTGCCGCCAAGCTATGCTGCCGCCTTCTACGCCCAATCGGTCGCCGAGGCCGAGCCAGAGCCAGAAGAAGTTGAGGAGGCAGAACCAGAGCCTGAGCCAGAGCCAACCCCAGAGCCAGAGCCGACCCCAGAGCCAGAGCCAGAAGGTCCGCCGCCTGTCACGGCCATTGTCTTTAACGGTGGTAATGTGCGCAGCATTCCCCAGATCAATGGCAGCCAAGTGCTCGACCAGATCCACGCTAACGAGACCGTACAACTGCTTCAAAAGACCTCCAACGGTCAGTGGTATCTGATCAAAAATCCGCGCGATGTGGTTGGTTGGGTGAGCACAACCCTCTTGACGATCGCTCCTGAGGCCTCGGCTCAAGTGCCCATTCAAGGCCAGGCCGATCCGCTTCCCACGGCCGTCGCTGTGGGCCAGCCCAGCGATCAGCAGCCCGAAACGGCTGAACAACAGCCTAGCGAAGCTCCTGCAGAGCAGCCGCAACAACCCGCTGCCGAGGGCGAAGCCACCGGACTCGTCGCCCGCGTCTTCAACGGTGGTAATGTGCGCAGCATTCCGCAACTCAATGGCAGCCAAGTCTTAGATCAAATTCACGCTGGCGAGATCGTTCAATTATTACAAAAGACAGCAAACGGCCAGTGGTACCAGATCCGCAATCCGCGCAACGTTGTAGGCTGGGTGAACGTCACCTTGCTTACCATCGATCAAACGGTTGCATCGCGCGTTCCAGTGGCACCGTAACGTACTGCAATGGGGCATCATTTGCTTACTTATGATGCCCCATTGTAGTCGTCCTATCTATGACATTTGAATTTTCTGACAGCCTAAATCGACCACTTGATCAGCTCGCCCTTGTCTTTTTCGATATCGAAAGCACGGGCCTCCATGCAAGTGAAGACCGCATTTGTGAGATCGCGCTGCGTCGTGTGCGGGGCGATAGCCTCGAAGCGAGCTACCGCACCCTTGTAAATCCTTGCCATCCTATGGACAGTCAGGCGTTTCAGGTCCACCAGATCAGCCCTGAAATGCTGACAGATGCTCCGCTCTTTGCAGAAGTTGCGCCTAATGTTTTGCCACTTTTGCAAGGTGCTGTGCTGGTCGCCCACAACGCGCCCTTCGACGTCGCGTTTCTCAACAACGAGCTGCAGCGTCTTGCCCAGCCGCCGCTTGCTAATCCAGTGATCGATACCCTTGTGTTGTCGCGCCGCCTCTTACGGCGCGCTTCACACAGCCTTGCATCCTTGGCCGCTGATATCGGTCTAGCGCGCCCTTCCCATCGCGCCATGGATGATGTGATGGCGCTCGAAGGCTTGTATCGTTATCTGTTAGGCCAGCTTGCCGAGCGCGAGATCAACACCCTCGACGATGTGCTTCGCTTCCAGCGTGGTCTACTGCCCGGCCAAGTAGAACAAGCGCCGCCTCCCGTGATCGAACAGGCCCTGCGCCAAGGTCGCCGGATCTCGATCATCTATCGCTCGGTTAGCACGCCCGAGCCAACCCTGCGCCTGATTCGTCCGATCGAGATCACCCACGAACGTAGCGGCCTCTTTTTGCGCGCCTTCTGTTATTTGCGCAACGATCTTCGCTCCTTCGCGCTTGAAAAGATCGAGTCGATGGAACTGATCGAAGAGTAATACCAAATCCGTTAGCTTGCTTTCTCTTCGGCCTTCGGCAGAGCGGAACGTGACTCTTTTTGGGTGTGAGATTTCGCGCGGCCGCGCGAAATCTCACACAAGCCTTTTCTCGGCTTTTCGTTTTTCTAAGCGAAGAGCATGCACGCCTTTAAACGGATCTGGTATAACATTGGCGTACAGCTACAAGTCTCGTTTGGTGGGCGGGATGTTGATAGCCGTAGGCGGACGCGCTAAGGAACGAATGGAAGCTTGAGACCTGACCGCCAGAGCGCTGAGCTCAACAAGCGGATTTGGTGTAAGATACAAAAAGGCGGTATGGTTCGCTAACCATGCCGCCTCTTATTGTTTCGTGATCCGCTTTGTCCTAAGCCACCGCCTATCCTGAAAGTATCTCTTCTTCATCGTCGATAATCACAGCCAACCTATTGAGAAAATCGTTGATCGAACGAGCACGCGACTGAATCTCTGTCAAAATCGCACGATCGATCGCATCGAGCATAATCGGGTAGTGCGGGTGCAAACTTGCTGCTGCCACAGGATTGTCGAGAAGCGTGCTCGCAATGGTCGGGTTTGCAGCAGCAAGCATGGCTAAACGAGTAAGCGCAGGGCGAGTACTTGTTCCGGGGCGTAGCCTGAAGCTGCTCTGATCTGGCCCCTGTTTGAGTGTCATTGATCTACCCCCAATATCTTGTTATTAAATATCGAGCATCTCTCCTTACCCGAACAACCGCCACCAATGGCAAAAGCGTCTCGCAGTAACGGTGGATGTTGTCACTTTCAAGGCCAGACACCGTCATGAACTTTTCCCATAGCAAAGCCATCCTCCACTTTGTTGTGAAGTCTGTTTAGATGCTATGGTTGACGCTTTATGCTCAACAAGAGGGGCTATGTAGCAAGTCGGTTGAGATTCCATGCATACTCAGACGGAGACTTGCTACACGATAATAGTGCTGGTTGCGCCTTATAAACAAGCCTACCAGAACGGATCCATCCTGCAAGATCGCTCTAGTGAGATCACTTTCTTATAAGAGCACTCTCAGCGGAGAAAAATCATTTGGTAGTGAATAAGTATACGTGTGACTAAAATATTGGCTCTCTGGAAGAGCCTGTGTGAAGCAGCCAAACTTTGATACACGCTTGGTTACTTCGTTGGCGATTAGTGAGTGTCAGGGTCACCATACGGTTCATCAGAGTTGAAGCTGAAAGATTGGTATTGTTCTTTGGTGATCATAGCGTGCTCCTTGGTGGCCTCACGTATTCGTCATTCAACTACCAAAGTTATAATCAATACCGTTGACTCAAGGTTGACGCAATGATGACTTGTGGTTGACTCTGGTAAAGATCTTTGACCCATTGCATTACAAACCAAGCCTTCGCTTGTTGCAGCAGCTAAGCGCTCTTATTGCAGCACCGCTTAACCAACTTATTGCTCAAGCGGCTTGGTCTTTACCCTCCATACGGTCCCAAGCGCGTCCGCCTACGGCTACCAAATGGGCTAGCCTGCCCTCATCCCCTGCCCTTCTCCCGCGTGCTGTACATTAGCCACAAATCAACATACGGTCAGCGTTATCTGCCCTCACCTCCGGCCCCCTCTCCCGCACTGCGGGCGAGGGGGTGAATGGTGATGGTTCTGTGCTCTCAAGGATAATTCCGCGATGCTATGCGAACAATCGCCTGTTGCTGCCGACACGACTTTTGAGTAATGCATAGCTCCCGCATTGCGGGAGGAGGGTGTGATACCAAATCCGTTTAAAGACCTGCATGCTCTTCGCTCAGAAAAACGAAAAGCCGAGAAACAGGTTGTGTGAGATTTCGCCCTGCAGGGCGAAATCTCACACACCAAAAAGAGACACGTTCCGCTCTGCCAAAGGCCAAACAGAGCGCGATCAGCTAGATTTGCTATCAACCGTTCAAGTGAGATGGCTATCCCAGCAGAGCGGACTGGGAGAAGAAGAGCATTCTAAAGGATTTCGCGTGTTGATGCGAAATCCTTTAGAACGAAAGAGAAGTGTCTTACGAAGCCACCAAACGCCGATAGACCTCGTGGGTTGACTGGCTCGGTGTCGCGTTTAAGCTGCGCAGGGCCAAACCGAGATATTCGTAGGTTGAATGCACCAACGAGCGATTGCCATATTGCGCAGCGATACGCATAAGATGGAGTGCGGTCTGTTCGCGGCATCCATCGATTTGAAGCAGCTGTTGATAATAGTTGATGGCCTTTTGAGGCGCCAGTTGCTCGTGTAACTTGCCTAGTTGTTCAAGTAAATCGAGGTAACGCTGCTGGAGATGATCGCGCCGTGCTGTGGCCCACAAAGAAGCACTGAGCGGCGCGCTTGGTAGAAAATCACCCCCATAGAGATCTGCCGTTTGGATCAGCTCTTCAAGGCTTTGAGCTGAACGTAGCGCTTGCTCGAAGTGCGCCACATCGTAGCTGATCTGCTCCCAAGGTGTGCGAATCGCGCAGATGCCATCGCGGGCCGAAGCCGCTAGCCCGGTATTGGCGCGCAGACGGCGCAGGGCTTGGTGAAGCGCCGTCATCGAGAGGTCGCTCTCGCCCCAGACTGCTTCCCATAAGCGCTCGACCGGCATACCGCCCGGCCCTGCATCGAGCAGGCGTGTCAGCAGGGCTTGATAGATCGGAGATAGCTCGCAATTGACGCCGTCGCGAACACACTCAAAGACCCCCAAGGCGCTGATACGCCAGTACGAGAGCGTCTTTTGGCTTAGGCTTGAAGCGCTGCTGGTTTGGGCTGGCGCTTGTTGTGCGGGAGCGAAGTAGCTTTGGTAGGGCTGAAGCAGCTGCTCACGTAGTTTAGGCACAAGCTGCTGTATCAGCGGATCGATCTTTTGCCAAAGCGTTTCAAATTGGGCTCTATCGTTCTTCAAGCTACTTTCCAGTGCCCTCTGAAGCAGATATTCGATCTTATCAAGCATCAGCAACGAGTTGCTATGCGCTTCTAGCTTGCTGAGTTCAAGCTCGGAAACCTTATCGTTACTGAAGCCGATTAAGTTCGCTCGCCTGCGGGCCAATACAA
The DNA here is from genome assembly GCA_937902315.1 of uncultured Chloroflexales bacterium. GTDB lineage: Bacteria > Chloroflexota > Chloroflexia > Chloroflexales > Chloroflexaceae > CALGUG01. Next base: position 32,043 of record CALGUG010000054.1, read on the forward strand.
GGCGCGCGTTGAGTTCAGGGTTGGTGTCTGTTTCCGCTTCCAAGGCGTGGGCATGCCACGCTTGGGCCAGCTCTCTATCGCCTGCCAACAGCGCGCACCACCATGCCCCGATGGCTGCGCTTGCTGCGCTCGGCACAATGTAAAAGCGCATCGCTAAGTTGTAGGCCTCTTCGAAATGCTTGAGCGCCTTTTCAAAATTGGCTTGATAGAGCTCAAGCTCGGCCATGCTACAGAGCAGTGTTGTTTCGGTTCGGCGACGTGAGGTGCGCTGGGCGGTCTCAAGTCCTTCCTTGAAGGCGCTGCGGGCTTCACCGAAGCGCAGCTCTTCTAGCGCGAGCATGCCCAGGTTGTTGAGCGTCATAGCGCGGCGCCCCATGTTGCCCAAAACGCGCCAGCAGGCGTCGGCGCGCCGCAGGTAGCGCTGAGCTGCGCGACGATCGCCATTGCGGGCATAGGCCAAACCGAGGATATCGGTGAGGGTGCCGATCAGTTGTTTATCTTGTTGATTGCAGTTCGCGCTGAGCTGTAGGGCCTCTTCGAGGATATTGATCGCTTGCCCGACCTCGCTTTGAGTCAATAGTAAGCGGCTTTTCACCATCATATAGTTGATGCGCAGCAGTGGACTGAGACTATCGACCTCGACCGCATCGAGAAGACTCTGAGCTTCTTGGCGTTTGCCTGCCAGAAAGTGCATATCGGCGTTGCTGATCTGGGCTGCTTGGCGAACTGAATCATCGCCCAAGGTTTCGGCCAGATCGATAGCGGCGAAGGCTTGCTCCCAGAGCGCTAGATCGCTATAAACACGCGCCTGTTCGAGCAGCAGCTCGGGCGGCAGCATGGTGATCTTTTCCACGCGATTGAGGCAGGCCACGATGGTCGAATGGAGCGAGCGTTGGCGGAAAAGCGGAATAAAGTCGTGTAAGAGTTGAATGGCTTGCTCGTAGCTATCGCTCGCTAAGTAGCAGTCGAGCGCCCGTAGAAGATCTTCTTCAGAGCGATAGATTTCGGCGGCGCGCAGCAACAAGCGTTTATAGCGTTGCGTGTCGCGCGCGAGCCGTTCGCGTAGAAAGTCGCGAAAGAGGCTATGGTACGAGAGCCAGTTGCCCCGCATCGAGACGAACAAGCTGTGGCGCAAGGTCTGTTCGAGAAAATCACGCGAGTTTGTGCTCTTGCGCAGCAGATCACAACGTTCGGGTGAAAGATCTTCGAAGATACTTGTATCTTCTAGAAAACGTTGAAACTCTGGATCGAGTGGCGCAACGACTTGTTCTGCGAAATAGGCGTAGACTTTGCTCGTGTCGTTTACGCCATTGAGATTAAACTGATAGTGGCCGTGGTTTGAGCGGTCGAGATAGAGTACGATACCTGTCACCCAGCCTTCGAATTGAGCGCTCAGCTCTTGGGCATGTTCCTCTGAAAGCTCGTGTTCGCTGATCATTTCGGCCAGTTGTTGAACCTCTTCGGGCCGGAATTGCAGCAGGGCATAGTCGAAGATAGCAGCTCGCTGTTGAGCTACAAGACGCACCAGGCCGCGTAAATTGGGCACGGTTCGTGAAGCTAAGACAAGGTGGCAGTTATGAGCGTATTCGATCAAGGAAGCCAAAAGGCTTGTTACAAGGTTGCTTCCCGGCAAGGTTGGTCCATCGGTTAAGAGCTGAAGGTCGTCGATGACAAGCGCGAAGGGGTGTGGAGCGTCGGCGATAAGCAGGGCCGCCTCGTGGCCTATCTCAGCCAGACTTTGGGGCAAGCTGCTATCGATACGTTCCGCGAGCTCGGCGGCGTGTGGCACAAAGGGAGCCACGGTGTGTAAGAGATAGTCGAGAAAGCGATGTGGATCATGATCGGCGGCATCGAGAGTATACCAAGCGACAGGCAGTTGCGTTTGGGCTGCCCATTCTACAAGCAGCGAGGTCTTTCCCCAACCTGCGGGTGCTGCTAGTACAACAATCCTTCGATTAACAATGGCTTCTTCAAGTTGGGCGGTCAATCCCGCACGGTTAATAAGCGGGCGAGAGAGAATGGGTATCGTTAGCTTCTGCTGGAATCGAAGCGTCACATCCGACCTCCCTAGGTTTGGTGATAGTGCTTTCATTCACACCAGGTTTACACAGTTTCTGCGGTCTTGCATTGGTGCTATGCAGACAACAAGGATTGAAACCCAAGAACGATCGATCTGGGAAACATCGTTTGTAGCGTATTGAAGTTATTTGGCCTTGAAAACATATGCTGTTGCTGAAGCCTTTGATATCGCGGAAGACAACATTTGTAGAAATTGTCTTTATCGCTTTCAGAGAGACAATTATGAGTGAGCGTTGTTATCCAGGCGGCGCGATTAACATCTGGCTATGAGCTCGCTTGTCGATTAATACTATTGGAAATGCATATTTGATCATTGGTTAATTATTTTATAATAAAATTTATGGTGCTTCAATGTTTTGCAGCAGCCTAAAGCCTTCTCTTTTGATACACCGTTTAACTGCTGAGTTTGACTCGGCTGATGAGCAAAATAACACTTTTTTACTAAAACAAAAAGGTCTCTAGAGCGTTCTCTAGAGACCTTTTTGGTTATAGCCTAATTGCTTATGAGGGTATCAGACCGGGGCGCGGCTGAGGTGGCGCCGGCGGTTGAGTCGGTTGAGGCGGCTGAGTCGGCGCAGACCAGTCCGTAGAAGGCGGAGGCACTTCTTCGCCCCGAATAGCTGCCATCAATCCATATTGGTCGATCGTTTCGTGCTCAAGCAGGGCTTGGGCGATACGATCGAGCGCATCGCGGTTTTCGCGCAAGGTTTTTAAGGTCAGCTCCATGCGCTCATCTAAGAGATTGCGCACTGTGTTATCGAGGCGTGCGGCTGTGGCTTCGCTATGCATACGCGGGCCTGCCATCTCGCGCCCCAAGAAGGGATTGTCGTTGCTTTCGTCGGCGAACAGTAAACCCAGCTCTTCGCTCATACCCCAGCGACCAACCATGCTGCGGGCTAGCTGAGTGGCGCGTTGCAAATCGCTCTCGGCGCCGGTTGTGATCTCACCGATCGCCACCATCTCGGCGGCGCGTCCGCCCAGCAGAGTCGCCAGTTTGGTGAGCAGATGTTGGCGCGAGTAGTTGTAGCGATCGCCTTCAGGGGCGTATTGGGTTACACCCAAGGCCCGTCCACGCGGGATAATCGTCACTTTAGTGACGGGATCGCCCTCTGGTAAGAGCATACCGACCAAGGCATGGCCAGCTTCATGGTAGGCGATCACCTTGCGGTCGTGTTCGGTCATCAAAACGGGCCGTTCGGTGCCAAGCACGATCTTATCGAGCGCTTCGGCGAAGTGGCGCATACTGATGCGTTTGTCGCCGCGTCGAGCTGCGTGCAGGGCCGCTTCGTTCACCAAGTTGGCAAGGTCAGCACCAGCGAAGCCGGGCGTTTGGCGCGCTAGCAGCGAAGGGTTAACGTCTGGCGCTACCGGCTTACCGCGTAGGTGGATATTTAAGACCGCTTCGCGTCCGCGAACGTCGGGCAGACCGACCGTGATCTGGCGGTCGAAACGTCCTGGGCGTAGCAGGGCCGGGTCAAGCACGTCGGGACGGTTAGTAGCTGCGATGATGATGACATCGGTATTGCCTTCGAAGCCATCCATCTCGACCAAGATTTGGTTGAGAGTTTGCTCGCGTTCGTCGTTGCCACCACCCATACCTGCACCACGCTGGCGTCCGATCGCGTCGAGCTCGTCGATAAAGACGATCGCAGGGGCGTTGCGGCGCGCCTGATCGAAGAGATCGCGCACGCGGCTGGCGCCGACACCGACAAAGAGCTCTACAAACTCGCTGGCGCTGGTGCTGAAGAAGGGCACACCTGCTTCGCCAGCGACGGCGCGCGCAAGCAAGGTTTTACCTGTTCCGGGAGGGCCCACCAACAGCGCGCCGCGCGGAATTTTGGCCCCCAGCGCTTTGTAGCGGTCAGGATTTTTCAAGAAGTCGACAACTTCGACCAGTTCGCGCTTGGCTTCGTCGGCGCCCGCAACATCGCTGAATTTAACGGTCGGGCGGTCGAGGGTGTGCTCTTTGGCGCGCGAACGACCAAAGCTAAAGATGCCCTGCTGACCGCGCGATTGTTGGCGCATCATAAAGACCAGAAGGCCTACGATCAAGAGGGTAGGAAGCAGTGTAACCATAAGGGTGAGCAAGATCGAAGGCTCTTGAACTTGAACGATAACTTCTACCCCTTTTTCTTCAAGGAGTGCCAAGAGACGATCGTCACCCGTTGCTGGCTGGATCGAGGTGAATTTCGTAAGCTCTTCTGGCGGATTACTGAAAGGCAAGCCTCCAGTGACATTCGTATTAGAAGTTACGGGTTGAGGTGCGACATAGGTCCCTTTGATCTCTTGATCGGTGATCTGTACCGATTTGACTTTGCCATCACGCACCTGTTGAATGAAGCTGCTGTAAGGTACGTTCAGCGTTGGCTCTTGGGGACGAATGCCAAAAATATTCCACAACAGCAGCGCTCCGAGGAGAATCAACCAAATACGACCGTCGGGCATCCAACGAGGGATCTGGGGGCCGTTATTTTGCCGCTGCTGTCCGTTTGAATTTGAATCCTTAGGTAACATACTGTTTCCTTGCTAGCACTTGGTGCTATGAGGGGTGATGTGATTGATATACGAAGTGGCGTCTCAATCACAGACTATCTTCAGTATACCTTATAGTGAAAATAATTAATAGCTTTAAGTATTAAGTTAGTATTAGAACCATGCCGGAGCGAGCATAGCCAGAAGAGCTGAACTTAGTGCGATGTTCTTTTGCAGTATGCAGTACCAAATCCGGTTGATTAGGTTCTCTTTGGCCTTCGGCAGAGCGGAAGGTGACAAGATCTTTCCCGGCTTTTAGTTTTTCTGAGCGAAGAGCATGCACGTCTTTAAACGGATTTGGTACAGGGTCTGTTAGAAGCTGTTTCGCTGAATACCAGACCGCTCTGTGTGTATGGCTAAGGGCAGGCTTCCAAAACTAGCATGCCTATGATGGCTGTGCTACAATAAATTTCATTAGGCTAGATCGGTCTAGTAACGGTAGTTATAAAGATGAGTGTACCCCAACCACCACCAGTTGGAGCGACTGTCCACGTCTATCGAGCCTTGATGGATCGTGTTTCGATGTGGCGGAATCGAATCGATATACCGACGAATTGGGCGGTTGTTACCAGTGGTACGGCGGCTAGCTTCGTATTGAGCGATCCTAACCATTCCCATACGGTGTTGCTGTTGGTGATGTTGCTCACCTGCTCGTTTTGGTTTATTGAAGCGCGGCGCTACCGTTATTACGATTTATGGGGTGGTTGGTTACGTCTGTTGGAAAGTGACTATTACGGAACGATTTTGCAGGAGAATCGCGTGGCCCTGAGCCAGATCTGGCAGCAGTTGGTCGTCCGTGATATGCACTACCCTCACTATAAGACGACTTTTTTAGAATCGTTAGGTCGCCGTCTGCGCAATAACTACCTGGCGATCTTTTTGTTCCTCTTATTGGCGTGGTTGCTCAAACTGACAATACACCCGCGCCCCGATTTACCACCGATCGATGCGGTAACCTGGATCAATCATGCTTCGGTCGCGTTGATACCTGGACCTTGGGTGACAGGCGCTGTTGTAGCCTTTTATATTGTATTATTTCTGATTGCGTTGTTTGCCCGTGGCAGCAGCGATACAGTGGTAGAAGTGTTGCCCTATAACAAGGTGCTGCAGAAACTCGCCCTCCCCTCGCAAAAGCCAGTCAGCGACCGTATGCGTGCCGGAGTGCCACGTCGTACCTACGACCGCGCTCCTTGGGACAATACAATCGACTAGCAACAATCATACCTCCGCCGCGCCTATGGGCGCTCGATAAGCCGGTGTTATGCGACATCGGCCGATGACTTGTTGCGTAATCTGGCAAAAGATACGACTTATGCATATAGCCTTTCTTGTGACTGCTCATGTGCCATATGTGCGACGCGCCGCACGAACAGCAGTCGGAGAAGATCAGCTTCACCATACCATCGCCGAAGGTCTGATCCCATTGATTAATGTGTTGTGGGAATTGCAGCATGCTCGGCTTCAGCCACAGATCGCTTTAGCCTGTTCGCCGATTTTGCTCGAACAGCTGGCTGATCCACTTGTACAGAAGCATTTCTCGCTGTGGATGCAGCAGTCGCTTGAAAACGCCACTCAAGCGGCGGTTCGCTGGGAACAGGAATCGCTGGCTCACCAAGCCTATCTGGCCCGTTTTTTCCTCGAATGGGGTTCACACATTCTCGCTTCTTTTGAGCAGCGATGTAGTCGCGATCTTGTGGCTGAGCTGCAGTCGCTTTGCGCCATGGGCGTGATCGAGCCGATCGCAGGTGTAGCTACGCACGCCTATATGCCGCTGTTGCGCGCTCAGGGTTCGCTGCGCGCCCAGATCGAGCTAGGGGTCGCTTCGACTTCGCAGCGCTTGCGGCGTGCTCGCGGCATCTGGCTGCCCGATTCGGGGGTGCGCCCCGAGCTGCCAACCCTCTTGCAATCGGCGGGCATGCGCTACCTTTTGGTTGATCCTGCGACCTTGGAGTATGAGCGCGATCAGAGCGCAAAACTTGCTCCCGATCCGGCTTGGCTGATCGATCATCGCTTGGCTGCGCTGCCGATCGATACCCAGGTCGGCATTCACATCTGGTCAGAAGCGCTGGGTTATCGCGGCGACCCGGTCTATCGCGATATGCGGCGCGATGTGCAGTCGGGCCTACCCTACTGGGCCAGAGGCTCGGAGGGCGCGGCCCCCTACGACCCTTACCACGCCTATCACCAGGCCCAAGAACATGCGAGCCACTTTGTTGCCGTGTTGGATCGTATGGCCGAAAATGGGCTTGAAACCCTGATCGTGCCGCTCGATCTACAGTTGATCGGCAGCGACTGGTTTGAAGGCATGGTGTGGCTGCGCAGTGTGCTGATGCAGTGTAGTAACCATCCGCGCTTGAAGCTCGCGACGCCACGCCAGATTTTGCGCCAGAAGCCTCCTCGCGAGCGTGCCCGTCTGCGTTCGGCTTCGTGGACGGCTGACGCGAGCCATTATGCTTGGCAAGGGCCGCTTACCAAACGCTATTGGCAAGAGCTTTATCAGGCCGAAGGGCATTTCAGCCAGTTGATTCAGCAAGAAGAGCCGGGCAACGAATTTCAAGAGCGAATTCTTAATCAGGCTTTGCGCGAGCTGCTGTTGGCTCAGGCGAGCGATTGGCCTGTGTTGTTGAGCGCAGGTATCGAAGAGACCGAGGCGGTGAGCCGCTGGCGAACCCATTTGCGGCGTTTTAGTATTATGCTCGATCTGTTAAAGCTGCCTAAGCTGGCCTATGCCGAGCAGACCATGCTCGAGCAGATCGAAGATCAAGATAATCCCTTCCCTAACTTGAATTATCGCGTCTTTAAGACCTAGCTCTTTGCCGCTTGCCTAGCAGATCATACCAAATCCGATAGATTACTTTCTATTTGGTCTTCGGCAGAGTGGAACTTAACTATTTTTGTCTTTCCAGCGTTACAAGAACACAAGTCTTTGAACGGATTTGATATCAATAGCTTGCTGCGGCGAGATCATTTCCTTCCATTCGTCGCTTGGCGCGTCCGCCTACGGCTACCAACATCCCGCCCAACAAAGGGCAGTGCTATCGGCGTTCTTCGTTTTTCGCTGTTTGACGAGGTTGCGATGAGGGCTTCGTAGCGCTCCCTTCTCCCGCAATGCGGGAGAAGGGCTGGGGATGAGGGCAGGCTAGCCCATTTGATAGCCGGAGGCGGACGCGCTTGGGACCGCATGGGGGCTAGAGACCTCACCGCTTGAGCATTTGGCGAGCGTATAAAAGGCCATCTACTAGTGAACATCATTCGCTGGTAGATGGCCTTCTGCTTGTATCGAAGGGATGCTTTTATAGGCTAGGAACAAGCCATTTAGGCTGACGGAGTGGTGCTGATAGCCACAATAGCTTGGTCGGCGCTCCAGAAGATATGGTCTTCGCCGAGCATATTGAGCAGCCCAGAGCGCTTAAACATCTCGTTGACACTCGGTTGCAAGCCACTAAAGTAGACATCGCCGCCGATATGACGCTGTTGCTCGACGATCTGTTTGAGCGCTTCGACACCCATAACATCGATCAGGGGTACACCGCGCATGCTTAGAATCAGCTTTTGTTGGCTGCCGCGCAGTTTAAAGGCTTCTAGCACGCTGTTGACGGTGCCAAAGAAGAGTGGGCCGCTGAGATAGTAGACGATCGTGTCGTCGTGATCGGCGACCGAATGGCCTTGAGTGCGTAGCTTCTCGGGGCGCACCGGCTCGCTGGCGATGGTGAGGCTGCTGGCCGATTGGCGGATATAGAGCAGGGCCGAGATGGCGATGCCGATCAGAATGGCTTGGGTCAGGTCGAGCGCGACTGTGGCGACCATGGTCACCAGCATACCGACCAAGGCATGCTTGAGGCGAGTATGGGCATAGAAACGAATGGCCTCCCATTCGTTCATGCGCCAAGCCGTTACCATCAGTACGCCGCCGAGGGCCGCCAAGGGCACTTTGCTGATCAGCGGGCTGAGCACAAGCGCACTGAGCAGCAGCGCAACGGCGTGGATGATGCTGGTCATGCGGGTGACGCCGCCGCTTTTCACCGCAACGCTGGTACGGGCGATAGCGGCCGTGGCAGGCACGCCTCCGAAGAAGGGAATGATCACATTGCCGATGCCTTGGCCGATCAACTCTTGGTTGCTATCGAAAGGTTTGCCCGTCATGGTTGAACCAACCGAGCCACACAAGAGGCTTTCGACCGCTCCGAGAGCTGCGATCGAGATAGCGGGCGCGATCAAGTTGTTGAGATCGCCCCATGGAATGCCCGAGAAGGTGAGGCGGTGTTCGAGCAGAATCGTGCGAGGAATCTCGCCGATTTGGGCGATGTCCCAGCCGAGACTGACTGTCATAATGGTGGCGAGGATAATGCCAACCAGAGAGCCTGGAAAACTTTTGTTGATGCGCGGCCAGACGATCATGGTGAGGGCGACCAGACCCGCGATGCCGACGGCGCGCCAGTCGGGTGTTACGGGGTGAATGAAGTAGCTGAAGAGCTTTTCGAGCGAGTTTTCTGAGGGAGGACCTGAGACGCCGAGCACATTGTCGATCTGACCGATTGCGATGATCAGGGCGATGCCGCTGGTGAAACCTGTAATCACTGGGGAGGGGATGAAGGCGATGTAGCGTCCGAGGCGGAAGACACCGAGCAGAAGCATTGCGATACCGGCGATTAAACTGGCCGCCCAGATGCCTTCTAGACCATAGCGTTGGGCCAAGACGATCAAGACGGCCGACATGGCGCCAGTTGGCCCGCTAATCTGAAAGGGCGCGCCTCCGAGGGCGGCGATGATAATGCCTGCTAAGATCGCGGTTACGATACCTGCGGCGGCATCGGCTCCACTGGCTACTCCGAAAGCGAGTGCCAAGGGGAGTGCAACCGCTCCGACTGTGATGCCTGCCAAAAGATCTTGGCGAAATGTGCCTGCGTTGTATCCTTTGAATTCCCGTTGTAACATCTCAAAGAGGCCAAAACGGGACCATAGTTTGTTCATACCAAACCTCGTTCTGAGTTGTTGTTAATACAAACGCCTCAAAGTTGTGTTGTTCCAATATCAGGCATGCTGGCTTGTCTCGAAATCGCTTCATCGATTTGGGCAGGTTATCTTGGCTTCGGCAGGGCAGCATTTTCTGTTTGTGTCGCCAAGCGATCTGCCAATGATCAGGCTGATTTCGTATATATGCGGTTAGAGTGAATGCTAGAACTTTGATGTTACTCCTTCCGTTTGTAGGCTTTGCAAAGCGCTTTGTTGATTAACCTCGTTGAAATGTAATCGCTATTCGGGCCGCGTCATGAATGTGGCGAGCGGCTTGTTTAGCGATGATATTGCTGCAAATAGGAAATTGCCCCACAGTCTGTGGGGCAATTTCCTTAGAATTATGGTGACACAAGCGATTTTTGGGCGGATTCCTTCCTAGCAGGTCTCAGCTTCTTATCTGCAGTGTGTCTATGTTCGACCATTACTATGTTTCGAGCACTTAGAACAACATCGCTCCGGCTTCGCGCGCGAACTGGCGTAGGCGCTCGCTGTCGGGGCTGTTTTTGTTTTCATCGGCCAGCTCGTTGAGACGCTGGATCAGCTTGGGCGTTACCTTGGCGACATTGCGTCGCAAGAGCTTGGTGCTCTCTTGTGGCGTTTCGCAACTGAGCAGCTCGCTGATAAAGCGATCTTCGGGCGAGAGCTTCTCTTCGATAATGGTTTTGGCAATCTGGGCGATCTTTTGGAAGCGCTCGACCAAAGCGGCGTTGTTATTGTGCATAGCGGCTTCGGTGTTGACACCGAGCACCATTAAGAAGCTTGCATCGATAGCATCGCCTTGGGCGCGCAGTGCGGCTTCAAGATCTTCAGCATCGACAACAGCCTGCAGAATAGCGGTGCCTTTTTCGAACATCGCTTGCGCCTTGGCGTCCATGGCTTCCACCAACTCGATGATCCGAGCGCGGCGGTCGGTCAGGCGTTGGGCCTCGGCACTGTCGCCTGCTGCCTGTGCGTTTTCGATTCGATTGGTCCAGACTTGAAAGAAACTGTAATCGATCAACGGGCGAAGCTCAGCAACTGCATCCTCAAGCTCTTCATCGCTGACTTTGCTCAGGCGTTCAAGCGCTTCGTTTTGTGCGGCATCGAAGTTTTCGTCGGTCTCGCCATCGATCGTGCTGAGGTCAAAGCCAGCCAGTGTGGCAACTTGTTGACGCAGCGTGAGCAGCATTTGAGCGCTGTCCGGTTGACCTTGTTGGGCATTGGCTTGGGCGAATGCCAGTAGTGTCATGAAGAAGTCTGCATCGAGCGCTGCTTTGTGCTTCTCTACAACTTTGGCCAGCTCGCTTTCATTTTGCATCGCATTGGCGAGTTCGGCGATAATATCGACTCGCTTGCGCTGGGCTTCGAGCATCTCTTTGGTGACGCCATCAGCCTCGAAGATTGCGTCGATCAGCGAGTTGAGCGTGATGAAGCGACGTGGGTTGAGCAAGTAACCGCGCGGTGCATCGGCGGGTAGCCCGCGAATCAGCAGATTGGTGGCGTCGCCGATATAGCGCTCTTGCTCTTGGGTCGAAGCGTTGAGCTCTTGTGGGAAGTAGATCAGACAGAGTTGTTTCTCTGCATCGTGGTAGATGAGGGGAACACCCAACATACTTCCCGCGCCACAACGTGGACAGACGGCAACATTGAGTTGGCCCGCCAGAAGTGCCTGTTTGAGAATAGGCTGTTGTTGGACATCAACAATACTAAAGATCTGTGTCTGGAATGGAGTTCGGCAATTGGGACAGGTAATTTGGACTGTCTGCGGCGCAGCAACCGTCATAATAAGTAGTATCCTTTCTCGAAACTGCGCGCCAGATAAGGCGTCCCGACGCGGCCATTAACTGGTTTTTATTATACCATAGGCTTTTGGACAACTGGCGCTATTCGTGTTAGAGCTGTGTCTGGAACTAAGCCAAAAGCAAGCTCCACAATAGGGATACAATCCCCTAGCGATCGTCGTATTCTAATGTTAGACTGCGATGGTTGTAACCTTCTGTAATATTGAGAAGTTGACAATCTAGGCTCGCGCGATGATACTACCCCTGTCTGATAAGAATATTCAAATAGATTTGCAATTTTAAGGGAAGCGTACTCTATGCCACTTCGTGCTACTCGAATCATATGCCTTTTTTTGATTTTGTGTAGTGTCTCTCTTTTTCCTTCATCTCAGGTTGCATCGACTCAAGCAGCCGATGCACAGCAAGAAGCCTTGCCTTGGCGCGATAAAGGCACCCCTTTTGGTGTGGTGGCAGCGCTCGGTAATCGTATTCGTGCCGATGAGATGCCTGCTGCTGTTCAACTGATGCGCGAGGCTGGTGTGCAGTGGCAGCGCGAAGAGCTGTTCTGGCACGAGATTCAAAAAGAGCCGCATGGCCCATATAACTGGACCGGCAACAGTAGTGGTTTTTACAATTATGATCGCGCTATTCAGTTGCAGGTCGAGGCCGGTATCAATGTATTAGGTTTGCTCGACTACAATCCGGCTTGGTTTAAAGGAAAGAACCCAACCCCTGAAGAGTGGATCGACGATTGGGGCGATTTTGTCTATAACGCCGTCGCGCGCTATGGGCGCGATCGAGGCCAGATCAAATATTGGGAGCTCTGGAATGAACCGAATCTTGCACGTTCTGGCTATGAGAGTGGTCTCTACGAAGTGCGTGACTTCGCGCGGATCTTGCAGGTTGGTTATGCCGCCGCAAAAGCTGCCGATCCAGAGGCCGTGATCGTAATGGGCGGTATGGCTTCGATTTGGGGAGAGCCACCTTCGCCCTTCAATTACGATTATATGGATTATCTAGAAGAGCTGGGCAAGCTGGGTGCTTGGCAGCATTTCGATATTATCGCCATTCACCCTTATCGCCCGAACGCGCCGGAGGGTACCCCTTGGCGTAATGGCCTGCAAGCCGATATGCGCACCGAGTTCTCGATTCTCGATGGCTTGCTGCTGCGCTATGGTGCCAAACCCGTTTGGCTAACCGAACTGGGCTGGCACGATTCGCAGCGCTTCGATAGCGTCGATCGCGATACCCAAGCCTTTTTCTTGGTGCGATCCTACATTATGGCTTTGTCGCACCCGAGCATCGAAAAGATCTTTTGGTACGATCTGCGCAACGACACCGAGCCGGGCGCTTCCTACGAGCATCCCGTCTACGACGACGCCAACTACGAATATCACTACGGCCTGCTGACCCGTTCCTATCCGCTCGACCCCAATCGGGCCGATCTGCGCAAGCCCGCCTTCTTGGCCTATCGCACTATGACCCAGATGCTGGCTGGTCTAGCCCAGACCGGAATCACGGCCGATGGCAACCACCCCGAGCATCCCGGCCTGTTTTGGTATAGCTTCGCTGGCAATGGTCGGCGAGTCGATGTGATGTGGCGGATCGGCGAAACCGATCAGCAGGTGCTGGTCGATTGCGGCTGCCGCGAGATTTTGGTGCGCGGCTGGAACGGCCAGACCATGACGATCTATAACAACGTCGGCGGGCCTGTGACGATCAATCTGCAGTCGCCCGGCGCTCCGATCTATCTTGAATACGATGCGCCTGTGCCGCAGGGCGGGCGCTACTTCGAGGCGACCGGCCACAGTCTACGCGGCGCATTCTTGCGCTACTGGGAGCAGAATGGAGGCCTTGAGCGCTTCGGCTACCCGCTGACCGAAGAGATGATCGAGCCGGAGGCTGGCACGGGCCGACCGCGTATCGTGCAGTATTTCGAGCGCAACCGTTTCGAGCACTTCCCAGAGTTCAGCGGTACGATCTATGAAGTGCAGCTTGGGCGTTTGGGCGATGCTCTGTTGCGCCGCCAAGGCGTCGATTGGCAGAGCCGCCCGCGCCTCGAGTCAGCCCCGCCCGAATGCCTCTTCTTCCCCGAGAGCGGCCATAGCATCTGCCCGCCCTTCCGCGACGCTTGGGAGGCGAACGGCGGTCTAGCGATCGTGGGCCTGCCCTTGACCGAGCCTTACTACGCTCAGCGCGCCGATACGGGTCAGGAGTATTTGGTGCAATATTTCGAACGAGCGCGCCTCGAACACTTCCCTGAGTTTGCGGGAACGCGCTACGAGGTACAGCTCGGTTTGTTGGCGCGAGAATATTTAACCTCGCCATAAAGCTCTCGACCATAGCCTCATCAAGAGATCTGCCTCGTAATGAGCGCAGATCTCTTTGTTTGTGGGCCAGTGCTGAAGTCTGCATCGAGCGACTATTATTGCTGCCTGCCTGAGCAAAAAAGTTGTGAAATATTCACGTGTAGGACACTATTTTTTGCCTTACATCTCTATCTACAAATGCTAAGCTTGTCTTATATCATAGCAAATCCGTTTTAAAGAGGTGCACGCTCTTAGCGCAGAAAAACGAAAAGCCGGAAAAAGGTTGTGTGAGATCTCGCACAACAAAACTAGTCAAGTTTCACTCTGCCGAAGGCCAAAAAGCAATAAAGTGATCGGATCTTCTAACAGATCTGTGGAGCTGAGCGTTGATTGTTGAGCAAAGTCCTGTGAAAGCTGTTACACAGTGAAAGCTAGCGTGAGCGAGTTTCTTTCTGATCGATTAAGAGGTATATCTATATACACAATAGTGCTAGACGCGTGACCTTTCACCAAAAATTGTGCTTTGATCTGTAAGTGTAATGACATCTCCTCTTATACGTAAGATTTGTACAATTCGGCGTTTACTTATAGAGAAGTCATTAAAAGTCAAACTATTCAAGCTGAGAGGCCTTGAATTTCAGTTTGTAAATAAGAAGAGTACTTCGGCCTACGCTCGCTTAGGAGGAATACAAACTTCTTCATGAAGGGCTATTCTTCATAGCAGCAATCCTCCTACACGTTTGATTATCCGTTTACAACACATTTGGTAAGGATAGGCTCGTGAGCAAAGATAAGATCTTGGTCGTTGAAGATGGTCCCGACATTTCAAGTCTCTTGATGCTCTACTTTACAGCTCAGGGCTACGATGTGGCTACGGCCTCACGAGGTAAGGTCGCGCTTGAAATGTGTCGGCAGAATCCGCCCAATTTGGTGTTGCTCGATGTGGGCCTGCCAGATATGGAAGGCTACGATGTAGGGAAGGCGATTCGTGCGAACCGCGCGACCAAGCATATTCCCATCATTTTCCTAACAGCTCACGGCGAGCGCAAAGACCGTCTCAAAGGCTTAGGCGAAGTACAAGCCCAGTACTACATCGTAAAACCCTTCGATATCGAAGAAGTTCATATGATCGCCAAGAACCTGCTCGACGATGCGCGGCGCAAAAATCAGCGCCACCCCGTCACAGGTTTGCCAACCGCCGATCTCGTCAACGAACAGTTGCGCTCGTTGCTTAACAGCGATGGCTGGGGTTTTGTTTCGATCCGTATCAATGGATTCGATAGTTTTACCCAGTTTTATGGTTCGGTAGCTGGCGAAGATGTGCTGAAGTTTTTGGCGCGTATTCTGAACGAGACGATCGATCAACTGGGCACAAACGACGATTTCGTCGGTCAGGTGGCGGTCGGCCCCGATTTTGTGCTCACCGCTTCGCCCGATCGTATCGAGCAGATCTGCGAGCAAGTCGCACGCAGTTTCGATGAAGGTGTCCATGTGCACTACGCCTACCGCGATCGCAAACGCGGCTACCTTGAGGTCAACGACGATAGCGGTCAGGTCAAGCAACTGCCGTTTATGACCCTTTCGATGGCGCTCTTAAGCAGCGATGCAGGGCCGTTTGCCGATATTCGCCATCTGGCCGAAATGAGCGAAGAGCTGCATGCTCGTACTCCTGCCGCTGATCTTCAGGCACCCAAGAGCGTCATCAATCGGTTCGCTCAAAGCTAAATCAACGATCCCGCGATCGAAGCGCCTTATGAGCTTTCGGCCGTAAGGCGCTTTTTGTTATACCTTCGCATACCACATCCGTTTGATCACTTGAGCGATCTGGCGGCTTGCTCTCTTCCCCAAACAGGGCGGCTAGCGCGTCCGCCTACGGCTACTATCAGCTTGCCCGTAAGCAGAGTGTTGTAGTTGTGTGCCGAGAGACCGCCCAAAAATACAACAAGGCGGATTTTTTAATGAGGTTGTGCGATTTCGCTACGCGAAATCGCACAACCTCAACATTCAGCCCTTCGCCCGCAGTGCGAGAGAGGGGGCCGGGGGTGAGGGCCGATAACGCTGACCGTATGTCGATTTGTGGGTAATGTACAGCGGCGGGAGAAGGGCGGGGAGGAAGGTCGCTCTGCTGGATAGGCATTTTGTAGCCGAAGGCGGACGCGCCAAGGACCGAATGGAGGCTAGAGACTTCGCCGCTAGAACTATGATGAGCTTGCTAGGCAACCGAAAATCGTATAGCGTTTGCGTTCTCGTAACAAACAAAGTGCCGTTTCGTTATGTTGAAGCTTAACGCGCTATTTGAAGTGATCGACTTGATTCGGTGTTACAGCTTTAGAAAGACTTGAGCTGGCGCTATTCCTTTACAATCGATAGGCGTTGGCGTACAATTGCGCTAGTTTTTATGGCAATTGGCTGAGATTGTGCGCAAGAAGCGAAATGAGCGATCAAGCCCAAGATCGGCACGATTCGCTCGTTGTATACTAATTCGCTCGCTTGTTTTGGTTCTTTTTGGTGTTCGATAGAGCAAATTCTCTTTTAGGCGGATCGCTGAGCGATCAAGCACCAGCGCGCGAAGCGATTTTGAAGGTAGTGTGATGCTAGACCCCAATCCAGAGCTCGATCAGTTGGTGACAGAAGTGCTGCAGAGCGCAAAGTATCGCGATGTTGGCGAACAGGTTGTGCGCCATATCGGGGCGCGCGAGCTGCTGGCACGTCGTAACCTGCGCGAGGCGGTCAAGGCGACCAAAAATAAGCTGCACCAGATCGGCGGCGCCTATCTCGAACAGCGCATGCCCTATGGGCAGTGGCTGGCGGCCATCGAGGCGGCGGCCTCAACGGGCGACGAGAGCCAACTGAAGGCGGCCTGTCAAAACGCAATGCGGCAACACGCCTCGACGCGTGAACGCATGCCTTTGCTCGGGCAGTTGTATGCAGAGCTGTGGCAGATCGTGCCGCGCCCAGAGAGCGTGCTCGATCTGGCCTGCGGCCTGCACCCGCTCGCGCTGCCTTGGATGGGTTTGCCTCACGGTGTACACTATTATGCGTGCGACATCTATGCCGATATGGTCGCTTTTGTCGAGGCGGCATTGGGCCTGCTGGGCGCTCAGGCGAGCGGATTTGTCTGCGATCTTGTGACCGACCCGCCACAGCAGCAGGTCGATCTGGTTTTTGCGCTGAAACTCTTGCCCGTGCTTGAACAGCGCGATAAACAAGCTAGCATCAATCTGTTGCGCGCTCTGCGAGCGAAAACTATGATTGTTTCCTACCCGAGCGCGAGTTTGGGCGGGCGTAATCGTCAAATGGCTAGCAACTACGAGCGCCATTTTCGTAGCTTGCTGGCCGACGAACATTGGCAGATCGAGCGTCTAACATTTATAAATGAATTGGTATTTGTTGTTACAAAGCCGTAGATAAGTTGAGGAGACGGTTTTGACAGAGAATCCCTTGATTGGGCAAACCCTTGGCGGCTATCAGATAGAGAAGCAACTTGGTTCGGGCGGCATGGGCGCTGTATATAAAGCTACCCAACTGAGTTTGGGGCGTCCGGTGGCGCTCAAAGTGCTTTCTGGTGAGCTGGCGGGCGATCCCGAATTTGTTCAACGCTTTATTAACGAAGGCCGAGCGATCGCTTCGCTCGATCACCCCAATATTGTGCCTGTTTATGAGGCGGGCGAGGTTGAGTTTCAGGGCAAAAACTGCTTGTTCCTTGCCATGCGTTTGGTGCGGGGCGGCTCGCTGCGCGACTTTTTGCTGCGACGCGGCAAACTCACGCCGCGCCAAGCGCTCTATCTGCTGAGGCAGGCGGCGGCTGGCCTCGATGCGGCCTACAAGCAGGGCATCATTCACCGCGATATCAAACCGGCCAACCTCTTGCTTGAGCCGGGCGCACCAGGCGATGCAGGGCCGCGCCTCTATCTGGCCGACTTCGGTATCGCCAAGCGCAACGATGGCAGCGACAGCGGCTATACTCGTACCGGTGTCTTCATCGGCACGCCGGAGTATATGGCTCCAGAGCAGTTGCAGGGCGAATCGGCGACCACGGCCTCCGACATCTATGCCCTCACCAATGTGCTCTACGAGATGCTCTCGGGCAAGTCGCCCTATACCGGCAACACGCCCGCTATGGTGATTTACCGCAAACTGAGCGAGCCGATCCCTCAGTTCGATGCGGCGGCCCAAGGATTGCCGGGTGGAATCGACGCGGTGTTGGCCCGTGGTATGGCGCTCAACCCGGCCGAACGTTTCGCTAGCGGCCAAGAGCTGGTCGATGCCTTCGCCGATGCCCTGCGTCAGCCCGCCACGCCCGCACCCGCGACGCCTCCTGCTCCTTCGATCCACGAGGCGCCGACTCAGATCGGCACGCCGCCTGCGGCTATTCCGCCTGTGCAGCGTGCGGGCGGTGTGGTGGTGCCGCCCAGCGGCCCGAGCACTAACCCGGTCAATCCGAACGCTCAGCCGATTCCACCAGCGCCGCGCAGCTACGAGAGCTATCCGAGCAGCCAAGAGCGCAGCCCTGCTCGCGGGCAGGCCGACGACTATCAGCGCCCGAGCGCTTCGGCTTCCTATCGCGATGAAGCGGGCTATGCTCCCAGCACGCGCTCGAGCTACCGCGATCCAGATGACTACGATCAGCGCGACGATAGCTACAGCCGTGGGCGTTATCGCGACGAAGATGCCTATGATCAGCGCCGTGCTCCGGCGAGCCGTTCGCGCTACCGCGACGAAGACGAGTACGAGTACGACGAGCGTCGCGCCTACGCGGGCCGTTCGCGTTATCGTGATCCAGAAGAGTACGATGATCGCGCCTATAGCTCGCGGGTCGAGCCGCGCCGTTACGGCGTGGGCGGTGTCGTTTGGTTCATCTTGATTCTGCTGATCGTAGCGATTATCGCGGGCTTTTTCATCGCCAGAAGCTTTTTGGGCGGCAACGAGCCGAGCACCTTCCCAACGCTCAACCCGACCGCTGCGGTCGATAGTGGCAATCAACCCGGTCAGATTCAGCCGACGCCGCTGCCGGGCCAGCCGACTCCGACCGAGCAGCCGCCCGCTGAACCTGTGCTGCCGGTCGAGCCTCCGGTCACAGAGCCGCCGCCGACCGAGGAACAACAGCCCAGCGAGGAGCAGCCAACTGAAGAGCCGCAGCCAACTGAAGAGCTTGTGCCGACCGAGCCGGAAGAGCCAGCCACTGAAGAGCCAGCGACCTTCCCCGCGGACGAGATCAACCAGATTATGCAAGATGCTGGCGGAACCTTTGGGGTTGTGGTGGTCGATGGTCAGCGCGGCGAGCTCTATCGCGCCAATGATCAGCAGGCCATCTCGGCGGGCGATCTGCTCAAGCTGCCTTTGGTCTTGCTGGCCTACAACCAAGCCGCGCAGGGCCTGATCAGCCTCGATGCAACCGTCAGCTTGGAAGAGAGTGATCGTGCGCCCCAGAGCAGCCAGCTCGCCAACCAGCCGGTCGGCGCGAGCTTCTCGATCGAAGAGCTAAGCACCTATCTGCTGCGCTATTCCGACCAGACCGCTGGCAATATGCTGATTCGCGCTCTGGGCGGCCCGGCTGCGATCAACCAAGCCTTCCAAGCGCTCGATATGCGGGCGATCCAGGTCAATCAGCCGTTTGGCTTTGTGAACGATGGCCAGAGCTTGCCCAATACTGTTTCGGCGGGCGACCTCGCGCTGTTGGTGAACCGCTTTTTGCGTAACGAGCTGACCAGCTTAGAGCAGACCCAACAGATTTTGAGCCTGATCGCTCAGAGCGAAGATCAGCCCTTCTTGAGCAGCCAACTGCCCCAAGGCACGACGATCTACCAAGTGACCAGTGTGAACAGCGATCCAGCCGATCCGAGCAGCCACGGCGTAGGGATCGTCGTTCTGCCGGACGGGCGCAGTTACAGCATCGTCGCGCTCAATCAGGGCATAGTGGATAGCGCTCAGAGCCGTAATGCGCTGGGACAGATATCGCGATTGGTTTATGACTTTGAAGCAGGTTTGGAGTAGAAGGGCATGGCGGTAGGACATACCAAACGACGGATCGTTATTAAACTGGGCACAAGCGTTTTGACGGCGGGAACAGACCGCTTGCACCGGCCCTACATTGTCGATTTAGGGCGACAGATCGCGGCGCTGCGCGAACAGCATGTCGAGCCGTTGATCGTGTCGTCGGGCGCGGTGGCGGCTGGTTGGGAGCGTCTTGGCTTCCCTCCTAAGTCGCGCAATGTGACCTTTAAGCAGATGTTAGCTGCCGTTGGCCAAAGCCGCTTAATGCACCTCTACGAGCAGCTTTTCGATATCTACGGCGTGCGGGTGGCCCAAGCGCTGCTGACGCGCGACGATCTGCGCGATCGCCGCCGCTACCTGAACGCGCGCAACACCTTGCTGACCTGTATCGAGCATGGCATTGTGCCGATCATTAACGAGAACGATGCGGTCGCGACCGCCGAGATCCGAGTGGGCGACAACGACAGCTTGTCGGCTTTGGTGGCCAACGTGGTCGACGCCGATCTGCTGATCATCCTCTCGGATATTCGCGGTCTCTACACGGCTGATCCGCGCCGCGACCCGAACGCAACCCTGATCGAACAGGTCGATGAGATCACCGACGAGATCTGGGCTTTGGCGGGCGGCAGCGGCACCCATCGCGGCACGGGCGGCATGTACACCAAGATTCAGGCGGCCGATCTGGCGACTCGTTCGGGCACGCCTGTGGTGATCGCTTCGGGCGCCGAGCCAGATGTGATTTTGCGCTTGGCGGCAGGCGAGCGGATCGGCACACGCTTCCCGAGCACGGTAACCAGTTTAGAGGCGCGCAAACGCTGGATTCTGGCCGAAACGGTGCGCGATAGCCGCGTTGTGCTCGACGACGGTGCGGTGCGCGCTCTGGTCAGCCATGGTAGTTCGCTCTTGCCAGCTGGCATTGTGAAGGTCGAGGGCGAATTCGATCGCGGCCAGACCATTCGCCTCTACAACCTCGAGGGCCACGAGGTCGCGCGCGGCCTGACCCAATACAGCAATAGCGAGCTACAGCATATCAAAGGCATGCGTACGACCGAGGTTTCCGAGACGCTGGGCTACGAGTATCGCGCCGAGGTGGTGCATCGCGACGATATGGTGATCCTCTGATCCACGCTTCGAGGCGCTTGAGCTGATGGCGAGCTTGCCTTGCGAGGCGAGCTTTTGGCAGGGGCGGAGAGGTCTGATCCATCAAAAAGTGCCCTAGCGCGTCCGCCTTCGGCTATCAGATCGGCCGTCCAGCCATGCAGGCTATCCTTGGCTCGTGCTCGCTCGCGGCTGCCTTCTGTTTCAGCAGCTGCCCTCGCTAGAACCAAACGCTCTCTTGTTGAAGGAGATTTCGCCCAGCGAAATCTCCTTCAAGCTTTCCGCCAATGCTCCCTTTGGGGGAAGCTCGATGCCGAATGTTTGGAAAGGATGTTGGTAGCCGGAGGCGGACGCGCTGAGAACCGAATGGATGGTTGGAAGCTCTCCGCCAGATGCTTGAAGGGCTTACAACGCGACGGGCTTAGGTGGCTTGTTTGGCGACTTGCAGGCTGTTGGGCTTGTTTTTGGGCTCGCGCAGCTTCGAGCGCAAGAGCACGGTCAGGTAGAGCGCCAGTCCGAAGGAGAGGTAGTTGATGGCGCGTGGGTCGAATACCGCCAAGAGCCAGATGCCGCTGCGTTCGGCCAGGCTGACCATGCCAGCCCCAAGCTGCGGAATGATCAGTTGGTCGTAGCCCGCCACCAACAGCGCCCCGATGATCGCACCGCGTACGCTGCCCGCTCCTCCGATCACAACCATGGCCAGTACCATGGCCGAGATGCGGAACTCGGAATGACCTGGGTCGACATAACGAAAGATGCTGGCCGAGAGCGCGCCCGCCATGCCTGCCAGTGCCGAGCCTAGCGCGAAGATCAGCAGGCGGCCTTGGGCGGTGTTGATGCCGACGCTGTTGGCGGCCCCTTCGTCGTCGTTCATGGCGGCCCAAGCGCGGCCCCAACGCGAATCGTTGATGCGCAGGCTGGCGGCCGCGACCAAGAGCACCAGCGTCAAGGCCAGATAGTAGCGCATGGTTGTGGTGGTAAAGCCGATACCCGCGATGGTGGGGCCGGGCAGAGCGGTCATGCCTTTGATGCCATTGGTCCATTTGTCGAGGTTGAGCACTAGTTGGGGCACCATTTGACCGAAGGCCAGCGTCACAATCGCCAGATATTCGCCTCGCAAACGCATGGTGATGGTCGCGTTCACAAGCCCAAACAGGGCCGCCACCCCACCGCTGATCACAAGCAACAGCAGGAAATCAGCTTTCCAGGGCAGAGCGAGCGGGCTGCCCGGCATGCTCAGCATGCCCGTGATGTAGGCCCCGATCGCGAAGCAGGCCGCGAAGCCCAGATCGAGCAGACCTGCGAAGCCCAACACCAGATTGAGCCCGAGCGCCAGAATGGCCAGAATCAGCATGCTGGTGATGATCAGTTCTTGACGCCAGCCGAACCAGCGGTCGAGTATGGGGTAGCATAGGCCGAGTGCGATCAGCCCATAGCTGAGCCAATTCCATTCGTGTTTGCGTCGCTGGCTGATGCTATCGCCTTGAGCGGGTTGCAGATCGTGCGACTCGTCTTCGCCGCCGATCCCGGTTGGGCGCACCACCAACAGCAGCATCAAGAGGCCCAGCATCAGCACGGGCGTCCATTGTGTGGCGATGAAGTAATCACTGAAGGCGGCCAGCATGCCCAGCAGCATGCCGCTGATGAAGGCTCCCCACGGTCGCCCGATCCCGCCCATTACGGCGGCCGTAAAGGCGATCAGGCCGCTTTGCGCGCCATAAAGCGTGTAGGGATGGGTATAGTACAATGCGAAGATCCAAGCCGCTACCCCCGCGAGGCCGCCGCCGATCGCAAAGGCCAGCCGGATGGTGCCATCGGGGTTGACGCCGCAGAGGCGCGCCATATCGGCATCTTGGGCGCAGGCTTGCAGAGCGCGTCCGGTGCGAGTCGCGCGCAAAAACCACGCTACTCCGGCCGCGAAGGCCAAAGCAATCAGGGCGATCAGCACGTCGCGAACGGGGAAGCTGACCCGTAGATCTAAGCCGAGCATGCTCAGCAGATCGTTGCGCGGCAAGAGGTCGGGGATGCGGAAGCGCGGCAGTTCGGGGATGCCCGGCACGCTGCGATGCTCGCCCGGAATGTAGGCGTTGGTGATGTAGCGTAGCAGCAGCGCCCCTTGGTAAAGCATAAACGAGAGGCCGATGGTAGCGATCAGGGGCGAGATGCGCGAGCGCCCGCGAAAGGGCTTGAAGGCGATGCGTTCGACCAAGGCGTTGCAGGCCGCCCCCATGCCGATGCTCAGCGCGAGGCTGCCAAACAGACCGAGCGCCAGCCCGAGCGGCGGGCTTTCGGGGCTTAAACCGAAGCCGATCACTGTCCAAGCCACGATCGAGGTCATCAGGGCGAATAGGTCGCCGTGAGCGAAGTTGATCGTGCGCACGACACCATAGACTAAGGTAACACCGATAGCGTTTAGGGCGATAACTGCCCCGTTCGAGAGACCGATCGCGAGCAGCCGAATAAGCACTTCGCCACAGGATAAGGTCACTCCACAAGCCATGATAGTTCCTAACGATCTATTCTAACTGGTTATATGGTTAGAATGTACTGGTATCATGTGAGTTTGTCAATATCTTTCAGGTACAATGTTTGTGAAACACATCATAGTGCATAGAAGCGAACAGTTATCGATGGCTTGCAGGGCGATCTAGAGAAGCTTTGATACCAAATCCCTTTTGAAGACGTGCATTTTCGCAACGCGAGAAAGCGAAAAACAGGTAAGTTCCACGTTGCCGAAGGCCAAATAGAAAGTAATCAATTGGATTTGGTATGACTTGCCGCGAGCGCTTATCTACAGCAACAAGGTGAAGCTATGCCTGAGAATCAGCAAACAGCCCTCGATCTCGAGCAGTTTGAGATTATGCTTGTTACAAATCGTAGCAGTCTCAACTTTGTCAATACGGTCGACTCGCACGAACGCGCCATACCCAAAGAGTATCTGAAGAGCTATAAAGATCTGCTCGCTTGGTCGCGGCTGGTTGGTATCTGTAGCCCTGAAGAGCTGAGCGCACTTAAAGCTCACGCCGAACAACAGGCCCAAGAGGCCGATTGGGTCTTGCAGGAAGCCTATAGGTTGCGGTATGATCTCTACCGCATGTATTTGGCTTGTATCGAACACACCACCATACCCGAAGCCGCTTTGCAAAGCCTTAACGAGCTTTTGGCGCGTGCTCCTCTGCGTCGCCAACTGCGTTCCAAAGGGTATGCTCTCGTGTGGGATCTTCCTAGCAACGAGCTCTCTTTAGAGCTTCCTCTCTGGCAGATCGCCTGGGATGCTGCGGCGCTTCTCACTTCAAGCGAGCTGGCGCGGCTGCGCAGATGTTCGGGCGAGGGCTGCAGTTGGATGTTTCTTGATACGAGCCGTGCTCAGAACCGCCGATGGTGTATGATGGGTTGGTGTGGCAATCGTGCCAAGGCACGCCGTCATTATCAACGGCAACGAAATAACGAAATTGAATAAATAGACAGCCGTTTGGGGATAGTTTTTCTGGAAAAGAAGCGGTACACTAAGAATGGGCCACGAGGCGCTTGTTGAGGCCCTGCCTGAAGCAGCTTCGATTGGTGGACATTCGCCTATTCGAACTGTCCCTCTACTTCTGTGCAAATTGAAATATGTGCCCGATCAGTGTGGTATGCTAAGTAACAAACCGTTTGTTGTGCTTGATCTCTGTTGGGCGTAGCTGACACGCCCACCGTATGGACTTGAGACCAACAGAGCGAACGTGTTACAATACGAGCGGCTACACCTTTCTTCCTTCGAGGCAACCCATGGCCCTGCGGACCTTGACGATAGCTCTTGAACAAGGAAGCGCCCAAAGTGCGCAGCTTCCTGATGCGGTTGAACAAGCGTATTTGGGTGGACGCGGCGCAATAGCGTGGCTGCTAAACGAACGGATTACAGACGAGGTAGCTCCTTTGTCTGAGGAAAATTTGCTCGTTTTTGCAGCGGGGCCACTCGCCGGAACCCAAGCCTACGCCAGTGGCGGATTTGTTGTTGGAACTCGTTCGCCTTTTACAGGCGGTATCGCTTATAGTTGGGCCCAAGGACACTGGGGTGCTGCTTTGCGTACAGCAGGACACGACCTGCTTGTACTTGAAGGCGTTGCTCCCGAGTGGTGCTGGATCCAGATCGACGGCCCCAAGGTCGCGATACGACCGGTGCGCCGTTTGCAAGGTCTCGATGCGGTGACGACCGCCCACGCCTTGCGCGATGCGCTCGGCGAGGAATACGCGGTGATCGCTCTCGGCCCTGCTGGCGAAAATAACGTCGCCTATAGCAGTATCGTTGCCGAAGGCCGCTATATGGCCGAACCGGCCGGAACCGGCGTGGTGATGGCCCATAAGCGAGTCAAAGCGATCGCTGTGCGGCGCGGCCCCGAGATCCCAGTCGTCGATGAACGGCGCTTCCATGTTGCTTTGGATCTAATCAAGCGGCGTTCCGAGCAGAGCGATCTGGCCGAACATATCCGCAACTATGGCAGCACAACCTTTTTGTTGCGCGCCTATGCGGTTGGCGCATTAACCGGTCGCAACGGCCAAGACGGCGAGCCAGACGACAGCTTGGCCCATATTCGCTCGTCGCTGGCGCTGCGCGGCCAATTGACCTCGCGCGGTTGCATCGGCTGTCCCGTTCCCTGTTATAGCGACTATACCCGCGCACATCGCACCTTGCCGCGTCCAGAGCTTGAACTTGTGGCAGGTTTTGGCGCGCGTTGCGGCATTACGCGCCCCGATGCACTGATTCATATCGCCGATCTCTGTCTGCGGCTGGGCATCGACCCGAGCGCCGCCAGTGCAGCGGTGGCCTTTTTGATGGAGTGCCAACAGCGCGACCTGTACCATAACACTAATATCCCTTGGGGCGATGAAGAGGCGGTTTTCACGGCGCTCGAAACGCTGGCCAAACGCCAAGAGCGTCGCGATGTGCTCTCGCTCGGGGTCGGTGAGATGCAAGAGATCTTCTGGCAGAGCGAAGTCTTTGCGCCTCAGGTGAAGTGGATGGCCCAACCAGCGCTCGACCCACGCGCCATGCACGAGATCGCGCTCGCGATGGCCTCTTCGCCGATCGGCGGCGACTATCGCTACGCCATGGCCTACGACGAACTGCTCGACGAACTGCCGAGCTGGCTGCCAGAACAGGGCGAAGGCATCAACGAAACCAAGGCCAAAGTGGTGCGTCTGATCTGGCACGAACGCCTTGCCGCCGTGCTCGATGCAGCCAATCTCTGCCGACGTCTATCGCTTATGGCTTACCAAGTTACACCTGCCGAGTTGATCGCGCTGATCAATGCGGCTACAGGGCTCACTATGAACGGTGTCGATCTGGTGCGTTTGGCCGAACGAATTATTACGATCGAACGGCTATTTTTGCAGAAGAATGGCTACGAGCACGCAACCGATCATTTGCCGGAACGCTGGGCCGAAACCCCGCTGGAAGAAGGCAAGGCGGCTGGGAAATTGCCGGCGCTCTCTCAGATGCTTGCCGACTACTATCGCCGCCACGGCTGGGACTATCACGGTAATCCTACTAGCGAGCGTCTGCAAGAATTAGGTATTTCAGCGACATAGCGAGATTGTAGCCATGCATTTCTTCTCTGCCATAGTCGCTGCGGCACTACCAACCTTCATCTATACCCTGATTATTTGGTGGTTGGATCGCTACGAGAAAGAGCCGATCCCGCTCTTAGTTGCGGCCTTTGCGTGGGGCTCATTACCGGCGGTTGTTATCGCCTTCTACTTTCAGTTTGTGCTTGCCTTGCCGGTCTCGCAGACGCCGCTCGGCCCGAACCTAACCTATTGGGGTTTGGCGCCTGTGGTCGAAGAGCCGGTGAAGGCCGCCGCCTTGATTCTGCTCTTTCTGTTTGTGCGCCACGAGTTCGACGGCCCGCTTGATGGAATCGTCTATGGCGCGCTGATCGGCTTTGGCTTTTCGATGACCGAGAACCTGTTGTTCTTCCTCAAAGATCAGCAGGTTCTCCTTTCACAATTTTGGCTCCGCAGCGTCCTATTCGGCTTTAACCACGCCTTCTTTACCTGTATCGTAGGTTTAACGCTTGGTTGGGTGCGCTATACGCCGCGCCGAATCGTGCGCTATATCGCGCTGCCCTGTAGCCTGTGCGCCTCGATTTTCTTCCATGCCTTACACAATTTTGCAGTCAACTACGATCTGCCCGGCCTCTTCTTCTCGTGGCTGATCCAAAGCTGCGGTGTGCTTGTGATCTTGGCGGTCGCTGTGTTGGCTTGGCGTCACGAGCGGCGCTGGATGGAAGAATATCTGCGCGAAGAGGTGGCGCTCGGCACGATCACCCCCGCCGACTACAACGAAGCTATCCATCTTCACTTGCGTTTTCAGGCTCAACTCAAGGCTCTGCTCTCGGGCGACAAACAGCGCTTTCTGCGCGTCTGGCGCATGCATCAAGCTGTCACCAAGCTGGCCTTCTGCAAACATCAGCTCAGTTTGGGCGACCGCTTCCGCCACGACGACGACCGCGAAAGCTTGCGGCGCGAGATCAGCCAACTAACCCTCCAACGCTCCCAACATTGATGCTAGGCTGTTGAAGCTGTTCCAGATTCAGCGCTCAAGCTGCACTCTCCATCCGATCTCCTTATTTTTTGGACTGCGACAGAGCGGAACTCTCTACTGTGAGCCTTCAACAGCGAAGACTGCGAAAGACAGCGCTAGCATGGGCAGGCTCCCTTCTCCCGCCTTTGCGGGAGCTGTACATTAGCCACAAATCGACATACGGTCAGCGTTATCAGCCCTCACCCCCCGGCCCCCTCTCCCGCACTGCGGGCGAGGGGGTGAATGGTGATGTTGTATGCGATTTCGCGTAGCGAAATCGCATACAAGCTCTCTGCGTTCTGTGCTCTCAAGGATACTCCCGCGATGGTATGCGAACGATCGCCTGTTGCTGCCGACACGACTTTTGGGTAAGGCATAGTTTGTGGGAGAAGGGTTGGGGATGAGGGCAGGCTAGCCGATTTGATAGCCGAAGGCGGACGCGCTAGGGCACTTTTTGGCGGTCGAGACCATTCCGCCCCCATTTGTTGAGAGCAGTTTGGGCTTGTTTGGTAGCATTTTGGCTACCATCTCGGCTTGTGCGACTAGGTTCAAGGCAAAGATTGCTCTTCTCGAAGCGGAAAAAGCCATATTGGCTCTGAAAAAGCTTTCTGCAGGATCTTGATGAGACTAACAAAGCTCGTCGCTAGATCGTGTACAATCATGACTACAAAGGTGCAACACTCTAGCGCACCCTGTTAGACAATGAGTGTCTAGCAGAAGGAAAGGACAACGATATGACACGCGTAACAGTTTGGAACGAAGGCCGCCACGAGAAGAAGAATCAGACCGTTGCGAGTATTTATCCTGAAGGTATTCACGGCGCGTTGGCTGCTGGTCTGCGCGGCCACGGCTTTGAGGTTACCACCGCCACTCTCGACGAGCCAGAGCACGGCTTGACCGATGAGGTGCTTGCGAATACAGACGTTTTGGTTTGGTGGGGCCACATGGCGCACCACGATGTCAAAGACGAGATCGTCGAGAAGGTTTATCAGCGCGTATTGGCTGGCATGGGCCTGATCGTGTTGCACTCGGGCCACTTCTCCAAGATCTTCCGCCGCTTGATGGGCACCACCTGTAACCTGAAGTGGCGCGAAGCCAACGACAAAGAGCGCCTCTGGGTTGTTGCGCCCAGCCACCCGATCGCCGAAGGTATTGGCCAGTACATCGAGATCGAGAAAGAGGAGATGTACGGCGAATTCTTCGATATTCCCGAGCCTGATACCTTGGTGTTTGTGAGCTGGTTCAGCGGTGGCGAAGTCTTCCGCAGCGGCTGCTGCTACCATCGCGGCAACGGCAAGATCTTCTACTTCCGCCCGGGTCACGAGACCTACCCGACCTACCACAACGCCGAAGTGATCAAGGTGATCGCTAACGGCGTGAAGTGGGCGGCTCCGAGCAACGGCCCCGAGATCGTTTTCGGCAACGCCAAGCCGATCGAGAAGCTGCCGGAAGAGTAGTCTTTCTTCATACAGCTCAAAAGGGCGCAAACCAGACGGTTTGTGCCCTTTTGTATGTGTACTTTCTCGCTATTTTACTGGGCTGGCGGAGAGGGCGCTAGCTCCTATTCGTTCCCCAGCGCGTCCGCCTACGGCTATCAGATCGGCCGTCCCTTCAAGAGGACGGTCTGCCTCGCGGCTTGCGCTGCCTTCATTGCCCTCGCTGCAACCTGCCTGCTGCAAGCAGCAAGCAGGTTCAAACGCTGCTTTTCGCTGCTGCATGCCAAAAAACATGAAAGCGGGAAAAGTCAAGTTCCACTCTGCCTTAGCGCGGCGTATGCACCGACATCTTACTCATCAGCTCCATACGCTCGGGCTGCTCGGCAAAAAGCTGCTTGGCGCGTTGGAAGTGGCTGTTGGCCTCTTGGAAGTGCATACCAGCGCGGTTCGAGAACTCGACCTTATAGCTGCCATAAAAGTCGAGCATGGCTTGCCAGCCGAGCAGTTCCGCCTCTAGACCGGCGACATAGGACTTGTGGGCGGTCTCGAGGTGCGAAGGCGGATCGAGCTTCTTCATCGATTCGAGCGCGCGCTCGACCTCTTGATAGACTTGGCGGGTGGTGGCCGTCAGCCCGACCGAGGTGGCCCCTGGCTGGCCGCTGGCATTGCGATAGTTATCGACGGCGTTGCGTAGCTGCTCGCGCAAGGGCGTGATCGCGCTCAGGTAGTAGATTGCTTCGGCATCGCGCACGCTGGCTGTATCTTTGTCGAAGATCACATCGAGGGCGGTTTCGGCGGTCGCCGTTGGCGTCGCGGCGGCTGCTATCAGCGCTTGGCGTCGGGCCTCTTCGGCGGCAGCGATCTGGCGCAGGTTGGCTTCGCGCGCATTGAGCAGCGAATTGTGCAACAACAGTACAACGCCCAGCAACAAAATCAGAGTCAGAGGCAGAAAGAGGCGTGATCTGCGCTCGTCGCCTTTGGCATGGCGCCAGCGCACCCACCACGAGTCGCGCTGATCGACGGCCTCGCGGCGGCGTTTGGCCTCGCTAGCGCGCTGCTCGCTCGCACGCTGGCCGATCTCGTCGAGCGTGGGCAGGGCTGCGGTATTTTTGGCCACAACCGGCGGCTTGGGCGCGTGCTGCAGCATCTTGCGCTCTTCGAGCATCTGCAAGCCGCGTTTGGCATGGGCGTTAGCCGGGTTGAGGCGCAGCACCGCTTCCAGACAGAAGGCCATCTGGTGCGGATCGTCTAACACGCCGCTTAACCATAACCAAGCGGATTCGTTTTGAGGATCGAGTTGTACTGAGCGCGTCAACAAACCGGCGGCGATGCGCTTTTGCCCGCCTCGGGCGGCAGCAACACCCCGTTGAAAGAGCTTTTCTGCTTCTGGCGTGTTAGCGCGAATTGCTGTTTCTACCATTGTGTTCTATTTGCTATGTTGCTTGGTCGGAACAAGCATCACATAAAGCCCGTAGGCGCTAGTGTTCTGGTAAGAGCGGATTGATGGCGCGTTGCAGTACAAAGGGATCTTCTACAAGTCGTTTGCGAATCACTTCCCAGTTTTTGGGATCTTCATAGCCAAGCTGCCAAATCGCGATGCCTGCTAGATCGTGTTCTTGAAGGAGCGAAAGCTTCGAGTCGAGACTGCTTTGAGTCGAAAACCAGACTGTGCGCTGCACCCCACCCGTGGTATAGGTGAAGTAGCTCTCGTCGACTTGCCCACGTGTGTCGCGTTGGCGCAGGTTGACGGTCGAATTGGTACGTTCGATCAACTCTTCGATGCTGCCCCAAGCCATTGCCGTCGCCGGCCCGCCGCTGTTAGGCCAATTATACCCATAGAACGGCACACCGATAACAACTTTCGAGGGATCGACAACGCTGCGGGCGTATTCTGCCACCTCTTGCACCCAGTAGAGCGGTGCGACCGGACCTGGGCCGCTGCCGCGCCAGCTGTAGTCGTAGGTCATAATGCGCAGACGATCGACATACTGACCGATCACTGTCCAGTCTTGGAAGCCGCCTAGGCCGCCGTAGTCGCTGCTTTTGGCGTGTACGGCTACTGTCAGCATTTTGCCATGGCTATGCAGCGCGTCGGCTAGATCGACGATAAAAGCCGTGTAAGGCTCGCGCATGGAGGTCGCCAGACTCTCATAGTCGATATCGATGCCGTCGTAGTTGCGCGCTAGCACTTCGTCGACAATGAATTGGATATGGCGTGCGCGCAATTGCGGATCGCGCAGCACATTGACGACCGAATTGTAGTCACCGATATTGTGAATAGTCGGAATAATCAGAATATTGTTTTCGTGGGCGATGCGTACCAGCTCGTCGTTGCGCGTGCCATAGAGCTGCCCATTGGCGCTTACTCCGTACCAGAACGGGCTGATCTCATCGATAATATCTTTGTTGGCATCGAACGATTCGCGCGCGCCCCCAGCGAAGGTCGGCGGCATCCAAACCGCGATATAGCGCCCGGTTTTGGGGTGAAAACCGGGAGCATGTTGAACAGTCACTACCTCATTGGTTGGCTCGACGGCGGGTAGCTGGAGCGGTCGGGCCTCAAGCGCTTCTGGAGTCACAGCTGGCTGATTGGTCTGAACGCTCTGAGCGATCTCGGTCGATTGGATCGGCAGAGCCACCACTTGTTCAGCGAGCTGGATCGTCTGGAATACTAAAACACCCCACACTCCAAAAGCTGTCAGGTAGATCAGACTGATAATGGTTGTGCGAAGACGGGGAAAAAATCGTCGGCGCATGTAGGAGGCTCTCCATTCCAGCAAGCTGGTTTAAGGTTATAAGAGGTCGTTGTTTTATTTAAAACGCAAGAGTAACCAGCGTGGAAGCATAAAGGTGTAGTTGCTATTTAGCGACAGGGTTCCACCCATAATGAGAGATTTCCTCACAATTATGATGTGCATCCTGCATCATTATAGAGGTCGAGCAAGAAGAGTGTCAAGCATACACTCGCGGCGCGCTCGTTCTCTAAGCCTTATTGCCAGCGCTTGCGGGTCGAAAACTCAAGCGTTTCAAGATAATTATCAGCTTTGAGAGCACAAAAATATTAAAGAGCATGCATTGTGCATGCTCTTTAATACAGAAGGAGGGAGAAAGGTCTTTCGCATAACAAACCGATCAGCAATTCAGTTTGTGTGCTTAGCTTTTAATTATAGCTGCCCGATATGAGAAGATACTGAAAATAGCTTTAGTGTTTGATTAAGAATAAATGAAGAACATGATTTCTAGGTCTAAAGTCTGATTGTTGGCTCAGACTTTGGGCCGAAAAAACAATCGGCATTGGGGCCGATGCAGAAAAGGACTTCTGAACGCTATAATGAGATCAGTACGACAGTAGTAGTGACGGATACTGTAGTAGAGATCTTTTCTCTTTCTTAAAAATCCTCACCGTTACTCCCCATAACTCCTCAGCGGCTACCTAGACCTATAGGTGGCCGTTTCCGCATTTGTGGGCCATGTGGGCCAAAAAGCTGTATCCCTGCTGCGTCATGCTGTGCGAATCTCCTTCTGATTCTCCACAAAAAATCTATTGACGTTTTCAAACAAATGTGCTATACTTAGGGCTGACTCCACATATGGTCTACACTGGGTAGGCTGATACTTTAACGAAGGAGCAGCATATGTCACGCGGTTTGAACAAAATTCAGATCATCGGTCGTTTGGGTCGCGATCCCGAAATGCGCATCACTAGCGAAGGCAAGTCGGTTACCAACTTCAGTGTCGCTACCGGCGGCACCTGGACCGATAGCAACGGTATCCAACGCGACGATACCGAGTGGTTCCGTGTCGAAGCTTGGGATCGTTTGGCCGAGACCTGCAACAACTACCTCCACAAGGGTGATCAGGTCTACATTGAAGGTCGCATCAAAACCCGCAAATACACCGATTCGAATGGTATCGAGCGCACTTCGGTTGATGTAGTCGCCAACAATATGCTCATCTTGACGAGCCGCAACAGCCAGAACACGAGCCCAAATAGCGGCGGCTATGGCGACGACAACTACTACGATGAGGCTCCTGCCGCGCCAGTACGTCAACCGGCTCGTGCCGCAGCACCTCAGCGTGCGCCTGCTCCGTCGGCTGCACCGCAACGCGCTCCGGTGGCCCGTCCTACCCGCAACGCGCCTCAGCCGATCGACGACGAAGACGATATTCCCTTCTAGGCCATAGCCTAGTTGCCTAGACGATAGAACGAGCGGTCACTTCGGTGGCCGCTCTTTTTGTGTTTGCTTTTGTGGTCTTTGGCAGAGCGGAACTCTGCACTTTCCCCTGAGTTTTCTCTCTGTTTGGCAATGAAAGGCAGCGTTTGAACCTGCTTGCTGCTTGCAGCAGGCAGGTTGCAGCGAGGGCAACGAAGCAGCGAAGGCAGCGAAGGCAGCGAAAGGTGAGATGGACTGGATGGAAGGGGTGTGATTTGGTAGCCGTAGGCGGACGCGCCAGGGAATGAATGGAAGCTAGAAGCGTCGACGCTAGCGCTTGAGACGATGTAAAGGAAGCGACATAGTTGTTTTGGTGCGAAAGCGAAGAGCGAGGCTATTCCGATGCCTTTTGGGAGGCGTTTGTGCGTTTGAGGCTGCCTAACCTGCGCCCTTGGGCCGAGTCGCTGATGAGCTGTGCGAGGCGGCGTTGGCGGGTGGCCTCTTGCTTGGCGCTCATAACCCAGTGAATGGCCGTGCGGCGGTAGGAGGGCGCTTGGCTCTGGAAGAAGTTCCAAGCCTCGCTGTTGGCCTGAAACTGCTCGAGCATGGCAGCGGGCAGTTCGCTCGGGCGCTCTTGTTCATAGCTGTAGATCTTCGATTTGGCCTCTTTGCGCCGTTCGAAGGCCGCCAAACCAGCCGGATGCATGCGCCCTTCGCGAATAAGCACTTCGACGCGGGCGATATTGACCGCGCTCCAAACGCTATTGGGCTTGCGCGGTGTAAAACGATTGTAGTAGCTCTGCTCGTCGATGCTGCGGCGCACACTGTCGATCCAGCCGAAGCAGAGCGCTTCGTCGACCGATTCCTGCCAGGTGATGCTGGTTTTGCCCGAGGATTTTTTGTAGTAGCCCACTAAGAGTTCGCTAGCAGTAGCGTGGTTAGCTTCGAACCAAGCGCGCAACTGCTCTGGATTCTCGAAAAACATAATGTCCATGCTTGTACTCCTTACTACGAGCGGCCCAAACTGCGAGGAAGCGCTATTCTTGACAAAATTGACTTATAAATATAATATTGCTCAACTAGAATGGTGGTCTTGCAATAGGTTAAAGCGTAAGGAGACAATGATATGTCTGAGGAGATCCGTTTTACCGGTTTCGATACCTTGGCGCTGCATGCAGGGCAGCAACCTGACCCAACGACGGGCGCTCGCGCAGTGCCGATCTATGCAACCACATCGTACCAGTTCCAAGATACCGAGCACGCCGCTCGTCTGTTCGGCTTGCAGGAGTTTGGTAACATCTATACCCGCATTATGAACCCCACCACCGATGTGCTCGAGCAGCGCATCGCCGCTCTGGAAGGTGGTGTTGGCGCATTGGCTTTGGCTTCGGGCCAAGCCGCCGAAACCCTGGCGATTTTGAATATTGCGGGCGCTGGCGATAATATCGTGGCTTCGACCGACCTGTACGGCGGTACCTACAACCTGTTTAAGCATACGCTGAGCAAGCTGGGCATTACCACCACTTTTGTCGATGCACGCGACTTTGAGGGCTTTGAGAAGGCGATCAACGACCGGACCAAGGCCTTTTTCCTTGAATTTATCGGCAATCCCAAGCTCGATATCCTCGATCTTGAGCGGATCGCGGCCATTGCGCATGCCAAGGGTGTGCCGGTGATCGTCGATGCTACTACAGTAACGCCCGCTCTGGCGCGGCCGTTCGAGTGGGGTGCGGATATCATTATACATTCGGCCACCAAGTATATCGGCGGCCATGGCACCAGCATCGGCGGTTTGATCGTCGACAGCGGCAAGTTCGACTGGAGCAACGGCCGCTTCCCCGAGTTCACCGAGCCAGATCCGAGCTATCACGGTATTGTGTATACCCAAGCTTTCGGTCCGCTGGCCTACATTCTGAAGGCGCGCGTTCAGGGCTTGCGCGATACCGGCGCTGCCATTAGCCCGTTCAACTCCTTCTTGCTGTTGCAAGGCCTCGAAACCCTCAGCCTGCGCATGGAGCGCCATAGCCAGAACGCCTTGGCGGTCGCGCGCTATCTGCAGGAGCACGAGAAGGTTGCCTGGGTCAACTACCCGGGCCTGCCCAATAGCCCCAGCTACGCTTTGGCTCAGAAGTATTTGCCCAAGGGCCAGAGCGGCATCGTCGGCTTCGGCGTGAAGGGCGGACGTGCGGCAGGCAAAACCTTTATCGAGAGCCTGAAACTCTTCTCGCACCTCGCCAATATCGGCGATGCCAAGAGCTTGGCGATTCACCCTGCGACTACCACCCATAGCCAGCTCACCCCAGAGGAGCAGGTCTTGACTGGCGTAACCGATGACTACATTCGTTTGTCGGTCGGTATCGAGACGATCGACGACATTATCGCCGACCTCGAACAGGCGCTGGCGAAGGTCTAGCACTCGTTCGGCGACAAACTTGTTTGTCTAGGGCGTTAGGGACTTGGTGTTCGCCAAGACCCTTCGCCCTTTTGCGCTATTACCTTCACTATCAGGACTATAGGTGACGGATGGAATTTGTTCGTACACAATACGCCACATGGGAAGAGCCGCTCGTGCTTGAGAGCGGCCTATCGTTAGCGCCGATCACCTTAGCCTACGAGGTCTATGGTGAGCTGAACGAGACCCGTGACAATGCGATTTTCGTTTTGCACGCTCTTTCGGGCGATGCCCACGCAGCGGGCCGCCATAGCGCGAGCGATCGCTACCCGGGCTGGTGGGATGGTCTGATCGGACCGGGCAAGCCGCTCGACACCGAGCGTTTTTGTGTGATCTGTTCGAATGTTTTGGGTGGCTGCAAAGGCAGCACAGGCCCGAGCAGCATCGATCCAGCGACTGGTCGGCCCTACGGCGCTCGTTTTCCGGTCGTGACAATCGGCGATATGGTCGAAGCTCAGGCGCGCCTGCTCGATCGGCTGGAGATCGGGCAGCTGCTGGCGGTGGTAGGCGGTTCGATGGGCGGTTACCAAGCGATGGAGTGGGCGGTGCGTTACCCCGAGCGGGTGCGGGGTGTGATTCCGCTGGCGACCAGCTCGCGTTCGACAGCTCAAACCTTGGCCTGGAGTGCGATCGGAAGGCGCGCGATAATGAGCGACCCGAACTGGCGGGGCGGCGATTATTACGGCAGCCATCTGCCCATCCACGGGTTGGCTGTGGCGCGCATGATCGGGCATATCACCTACCTCAGCCCCGAGAGCTTAGAGCGCAAGTTTGGCCGCAGCCTGCAGGCCAGCGATGTGTTTTCTTATCAGCTCGGCCCCGAGTTCGCGATCGAAAGTTATCTCGACTATCAAGGCGCGAGCTTTAACGCGCGCTTTGATGCCAATAGCTATCTCTACATACTCAAGGCGATCGACTATTGGGATCTGGGGGCGGCCTACGGTTCGCTCGATCAAGCCTTGGCCCGTTCTCAAGCGCGCTGGCAGATCTTTTCCTTCAGCAGCGACTGGCTCTACCCGGTCAGCGAGAGCGAATTGATCGCCCAAAGCCTTGAGCGCCAAGGGAAGCACTACGAACATATTGTGATCGAGTCGAGTCTGGGCCACGATGCCTTCCTGCTAGAGGAAGAGAAGGTGGGCGGAGCTATGTCGCGCTTTTTAAACGAGTTGCAAGCCAGCGCCTAGAGCGCTTTCGGCTGACAGAACAAAGACCCGTATGCCGATCGGCATACGGGTCTGCTTTGTTTACAGGAGTGTGCTTTAGGCCTTCCAAGTCTTGCGCAGCACACGCAGCCAGTTTTCGTGGCCGATCTTGCGCAGCGAGGCCTCGTCGTAACCGCGCTCGCGTAGAGCGGCGATCAGCTTTTGGTTGCCCGAAACATCGCCGATCTCGTTGGGTATCGTGGCGCCGTCGAAGTCGGAGCCGAGCGCAACGCGGTCGATGCCCAAGCGCTCGACCAGATAGTCGATATGGCGCACCATGGTCTCGATCGGGGTGTCCTTGTTGTTGGCACCGTCTTCGCGTAAGAAGGCGACCGCATAGTTCAGGCCGACGATGCCATCGGATTCCTTGATGGCGTCGAGCTGCTTGTCGGTCAGGTTGCGGCTCACTGGGCAGATCGCGTGGACGTTCGAGTGGGTCGCTACCAGCGGCTTGTCCGAGATCGCGGCCACATCCCAGAAGCCCTTCTCGTTCATGTGCGAGAGGTCGATCATAATGCCCATGCGGTTACAGGCGCGCACCAGCTCCTTGCCAGCATCGGTCAGGCCCGGGCCGATATCGGGCGAGTGCGGGAAGGCGAAGGGCACACCGTGGGCGAAGGCGGTCGGGCGGCTCCAAACCGGGCCGAGCGAGCGCAGACCGGCTTTATAAAAGACATCTAGCGCCTCGAGGTTGGTATCGATCGCCTCGGCACCCTCGAAGTGCAGAATAGCAGCTACCGTTCCATTGGCGAAGCTCTGTTCGAGATCGGCGACCGTGCGGGCGACCTTAAACTTGCCTTGCGACTGCTCTTCCAAGCGGAACAGCAGCGAGCTCATGCCGATCGCCATGCGCTGAGCGTAGGCGAGCTTCAGCGGCTTGGGCAGGCGCATATCGGGCTTGCCATCGGGCTGCGGATCGTTCGGCTCTTCGGGATCGGAGGGATCGCGCGGAATGAAAACAGCG
The DNA here is from genome assembly GCA_937902315.1 of uncultured Chloroflexales bacterium. Lineage (GTDB taxonomy): Bacteria > Chloroflexota > Chloroflexia > Chloroflexales > Chloroflexaceae > CALGUG01. The sequence goes on from CALGUG010000054.1 coordinate 69,601, forward strand.
AAGAAACCGCCTCCAAAGCCGCCCTCGATAGCGCGCGGCAGGTCGATGTGGCCTTCATTGCTGCGCTCAAAGAAGCTGCGCGGGGTCTCGCGCTTCTGGGTGTAGAGATCGAGCAGAGTATCGTTGTGTCCGTCGAAAATCAGAATGGGTTCAGTGGTCACGACAAATCCTTTCTTTGGCCGTGCGCTATCTTACCATCGGCTGAGGTCGTTTAAAGCGCTATCGATGGTTTTGAAAGCTCACTTTGTATGGCTATTGTATGTCTGTTTGATGCGCGGCGCAAGAAAGGAGCATTTTAACGCTTGGGAAGCAAAAAAACTAGGCGAGGAAAGCGCTAAAACCCTCGCCTAGCCTATGGTGCGTTATGTGCTGTCGAACGATTTGTGCTACTTACTTGATCTCTTCGATACTGTACCAGCCATCGCCCTTGACCGCATTTTTGCCCACATGAATGATGCTGCCCCAGGCCAGCCATTCGCGCAGCGGCTCGATCTCGCCTTCCAGATCGACGCTGCCGATCAGACCGCCGATCGGCGTCGAGCGGCCTTGGCGCGACGAGGAGCTGATCACATCGACCCAGCGCGTATTGTCGGCGATCACTCGAACGCGCTCGGTTTGGGCGATCACCGCGCGGTGGTTGAGTACCAGAGGCCCTTGGCCATAGGCGCGCCCCAACTCGTTGAGGCGCTCGATCAGACGTTGAATAAAGGGCCGCAGTTGGAAGGTGCGCATCAGCTGTTTGGCTTCAATCAAGCGTAAGGGTGTGTGGAAGCGCAGGCGCAGCCGCTCGCGCGGCAGGCGGATCGCAGCTTTGGCCACCTGCTCTGAGCTGATCGGCAGACCGAGCACGCAGACTTGTCCTTTCTCGGCTGTGTAGAGCGTTTCGCGGCTTCCGGTGAGTGGATCGACCGCATCGATCTGCACAATGTCGGCTTGGCCACGACGGCCGCGATTGCTGCTGACGGGCCGACCCATGCCTGTTTCCGAAAGGCCCGAGGCGGCCATAACGATGTAGGGGAAGAGCTGTGATGGTCTTCCAAATAGCGCCAGTCCAAAGCGTAACGATTCGCCGGGCGCGTAGGTGCGCCCAACCGGAGGACGAGTGACGTAAGGGCGCGGGCGCTGTTCGCCGCCGCTCTCGCCTATGTCGCGCATGGGGGCGACCAATTGGGCCACCGGACAGATCTCTTTAAGCGAGCAGCCTGAGCATGAGGTTACGGTTTTGTTGACGCAAAAACGATTCCAGAGTGCTCCGATCAATGCACCTCGCAACGATGATCCAGCTTGCTCTTCAAGGATCATAGGGGTGCGAACTTTTGCACTAAACTCTAAATGATGAGTCGTCAGCATACAGCTCCTGCTTTCTCTTTGGCTTGCTTGGTCTGTCTCTTTAGATCTGCTAACGGGCTGGAACGATTATGATAATTTCTTATCTTATATGTAACGATTCGTCAAAAAAAAGCTTACCAAAATGGCCCTTTTTCGATGAATTTTTAGAAAAGCTCCAAAATCTCCCCGGTTTAGGCTGCCACGGGCGAATAATCTGTGGCCCAGCGCTGGCAAAAAGGCCCCATCAACCAGCTTCCCAGTCCTTGGTCGGGCCTTCGGTTACTCTCGCAAATCCTTAGCGCTCGATAACGAATCCGCTTCATTAGCACTCTAGCGGCGAGGTCTTCCCCTCCCATTCGATCCTTGGCGCGTCCGCCTACGGCTATCAACATCCCGCCCCACCATACGGGCTATCTTCTGTGCTCCGAGGCCGCCCCAAACCAAAGAGATCCAGATATATATCGCTTTAAGAATGCTATTCGCTACCAGATCCATGCTAGAAGCGCTCACTTTTCAGTACTCTCGCTGAGTCGATAGCGGTTGAGACCACGTGGCGGAGCCGGGTGCCTGGCGCGTGCGAGTGTGGTTTCAGTACTCTCAGTGAGTCGATAGCGGTTGAGACGCTACACCGCCCAAGCCGCCCGCCAGCAGTTTGCGTTTCAGCACTCTCAGTGAGTCGATAGCGGTTGAGACACCTGGACTGGTCTGAGCCGCCAAGGCGTTATATCGTTTCAGCACTCTCAGTGAGTCGATAGCGGTTGAGACTAGCGAGCTGATCGCCCACCGGCGCGCCTATCTTGGTTTCAGCACTCTCAGTGAGTCGATAGCGGTTGAGACAACCCAACTGGTCAATATTCAAAATAGCGTGTCCAAGTTTCAGCACTCTCAGTGAGTCGATAGCGGTTGAGACTCGACCTGCAACTTGGCTATTGATCAAGCGCACCGCTGTTTCAGCACTCTCAGTGAGTCGATAGCGGTTGAGACTGAACGACGTGACAGGCCAGCGCTGGGTGCCCCAAGGTTTCAGCACTCTCAGTGAGTCGATAGCGGTTGAGAGATTTTCTACGCCGTGTTCTTGGTTGCCAAAGGTGTTTCAGCACTCTCAGTGAGTCGATAGCGGTTGAGACCCGGCAGCCTCGGCCGTAGCAGCACGACGTCTGATCGGTTTCAGCACTCTCAGTGAGTCGATAGCGGTTGAGACGCAAAAGACCATCGCCTCCATGTCCTTATTTATCTGTTTCAGCACTCTCAGTGAGTCGATAGCGGTTGAGACCCTCGGGTAGCTCGAAGTCGCTGAAGCGCTCGTTGCGTGTTTCAGCACTCTCAGTGAGTCGATAGCGGTTGAGACCCGGCAGCCTCGGCCGTAGCAGCACGACGTCTGATCGGTTTCAGCACTCTCAGTGAGTCGATAGCGGTTGAGACCGACGTTCGCCAAGGCGGAGCTGCTACCGTTCCAATGTTTCAGCACTCTCAGTGAGTCGATAGCGGTTGAGACTGTGGCGAAATGCCGACGGTCGCTACTGTTTCGGAGATTTCAGCACTCTCAGTGAGTCGATAGCGGTTGAGACCATTCTGGATAGCGTCAATAGTCTGGTAAACTCTGTATTTCAGCACTCTCAGTGAGTCGATAGCGGTTGAGACACCTACAGGTGACGGTTACCGACCTCACAAACGTATTTCAGCACTCTCAGTGAGTCGATAGCGGTTGAGACACCCTGTGCCTGAAAGGAGACGAAGAGCCAGATCCAATTTCAGCACTCTCAGTGAGTCGATAGCGGTTGAGACTGCAACATTCGACAGTTCAAACGCTAGCAACTTATATTTCAGCACTCTCAGTGAGTCGATAGCGGTTGAGACCAATCGGGCTGCCTTCCGGCAGCACCTGTTCTTCAAATTTCAGCACTCTCAGTGAGTCGATAGCGGTTGAGACAGTCTTGCTCGGTTCTCCGCTCGCCAATCCGTTCAATTTCAGCACTCTCAGTGAGTCGATAGCGGTTGAGACTCGAATGCGATACCCAGAATTCGCCAAACAATTGAATTTCAGCACTCTCAGTGAGTCGATAGCGGTTGAGACGCTTTTCGCCATCAGCATCAGGCACGTTGGGGCTAATTTCAGCACTCTCAGTGAGTCGATAGCGGTTGAGACGCCTACGGCTGGCTTAGGCGGCTCGATTGCGAGTATTTCAGCACTCTCAGTGAGTCGATAGCGGTTGAGACGGCGTGAAGCTCACGAATTGCCCCGGTGCAATCGTATTTCAGCACTCTCAGTGAGTCGATAGCGGTTGAGACATCAGGCAGGCCACGGCTGTGTGATCGGCACGGTCGATTTCAGCACTCTCAGTGAGTCGATAGCGGTTGAGACCTCGGCTTCTTGCCAACGAGCATTCGCTTGCGTGTATTTCAGCACTCTCAGTGAGTCGATAGCGGTTGAGACCACGCAGCTCGTGGTACTGATGAGCAAGCTGGCTTATTTCAGCACTCTCAGTGAGTCGATAGCGGTTGAGACCAGTTGATCGCGTATGTGCAAAATCAGGTGATGATATTTCAGCACTCTCAGTGAGTCGATAGCGGTTGAGACCGCGGCAAGGTGATCATTGAGCAAGGCCCGTACAATTTCAGCACTCTCAGTGAGTCGATAGCGGTTGAGACCGCGGCAAGGTGATCATTGAGCAAGGCCCGTACAATTTCAGCACTCTCAGTGAGTCGATAGCGGTTGAGACGACCTATCGGCGAATCGATGGACGTCCGTTGTCACATTTCAGCACTCTCAGTGAGTCGATAGCGGTTGAGACACTGCGCCTGCTCATTATCGCGCGGCTTATGGTCGATTTCAGCACTCTCAGTGAGTCGATAGCGGTTGAGACACGGTTTACGACCCCTACGGCATTCAGTGTTGGCAAATTTCAGCACTCTCAGTGAGTCGATAGCGGTTGAGACTCAAAATCAGGAAGAAAACCTGCAATGTCTCCTAATTTCAGCACTCTCAGTGAGTCGATAGCGGTTGAGACATTACTCCGAAGATGGATTGGTAAATACCCATCAAATTTCAGCACTCTCAGTGAGTCGATAGCGGTTGAGACGCGCGCTGCCGAAATGATGCGCGACGCGCAAACCGATTTCAGCACTCTCAGTGAGTCGATAGCGGTTGAGACGGGTTGTGTGACGGCTACGGGCAGGCGTTGGGTCGATTTCAGCACTCTCAGTGAGTCGATAGCGGTTGAGACCACACAGTAAATACAATTGCATTATTGCCATACAAATTTCAGCACTCTCAGTGAGTCGATAGCGGTTGAGACATCTGCCTAAGCCGCCACGCCCGCCACGCCGCTTTATTTCAGCACTCTCAGTGAGTCGATAGCGGTTGAGACTATCGTGTGATGATCGACTCGATCGCCCTCGGAACATTTCAGCACTCTCAGTGAGTCGATAGCGGTTGAGACGTTTTCGGGGTAGTTGCTGCCAGTCCCGAAAGCTAATTTCAGCACTCTCAGTGAGTCGATAGCGGTTGAGACTGGTCTACTGGGCGCCGGAGAGCGAAAGTGGCGTGATTTCAGCACTCTCAGTGAGTCGATAGCGGTTGAGACTATGGTTGTCAGTATGGTTGTCAGGTTGTCAGCGGATTTCAGCACTCTCAGTGAGTCGATAGCGGTTGAGACCTGGAATAATGCGCTGATAGTTGAAGTAGACATAATTTCAGCACTCTCAGTGAGTCGATAGCGGTTGAGACTAGACACGCCGAGCAATTGGTTGACGACGGCATTGATTTCAGCACTCTCAGTGAGTCGATAGCGGTTGAGACGCTAGGCAGTGGATCGCGGGTGTCTCCGCAGATCAATTTCAGCACTCTCAGTGAGTCGATAGCGGTTGAGACAATATGCCAACCACGCACGACCTACCGACGCGGCCGAATTTCAGCACTCTCAGTGAGTCGATAGCGGTTGAGACACACGCTGATCGACCTGCTCTCGCCGCACGATAAAATTTCAGCACTCTCAGTGAGTCGATAGCGGTTGAGACTGCGGTACAGCTCGCCGTCCATTCCGTTCGGGTAGAATTTCAGCACTCTCAGTGAGTCGATAGCGGTTGAGACCTCGACTCAGTCAGAGCGTAGGCATCAGAGACAACGCATTTCAGCACTCTCAGTGAGTCGATAGCGGTTGAGACGAAGAGATTAAACGGCTCCGCGCTGAACGCGGCGAAAATTTCAGCACTCTCAGTGAGTCGATAGCGGTTGAGACTCTTTGGTGTGCTTACCATGCCGATTATTCTGATCTGATTTCAGCACTCTCAGTGAGTCGATAGCGGTTGAGACTCATCTTTCGACAATCTTCATACCTGTTCAGCGTAATTTCAGCACTCTCAGTGAGTCGATAGCGGTTGAGACAATGTATTTAGAGAAAATCCAGTCGTAGCCTGAAAATTTCAGCACTCTCAGTGAGTCGATAGCGGTTGAGACGCTTAAGTGGCTTGCCGCCAGTCCTACCTACATTCGATTTCAGCACTCTCAGTGAGTCGATAGCGGTTGAGACGCGTGTTTTGACGGCGGACAAGCTCATGGTGATGTGATTTCAGCACTCTCAGTGAGTCGATAGCGGTTGAGACGTCTGGAATAAATCCAGGATAAAATCGTTGTACTCGATATTTCAGCACTCTCAGTGAGTCGATAGCGGTTGAGACATAGTGGTGGATTCGAGCTATACAGATCGCTGTATAATTTCAGCACTCTCAGTGAGTCGATAGCGGTTGAGACTCATCTTTCGACAATCTTCATACCTGTTCAGCGTAATTTCAGCACTCTCAGTGAGTCGATAGCGGTTGAGACAACTTTAATGTGCATGTGATGCTGAAGCTTTTGAATTATTTCAGCACTCTCAGTGAGTCGATAGCGGTTGAGACCTCACAAGAAAAAACAGTGGCGATTGTTGGTGGAAAATTTCAGCACTCTCAGTGAGTCGATAGCGGTTGAGACTTTATGACGGCGACCATTGGCAATCTGGCACGCAGTATTTCAGCACTCTCAGTGAGTCGATAGCGGTTGAGACCAAAGAGCTCTAGTTGTTCGGTTGTGTCGTCAGACATTTCAGCACTCTCAGTGAGTCGATAGCGGTTGAGACTGGCCTGTGTGGCCGATGACAAAAATGGTTTGTATTATTTCAGCACTCTCAGTGAGTCGATAGCGGTTGAGACGCCTGTCGGATACATACCAAAGCATCAACGTGCTAATTTCAGCACTCTCAGTGAGTCGATAGCGGTTGAGACCTTGGCAGCGCTAATCTGTCGCAGTAATCGTCGAAATTTCAGCACTCTCAGTGAGTCGATAGCGGTTGAGACATCTCTGCGAAGATCTTGTTCAAGAGCTTTGTAAATTTCAGCACTCTCAGTGAGTCGATAGCGGTTGAGACCGAAGAGAGTATCATAGAGATGAAGCAAGACCACGAATTTCAGCACTCTCAGTGAGTCGATAGCGGTTGAGACCAAGATTATGGTAGCTAAGAATAAACAAGGTAAAGAATTTCAGCACTCTCAGTGAGTCGATAGCGGTTGAGACATCGAAGATACACTGATCCTCGAATATATCACTGATTTCAGCACTCTCAGTGAGTCGATAGCGGTTGAGACATTGCGTGTCAGTACCTCGCGTCGTTGCTCTTGGAATTTCAGCACTCTCAGTGAGTCGATAGCGGTTGAGACTCAGCTCGCTGACGGCCTGCTGCTCGGCGAGCAGCATTTCAGCACTCTCAGTGAGTCGATAGCGGTTGAGACGGCCAAGTTGGCCGATAATCCGTATCTTTTGCAATCGTTTCAGCACTCTCAGTGAGTCGATAGCGGTTGAGACACCAAGCGACGTCGGCCAACGAAACGAGCTGGTAGGTTTCAGCACTCTCAGTGAGTCGATAGCGGTTGAGACATCCTCGCTTCTTAGTCGGTTTTGAGATCAGCGCGTTTCAGCACTCTCAGTGAGTCGATAGCGGTTGAGACGCCAAAGCACGGCGAATGACGGCCTTAGTGCAATGGTTTCAGCACTCTCAGTGAGTCGATAGCGGTTGAGACTTGTCCATATGTCGCTGTTGCAGCTTGAGCCGACAGTTTCAGCACTCTCAGTGAGTCGATAGCGGTTGAGACGATGCGATTGGCGCGATATTCAGCCGTCGTAAATTGTTTCAGCACTCTCAGTGAGTCGATAGCGGTTGAGACTCAAGCGGTATCAAAAGGATACACAGAGTCTAGTTTGTTTCAGCACTCTCAGTGAGTCGATAGCGGTTGAGACCAACGATATTCAGCAAGTAGTATTAACTGTTTTAGTTTCAGCACTCTCAGTGAGTCGATAGCGGTTGAGACACTACACCTACTTGGACTAGCCCAATCGAATACAGTACGTTTCAGCACTCTCAGTGAGTCGATAGCGGTTGAGACATTACCCCCAAACCATCATTGCGGTTCATATCAGCAGTTTCAGCACTCTCAGTGAGTCGATAGCGGTTGAGACTACAGACCTTGCTTCTAAACTCAAAGAAAAGATGAAGTTTCAGCACTCTCAGTGAGTCGATAGCGGTTGAGACATCGCGAACGTAGACGAGCTCTACATCAAGCTGCGGTTTCAGCACTCTCAGTGAGTCGATAGCGGTTGAGACCTCTTGGATGAGCTGAAAGCGCTTTTGCGCATTATGTTTCAGCACTCTCAGTGAGTCGATAGCGGTTGAGACCCCAAGCTGCAAGACAGCATCGCAAGCCAACGCCAAGTTTCAGCACTCTCAGTGAGTCGATAGCGGTTGAGACTGCGACGGTGTGCTGATGCAAAGACAGGGGCGGAGTTTCAGCACTCTCAGTGAGTCGATAGCGGTTGAGACGCTTTAGAACTATCAAACTCTACAATAGCTTTGCTTGTTTCAGCACTCTCAGTGAGTCGATAGCGGTTGAGACTATAGTTGTTGTTAGTAATCGTAGTAGTAAGGAGTGTTTCAGCACTCTCAGTGAGTCGATAGCGGTTGAGACGCTTGTTAGGGTTCCCGGCTCGATCAACACAAAGCGGTTTCAGCACTCTCAGTGAGTCGATAGCGGTTGAGACGCGGCCATATCACAATCGCCCTTGACCATCAGGATCTGTTTCAGCACTCTCAGTGAGTCGATAGCGGTTGAGACGAATTTAGATAGTCCAAGTACATTCGTTGTGTATTGTTTCAGCACTCTCAGTGAGTCGATAGCGGTTGAGACCTGGCGTAGCGCCATGGGAATGGGAAGAGCATCCGGAAGTTTCAGCACTCTCAGTGAGTCGATAGCGGTTGAGACCCCGCGCCTGAGCGCAAACCGCATAGCTGCGACGGCGTTTCAGCACTCTCAGTGAGTCGATAGCGGTTGAGACAACCTGACGAGCTGCGCGGGTGGCTAGCCCGTGGTTGTTTCAGCACTCTCAGTGAGTCGATAGCGGTTGAGACGAAAAAACAGGTCTGAAATCGTCCAATCAATCACGGTTTCAGCACTCTCAGTGAGTCGATAGCGGTTGAGACAGACCTTTGTATAATCCTCACCGAAGACGCTTGATGTTTCAGCACTCTCAGTGAGTCGATAGCGGTTGAGACCAACGGCTTGCGCAGCCACGGCGCGGGCGAGTCTTGTTTCAGCACTCTCAGTGAGTCGATAGCGGTTGAGACCAAGCGCAATCGGTGCAATCGAGCATTTTCGATCTTGTTTCAGCACTCTCAGTGAGTCGATAGCGGTTGAGACCGTTTGAGCCGATTCATCTCGTGATCGACGAAGTGCGTTTCAGCACTCTCAGTGAGTCGATAGCGGTTGAGACTATCGTGGTAAAACCGATATCAGCGATACAAACGAGTTTCAGCACTCTCAGTGAGTCGATAGCGGTTGAGACATTATCAAGATCGGGTACGAGCCGTGCTACATACGGGTTTCAGCACTCTCAGTGAGTCGATAGCGGTTGAGACCCGCTATCGTTGAAGCACTCATTGAATATCTTGGCAGTTTCAGCACTCTCAGTGAGTCGATAGCGGTTGAGACACTCTTTCTTGAATTATTCACAAAAGAGTTGATTTTGTTTCAGCACTCTCAGTGAGTCGATAGCGGTTGAGACATCATGCTTCGTGACGCTTTATGTCTCGAAGTTGAGTTTCAGCACTCTCAGTGAGTCGATAGCGGTTGAGACCGTATCGCTTGAAGTATAACAAAAGCGAGGAATTTGGTCTAGAGGCGATAGTTTAAGCCTTAGAAGCCGTTTGAGAGATTGCGATTTTTGCATCGATGCTCCAAGATCGGTCTGTGTTTCGCAACTCGTTTTTTGCGCCAAAAGCGCGTAAAGTTGCGAAACACAGCATAGCTTTTTCCAATGCCTTATAAGCTCAATAAAAGTCCGACACTTTGTTTTGAAAAGGCCCGTTTTTGCCCCATGCTTGAACGAGTTGCGAAAGCGCGGCTTAAACGAGCCATTTTTGGGCTGTTCTAGATCACATCATTGCAAAAGCGACGAAATTCGCAGTCGATACAGGGCCTGCGATTGCTTGGAGCGGCGGGTATACGTTCGCTTTGCACGCTGTTGTGTAGCTCTGCGATCAAGCTCAAGACCTTCTTGCGCAAGCTGGGCGTGATCGTTACGCTCTCGGCCCGTCGCTCTGGAATGCTGTAGATCATAGCGCGCCGCACCGGAAGCTGCCAGGCTTCTTCGAGCAAGAGGGCGTAGGCTGTGACTTGAAGCTTAAAGTGACTGGCCGTGGCCCGTTCGCTATCTTTGTATTCGACCACGATAGCCTCAGCTTGAGGCGAATCGCGCTTGGGCACCGCGATCGCCAGATCGATGCGCCCGCGCAGGCCGAGCCGCTCCGAGCGCAGATAGAGATCGAAGAAGCGTTCACCCTCTGCAAGGCCGTAGCTGCGCAAAGAACGGCGCTCTTCGCGTTCGCTCTCGTCGTTGTGGTTGCGCTGGCCCGCCCGCATCAGATCGGTGATCGGACGGATCTCGGGCAGGCAGTAGCGATAGTAGACCACCCGTGGGCAGTAGGCCGCTTGTTTAAGATCGCTCACTTCGAGCAGAAACGTCTCTTCAGCTATCTCGCTCATGCTTGCCTCCTTGTACGATCTGGCGGCGAGCCTGCCAAGTCGCCGGATCGATAGCGATCAGCTGGATATTGGCCTCGTTGCGGCCAAGGCGCTGTTTGATCTCGCTGAAGAGGGCGCGCTGAAGGGTGCGGCTCAATTGGCCCGAAAAAGCGCTGTATTGAATGCGCTGCAAGCCGTAGTCTAGGCAGGCATCGGCGACCTTTTGGCGGGCGCGATCATCGGGAATATCGTAGATCAGCAAGGTATGCATAACTCACCACCCCATTGTAAAGCCTTGGTAGTCTTCGCGTTCGCCGCGCACAAAGGTGGCGATATGGCGAGCTTGGCATTGAAGGATATGCTGGAGCGGCTGGCGTTTGCCTTCGTATAGCTCGCTCGAAGCCATACGCTCCAGCACCTTTTCGACGATCCGCTTGCGAGTCGCCCCGTCGAGTCGCCCCTGCTCGTCTTGCACAATCTGAAAACCGCGATTGACTTGGCCGATCAGTGTGCGGTCGACGACCACTTGGCGAAACTCTTCGATAAGATCGAGGGTTAGGCTCGGCTTGCCGGGGCGGTCGGTGTGCAAAAAGCCCGCGTTTGGCTCTAGCCCGGCCAAAAGCAGCGCCTGACGTACTTGAGAGCGCAAGACTCCGTAGCCGTAGTTGAGCGCGCTGTTAAACGGATCGAGCGCGCCTTGGGTTTGGCGGCCCGGCCAGTTCAGCTCGGGCGGAATCAGCGCGCCGATCGCCTGCCAATAGATGCGGGCCGCCGCCCCTTCGTGGCCCATCAGCTTGGCGCGTAGCTCGCCATCGAGCGTCTGCCCTGCGCTCCAGGCCACTTGCTGGTCGAGAATCGCTTGGGCGCTGGCTTGAAGCTGCTGGTAGAGCTCGGGCTGGCTCTCTTTGCGATTTTTGGCCAGATAGCGCAGCAATTGCGATTGATTGCTGATCTTGCTCTGCACAAAGGCATAGGCCAGTCGCGCGCCCTTCTGATCGTTAAAAGCGAGCAGTTGAGCACGCTTGGTAAGCGCCATACCCGTGAGGCCGCTGGCGAAGAGGGTGCCGTAGTCATCGCCGTCGCGCCCGTTCAGAAAGTGGATCGGAATGCCCTCTTGGGCGCACACCCGCACCACATCGCTGCTTAAACCCACCCCATTGCTACAGATCAACAGTTGTTCAAGCTGCATAATCGGCACTTCTTGCAGCCGCTTTTGCTGCTTTTCGACCCGCAGCCGTCCTTGATGTTTGGAGATAAAAACCCCAAACTCTTCAACAATCAGATGCATTGCTTGCTCGCTTTCTGGCCAAAGCCACATAAACTAGGTTGTTAAGGTGCCGCGACGGAGTAGTTCGATGTATGGGCAGCTATCAGATTCGTTCGTAGAAGCTGTAACGATAGCTGCTTTGGCGCAGTCGATAGGGCAGAATCACTGTGCGCAGTTCGCGCTCGCCCTCGGCATGCCGAATACGCTTTTCGGAATAGACATCGACATGCTCCCAGCTCAGCTTTTTACCGCAATCGTCGAGCATCTGGAGCGTGCCATCGATCGGAAAGCTCTGGCTCGATTGGGTGATCACAGTCCACGAGTCATCGATCGTCTCTTGAACGATCGGCGGCCCTTGGATCTGCATAAAGCTGCCCCGTTTACCGAAATAGTTGATCAGCCTCAACAGGTCGCCCAAGGGGACCGCATGCTCGCTCTTGGCTTGAAGCGCAACCCCAAGCAGCCCATCGAAGCCCACGAATTCGCGAAAGGCGATCGTTGGAGACAGCGGCCATTTGCCCTCTTCGAGCTGGTCGCGAATATATTGATCTTTATCGACCCCTTTCTGTTTGGGCAGCTCCCCTTTGCGCTGGATCTTGATAAAGGTTTTATTGACAACCACATATTGAGGCAGCGAGAGCGCGATCGAGAGGTCGCGGATCACGGGCCACCATGGCACAGCTTGGTCGATGCCATAATGGGTGATCGCCACATCGATCAGCGCCATTTTGATCGCAAAGGGCGTCGGCACCAGCAGGCTTTGGGCACCAGATGCGGTGCTAAGCGCCGGGCGCAGGCTGAATAAGCTGGTAGCTTGGTAGTAAGCGATGCTCCACATAGGCTTATCCTTGGCGCGCCGCACCCAAACGCAAGGGCTGGGAGTTATTGATCAGATTGACAAAAATCTCGCTCAGTTCTGCAAAACCATTAAATTCTTGAAGCGTCAGGCTCGCTTCGGCTTGACCAGCATTGAGCGCGGCACAGACCCGTTTGCTCTGCTCGATAAAGTCGGGGTTGAGAGCGCTAAAGGTCGGCGCAGGAGTGCTATCGCTGCTATAGCTCACCACACCGCGAATATCGACCAAGTGAGGGTGTTGAGTGCTGCGCATAGCGCCGGAGGGGCGAATAAAGGTGTAGAGCACGCTTTGCAGCAGGGCTTTATAGCGCAAGAGCCGCTGTTCGTCGTCGATGGCATAGGCCTGCTTGAGGTTGTTGTAGCCGATCCGCCCCAGCTCTAGGTTGCAGACCAGCGCATAGACGCCGCTCGAAGCGGGGCGGTGGAAGATCGCCTGGCCTTGGTTGCCCGAGCGGTCTTCCTCTTGGGCGCGCTGTTCTGGATTGTACTTCACATGGAAGTATTGGCCGGTGCGCGTGACCTCAGGTTTGCCGACCACCCAGCCGAACTCAACCACGCTCTTGCGCGCGACCGACTGTTTGCCTTCGGTGATCAGGTTGCCTTCAAGGTCATCGAGCGCACAGCTTGTGAGCAGACGCTCGAGCACTTGCAGCGCATTTGGCTGATCTTTGCTAGTGATAAAGGCCCGAAAATCGCTGTCGATCGAGATGCGGTTGCTGTTGAAGCGTTTGCAGCCTTCGCAGAGCGGCAGGTTAAGGTTGTTTTGAGCGATATTGAAGAGATGTTCGGCCTGAATATGCTTGAACATATCGCCCGAGATGGCGTTGACGCTCTCGACACGAGGTGTGCCCAATTCCGGGTCGCGCACCACCACTTCGACCATACGGGTCTGGATCTGGTTGCCTTCGCCGCCTTCGTTATTGAGGGCATGCAGATCGATAATCGCTTCAGCGCTGATCGAAAGAGAACCGAGATTTTGCATATTTCCTCCATTGAAACAACATCGATTGAACGCAGAGTAAACTCATCACATCCGAAGGTACACCGAACTCACTAGGCTTTTTATGTTTTGGCGGCGAGGTCTTTCGCTCCCATGCGCTCCTTGGCGCGTCCGCCTCCGGCTATCAACATCCCGCCCAACAAATCAGGTCCTATCAGCCTGTGCTAAAGGCCCCCTGAGAACGAAGCGCTTATTCCTCGCCTACGTTCTCTAATTCGCTCTCCTCTTCGGTTGAGCTGCTATCGTTAGCGGGGTCTTCGTCGCGGCTGACCTTGGCCGAAGCGAAGGCCACTAACAGGCGCGCTAAGGTGCGGGGCGAGTAGCCCTCGGCTAAGAGCTGCACGATCGCGGCGATATCGTCTTCGGCGATGCGCTTGCGAAAGATCGTACCTTTGCTGGTTTCAAAGGTCTGGGCCGTCTCGGCGTTATAGCGCATCACAAAGTCGCTCAGAGCCGAGATAAAACCATCGGCGTCGTTGGCGCTGCGCACCAGATCTTGCATCAAGCCATAGCGGATATCGAAGGGCACTCGATCACCTTTGCCCTTGCGGAATTGGAGAGTCACGGTTGAGCTGCGGATCGCACTGGCGATATTTTGGAAGCCAGGGTTGTTGATCACTGCGCTGAAGTTTTTTCCTGCCATAGCAAATAACTCCTTTAACGATTCGACCGAAAAACGTCGAATATACTCATTCTGCTCGAATTTTCGTCCGATATAAGGCCCGAAGAGGGCCGCGAAATCGAGAAAGCTGCTGAGATCGTGGCCAGAGAGAAAGTCGCGATAGCGGCGCAGCAGCTCATACTCTTCGGTATGCTCCTCACCCTTTTTGCCACGAATCGAACGCACCACTTCACTATGCTCGCTAAGCAAGTTAGCGATGCGATCAGCCTGCTCGCTGCTTTCGATGGCGGGCAGCCAGCTCGGCAGATTCAGCGAAGCAACGTTCATCACTGCAAAGGCGCTGCCCATATCTTTGTAGAAGACCACATCGAGGCCATGGACTCGCTCTGCTGGCGTAAGCGTTTCCCATGGGGCCACTGCATCTTGGTTCAGCGCATCGCGCTCGTGTTTCACCAACAGGCGAGTGAGCTGTAACACAGCCAAAATATCGATGCGGGCTGGCGAATAGCTCCAAAGCGAATCGCGGAACTTGGGCATTAAGTTGTGGAGCAGGCTGATTTTGATGCGACCCGGGCGCAGAATGTAGGTCTTACGATCTTTAGAGCCGCTGATCACTTGGGGATGGGCCAGCGCAAAGAAGCCGGCGAATTTAAGCAGTTCGAGCAACCAGAACGAGTCGAGATTGCCCACTGTGAGCGCGTTCGATTTGGGACGGTTGGCACCCTTGCCTGCTGTAGGGTTAATCACCTGCAGCATGCTCATGCTCGCATCGCCGAGCTTGTGGGCTTTGCTTAGCTCCTTCCAAGCCTCGATTGTGCTGTCGATAGGGTTCGGGCTTGTGCTAAAGAGCTGGAGCAGCAGCCAGATATGTTGGCGCAATACTTCGCCAGAGAGCCGATTCCAGCGCAGCACAGGCTCGTTAAAGGAAGCGCCGCTCTTCATTTGGTTGATCGCCAGATAGAGCGGGAAGAGTGTGTCGGGCGCTTCGATCGACTGGCGCAGCTCATACAGCACAGGATCTTTGATTGCCGCATCGGGCGAGCGGGCGCCAGCAGGCAGCGCTTTCAGTTTTTCGCGATAGGCATCACGAATTTGGCGCTGTCTCTCATAATCAAAACCACTTATTTCTTGATCGCCGAGCTTGCCCTTTAACTTGTCGGTATGGAGGTGTCTAAGAAAAGGCAGCCTTTCGATCGGAGCTAGATCGCTCTGCTGCAAGGCTTGTGGTAGCTCGATCACATAGGCCCAGCCGCGATCTTGCAGGTAGATCTCATCCGCCTCGTCTGGTCGCTCAAGCTCCATCAACAGCTCATTCAAAAGTCGAGCGAAGCCCGCAGCCAGCAGTGTATCGGCGGCAGATCCATGTGACTTATCGATAATGTATTGATAGTTCATTTCCCTGCTCCTAGTCTTGGAATTCAAATGAGCGTCCATCGGCTAGTCGTAAGATCCGCGCAAAGAGAAAGTAGAGCCAAGCTTCTTCTGGTCGCTCTTCTCGCGGTTTGGTCATGTGATTCGCGTTGAACTCTCCAGCGATTTTGATCGGCTTTGGTTTAGCCTGCAGCGAACCGTTGAGCACCAGAACCTCTTGCAAAGCAGCCTCGATATGTCTTTGGGCATCGGGAATCAGGGTTTGTGGCGTATAGCTTGTGCTCTTGGCATTGTGATGGCGTACTATCGCTGCTATCATCGCCCGATAGAGAATTTGTAAGCGTTGGTCTTTTGGATCGGCGAAGTCCTTGCAAAGCAATTCGTAGATGATCTGAGACGCGAAGAATGCGCTTTCACCAGCATGATTGGGCCGTTTGGGCTTGATACTTTTAGACAACTCGAAGTGTGCTCTTGGGTCGTAATCGGTATGAGCGAAGGGCGCTTTGCGCGGTTGGTACTGCTCGTCTTGGCTGCTCTGGAAGAGGGTAGATTGCCAAGTATTAGCCCAGCTCTGCCAGCCTTGAGAGAGTTTGCCGATATCGTGGCAGGCGATTGCAATGCGCACCGCCTTGTGCAGCGTGCCAGCGGGCAGTTGAAAGAGTGCTTCCAAGCGAGATCCCACATAGCTCAGCTCATCTTGCAGCCGCGAGTTTTGGAACGCGCGCAGCAGCCCTCGGATATGCTCCAGATAGCTCTCTTGCTTGTAGGGTGCAAAGCTACGCGCTCGCTTCTGTTGTGGGCGAAGCTGGCTGATAAAATTGCCCGCTTGCCAGGGCAAGCTGCTATTAGAATTGCGCACTTGAAAGCCCAATTCCTTATCGTAGCTGGCGACCGTGGGCGACAGACAGAGCATTAGAGCCAGCGGAATCTCATTTTTATCCTTAATCGGCTTCCAAGAGTAGCGTGTTTCGAGTCGGTTGCCTTCCTCAGTGCTCTGCTCAAGTGCTTCTGCTTTCCAAAGCCCAATTTCATCCTCTTGCTGAAGATCTTTCTCCCAGCGCGCCGTAAGCGAATAGGGCGAGAGCGAGAAGCTTTGGAAATCCCAAGGGCGCTCAGTGAGTGCGCTGTTAGGATCGGGGTGAATCAAAACCGAAACCTGCTGCACATTGCGGATCAATTCGCTGGCGATGCTGCGTTCTTGTTGGCCTAAGCCTGCAAAGATCTTGCTTGTAATCGAGCGTCGCTCTCGTTCAAACAGGTTGAGCATGGCGTGATCTTCGCCGCTATGTACCGCATCGATAATCAGTTGCTCGCGCGCAAAGTCGAGCAACTGACCATTGAATTGGCCGAAGGCATCGAGCGTAGCTTGGCAAGCCTCTTTGCTATAAGGAAGCGCTCGTGCTCCTTCGGGCAGCGGATAGAGATAGACCGTGCCTTGCTGTCGAGCGAAACGAGCGCAGCGTCCGGCCCGTTGGATAATGCTGTTAGCGGGGGCGATCTCGCTATGTAGGGTGCGCACCGAGATATCTAAGCCTACCTCAACCACCTGAGTCGCGACCACAATCAGATCACGTCCGAGGTAATCGTTGCCGTCCCAGTTTTTACTGCCTAGCTCATCTTCTAATTTGGTCTGTTTTGCGGCTCGATCTTCGTCGCTGAAGCGGCTGTGCAGCAAGATCAGCTCGCTATCACGCCCCTGCTCTGCGAGCACTTGGCGGATCTGCCAATAGGTCTCTTGGGCGCGCTGCACCGTGTTGCAGATCACAAGCGTGCAGTCGCGGTGCAGGTCAACGATCTCTTGGGCTTGCATCGCTTCGTTGCGCACAAAGAAGCGGCGCTGACGCCCAGCATAGATCTCATCGAGTTCGCTCGGCTCGCCGTTCGGCCCGGGCTTGTCCGATACCGAAACGATCTCGGCCTTGAGCAGCTCGGCCACTTTTTGCAGCAACCCGCTCGAAAAGGTCGCTGTCATCAGCGTAAAGGGGGTGAGCCGCTCTTGCTTGTTGAGCAGAGCGAGCATTTGCAAGGCAGTGGTGCGTGCTCCCCAGCCATTCGCCTCGACCGGATAGAGGTGGAACTCATCGAGTACCAGATACGAGCCGATCACAGCTCCAACGTTGAGATTGCTACGCCCTGTGCTCACCCCGTAGGGAATGCCGAGGAAGCTGGCCAAGAGTTGATCGATTGTACAGAAGGTAAGCGCCGATTCGAAATGGGGATCGTTGGGCTGTTCGCCCGTCTGGATCTGCACAATTCGCTGACCGAATCGTTTGTAGGTCTCGATCAGGCGACGATTACCTTGTGGGCCGAGTCTCGATTCCATCTCTTGATAGATCGGCGTAAACTGATTGGCTAAGCTACGTAAGGGTGTGGCATAGCGGCATGTCAGAGGAAATTCGCTCCTTACACGCTGCTGCTCTGGGAGCATTAAATTGCGACAGAAGTGTTGTAGAAAAGGAGCCAGAGCGGCACGGGTTTTTCCTCCTCCGGTTGGTACCTGCAAAATCAAATTATTGCCGCGCATCAGGTGTTGTAGAGCGCGCTCTTGAAAGGGCCGAAGCGCTTGTGCCATTAGAAGCCTCCAAACAGCTGATTTAAAAGATCGTTGTCTGGTTGGTCGGGCGGTCGGTAACTCGGCAGTTCAGGCTGATAGGTCGACAGTTGCCTTTGGATCTCGCGGATATGCTGTTCTCGCAGCTCCTGCGGCTCAAGAATCTCGCAATCTGCGCCCCAACCGCGAATCCAAGGCAGCATCTCCTGTGGCTCGTCGATCTCGCCCTCCCAGATCACCGAACCGTATTCGGTATCGCGTTTGCGCTCCGAAGGGTGCCAGCGGGTCTCGTAAAGTCGCTTACGTACCTCTTTTGAAAAGCGCAATACCACCTTCTTGGGCTGCTCATCGGCATTGAACCAGATGCCCCACGCGCCCTCTAACAGCCGTTTAACATCGATATGTTCTTTTGGTTCGAAATAGAGATCTAAAACCAAGGGTCGTTTTTTAATTCGCTCGATCTTGTAGACTCGAAGGGCTTGGGCCTGTTCCGAGAAACCAATCACATAAGTGCTATGCCCAACTGCCGATGGCTCGATCAAATAGGGGTGGATTGTGTCGGTAAATGGGCGTTGGCTGTGCAGTGGTTCGTACCAGATCTCTACTTTTCGGCTTTCTAACCAAGCCAGGCTGATTTGCGACAAAACCACTTCGGGATCAGGATAAGGACGCTCGTCGGGCAATTGTTCGCGCTGATATCTGGCGAGGTCTTGAACATATTGGCCGACTTGAGGAGCGCGACTTTTGTGGAAGGCTGTGCCCAGCTTGTCGAGCAGCTCGATGATATGGCTGTTGGGTTTATCCATAAACTGCTGTAACAGTCGTAGGCCGAGCATCAACAAAATGCTCTCATCGCGGGTAAGGCTTAGATCGGTAAAGTGCTCAGGATCGATCCAGAGTCGACGCTGTTCATCCTCATTAACTTGTACTCCCTGGCTTTCGAGCTCCGTTAGCCAGCGTGAGATCGTCGATTTATCAACATTAAGCTGCTTGGCAAGTTCGCCACGAGTCGCTCGCCCGCGTGTGCCCATCAGGCGGCGGCGAAGTTCTACAAGTCCTTGCGATTTAACATAGCCTTTTGTGGCTGGCATGGCTCACCTCGCTGATAGATGTGCTAACTACAATGAGCATAGCATGCCGTCTTTTGAAAAATGGCAACAAGCACAGAGGGAATAAAGAGGTATTTTTATCTACGACGAAAAAGGCTCAGTTTCCCTTCATGCTCTTGAAGATAGATTCCACGAGCTTCTAGGTCGACTAAGTCATCGTTGATTGTTGAGCGATGAACACCAAGTTTGCGGGCCAGATCAGCCTGCGTAAGAACTTCTTTTTCTAGCAGATCGGCGATTCGTTCTAAACGTTCTTGTTTTTCTCGTTTCGAACCAAACATTGTTCTCCTCCAAACTGAAAACCTTTGCTTGGTTTGAGTTTGGAGGAGCGCTGTTGCAACTACTGCAACAAATTGCATGAATTTTTGAGGAATTTTGGCCGCGCTAGAACTTATGTTGTCGCCCCTACTTTAATATGTACCGATTCGGAGAAAAAATGCTTGTGGTGTGGCGATTTGTAGAGCTGAGGCTTAGGCAAGGTCTGGCGGGGTTGTGGATGGGCTTTGGGCGCAGACGGAAACAGGCCTCATTTGTTGGAAGGGATGTTGATAGCCGAAGGCGGACGCGCTGAGGACCGAATGGAAGGTAGAGATCTTGACGCCGGAGGGCTGAATTGATCAAGCGGATGTAGCAGAGCAGATAGACAAAGCCCCACTATGCTGCGCTGAAGCGTAAAGCTCTCAGCCATAGTGGGGCAGTCGTTTTGGGGAGGCTAGGCGAGCTAGCCAAGCGGGTTCCAGCGATAGGTCAGCGCGATCGCGATTAGGGCCACGATCACGCCCGCGATCACGAAGAAGGCGCTGATCTCGGTGGTTTCGTGGCGCATAATGATGTTGGTCGGCAGCTCTTGGAAGACGGTGTGCAGCTCGTCGGCGCTCTCGGCGGTGTAGTATTGGCCGCCGGTTATCTCGGCCACCTGCTTCAAGGTCTCTTCGTCGATGCCGCGTCGGAAGTTGAAGCTGTTGTCGAACTGATCGTTCGAGCCAAACATACCGCCACCGCCGCCACTGTTGCCGAAGATCCCTCCGTTTTCGGTGCCGAAGCCGATCGTATAGATGCGCACACCACGGTCGGCCGCTAGTTGAGCGGCATCTTCGGGGTAGGGGCCAGTGGTACGCACGCCATCGGTCAGCACGACGATGATATCGGTGGCGTAGACGCCGCGCGGCACAGGCGTAGGCTCGGGGCCGGACGAGTCGGCGGTGTAGACGGGAGCCACATTGGGATCAACCAGTGCGATGGTGTTGATCGATTCGATAATGGCGCTGCCGATCGCCGTACCGCGCCCAGTAATCAAACTTTCAACCGCTGTTTCGAGCGCCTCCTGATCGGTGGTTGGGGATTGCACCATTTCGGCGAAACCGGCGAAGGCTACGATCCCGATGCGCGTGCTGGCTTTTTGGTTGCGAATAAACGAGAGCGCAGCGCTTTCGGCTGCCAACAAGCGGTTAGGGCGAATATCGGTCGCCAGCATACTGCGCGAGACATCGATCGCCAAAACGATGGTGGTTTGGTTAGAAGGGATGGTCACGATCGAGATCGGGCGGGCCAGCGCCAGTATCAAGCTGGTGAGAGCCAGCATCAACAAGCCAAAGGGCAGGTGGCGACGCACTTGCGAAAAACGCGGCAAGGCCTCGCGAACCAAGCTCAGGCTGGAATAACGAACGGCGTAGCGTCTTCGGCGGCGTTGCGCCCAGATATAGAGTGCGATTAGCAGCGGTATCAATCCCAATAACAAGAGGGAATTCGGCCAGATCCAGCCCATCGCAAACCTCCAGTGTGTGTATCGCCTAGGGCACGCGGTTAAACCACATCAGCGATAACAGCGCACCAATAACTAAAAAGAACACGCCAATACCTGCAAATACGGCTGTTACTTCGGTCTTTTCAGGTTTGACGGTGAGTTGCAAACTGACCGCATCGTAAATGTCTTGCAAGCGATCTCTATCTTCGGCATGAAAATAGCTGCCAGCTGTGATCTCGGCGATCTGTTGCAACATCGCATCGTCCAATTGGGTGTGGACGATAAATCCCTCGACTTCTAGATCGATTCCGCTTAGGGTGCCTACGCCCACCGGATAGACCCGCACACCCTGTTCGGAAGCGAAGGTCGCCACTTCGATCGGATCGGGGTCGCCCGTGTTTTCGCCGTCGGTGAACATCACGATCGCACTTGAGCGCTGCGAACCAGGCTCGCGGATCTCGCGTCGGCGCTGTCCGTCCTCTTCATCGTTGGGCAGGGCCATGGAATAGCGGAGCGGGGCATCGTCATCGCTAGGAGCCAGCACATTGAGTGCCGCCAAAATGCCTTGGCCCAACGATGTGCCCTGTTCGGTTCCGATTCGGCTGATCGCGGTCAAGATCTGATCTTGATCGTTGGTCGGCGCTTGAACCGAAAAACCGCCGTCGCTAAAGACCACCACTCCGATCTGGACGGTGTTGGGCTGGCGTTCGACGAAATCGCGCGCCAATGACTTTGCCAGCTCGAGTCGGTTTGGCTCGACATCGGTGGCCTTCATGCTGCCCGAAACGTCGAAGACCAAAATGACGGTGCCTTCGATGCGCGGCAGACTGATTTGCATTTCGGGCCTTGCCACCGCGAGCAGCAGAACGGTGATGCCGATCAGGAAGATCAGCGGCGGAATATGGCGGCGACGTTCGAGCAGAGCGCCTTGGCTGCCTTGCAGCAGGCCAAAGCCTTTATGGCGCTCGAGCAGTTCGGCGCGTTGGCGCTGCACATGCCGATAGAACAGCACCAAGATCGGCACCAGCACCAGCAGGAGAAGCATTGCAGGCCAAATAAATATCATACCAATCCCGTATCCACGACGATCTCGTCGGGCCTAGCGCTGTCGGCGTCGCCGCAATCCGGCGAAACGCACGATCGCCCGTACAACATCATCGCTGGTTGAAAGCGCAAGCTGGTCGACTCCGGCCCGTTTAAAGAGCTGCTGCAGTTCGGCCTCGCGGCGCTGCGCCAGTTCGGCGAAACGTGTCCGAAAACGCTTGTCGTGCGTATCGACGTACAACTGCTGGCCCGTTTCGGCGTCTTGCAGCAAAATCGGCCCGATATCAGGCAGCTCGCGCTCGTGCTGATCCCATATTCTGATCGCCAAGACCTCGTGACGCTGACTCAACAAACGCAGGGGCCGCTCCCAGCCGGGCGCGCTGATAAAGTCTGAGATCACAAAGACCAAGGAGCGCTGTTTGGTCGCGTGAAGGGCGGCTTGCAGCAAGGGCGTCAGATCGGTCTCGGCGGCGCGCTCGAGCTTGGGCTGTTTGAGCAGATCGTTGATCAGGCGCATCACTTGAATGCGCCCGCCGCGCGCTGGCAACATGCGGTCGACGCCGTTGCTATAGCTGATCGCGCCGACGCGGTTGCCGTGGCGGGTCAGTAAGCGTGCCAAGGTGGCCACAAGGTCGATCAACAAGTTGCGCTTCTGGCTCTGCAGCGGGCCGAAGTCCATAGACGGGCTGAGGTCGAGCAGAAACCAAGCCGTCACCTCGCGATCTTCGGTGTATTGACGCACATAGGGCGTATCCATGCGCGCCGTGACATTCCAATCGATATGGCGGAAGTCGTCCTCCGGTTGGTACTCGCGCAGATCGGCGAAGTCTAGCCCGTGGCCGTAAAAGAGGCTGCGGTAGTCGCCCTGCAAGAGGCCATCGAGCCGCCGGATGATCTGCCAATCGACGCGCTGCAGAATACGCTCAGGTGTTGAAGCGGATCTTGGCTCGCTCATTGAGTGGCACCTCTGGCATAGCGACACGCTCGGTGATCTGCTTCACAATCGCGTCACTGCTGACTTCGTCCGACAGGGCCTCATACGAGAGCACCAAACGGTGTTGGATCACATCGACTGCCAAGTCGCGCACATCTTGCGGGAGCACATAGGCCCGCCCGCGCACAAAGGCCAGCGCGCGAGCCGCAAGGATGAGGTTGATCGAGGCGCGCGGGCTGGCACCAAAGGTGAGGTAGGGTTTAAGATCTTTGAGCCCGACCGCTTGCGGCTCGCGCGTAGCTGTCACTAACTTGACCGCGTATTCGATCACCGCCGGATCGACATAGACCTTAGCGACCTCATCTTGAAGAGCGACCAACTGATCGGTCGTCATCACCTTTTCGATCTGCTGTAGCGTACTGGTCATGCGCTCGACGATCACAAACTCTTCGGTGGGCGACGGATAGCCGACCAGAACCTTGAGCATAAAGCGGTCGACTTGGGCTTCGGGCAGGGGATAGGTGCCCTCGGTCTCGATGGGGTTTTGGGTCGCCAAAACCAAAAACAGGTTCGGCACTTTAAAGGTCTCGCGCCCGATGGTTACTTGACGCTCTTGCATCACTTCGAGCAGAGCGCTCTGCACCTTGGCCGGGGCGCGGTTGATTTCGTCTGCAAGCAGCAGGTTGGTAAACACAGGGCCGAGCGAGGTGCTAAAATCGCCACTCTTCTGATTGTAGATACGGGTTCCAACGAGGTCAGCCGGTACAAGATCGGGCGTGAACTGAATGCGTTTAAACTCGCCGCCGATCGCCTCTGCCATGGTCTTGATCGTCATGGTTTTTGCCAAGCCCGGCACACCTTCGACCAAAATATGGCCGCGCGCCAGCAAAGCAACCACAAGACGTTCGAGCAGATGATCTTGACCAACGATGATCTTCTTCACTTCGTACAAGACCCGCTCCATAGCCGTCCCATGGTCGGGATTGTTGTACTGACTCATCGACCTGCTCCTTGACTGAATATTCCTAGCGAGTCAGAGAGCTCTTTCTCTCTAGCCTCGCCCACAGCGTCTCCCTAACCAAGCAGCGCTGCCTAATATGGGGGCATACCCGCTGCGCCTCCTGCTGCCGTAATCGGCACGGCGAAGCCGATTCCTATAAAGACATCTTGGTCGGTCGGGTTAACCAGACCGGTCACAATGCCCACCACTTGCCCATAACGATTGAGCAGCGGGCCGCCCGAGTTGCCGGGGTTCACCGCTGCGTCGATCTGGATCAAGCCCTCTAAGGTTTCATCGCTATTGGGTTTGCGGAAACTTCGGTCGAAGCCGGAGATCACGCCCGAGCTCATCGAGCCGTAGAGGCCCAGCGGATGCCCGACCACAAAGGCTTCGTCGCCCACTCGCAGGCTGTTGGGGTTGCCCAAAACAGCCGGAACCAGCAGTTCAGGCAGTTCGCTGGCCGCCAACACTGCGATGTCGTTTTCGGGCTGAGCTGCGATCAACGCGCCCAAGGCCTGCGTGCCATCTGCAAAGGTCAGTGTGATCTGTTCGGCGCCTTCAACCACATGCAGGCTGGTCAGAATATGCCCGCTGGTGTTGATCACAACGCCTGTGCCCAAGCCGTTCAGTTCATCTTCGCTGCCCTCTTCGCCCGCATGCACGCGAATGTAGACGATCGAAGGCATAATCGTTTGATAGACCAAGGCCGAGCGCGCGGGTTCGGGCGTGGCCGAGGCCATCACATCGACAACGGCGGTTTTCACCGAGGCGATCGAGAGCGGTTCAGGCTCGGGATAGACTAGCTGATAAGCCCACATGGCGATAAAGGCCGCGACAATGCCCAATACAAAAGGCAAGGCGCGGCGAAGCTGAAGCGCAAAGCGCCCAAGCCGTTGTCGCAACTCTTGAATACGCGTCGTTTGTGTTTCGTCCATGTGCATTTCCCGTGTACGGAAAAGCCGCTACTACAATTCGTTTGGATAGATCGCGCAGAGGGAGGATGGCATTATGATGCACAATAATAATCTGATGTAACACTATAGCACGCTTTTTTGGGCGAAAAATGAGTGCTTGCTGAGAAGATGAGCGACTTGCTGGCTCGTCATCTCCACGCTCATCCTCATATTCATTATATTGCCAAAAAGAGCTAAAAAACGAACCGACTTATAGCGAATCCGCTCGCTCTGTTTCATTCGCAGCGATCAATCCTCAACGTGCGCTTTCTAATGCCGCATCCTCTTGATCGCTCAATCGCTTAGGCGGCTTGTTCCTTACCCCAAAGAAGGCTTGTAGCGCGTCCGCCTACGGCTATCAACGTTTTGCCCGCCACCAGACCGCTGTAACAGTGTGCCCAGCGCCCCCCAAAACCTTAGGCAGCGGATTTCGGATCGCAGCAAAAAGAGTAGTACGACGAATTTCGTTTGCATTGTTGGCTTGAGAGTGGTCTTTCGGCACATACAGCTACAAGCCTCGTTTGTTGGGTGGGATGCTGGTAGCCGTAGGCGGACGCGCCAAGCAACGAATGGAAGGTAGAAACCTCGCCGCAGCACTCTGAAGAAAGCAGTGGATTTGTTAGAAGAGCGTCGATCGAAAAGAAAAAGCATTGGGGTCAGTTTCCTGGATCCCAATGCTTTCAAATAGCTGCTTATGGCGCGTTGCGCTTAAACCTCGGGCTGGCGTTTCAAGCGTTGGATCAACTGCTGCACCATATTAGAGGCGTAGCTGTTGCCAGTGGCCTTGTAGATCTGATCGGCCTTCAGATAGTCTTCGAGCGCTTGATCTGAGCGGCCCAAATACTCGTAGATCATACCGCGCTGGAGATAGGCGTTGGCTGGCCTATCTTGGAGGGAGATGATGCTGGTGTAGTCTTGCAGGGCGCGCTCGTAGTCGCCGATCGCCGCATAACTGCGGGCACGGTTGTAGTAGGGCGCGGTATCGCGCGGGTTGCGGCGAATGGCCTCGCTGCAGTCGGCGATTGCGCCTTCGTAGTCGCCTATATAGAAGCGCACCGAGCCGCGTGGGCAGTGGGCATCGATCGAGCTGTCGAGCTCCATGGCCTTGGTGAAATCATCGATGGCTTTGTAGTTTTCGCCCAGCCGCACATAGAGATAGCCGCGATCTAGATAGGCGTAGGCGTGTTCTGCATCGATCGACAGCGCAGTGTTAAAGGAGGCCAAAGCCTCTCCATACTGCTGCATATTCATATAGATCACGCCCAGATCGACATACGCATCTGGATAGTCGGGCTTCAGCTCGATCGCTTTCTGGCAATCGGGCAGAGCCTTTTCATAGTCGCCCATAAACATTTGGGCCGAGCAGCGGCCGTAGTAGGCTTGGGCGAAGGTGGGCAGTAGCTCGATCGCTTTGTTAAAGTCTTCGAGGGCTGTGTCATGCTCTTTGAGATAGTTGCGCAGGCGTCCTCGATAGTAGTAGGCCGTCACATCCTCGGAGTTTTTTTGGAGGATCTGGTTGTAGACCCGGAAGGCTTCGTCGTATTGCTGATTGCGCGCGAACGATCGGCCTAGCTCGATCTCTTCAGATAGGTTCTCTAAAACATCGTCGTTTGTAGCAGGCGATACTTGGGGCGTGACCTCTTCAACTGGCGGGGCAGAACGAGCACTTACCAAGCGCTGCTCTGTGGGCACCGCCGTCGGTGTAGGAGGCATCGCTCGCTCGGTGGCACGCGCCGCCGCTGTGGCACGGCGCGCTTCGGCTGTCGCTGTGCGCGCGAGCGTGAAGCGATCAAGGGTCGGTGTGGCCGCACTATCCTCATACGCCGCGACCTGCTCGACTTGCGCCTCTTGGGCGCTCATTTGGTTGATGAACTGGTTGATCGCCACCCCAAAGGCGATCATGACCACTACGCCAAAGGCGGCGTAGGCCAAATAGAGCGGGTGGAGAAGGCGCTTCAGCTTTGGGTTGATGCTGATCGGCGGGAGCTTTTGCAAGAACTTGGGTTTTTTCAGTTCTGGCTTTTTGAAGCGAAGTTCCTTTAGCTGAAGCAGGCGCTTGCGAGCAAGGTGTAATAGGGCTTTCCAATCACGTTTGGAGAGCAGTTCGCTCAGCTCGATGTGTTTTTCGTGTTCGAGTTTGACGGGGGTTTCAGGTGGCGGCCAAGCGACCGCGTTGGCTTGCTCGCTGCTGGGCTGGGTTTCAGGCGGCGGCCAAACGATCTGCTTTGGGTTGGCGGTCACAGCTTGAGGCGCCTGAACAGCTTCGACGCGCGCCGCAGGATCCGGCAGCGAACTCGGCTCAAGCGGCACAGTTTCGCGTTGCGACTCAGCTGGCATGGCCGCAGGCGTCGCTTGGGGCGTGTGTTGGGCCGAGCTAACTGGTGCAGGAGCCTCGGCTTTGGCTGTTGTTTCAGGAATAGGAGGAGCTGGAGCCACAGCTCGTAGTTGTTCCAGGCCGCGTTGGGCTGCCCGATTTTGCGGGTCGATCTGAAGGACTCGTTGCAGACAGTGGCGACGGTCAGCTTCAGTTTCGACTGCACCCGAAAGCCAGAGCCAGGCACGCAGGTTGTTAGGATCGCGTTTGAGAGCTTGTGCTAACAGTTTTCGCGCTTGGGCTTTATCGCCCTTTTTTAGTGCCGCAATCCCTGCATCCGTTAGTCCGCCGTCGGAACCGGAACCGTTGATACGAGAAGATGGCGAGTTCTCCATGATCGTAAATGTATCTACCTGTTAGGTGGTATCAACACGCGCAAAGTATGAGATATGTATAAATACATACCTATTGTAGTATAACGCTTGAACTCGTTTATTACCAATTCTATGATATTCAAATCTCATAAACAGCGTGTATACTGAGCCTATGGTTTCCCACTAGGCTCCTTAAACGAATCGGTAGGAATGAGTATGCAGATCAATCTGAAGCATCTTCCGTACCCAAGTGTACGACAGCCACTCTTTGCACGACGCGGTATTGTTTCAACCAGTCAGCCTTTGGCGGCTCAGGCTGGTTTGTCTATGTTGCAGCGCGGCGGCAACGCTGTCGATGCCGCTTTGGCTTCGGCCATCACCCTTACCGTGGTTGAGCCGACCTCGAACGGCATCGGTAGCGATATGTTCGCCCTGATTTGGGTCGATGGTAAACTGCACGGCTTGAACGCATCTGGGCGCGCTCCGGCAGCGCTCACCCCTGAAGTGGTGCGTAAACAGGGCCATGACAGCATGCCCAGCTACGGGTGGATGGCGGTTACGGTGCCGGGCGCGCCCGCTGGTTGGCGCGATCTGCACGCTCGCTTCGGCAAGCTGCCCTTTGAGACCCTCTTCGAGCCAGCCATCGAATACGCCGAAAAGGGCTATGCCCTGCCGGTTGTGGTTCAAGAGAACTGGGAGCGCGCTGCCCAGAACTATCTCAGCTTTAGCGAGCCAGAGTTTCAAGGTTGGGGCCAGACCTTCGCGCCCAACGGCCGTGTCCCTCAAGTCGGCGAGATCTGGAGCAGCCCGGGCCATGCCCGTACTCTGCGCCTGATCGCCGAGACCAAGGCCGAGGCCTTCTATCGCGGCATTATCGCCGAAGAGATCGTAGCCTTCGCCCAGAAGACGGGCGGCTTCTTCAGCCTAGACGACTTCGCTCAGCATACCAGCACGTGGGTCGAGCCGATCACGACCTCGTATCGCGGCTACGACGTTTGGGAGATTCCGCCCAACGGCCAAGGCATCACCGCTCTGATCGCGCTCAACATTTTGGAAGGCTTTGATCTGAGCAGCCTGCCGCGCGATAGCGAGCGAGCCTACCACTTGCAGATCGAAGCGATCAAGCTGGCCTACGCCGACGCCCACCATTATGTCGCCGATCCCGAGCATGTCACAGTGCCCACTGCGCAGTTGCTCTCGAAGGAGTACGCTGCCGAGCGGCGCGCCCTGATCGGCGAACGGGCTCTGTTGCCTCAGCCCGGCGATCCAGTGCGGGGTGGTACGGTCTATATGAACGCCGTCGACGAGAGCGGTATGATGGTCAGCCTGATTCAGTCGAACTTCGCTGGATTCGGTTCGGGTATTGTGGTGCCGGGCACGGGCGTTTCGTTGCAGAATCGTGGCGCTGGCTTCAAGCTCGAAGAGGGCCATCTCAACATGCTGGCTCCGCGCAAACGCCCCTATCACACGATTATTCCGGCCTTCCTGTCGCGCAACGGCGAAGCGATCGGCCCCTTCGGTGTGATGGGCGGCCATATGCAGCCCCAAGGCCACACGCAGATGGTGGTCAACACGGTCGATTACGGTATGAACCCCCAAGCCAGCATCGATGCGCTGCGCTGGTACTGGGACAAAGGCTTGGAGGTCCAGCTTGAAGCTGGCACTTCGCCCGAGATCGCTAATGCTCTGCGCGAGCGCGGCCACCAGGTTAGCTACGCCGAGGGCCACGGCATCTTCGGACGCGGCCAGATCATCTGGCGATTGCCCTCGGGCGCCTATGTGGCGGGCAGCGAGTGGCGCGCCGATGGTTATCCGGTCGGCTTCTAGCAAGCGCTAGGCTGCTCTAGCATCTCTAGCTCAAAGCAAATCTGTTTAACGCCTGGCCTTTTTGCCGTGTGGAGACAGGAAAAAACGCGTCACAACAAAAAGAGACACATTCTGCTCTGCCGAAGGCCAAAAGCAACAAGTGATCAAGCAGATTCGGTAACAGCAATACAACAGGGCGGACAAATGTGAGTCCGCCCTGTTTGTTATTTGCCTCTTGTAGTGATGGACGATCCGTTTGGCAGCTCGAGTTTTGGGCGGGCAAAGCCCGCCGATAACCCACCGCTTTGCTGGATGAGATGTTGGTAGCCGAAGGCGGACGCGCTAGCAGCTTTTTTTGGGCTAAAGACCAAACCGCCAGAAGGCAGAACACAGCAAGCCGATCTGCTATAAGGCGCGTCGCAAACTAGAAAATAGCTAGCTTGAGCGTATCGAAGCTGGCTTACTGCTTGCCCTTACCTGCCGAAGGGTATGGTTAAAAAAGCATTTCCTTCGGTTTATATTTGGCAACCGAATCAGGCCTAAGCTGCGGAGTTTGTTGGCAGAATTGTTCCCCTGTATACCTCTAAAATTTTATTTACAGAGCAGCTCAACACAAAAAACGTCAAGACGGATAAGTGATCTGCTCGATCACTTATCCGCCGCTTGGCAACGACTTGCTGCATTGAAACTTTGCCTAGGAAAGGCCTAAACTGGCCTTGGCTTTTTGGGCGCTAGCACCAGCATCGACGTTGTACTGCACATCGCTTAGATAGCCCTGTTCGTCGACCACAAAGTGCGAGCGCAAGATGCCGGTATACGAAAAGAGCATGATTTTTTGCTTGCCCCAGACACCGTACAGCTCCGAGACCTGGTGATCGACGTCGGCTAAGAGCAGGTAAGGCAGGTTATACTTGCTCTTAAAGCGACGGTGCGAGTCGATGTCATCGGCGCTGATGCCGAAGATAACGGCGTTTTTGGCGTCGATATCGACGTATTCATCGCGGAAGGAGCAGGCCTGTTTGGTGCAGCCCGGAGTATCGTCTTTGGGGTAGAAGAAGATAATCACCTTTTTGCCGCGATAGTCCGACAACGTGACCTGTTCGCCCGTATCGCTGGTGAGCGTAAAGTCTGGCGCCAGATCCCCAACCTTCAGGTGTTGTGTTCCCATCCAAATATCCTCTCTTTGTTTCGAGCGGGGCGGGTATTTGATTCATTGGAAGCATTACAAAACATCATACTACAGAAAAGTCTTCATTATAGAGGTCTGCCAAACTATCTTTGAAGGTCTATAATGAAAGAAAGCTTTTCTTTATCAAGGTACAACCATGCAAAAAGCATTAACTATTCTTCTTACTGTGTTGCTCGGAAGTTATGCTGTAATTGTGCTCTACTTTTATTCGATACAAGATCAGATGTTATATCTGCCCAAACGTGATTTGCGCGGCACACCTGAACAGGTAGGTCTTGAATATGAGCCAGTGCGCATTGTAACCAAGGATCAAGAGCAGATTGCTGGCTGGTTTATTCCGGGAGGCGATAAGACCGTGCTCTTTTTGCACGGCAACGGAGATAACATCAGCGGAAGGCTATCGCATGCCAAACTCTGGCACGACTTGGGCTTTTCGATCTTGCTGATCGACTATCGTGGCTATGGCGAAAGTACGGGCGAGCCGATCGAAGTGGGTTTGTATGCCGATGGGCTGGCCGCTTGGGATTATCTTACCAAGGAGCGCGGCATTCCTGCCGAGCGGATTGTGGTGGTGGGCGAATCGCTGGGCGGCGGCGTGGCGACGTGGCTTAGCAGTCATCGCCCCAATGCCGCTTTGGTGCTCGATGCGACCTTTACCAGCGTGCCCGATGTGGCTGCCTACCAATACCCTTGGCTGCCAGCACGAATCTTATCGCGCAACCACTACCGTTCGATCGACCGCATCAACCAGATCCAGACGCCAGTTTTGATTTTGCATAGCCGCGACGATCGCTTGATTCCTTTTGAGCAGGGCCAAAAGCTGTTTGAGCGGGCCAACCAGCCCAAAACCTTTGTTGAGCTAAAAGGCCCACACGCCAGCGGCTTGTCTGCTGATCCTGAAACCTATCGCGCTGCGATCGAAAGCTTTGTGGCGACCCTCGCGCTGCCCTAATTCAAGCGCGTGCTTCTTCGCTTAGACGTGTGTGTTCAGTCTGCACGTCGATCGATACGCAACTGGGCTGTGAGAGATTTCGCACCATAGTGCGAAATCTCTCACAACAAATATCCTCATATCAAATCTATTGATCACTTCAGCATTCTGGCGGCTTGCTCTCTTCCCCAAAGAGGCTTGCTAGCGCGTCCGCCTATGGCTACCAACGGCTCGCCCGTAAGCAGGCTGTTGTAGCTGTGTGCCCAGAGCGCACCCCAACATACAACAAGGCGGATTTCGTATCATACTAAATCAGTTTACGGACTTGCGCTCTTGTAAATAAATGGTCACGTTCCACTCTGCCGAAGGCCAAATAGAAGGTAATCAACCGAATTTGGTATCACCTGCCACTCTGCCAGAAGCCAAAAAGCAACAACCGATATCGCAGGTCCATCGCACGATGCGCCCGAGCAGCGATCATACCTCTGTGCCGATGGCGGCTAGGCTGCTAGGCTGCTCTGCTTCTTCTCTGATGTTCTTCAGGTAATAACATATGCAAATTGGCACGATGTAACTGAGCGTCAGCGTGAGCCAATAGGGCATAATAAAGGGCAGAAGCAACACACACCACGAACAAGCGACCATAAACCAAGCAAACCTGTTCGATTTGAGGGGAATATAGGCCAAGATCAATGGCGATAACACATAGGGATGGAAGAGCATGGGGAAGAGCGCTATCTGAGAGATGGCGATCCCTGCCCACCAGTGGCGTTTCCAGAGGAACCATAATCCGATGGGAAGGAAATAGTAGTGCCAGAAGGCGGGAATCGCGTTGGTATAACGTTGAGCGCTCGCTATCCATTTTGTCACCCAATCTGGCTCCAATGCGAAGGGCAGGCTTATCACTACTGCACCTATGATAAGCAGCGGCTTCCAATGTCCCGCTCGTAGGGCATAGAGCGCTAAGAACAGACCCGGCAGTAAGGTTGTCTGCGGTTTTGTAGCACTGATCAATACCAGCAATATGATCATGAGCCACCAACGTCGTTCGCGAGCTGCCCAAATCGCGATCAAGGTCAGGCCCATCAGGCAGGTTGTTAGCTGAATGAATTGAATGCCCCACAATACGGGCGCAAATAGCACGAGCGCCACGGGCATACGCAACAAATGCAGGCCGAGCCCAACGCTTCCCAAGCAGATCACACAGGCGACCATATTGAGCAACACATCGGGTAGGAAGGCTATCGGCAGCCCGAACCAGATCGCAGTTAGCGGATAGGCAAAGCCTGCGCTGGCAAAAGGTTCGTCCCAATATTCGTGAAAGAGTGCATCCATCTCGGGCCCATAGGCAGATCCTCCAGCGAGTTCAATGCGTGCAGCCCATACTACAGGAAGATGATCGGTAGGAGTGAGAAAGAGACTTAGGAGGACTAGAAACGCAGCGAAGCCAAAGCCCATATACCAGGCTTTATAACGAAGGATGTGTGCCTGAACGACGACGAAGGACATAAATGGTCTCCTTGTGGATGGTATGTTGTTGTTAGTAATGCGCTTATATGGGGTCGCTCGTTCATGTGGGTTTAGTACATACTTAATCCTATCGTTTAAAGGCTGGTATCGCCCTGCTGCTCTGTTAGCTGAGCCTTATTTCGGCTTGGAAAGGACGCACTGGTAAGCGGCTTCGGCAATAGGAGCGAGCGCTTCCCAATCGAAGCGGCAGAGCTCGTTGTAGGCGGCTTCGGCTAGGCGATCGCGTAGGCCTTGGTCGTGCATCAGTTCAAGTACGGCGCGCGCCATACCAGCCGGATCTTTGGGCGCAACCAGCATACCGGTCTGATTGTGGCGTAGATATTCGCGCATCTGGCCCACATCGGAGGCAACGATCGCTAAGCCAGCTTGGATCAATTCGAGCAGCTTAGCCGAACAGCGAGCGCGATTGATCAATGTGTCGTTGACGGGCACCAGCGCAATGCTCGCTTGGGCGAGCAGGCTCGGAATCTCCTGCGGTTCGAGCCAGCCGCGATACTCGATCGCTTGGCGCACGCCTGCCCGTTCAGCTAGTTGAAGCATTCGCTCTTCTTCGCCGCGCTCGCCTTTGCCGATTACGATCAGACGAGCTGCTGCTTCCTGCTGAACGATCGCCACCAAACTGCTGATCAGATCGGGCAGGTCGAATTCCCAAAAGCGCGTGTAGAGCAGCAGCGTTTTGGGATCGCGTCCGTTAAGCGATGGGCGAGTGTTTTGAAGCGTGATGCCGTTGGGCAGATAGAAGACGCGCTCGGGCGCTACTCCAAAGCCCCAGACCTGGCTTTGAAGTGTGCGGCTCGCGACAGTAACCGCAGCGGCGCGGCGCGCTAGATCGCGTTCTTGCCAGGCGAAGAGCTGTTTGGCGAGGTATGGATAGTCGAGCAGATCGTTCCAACCTCCCCAACCTTCCCAGTCGTCTGTGTCGACCACTAAGGGTAGATTTGAGCAGAGACGCGCCAAGAGCGCCGCTAGACCGCTAAAGCCTTTGGGTTTAAACAGATGGATCAGATCGGGTTTACTTGCGCGAGCTGCTTGGAAGAGGGACACGCTCCAGTCGAGCGAAGCTGGCAAACGCGCCAAATCCACATGTTCAACCTCCACACCGTCGTAGTTGTGGATCGTGCCAGCATCCTGAGGGTTATGCACTGGAGGTGCGACGATACGGACGCTGTGGCCTCGTCGCTGCAGCGCTTGGGCTAAGGGCAACATACGGGCCAGCAGGGTGCCTTTTGGGCGAATGCCAAAAGGCGCAATCATACTAATATGCATAGATCTCTAGTGATCGATAGCAGCGACATAGTGTGAAGCACTGGTATCGTGTTGGTTTGCAATGGGCTTTTGCTCTCGCGTTTGCTTTGATTGTAGAAAGAAAGCCCACTCTCTATTGTATAGGACAAGCGCTACGAGAAGCAAGTGTTGTCTTGACAGCCTGTATGCTCTGCTTTATAGTACAGACACTTTATAAGCCTCAACGTATCCCCAAACAGGTAGCTCTTCTACCTCACTTTTTTCAGCATACGCCGATACTTTTTTTGTAGCTATTCTCACGTTCAAGAGGCAACGATGCGCGAAAACACGATTCGGAAGATCTGGTCGCAGGGCGGGTGTGTAGTAAACGGTTGGTTGCACATTCCCGATAGTTTTGCCAGCGAAGTCATGGCGCACCAGGGGTGGGATAGCCTGACGATCGATACTCAGCATGGGCCGGTCGACTTTCAAGCTGCGGTCACAATGTTGCAGGCGATCGCGACCACCAACACCATTCCTATGGCGCGTGTGTTGTGGAACGATCCGGGCATGATTATGCGTCTGCTCGATGCTGGCTGTTTCGGAATCATCTGCCCCATGGTTAATACCCGCGCCGAGTGTGAGGCCTTTGTGGGCGCATGCCGCTATCCTCCCCTTGGCTATCGCAGCTACGGGCCGACTCGCGTCTCGTACTATGCTGGCGATGATTACGCTGCCAACGCCAACGATAGCGTGATCACCATGGCGATGATTGAAACACGTCAGGCGGTCGAAAACCTTGACGATATTTTGAGTGTGCCCGGGCTTGACTCGATCTATATCGGGCCGTCCGATCTCGCTCAGAGCCATGGCTATCCACCCAAGGCTGACCCAACCGATGAGGCTGTTGTGAGCATTATTGATCATATCGTTGAGCGCGCTCGCGCTCATAAGATCGTTGTTGGAATACATTGTGGTAGTCCTAGTTATGCACGAGCGATGGCCGATAAAGGTATGCAGTTCGTGACCATCCAAAGCGATGCTCGTTTGATGGCCGCCGCTGCCAAACAGGCTGTTGCTGCGTTCCGAGGCGAAACCGCCCAGACCTCCAACAAACTGTATTAAGCGGGTCTAGGATAGACGCAAACGTCAGACGACAAAGGAGTCGTAACAGACATTCGAGGAGGCGGAACATGACCCTTATGCAAGTAGAAGTGCGGGTATCTGATGATCGCATGTATGGGCTGATCGACCAGAGTGCGGGACTTCGCGTTGTTGCAAATAACTTCCGCTTTGTGGAAGGGCCGGTATGGGAACCAGAACATAAAAGTCTGCTCTTCAGCGATATTGTTGGCGATACACTCTATCGCTGGTCTGCTGAA
Organism: uncultured Chloroflexales bacterium; assembly: GCA_937902315.1. GTDB lineage: Bacteria > Chloroflexota > Chloroflexia > Chloroflexales > Chloroflexaceae > CALGUG01. The sequence continues at coordinate 105,176 of CALGUG010000054.1, forward strand.
GAAGGCCTGCGTGTTGTGCGCAAGCCGAGTAACATGGCCAATGGAAACACCTATGACCGTGAGGGCCGTTTACTGACCTGCGAACATGCGACCAGTCGAGTCGTGCGAACCGAGCCGGACGGAAGTTTGACCGTTATCGCAAGCCACTACGATGGCAAGGAACTGAATAGCCCAAACGATATCGTCGTTCGCTCAGATGGATTGATCTATTTCACCGATCCTTTAGCAGGCCGAACCTCCGCCTATGGGGTTGAGCGCGAAGCTGAGTTGCCATTTCAGGGCGTTTATTGTGTTAATCCGCAGACAGGCGATATCACCCTGCTCGTGCGCGACTTTAAGCTCCCCAACGGGCTCTGTTTTTCGCCCGATGAACGTCAGCTATTTGTGAACGATACGCTGCGAGGCCATATTCGAGTCTTTGATGTGCTTGCTGATGGCACCTTGATCGATGGGCGGCTGTGGACGCGCGTAGAGGGCGAAGGCCCTGGTGTTCCCGACGGCATGAAATTCGATCGATCGGGCTACTTGTACTGTACTGGTCCCGATGGAATCCATGTCTTTGCCGCTGACACAACCCCTCTAGGCGTGATCACCCTGCCTGAAATGCCTTCCAACTTTACGTGGGGTGGCGAAGATGGTTCTACCCTCTTCATTACCGCTGAAACTTCGGTGTATGCCCTGCAAATGCTGGAATCCTAGTCGAGAGCATAGCTATACATCTCGATCTCAAGACCAATAAAGAGGAGTGCATTGCTCAATGCATTCCTCTTTCTTTATAATCCTCATTCATAGGCGCGACGACCAAAAACCCTCGCTTTATACCGTAGATACCTTCAGCGCTCTGGCGGCTTGGTCTTTCCCCCAAAATAGGCATTAACCGCGTCCGCCTACGGCTATCAACATCCCGCCCTCAACACAAGCGCGTATCGTCTGCGCCCCGCCACCTCTGCTCTGCTTAACAACATGTCTTCTCACCTCGTAGGAACACAAAAGCCAGCGAAAGAGTTATGCAACAAACTTCAAGTTCCACAGACTGCAAACAGTATCTTGGTTCTGATACCAAATCCGGTTGATTAGCTTCTCTTTGGCCTTGGGCAGAGTGGAACGTGACTCTTTCCTTTTCCCAGCTTTTCGTTTTTCTGAGCGAAGAGCATGCACGTCTTTAAACGGATTTGGTATGATTTTCCCATTGCGCGTGCGAATTTTTCAGTGAACGAGCTATGAAGCGTCTGAGCCTATTGCAAGAGGATTTTGAATTCGTGTTAAAAAGCAGCTGCAAATGTATAGTTTTATGGAAATTTTATTTATATAATAGTGGGTATATTGTTCTCATGTTTGATCGCTACTGTCGATTCTCAAGATTGATCAGCGCTCAATTGTAAATGTATCGATCTATCTCTAAAACCTTATTATGTCAAAACTAGACTAAAGCGATTTTGATCAATATAGAACTGGCATTTTTTGTTTCAAAAGCATAGAAATGTAGTATAATTGTAGAGTTGAAATGTTATTAAATCTACTTACTTAAGAACATTCACTAACGATTTAAATGAGATGCGAGATTTACTATATAAAGTGGTATAAGTAGCACTCTCAGTATGATGCATACGTTGCAGTAGCGGCATGACATGTCGCTTCTCGTTTCGGATCATGCTTATACAATATGTATAAGGAGGCTGTTTACCACAAAGCGAATCCTATTCAGGATAAGCTTATGAATAGAAAAATACGCCTATCCCTCAATCTTGCTAAGATTATGTGCATACATTGTGAGTTTTTGACAAAATGTCAAAAAGCTACAAAGCATTTATATGCTGGTTATTTCCATATGTATAATGGGAAAATAATTCTTAAGACCACAAAAATTATCCTTGAACTCTCTTATCATTGAATCGCTCAACGCTATAAAGCGAGCTTTTTATATATCGATATCAGCGTTTTCTAATTGAAAGGTTGTTTCTATGAATTAAAACAGGATGTTGGAAGCTCTTCATACTGGATCACAAGCATTTTGTGACATATTTGCTAAATTGGCTGCATTGTGTCTTGGTATCAGGTATCTGCAGTTCTGACCGTTATGGTGGAACAACAATATTATTGGTATGGGCCTCTGTTTGTCCCATATTGCTCCCAGGCTTAGGAGCTCCAAAGGTTCACAGCGATGAATGATAGGACACCATCGTTTACGATTTTGGTAGTAGACGACGAAGAGGCGGTCTGTTCGGTTATTGCACGCATGCTACAACGCGGTGGGCATACAGTTCATACTGCAACGAGTGGCCCTCAGGCTGTAGAATTAGTGGAACGTGGCCTTCCAGATTTGAAACTTGTTCTAATCGATTTATCCATGCCGGGTATGTCTGGAGATGAACTAGCGAGCATCCTTACCCAAAAGCTTGATAGTAACGTAGCCTTGATACTTATGAGTGGTTATCAACCTGAAGAGCTTATCGAATGTTATACCAATATCGGTCTGCATGGCTTTTTGCAAAAGCCCTTTACCCGCGAAGTATTGAATCAAACTATTACGAGCGCGCTCGCTTCTTTATCGCGTAGCGCTTCGGCCTAACCTACGCTTCCAAGCGCTATCTTTCTGGCTTTGTCTTGCTCTCGTTTCAAGAATTTTCTTAGTCTCGTTTCTCCTAACTCAAAAAGAAGTACCTCGCTTTGTAGTGCGAGATACTTCTTTTTGCTATCCATGCCCGTTAGGGGTCGACTTTATGCTTGCTCTTGGATCGCTTGAATATTCGCTCGCAGGCGTTGAAGCCCCTGTTTGAGCTGCTCGATCTCCTCTTTGCTCAATCCTGCGATTACTTGCTGCTCAAGTAATTGGCGTCGTTCACGTAGATTGTTGTATAGCTCTCGCCCTGCGCTGGTGAGACTAACGAGCGTGAAGCGATTATCTTGCGGATCGGCGCGTCGTAGCACAAGGCCATCTTCTTCGAGCTGTTTAACTTGGCGGGTGATCGCTGCGCCATCGACCCGCAGGAGCTGGGCTAGTTGAGCTTGACTCAAACATTCTTTGTCTGAAAGCACTGAAATAAGGTGCCAACGTGCCCGACTCAGGCCCATAAAGCGCTCAAAAGTAGGGATCAACTCAAAGTAGGTGCGCGATAACTGATAGATCAGGGTCTCTTGAATGGGAGTCGTATAAACTTGCTGTTGAGAATCGTCTGTCAAAGACACTACCTCCTTAGTCTTCTTGGCGCTATTTATAACTATTGTTTATTGTAGACCAAGCTTTCCTCATGTCTATCGTATCGAGCACACGAGCTGATCTTTAATCTTGAATTTTAGGCTGTTTTAGTAGCTCTAACAGGCGCTTTTTTGCCACTTTCCTTATAATTGGGTACCTGTAATCCGAGCAAGAACAAGAAGGTGATAATTCCACCACTTAGCACCATAGCGTAACTGATCCAGACACCAGAGACAAGCGCATCTCGTGCGGTTGTAGCCAGCAGCTCGAGATGGCCTTGTGCATGGCTGCCAAGCTCTTGAGCGATCTGAGTCAACGAACTGCTGATCTCGGGATTAACGAGCGCCTGCGGGTTGTGATAGCCATCGACCAAACGCTGATCCATATCGGGGCTGATCACAGCGGTGATGCGCGACAGATAAACGCTGTTAACGATCGTGCCGATGATGCCCGTACCGACCGTGCTGCCGATTAGGCGCAAGAATTGAATAGTCGAGGTGCCAACGCCAATGCGGTTGCGCGGCACAATCGACTGAATCAAAATCGTGGTCATAGGCAACTGCATGCCGATGCCGAAGCCAGTGAGCGGCAGACAGATCGCCAAAAAGAGCACCGAGCTATTGCTATTGATGCTGACCAGCAGGCTGGCGCCGATCAGAACGAGAATCGCGCCGGTCAACATCAAAGGTTTCATTGCCCGCACACGGGCGAAAATCTGTGAACAGACCAAGCTACCCAAAGCCACCGAGATCGCCATAGGGGTCAGGTAGGTGCCCGCTTCGCTTGGGCTAAGGCCAAAACCGCCCTGCATCAGCAGCGGAGTGTAGTACGAGAGCGCGAACATCATCAAGCCGAACAAGCTCGAAATAATGCAGACGATCGCGATAGAGCGCGTCTTGAAGAGATCGATCGGCAACAGCGGCGCAGGGCTTTTCATCTCGATCCAGATGAAGATGCCCGTCAGCAGCAGGGTTGCGACGATCAGGCTAATGATCTGTGGTGAGCCCCAAGCATAAACGCTGCCGCCCCATTCGACCGTAAGCAAGAGCGTTGTAATGGCTGTGCTAATGAAAAAAGCGCCAGCCCAGTCGATGCGGCGGCTGGTTTGGCGCGGCGAAAGGTCGGCGGGCAACATAAACCAGATCATACTAAAGGCCAAAACTGCGAACGGCAGGCTGATAAAGAAAACTGAGCGCCAGCCAAAACCATCGGTCAAAAAGCCGCCCACCGTCGGCCCTACCAGACTGGCTAAGGCGAAGGTGCTGGTTACGAGACCTTGCCAACGGGCGCGTCGCTCGGGTTGCGGGAACATATCGCTCACGCTGGTGAAAGCGGTCGCTTGCAACATACCGCTTCCTACGCCTTGCAGGCCGCGCGCTGTGATCAGCCAGATCATGCTTTGCGAAAAACCCGCCAAAAGCGATCCGACAGTGAAGATAATGATCGAGGCGAGCAGAAATGGCTTGCGGCCATATAAATCGCCTAGCGCTCCGATAATCGGCACCATCACGGTTGAAGTCAGCAAGTTTGCAGTAGCGACCCAAGCGTAGAGATGGAAGCCGCCAAGGTCAGCAACAACGCGCGGCAGGGCTGTACTAACAATGGTTTGATCGAGCGCTGTAAGCAAAACAACTGCCATAATGCCGAACATTGCCACCAACGCTTGGGTGCCGTGCAGGCCAGCGTCGGGAGGAACTACGATTCGTTCAGGAATTTCATTTCTGACCACGGGATCTTTCGTGGATTGCGAGCGATCTTGTGCCATGCTGAACCTTCCAAACCTACTATTGATGCGTCAACGATTGTCGCATCAAGGGTATATGCGAATAGATAAGTTGTCAAGTATCGTTCTCAAGTTTCTGAGTTCTAGGGCGCGAATAACCGTTCAGCAGTGCGCAAGAGCTGTTTGCAACAACAGAGAGATGAAACCCATACAAGCGGCGAGAAACAGAGAACAACCCATACCTAAGGCTGCGTTTTGTTGACGTGAGCTGCTTTACCTCAAAAAAGGGCACAACCGCGTCCGCCTACGGCTACCAGATCGGCCGTCCAGCAGCAAAGTGGGCTAGCGAACAGCATCCCCACATGCTTCTGTTTCTCGCTCATACAACAAAAATGGTCAAGTTCCACGTCTCGTTATACGAAATTCGTTTGAATGATTGCTTTTAAGGAGCTCTTTGGGCATACAGCTAGCACTGCAATGTAATGGGCAGAGCGTTTGTAGCCGTAGGCGGACGCGCTAGAAGCCTTCTTTTGCGTAGAGACCACACCGCTAGAGTTTTGAACATAGAGTCTAGCGATTTGCTTGAGTATGACGGACACAAAAAACGACGAGAAGTTATACGTGAACAGTTCAACTTCTCGTCGGAGCTTAGCTTGTTTGGCATTGAAGAGAATTCTAGACTGTCACCGAACCGCTTTCGTAGATCTGACGCACAATCGTCTCGATCTTCGGCTCTTCGACAGTAAGGTCGCGGATCTGGTAGCGTTGCGCGATCTCGCCGATCAGGGCGGCGGCGGTGGTCGCATGGCGGTCGAAGCTAAACCAGAAGCGTCGTCCTTCGCGGCGCACGCTGTTGACGCCGATTGGCCGCCAATCGTGAGCGTTGTCGGGCAGGCCATTTTCGATATCGATCACCACAGTGCGCTCGCGTCCGAAGCGGTTGCGCAGCTCTTCGAGCGCGCCATCGTAGATCAGGGTGCCATGGTCGATCAGAATGACGCGCTGGCAGAGCCGTTCGATATCTTCGAGGTCGTGAGTGGTCAGAATCACGGTGGTGCCGCGCTCTTTGTTGATGCGCTGTAAGAACTGGCGAATGCGATCTTTGGCCACCACATCGAGCCCGATCGTCGGCTCGTCTAAGAAAAGGATATTGGGATCGTGCAGTAAGGCGGCGGCTAGGTCAGCGCGCATGCGTTGCCCAAGCGAGAGCTGGCGCACGGGCGTATGCAGGAATGGCCCGAGTTCCAAAATGTCGCTGAAGGTGTCGAGGTTTTCACGCCAGCGCTCGAAGGGGATTTTGTAGATATGGCGCAGTAGCTCGAACGATTCGATAGTTGGCAGATCCCACCAAAGCTGCGAGCGTTGGCCGAAGACCACACCGATCTTGCGCACATGGGCAACCCGCTCTTGGTAGGGCACGCGCCCTGCAACCATGATACGCCCGCTGCTCGGCACCAGAATGCCGGTTAGCATCTTGATGGTGGTCGATTTGCCTGCGCCGTTCGGCCCGATATAGCCGACCATCTCGCCCGCTTCGAGCTGGAACGAGACCTTGTCGACGGCGTGAACTTCGCGGTACTCGCGAGCGAGCAGGCTGCGAATCGCTCCAAAACGCCCCTCGTAGCGTTTGGCGACTCGGAAGGTTTTTGCTACGTTTTCAACTTCGATCAGTGCCACGATTTAACTCCCTGTGCTTTGATAACTATTGACGCCGTATTGCCAGAAGAGCCGTGCAACCCCAAAAAACACCAAGGCTACCAGCGGTGACGCCCAAGCGATTTGAGCGGCTAGACCGTGTGGATCGCTGCGGTTGAGCAGAACCAAGGCGGTCGGATAGTTGGTAAAAGCGATTGGGATGACCATCAGAAAGATCCGCCTGATCCATTCGTTGTAGATGCTGAGCGGATAGCTTGCCAGTTGGTTGCCGCCGTGGGTGAAAGCGTTAATGACTTCGGGTGTTTTGATGGTCCAGAAGCAGATGGTTGCCCCTATCACAATGATGGCGCTGTAGATGATCGTACCTGCGATAAGTGTGAGCACGAACAGCACGATCTTAGCGAAGGTCCAGTCGATCGCGAGGTTACTTAGCGCGAAGATCAGCACAGCGCTCGCTTGAGCGGTGCGCCCAAGGCGGCGCAGCTGAAACTCCGAGGACAGCACTTGAAAGAAGCTATCGAGCGGGCGGATCAAAACGCCGTCGAAGCTGCCGCGCTGCATCATAGTTTCGAACGGCGCATCGAAGCCGCGCATGATCATTTCGGCGAAGCTGAAGGAGATTTGAGTTAGGGCGTAGAGCAAGCCGATTTCGTAGATCGACCATCCGGCCAGCGAGTCAAAGCGTGTAAACAGAATGGCGATCACAACAAAGTCGATGCCCGATGTGACCAAAAAACCGATCAGATCGACCCAGAAGGCCGCTTTGTACTGCATCTGTCCGCGAATACGCGCCCAGATCAGTCGGAGATAGAGCGAAAACATTGGCTATTTCTTTCTTAAGGTGCAAGATCTGGGAGGGTTATCCGCCTTGAATTACCAGTTTGCGCATGGCGGCCCGTTGAATCATCAGTGAGACACTAACGAGCAGTACGATCCAAAAGAGCTGTAACAGAAAGCTGTTGAGAATCGCGATATCCTCGATCTTTCCTAAGAAGATCAGAACAGGCAGACTGGTGATCGCTTGAAAGGGCAAAAGCCGTGCGATCGCCGCCAAAGGTGCCGGAAAGAAAGCCAGTGGTAGCAGAAAGCCCGAGAAGAACATCATGATGGTGTTGACCAGCCAGACCATACTGGTGGCATCGATCGTCCAGAAGGCGATCATATTGATGATGAAGCCGAAAGAAAATGAGAGCACCATCGAGAGCAGAACGGCGATCAAGAAGGGCGTAAACTGCTCGAGACTTGGGATCGCTGCTCGAAAGTAGAGCACGCCGATCAGATAAGTGAGCGTGCCGCGCAGGATCAGATTGAGCAGGCGTTCGCCGAACGAGCGGCTGAGCCAGTAACCAAAAAAGCTCCATGGGCGGGCCATATCGTTGGCGATCTCTCCGGTGCGAATGGTCTGAATGATGTCGGTGCTCATCCAGCCGCCGCCCACCGAGATCAGCGATTGGGTCAGCCACACGTAGGTGATAGCGTCGTGCAGGCTCATGCCCGCCACATTGCCGCCCGAGCCGTAGAGCGCTTGATACATAAAGCAGATCAGCGTTCCAAAGAAGGCGTTGGTCAGAATGCCGGCGATGTAGGCGCTGCGATAGATGGTCGCGCGTCGAAAGGCTCGCAGGCCGATTTCGAAGTACAGGCGCATACTCCCCCTTTCAGTTGGTTTTGCAGACAACACGAAACGGACGGTAAGCAGCTTAGGGTACCCCTTGGCTTACCGTCTTGCGAGAGGATTTTTTGGCACGCCGAAAAGCGCCTACCTAACCGCGAGGGTTGTTTGGGCGCGTATGAACAAGAACGTGCGACTCGCAGCATAGGCGATAGGACCGAGGCTAGCATCAGCCTTAAGACCGATGATCGTGAGGAAAATCAAAATGCCAAGCCAGAACGGCTTGGCTCGCTTTAAAGAGGCTGCATTGTAGCTTGCATATGCAAAATGAAGCGTCGTTCATTCGCCCCGACGAGAAGGAGTGTCGTCGACACAACCCGAAGCGCTCAAAGGGATGTGAGATCAGTCGAGGTCGCCCCAGATGAAGGCCGCGATCTCGGACGAGATGCTGATGCTCTTGTTTTCGCAGGCAAGAGTAACGCCGAAGGTGGAGTTATCGCTTACAAGAAAGCGCGCGCCCGGTACTAAGCCGTTGGTTTGGATATAACGGATCAGGTTGCTATCTTCTTCAGCTTCTTCGACGATGCGCTGCACGATAAAATAGCGATCAGAGGGCGCTTGATCGAGACGGACATCGCCCGGAAAGAAATCGCTATTGCCCGGAATGGGGTTGCCATGGGGACAGGTTTTCGATTCGCCTACCAGCTCGCTGATACGCGCTTCCATCAAGGGCGAGAGCGCGTGTTCGAGCCGAACCGCTTCATCGTGAATATGCTCCCAAGGGATCTGCATAATATCAACTAAAAAGCGCTCTAAGATTCGATGGCGGCGCACCATCGCTTCAGCGAGTTGAAAACCTTCGGGTGTAAAAGAAATTTCGTTTTTGTTGTCGCGCCTAATCAGCTCTTTTTCTTCTAATTGTTTAACAATATGCGTCACGGTAGGCGGTTGCACACCCATCCACTTCGCGAGGCGTGCGGCGATAACCGGCTCGTTACGCGCGGAAAGATAATAAATGACTTCGAGGTATTCGCTCTCTTTATTGGTGGGTCCGGGTTTCCCTGTGAGATGACGTCGCCTCAGGCTGGTCGCTTTACTCTCGGTGGAGCGAGACATTACTCTTACCCTCTCCAGTTCAGGATAAGGCAGCCAATAGACGTTGAGTCAAAGCTATACAAAAAGAGGAGTCGCCTTGATGCCTGAACTATAAGCATAAAAACAGCTTAGATGTTCGTAGCAGCATTATAACCGAGGCGGCGCTAGGTAGCAAACTACTCATGAGAATTGGCATGTCTGGGCGCTTGATTTGTGGTATCATAGACCTAGCACATATCTGCAAAGGGAGGATTCGTGACACTATTGCTGCTTATTCGCCATGGAATGAATGACTGGGTTCACGGGCGATTGGCTGGCTGGACACCAGGTGTCCACCTCAATGAAGAAGGACGAGCGCAGGCCCAAGCGCTAGTCGAACGTTTAGCAGATATCCCAATTGCCGCAGTGTATTCCAGCCCTCTTGAGCGAGCTATAGAAACGGCACAACCGCTTGCTGAAGCCCGCAAGCTGCCATTACGCGTGGTCGAAGATATTGGTGAAGTGCGCTATGGCGAATGGACCGGCGGTGAGCTGAAAGAGCTCTCGAAGCACGAACTCTGGCCGGGTGTGCAATTTTATCCAAGCGGAACCCGCTTCCCCGGTGGTGAAACTTTGGGTGAAGTTCAAATGCGAGCCGTAGCAGCGCTCGATAAGCTGCGTCAGCTTCATCCTAACGAGACTATCGTCGCCGTAGCCCATGCCGATCTTCTCAAATTGGTGATCGCCTATTACATAGGTATGCATATCGATCTATTTCAGCGCCTTGTGATCGAACCTACATCGGTGACTGCAATTCGTTTTGGTCCGATGGGGCCACGTATGCTTGCGTATAACTACACTGGCTCTTTGGACTTGCTACGGCCTAAACCAGAAGAATCCGCTTCGGCCAAGAACGATCAGCCAACGGAAAACGAAAGCCCGTCGGCTTCCGGCGAGCAGGCTGTAGCGTCAGACCAAGCCGAAAGTGACGTGGCTCCAAATGTTGCTGAGGGGGAGCACAAATAACTATGGCAAAATTTACCTACGATCTCGAAGCGGTTGATCGAATCACCGCGAGTGCTGTTGGCCCACCTGGTCAGCGCGTTTTCTATATTCAGGCGCGGCGTGGCAACCGCCGCTTATCGCTGTTAGCCGAAAAGCAAGAGATCGGCGCTCTGGCTGGGGCTGTTTCTCAACTGCTCGACGATTTGGCCGAAAAAGATCCCCGTCTCTCGACCTCTGATGATCTCTTCATCTCCGATATGAGTTTGGAAGAGCCGCTCGAGCCGGAATTCCGCATTGGTCAGATGGGCTTGGGCTACGATGCCGAACGCGACATGGTAGTGCTGATCATCCAGAGCATCGTCGAAGACGAGGGCGAAGAGCCGGTGGTGGCGCGTATCTCGGCCTCGCGCGCCCAGATGCGAGCGCTAAGCCTACACGCCAGCCAAGTCGTCTCCGCCGGGCGGCCTATCTGTGGCAACTGTGGACGCCCGATCGATCCAAGCGGACACTTCTGCCCGCATCGCAACGGCCATGGCCCGATAAATATCACCTAAACAATACTTTTCAAGGAGTGCGTTGCAGCGGAGCACGCTGTCCTCTAGTGGGGTAGAACAGTGATGGACGAAGGGCAACCGACAGAGATAGATGTTGCAACAGTACTCGAAATTCTTGCGCAGGGCGAGTTAGAAGGGCTTGGCACCATGCCCTACAGCTCGAACTATACTTTGCTCTGCAGTGCCGAATATCAGGGAACAAAGCTGCTGGCTGTCTATAAACCTCGACGAGGCGAGCGTCCTCTGTGGGATTTTCCGCGAGGCACCCTCTGTCAGCGCGAAGTGGCTGCCTACTTGTTGAGCGAAGGTTTGGGCTTTTCGTTGGTGCCACCGACTGTGCTACGCGATGGCCCCTACGGGGTCGGATCGGTTCAACTCTTTATCGATGCTGATCCAGAAGCTCATCTCTTCACCATGCAGCAGGAAGGTGGTTACGAGCGGGCCATTCAGCAACTCGTTCTGTTTGATATCGTGGCCAACAATGCCGATCGTAAGAGCGGCCACTGTCTCAAAGGCAACGACGGCCGTCTGTGGGCGATCGACCACGGGATCTGTTTCCACGACGAGTACAAATTACGCACCGTACTGTGGGACTATATCTCTGAACCGATACCTGAAGAGGACCTTAAAGCCTTAGAGCAACTGCGCGAACAACTCAAGCCAGCGACAGATTTAAGCCAGATGTTTGAGGAACTGCTGAGCGCGGCCGAGGTGCGCGCTTTGCGTCGACGTGTAGAACGCTTGCTCCGCACTGGTTTGTACCCAGCTCCAGGTCCCGGCCCAAATATCCCTTGGCCTCCAGTCTAAAAGCATGCTATAAATGAAAGTATCGTAGCTCGTGAGCAGCTCAGCTGAACGAACTACGATACTTTCTTATTTCTATTGAACACATCCAAATAACCCTATCACCCTCATCAAATACCTACTGACACGTTTAACAAAATGATCAATACTGTAATGGTTGGAATGAAATTGGGTATGAGGGGCTAAACGAAGGAGTCCGCGAGTGGAGCAAACCAATCGTATTGGTCTGATTATACTTGTCTTACTTGGCGTTTTTGTTGGCGTTGTTGGTGGCGCCCTAGCTGGCGGAACCATGGGTTATGCACTGGCTCGCAACGAGAACAAGCAGCTCTCTGCTTCCGTGGCAGCTACGGTTCAAACCATCGCCAATAAACCTGCTATTATGCCAACCGCTGCCCCGGCGGCTGGCTCTGGAACGACGTTTTCATCTGAAGTTTCTGATGCCATGGTCGCGACCGTTGAGCAAGTAGCCCCTGCGGTTGTAACCGTGCTCAATCGTGCGACGCGCGGCCAAGGCAGTGGTAGCGGCGTGATCATCAGCGAAGATGGTTATATCATTACCAACCATCACGTGATTGAGGGTGCGCGCTCGTTGGTAGTGATCTTCGCTAATGGATCGCGTCAAGAGGCTCACTTAGTCGGTTCCGATCCTCTATCGGACATTGCGGTGATCAAGGTCGATGGAGGAGTGCCTGCGGTGGCCCAGATCGGCGATTCGGAGCTGTTGCGCCCGGGCGAACATGTGCTCGCGATCGGCAGCCCGCTCGGCAACTTCCGCAATACCGTAACCGCTGGCATTGTGAGCGCTCTTAATCGTTCGGTTGGAACTACGCTCGAAGGCTTGATTCAGACCGATACGGCTATCAATAGCGGTAATAGTGGCGGCCCCTTAGTGAACCTGCGTGGTGAAGTTGTCGGTATCAACACCTTGGTGGTGCGCGGCAGCGGCCTCGAAGAATCGCTTTCGGGTGTTGCCAGCGTCGAAGGTATGGGTTTTTCGGTGCCGAGCAGCATCTTTTTGCCGGTTGCCGAGCAACTGATCGCCACTGGCAAAGTCGAATATCCCTACATCGGGATTATCTACATTATGCTCGATGCCGAGATCGCAGCCGAGGCTAATCTGCCGGTCGAAAGCGGCGCCTGGATCAACTCTTCTTCGACGAGGCAGCCTGCGATTGTAGCGGGAACCCCGGCCGATAAAGCTGGCCTGCGCGAAAACGACATCATTTTGGCGGTCAACGACATCTCGCTGGCCGAGGGTAACTCGCTGCGCCAAGTGATCAAACAGTTTAAGCCAGGCGACACCGTGACGCTGACGGTCTGGCGCGACGGGCGCGAGATCAAGGTCGAGCTAACGCTGGCTGTGCGTCCCGCAGACCTGAACTAAACCTGCCAAAGCCTTTTAAAAGAGCGGCTCCCACGGGAGACGCTCTTTTTGTTGCTCTCAATAGCCCAACAGGCGCTTAATGCCTTTAGCACGCTAGCGGCGAAGTTTCTTCCTTCCATGCGCTCCTCAGCGCGTCCGCCTACGGCTACCAACATCCCGTCCAAACATTCAGCGCCTCAAGCGTATCGCTGTCTTCGCTGCGACCTGCCAGCTGCAAGCTGCTAGCAGCTGCAAACACTGTCTTTCACTGCATTCACTGCCTTCGCAGCCTAAAGCCATCTGAGTGCTCTTCTCACACAAACTTAGTGCTAAGCATCCCAGTCTGGAAGATCTCGAATGCGCAAGAGAGCACACGCCCTTCTCCCGCCTTGCGGGAGAAGGGTCGGGGATGAGGGCCGCCAGCCCATTTGATAGCCGTAGGCGGACGCGCTAGGGAACGAATGGAGGGTGAAGCTGTTTCCGCCAAATGATGCTCAGCTAGCTTGCAACGACTACTGCACTCAAAAGCTCCATACCCGAAACCAAGCGCGAGCGAGCTGGAGTCGAAAGCGCCACTAAAGTTGAGGTTTAAGCCCAGCTAGCCCTAAAGGTGTTGACATGTCAAACTACGTAGTTTATAATCTAACTAGTAGTTTGAATAATCACTACTAAACAAACGGCTTATTTCCGCCCTGGGTGACGGACTGAATATACGAGGAAGATCATGGCACTTCAACCACAGGTCGCCCAACCTCAACAACACAAGACCTGGCTTCAGCTCGACGATCATGTGCTGGAACCGCTCTTTGTAGTGTTGACACTGCTTGGGATTATCGCAGGTCTAATGCTGCAACAGCTTAACCCGCCTAGCAGCTTGATGGTCGTGATCGGGGTGGCAACCTATGCCTTCGGCAGCTTTTATGCTGTGCGGGCCATTATCGAGGCGCTGCGCGAACGCACCATCGAGGTTGACCTGCTGATGGTCTTGGCAGCCTTGGGCGCGGCCTATATCGGCGAGTGGACCGATGGTGCTATGTTGCTCTTCCTGTTTGCGCTCAGCAATCTGCTGCAAAACTACGCTATGGACCGCACCGAGCGCGCGATCTCGTCGCTGCTCGATCTGCGGCCCGACACGGTTTTGCTGCGCCGCAACGGTGAACTGGTCGAGGTCGCTGTGGAGGAAGCTCAGGTGGGCGATATCATCGCCTTGCGCCCGGGCGACCGCCTCGCTCTCGACGGCGTGATCGTGCAGGGCAGCGCCAGCTTCGATGAAGCGTCGATCACAGGCGAGTCGATGCCGGTGAACAAAACGGTCGGCCAAACAGTGTTTGCTGGTACGGTCAACCAAAACGGCGCGCTCGATATCCGCGTGACCAAGCACGCCTCGGAAAGCACCTTGGCGCGTGTGATCGCGATGGTGAGCGAAGCGCGCGAGCGCAAAGCCCGCTCGCAGAGCTTCCTCGATCGCTTCGAGCAATACTATGCCGTGGGCGTGATCGGTGCGGTGGCGCTCTTTATCGCGCTGGTTCCGCTGCTGTTTGGCCAGCCCTTCAACGACGTTTTCTATCGCGCAATGGTGCTGCTGACGGTCGCCTCGCCCTGTGCTTTGGTGATCAGCGTGCCCGCCTCGTTCTTGAGCGCGATCGCGAGCGGCGCTCGCCACGGTGTGCTGTTTAAAGGTGGCGCTCACTTGGAAGGTTTGGCTAAGATCAAGGTCATCGCTTTCGACAAGACCGGTACCTTGACCTACGGCAAGCCCGAAGTGCAGGACGTGCTGCCCCAAGCTGGCGTAAGCGAGCATGAACTGCTTGAAGCTGTGGCGCGAGCTGAACAGCCCAGTGAACACCCGATCGCACGCGCCATTCTGGCCTATGCGACCCAAAAGGGCATCGCTCAGCGCGAGCCGGAACAATTCGAAGCCGTAACGGGTATGGGTATTCGTGCTCGCTGGGACGGGATCGAAACCTTGGTCGGCAACGCCAAGCTGATCGAACATGCTGGTTTCGAGTTACCTCAAACGGTGCGCGATCAGGCCCAAGCCTTGATGCAGCAAGGACGTGGTAGCGTCTTGTTGGTCTGGCAGGGCGAGCGCTATCTGGGTATGATCACCGTGATGGATCGGCTGCGTGCCGATGCACACAAGCAGATCAAAGCCCTGCGCGAGGCTGGCATCGAGCGCATCGTGATGCTGACAGGCGACAATCAAGTGGTGGCCGAGGCGATCGCGCGCGAGGTCGGCGTCGACGAGGTGCACGCTTCGTTGTTGCCCGCCGACAAGCTGCGCATCGTCGAAGAGCTGCAGCGCAAGCACGGCCCGACCGCAATGGTTGGCGACGGCGTCAACGATGCTCCGGCCCTGGCTGCGGCTAGCACGGGTGTGGCGATGGGCGCCGCTGGCACCGATGTCGCCATGGAGACCGCCGATATCGTCTTGATGTCGGACGATCTGAATGCGTTCGGCTACGCGGTGCGCCTGAGCAAGCAGGCTCAGCGGGTGGTGTGGCAGAACATCGTCTTTGCCTTGGCGGTGGTCGTGATCTTGGTCGTCTCGACCTTAACCGTGGGTATCCCGCTTCCGGTCGGTGTGGTGGGTCACGAAGGCAGTACGATCTTGGTGGTGCTGAACGGTCTGCGCCTGCTGCGCTATCGCTAAGTTAGGGAAGCTCGCGTTGAGACAGAACTACTTGCTTTACTTGAGAGCGTGTCTGTGGGCTGCTTTGTGAACCACGCAAACGGTAGAGCAGGTAGCCGCAGGCATAGAGCAAAAGTAGCGCTAAGACGATCTGCACAAATGCGACCATAGCGCCAAACGACATAGCGACACTCATTACTTGACCTTTCGGGCGGGCGATAGATGAACCTTAGCGTTCAAGTTAGTATATGCTAATTTATAGTCGCCTGTCAAACCAAAAACAAAAATGGAGTGCTTGTGATTAACAAGCGCTCCATTTTTATTGCCTGCCGATCGCTTTAGGCTAAATACGCTTAAAGACTTGTCCCTTTGGCAATACGTGAAAACGAAAAGCGAGGGAAGGAGTTGTGTTCCACTCTGCCTAAGGCCAAAACGAAAGAACGTCATCGGATCTAGTATCAGTCGTTTAAAGCCCACTCTGGCAGCGCTTCGCAACTGGCGCGCCAAACAGCGGGCAGCGAATCCAAGCCTGTACGCAGCGCAACGATCCCACCCACAATCGCACAGGTTGTATCGCAGTCGCCTTGACCAGCCAAGGTCAACCAGATCGCCTCTTCGTAACTATCTAGCCGATGGGCGGCGCACCAAAGCGCAAAAGGCACCGTGGTTTGCACGGTCGCATCCATACCGTTGCCAAGCGCTGCCACTACCTCGCTCAGCTCTCTTTCGGGGCCGAATTCGCGAGCGCGCGCAATACCCGCTCGCACCGCGCTCTCGGGCGTGCAAACCAGCACCTTGTCGAGCAGATCGGCCGGGTCGATCGGCTGATCGGCCAAGCGGCAGACCCAAGCAGCCGCACAAGCCACAGCGATTGTGCCTGCCACCGCTTCAGGGTGGTGATGGGTGACGATCGCTGAGCGACGGGCTTGAACGATCACTTGATCGAGATCATCGGCGAAGAAGGCGCCCAGCGGCGCCACACGCGAGGCGCAACCGTTACCATACGAGCCTTGCTCACCGAAGATCTGGCGGGCGCTTTCGCGCCAATCTGCACCGTTGCGCACCCGCTGGATCATAGCCCTAACCGAGCGCCCGTAGCCGCGCGAACGTTCGTAATGCTCAACCAGACTGGCGGCCAAAACATCGGGGTCTATCTTGCCCGTGCGCCTTAGCAGGGCGTAGAGTGAGAGCGCCATCTGGGTATCGTCGGTCCAGTGCCAACTTCCTTGGGGCACGATGCGTTCTGTGATACGGCGCGAAAACCGTCCATGCGAAAACTCAAAGAAGCCGCCGAGCGCATCGCCGAGCGCCAAGCCCTGCAGCGAAAGCAGAGCGCGCTGCAGTGGATCGCTGATCGTCATGGATGTAGCCCTGTTTTGACTTATTCGGCGAAGAGCGCCGGAAAGAGCACAAAACGCACGCTCGATGGGCGCCCATCACTGCCCGTATCGCGACTATCGGGCACTGCCGCTTGAATCCAAGCGCTGCGGCCGTTGGCTAGCCCGATCTTGTACCACAGTTGGTAGCCCTCTGCGCTGGTAGCCAAGCTGGCTTCGTCGCCGTGCCAAACCGCCTGAAGCGGCAGGCGTTGATTGGCGCGCAAACGCAGGCTGCCGAGGCTACGCTGGACACCCGTGCCATCGGGCGGGGCTGACCAGAGCGCGACAGTTTGGCTGAGCGGCTGCGATGCTACGATCACCTCGCCCAACGCTTTGCCCTCGGAAGCGGCGAAGGCCCGCTGGCTGATGGCGTGGGTAGGGTTGCGCCAGCCCATTTCGCTGGGGTGTTGACGGTCGCGCATCGGCCAGTAGCCCGGCCCGGGCGGGCAGTTTCTGCCGCAGCGGTAGCCGTAGCGTGGGGCCGCGCCGTTCACCGCGCGTGTGGTGAGAAAGCTGCGCATCTCGAAGTGCAGGTGGTTCGGAACCGTATCGCTGCGTTTCAGCACCGTACCGAGCAGCCTGCCGCGCTCAACCTGATCGCCCACCCGTACTGCCAAAGCCGGATCAAGATGGCCATACATCGAGTAGATCCCATCAGGGTGGCGAATGATCACAACCCGACCGGGATAGTTGGCGTTGGCGTAGACTACTTCGCCCGCTGCGACGGCGTAGACGCGCGCACCGGCCGTGTCGCCCTCGAGTGCGTACCAATCTTCGGCGGTGTGCCACCAGCCCGGGTTGTACCAGGTGTTTTCGCTAGCGTAGCCGTGCCGCACCAGAAAGCCATCGCCCAGCGCTCGTCCTTCGATTCCGATCGGATAGCTCCACTCGGCGATATGTTGTTCAGGCGGTCTCGTCTGGGCCGCTTCTTGGGCCCAAACTGTCGCATTGCTGATCAGCAGACTGAAACTGCATACAAGCATGAGTATTCGAAGCATGGCTGTGGCTTTCTATCTGAGTGTCTATGCTACAATAGGTGTATCTAACCAGTAGCTTCGACAGTGCTGTTATTCTGCTCCGCCAGTTTGTGTGGGGGGAGCTATGAACGTTACGGGTATCGTCGATTGTTCGGCAGATAGGCTAGGGCGAAAGGCCATATGACTTCATCGGAATCAGAGCAAACGCAAAGTTCGTCTCACGGTCTGCAAACAGCTCCGAATACGGTGCACGAAACGCTTCGTCTCCTTTTCTTCACTGAACTTGATGGTGCTGAACTGCTGGAACTACTTCAAAAGCCCCGAGTTTTGGAGATACTGTCGCGGCAGCGTATGGGCCTCGCCATTGCCCTCTACGACTTTAACCCTGATCGAATCGCGGCGATTCGCCTTCTCAACGCCTACAACATCTACTTGGTGGCTTGGCTTGCGCTTACGCCGAGCGAGGGTTTGTGGTACAACCTGCAAAACTATCCTCAGGCGGTCGAACATTTTCGCGCTTTTCGAGCTTGGGCCGACGAGCACAACTTGCGCTTTCAGGCCATCGGCCTAGATATCGAGCCGCCCTTAGATGTGTTGACCAGTCACGAGAATCGCAGCCTTACAAGGTGGTTTAAAATCCTCTGGAACGCGCGCGAAAACGTGCTCTATCCGGCAGCCTATGCGGCCTATAGCGATCTGGTGACCGAGGCCCATCAAGCCAACTACGAGGTACACGCCTACCAGCTTCCCCTTCTGGCCGACGACCGTCGAGCGGGCACTAGTTTTCTGCAGCGTGCCCTCGATGTGGTTGAGATTCCCGCCGATCTAGAGATCTTTAGTTGTTACAGCAGCGCTCCGATCTCGCGTTTCGGCAACGATCTTGGCGGTGCGTTGATCGCGAGCTATGGCAGCGATGCCGATGGAGTAGCGGTCGGCACAGTTCAGAGCACGTCGGATCAACTCGCAGACGATTCGCTTCCGCCGCTCTCGTGGCCCACCTTGAAGCGTGATTTGTTGTTGGCCGCCCGCGATCTCGATACGATCTATATCTCGTCGCTTGAGGGGGTGGTCGAGCGCGGTTGGTTAGCCCGCATCGCTGCGATCGACTGGAATGAGCCTGCCAAACCCTTGTTGCGCCCTCGCATTGCTATCGCTCTGATTCGCGTGGCCTTGTTTATGATCTTGTTGTTTATGCGCTTCGGACGGAGCATGCTGGCATGGTCGGGCTGGCTTGTGGCTTTGCTGTTGTTTATTCACCACATGCGCGGCAGGTGGCGTCAGCGTCGTAGCCAAGCTGCTGGCGACGATCGAGCATCCCCATTCGAATAAAACATCTTAAAGGAATTGTGTCATGGAAAGGCTTTCAGTTCAAGAAGAACTGCTTCGCACCCAGATTGTACAAATCGGCCGCATGATTTACGAGCGCGGCCTGATCGTTGCCAGCGACGGCAATATTTCGGCTCGGCTCGCCGATGGAACGATTCTGGCCACCCCTTCGGGCATGTGCAAAGGCATGATGAGTGTCGATGATCTGGTTGTGGTCGATCTTGAGGGCAAGTCCGTACGCGAGGGCCAGCGCGCCGTCAGCAGCGAGATCAAGCTGCACCTCGGCATCTACCACGCCCGCCCCGATGTTCAAGCCGTTATTCACGCCCACCCACCTACGGCAGTGGCCGCCTCATTGGCGGGCGTCGAGCTAGACAGCGCCCTCTTGCCCGAGACGCGCATCTGGCTGGGTGCTCTGCCGACCGCGCCCTATGCTTTTACAGGCACAACCGAGGTCTTCGCTTCGATCCAGCCTTTTGTAGCCGATCACAATGCGATCATTTTGGCCTATCACGGCGCAGTGTCCATGGGCAAAGATCTTTGGCAGGCCCTCGGCCGCATGGAGCAGGTCGAGCATACCGCCAAAGTGTTGCTGGCCGCCCATCAGTTTGGTGGCGCGCGCCCCTTGCCCGCCGAGCGTTTAGCGCAGCTCGACATTCTGCACAAAAAGCTCTTCAGCTAGCTTCAAGCTTATATGGCTTTGGCGGCGACGTTTCTACCTTCTATTCGGTCCTTGGCGCGTCCGCCTACGGCTATCAACATTCCGTCCTGTACAGCGCTGCTGTAGCGCCCGCATGAGAGCGAAATCGCTCTCATGCGGCAAAGCTGCTCGAAGGCCAATACCCAAGCTGAACGGCCCGATTCGCTATCACTCGATCTTTTGCCATTCCTGAAGAGAAACGAGACGATAGGCTGGACGATAGCTGACGCGATAGCGCTCCGAATGATGGATAGCGCCAAAGTCGTGTTCCTCGATAAAACTGGCGAAGCTACGAAATTCGGCGGCTGGCAGGCTGGGCCAGCGCTGTGCCAAGCCCGCCTGCTCGACCTCGCGCCAGAGCGCTGCTAGCTCTGTACGCCCGCCCCACGTCTGCTGAGCGCTGGCCAAACAGGCCTCTCCAAGCGCATCGAGCGAACGCCCACTGGCTTTGTAAGCGGCCAGATGAACGCGCCCAAGCTGGCCGTCGGGGCGCAATGGCTCCCACAGTGGCTGGCTCGCATCGGCTTGGGTCGCTTGGTATTCGGCTGCGAGTCGCGCCAAAAATGCCTGCCCATCGCGAATCAGATATTCAGGGCCGCAGACCGCCTGAAACAGGGCTTTATACAGATCTTCAACTTGGCTTAGTGGATAGCTGGCGATCTGCTGGTCGAGCTGATTCAGCCAAGCGTTAAGCTCGATTTGAAACCACATGTTTTTAGCCTTCCATAGGCAGAAATCTGACTTGATACTTCAGCTTTCACCCCAATATTCGCTCGGTCTATGCTATACTGGTTCAAGGTATCGCACGAACAACGCCACTTGCGTGGAAAAGTATCATGACCTCATTCTATCAGTTGAGAGCAGGATTGCTCCGTCCTCGAATCGTTCTCTTTTGGCTCGTTGTTACATTTGTAGCATCCTGTTATCTCCCGATAGCGCACGATAGCGCTTATGCGCAAACCACGCCTCCTATTCGAGATCTAACGATCGGCACGTCGGGGCAAGGGCGACCGATCAACGCCGTACAGTTCGGTGATGGCCCGCTCAAGCTGGTGATCGTAGGAGACACCCATGGCGGCCCCGAGTTCGCCACCTACAACCTCGCCAACGAGTTGATCGCGCACTTTCGCGCCAACCCTCAGGAAGTTCCCGCCAATCTGCGGCTCTACATCATCCCGACCCTCAACCCCGATGGCCTAGCTTTAGGTATGCGCTTCAATGCCAACTATGTTGACTTGAACCGCAATATGAATACCTTCCTCGACTCCTGCAGCGACAACGACTGGAGCACAACCGTGCAGGGCGCTTATGGCTTGGTCTCGGATACGGGCGGCCCTTATCCCGATTCCGAAGTTGAGAGCCGCGTGATCCGTAACTTTCTGCTCGATGCCAGCGGCGCGATCTTTCTGCACAATAACGCAGGTTTGGTCTTCCCAGCCTATTGCGAGCACGCCCCATCGAACCTCATGGCTCAGATCTATGCCGAAGCCGCCAACTACATCTATGCTCGCTACTGGCCCAACTACATGATCACCGGTTCGATGGCCGACTGGGCCAGCGCCTTTGGCATCACCTCGATCACGCCCGAGCTGGTCTCCGATGTCGATAGCGAGTTCGAGCAGAATCTGGCGGGTATCCGCGCCGTTATGGCCGCCAGCGAGACGCTGCTCTTCCCGCCTGCAGGCGAAAGTGTGGCAGGCTTTGAGCTGCCTCCCGAGATCTGGCGCTTCTGGAAGGCTTATGGCGGCGAAGCGGTCTTTGGTCTGCCGCTCGAAGAAGCTCAGATCAGCCCAAATGGGGCGCGTCAGCGCTTCACCAATGTTGTGCTCGAGCTCGACTATAGTGCGGCCGATACGCCCGATCTAGTGCGACCGCTCGATCTGGGCCGCAAAGTGACCGCTGCTCAAGAGTTCGCGCCCGCCGATCCGGCCAGCTCACCGCTCTACTTCGAGCAGACCGGCCATAGCCTGCGCGAAGCCTTTCTCTACTATTGGCAGCGTATCGATGGCGAGCGGGTCTTGGGCCTGCCGATCTCCGAAGAGTTTTGGACGCGCAGCGCCGACGGCCAGATGCGCATTGTGCAATATTTTGAGCGCGGCGCTTTAGCCTACTATCCCGAGTTTGAAGCTAGCGGCCAAGCCGTGAAGTTGGAACCGCTCGGTGCGCTCGATCTGCAGCTCGATCTCGTTCAAGCTGCTTGGTCGAGCCACCAAGTACGTTAAGCCATTATCGATATTCCACTACACGAGACACTGTTTTTATTCACCACAGAGGCGCAGAGACACAGAGACATTCGGTCGAAGGGTACCACGTTTCGATTGAGCGTAGCCTCTCTCCCCTCTCCTGCTTGGCTATGCATTACCCAAAAGTCGCGTCGGCAGCAAAAGGCGATCGTTCGCGTACCATCGCGAGATTATCCTTGAGAGCACAGAACGCGGAGAGCTTGTATGCGATTTCGCGTAGCGAAATCGCATACAAATCATCATTCACCCCCTCGCCCGCAGTGCGCGAGAGGGGGCGGGGGAGAGGGCCTCGCTCTGGATGGAATGGACTCTGATAGCCGAAGGCGGACGCGGTGAGGAACGAATGGAAGCTAGAAACCTCGTCGCTAGAGCGCTGAGCAGATCGTGCAGATGTGGTATCGCAACAAAAAAGGCTCTCTCCAATGCTTGGAGAGAGCCTTTTAAACGGTTTACTTAGCGCGTTAAACCGAGTACCGTCATCGCTGCCTCTTCACGCTGCCGCATTTCGGCAGCATCTTCAGGGCCGCGCTCGTGATCGTAGCCCAGCAAATGAAGTACACCATGGGCAACAAGATAGGCAAGTTCGCGCTGAACCGAATGACCGTACTCGTCAGCTTGGGCGATCACGCGCTCGTATGAGACAGCGATATCGCCAAGATAACGTGGCGTATTCGGCGCATATACAAAGGTGGTGGTATCGTCGCCGTCATTCCCGAATGAAAGTACATCGGTGGGCGCATCGACACCTCGAAACTCACGGTTGAGCCGATGTAACTCTTCGTCGTTTGTAACCAAGATGCTTACGCCGACCTCACCTGTGACCTCTTCGTTGCGTAAGACAGCTTGTACAGCACGCTCGATCAGTTCGCTATCAACCTCTGAGGCATAGGCCTCGTCAACTTGAACATCGATCATAGTTCCTTATTGCTCCACAAGACGTGAACTTGGGCAAGCACCTCGCGTTCTCGTTCGAAGGAAGCGAGGTTGAGCGCTTCATCGAGCAGGAACCAGCGCGCATCGTCGACCTCGGTCATTTGGGGGGCAAGATCGCCATCTTGGTACAGCAGCAAAAACATATCGACATATTTGTGGATACGTGTTGAGCCAGCCCGAAACCAATATTCAATCGTAGCGAGGTGACGCTCTACCTTGCCTGTAAGTCCTGTTTCCTCGGCAACTTCACGCTCCGCAGCCGCTTCAGCCGTTTCCCCGCGCTGCACATGGCCTTTGGGAAGACCCCAACGGCCTCCCCGATCGGTTGCAATCAACGCGACCTCAATGCCTTTGGGTGTCAGCCGATAGATCACACCTCCCGCCGAATAGGCAGTACGATGCGTTGTTCTGGTGGAGTGTGAATGTGAAGACATGCTTTACCTGTACTGCATGTGCCAAACAGCTCGACTGTTTAGCAGATACAACACATCCGTAGAATTAAGATCGCTTTTCAACGCGACCGGCCCGCATATCCCAGTAATGATCCATAGCAAAGCGAATGCGCTCAGCCGCCTTTTCACGGCTCTCCCAGCCAACTGGTTCGACGCGCACACCTTCGAGGTCTTTATAAACCGTGAAGAAGTGCTCAACCTCTTTGATAAAGTGCTGAGGCAGTTCGGTATAGTCCTGATAGTCTTGGAAGAATGGGTCGTAGTGCAAAACCGCCAAGATCTTATCGTCTGCTTCGCCGCGGTCGAGCATGCGGAACATGCCGATCGGACGTGCTTCTACGATACAACCAGTAAATGTCGGCAGGTTGGTCATCACGAGTACGTCGAGCGGGTCACCATCGTCATAATATGTTTGTGGAATGAAACCGTAGTCGCCTGGGTAGTGCACGGGAGAATAAAGAACACGATCAAGTTTGAAAGCACCTGTAGACTTGTGGAATTCATATTTATTCCGCGAGCCCTTGGGGATTTCTACAACAACATTTATAACGTCTGGTGGGTTCGCACCAGGCTCTAACTCGTGCCACAAATTCATGTAATCCTCAATGATCCATTGATTCGCCATCGAAATGGCGACAGTAAGTTCCACTATTTTTCATTATATCATGCGGTCTTAGATTCCGCATTATCTCTTGTTATTAGTCTCTTTAAGATCTTCGTTTGCAGGCTGCTGATCACCCCGCAAGCGCTGCTCGAGCCGCTTCCAGTTCACTATCGCAATCCGCTTGAGCGCTTCAAGCAGGAGCGAGCGCTGGCGTTAAGCTCTGTAGCACGCAATAGATCCTCACCGCGTCCGCCTACGGCTATCAACATCCTGTCCTCTCATTCAGGCCATCAAGCTTCGCTGCGTTCGCTGCCGAACGCTCGTTGTTATCAAAGCTGCTGCAAGTCCCGTGCGATCGTAGCGAGCAAAGCGAAACATCGGGACAGCTCTGCCGAAGACCGATTATCTCAAAAGCCTGAAGCCTACTCTTTGTTGAGCAGAGTAGGCTTCAGCAGCTTCTATCCATCACTATCCCATCAACTGTTAGGTAAGTTGTTTGGTCCTGACATCGATGCGTTCGAGGAAGCTTTGCAGAGCATGGTTGAAGGCGATCGGCTCATCTTGGTTAGAAATATGCCCGGCGTGGGCGATTTCGACCACTTGGCAGTTGGGAATCAGCGCGGCCATACGTTTCACATCTTCGGGGCTGGCTATGCGATCATCGGTGCCGCTGATGATCAGAGTGGGAACCGTAATGCTGCTGAGCGTTTGCGAGACATCGGGGCGCGCTGCTAGCGCTCGTTCTGCGGCTGCGATCCCTTTGCCGTCGTTGTTTTCAATAATAACGCGCAGCATTGCAATCGTGGTTGCTGGGGCATGGGGTGGCACTAAAAGGCCGAGAATACGGTTTGCAACCGCTGTTGCGCCCTGCTGTTCGGCTATGCGCGAGATCTCTTCGCGTTTTTGGCGCATTTCGGGGCTATCTGGGCCGATAAAGGTATTGGCTAAAATCAGGGCTTTGAGCCGCTCGGGATAGCGGCGCTGGAGGGCGAAGGCGATGTAAGCACCCATTGATATGCTTACCACGATCACCTGTTTGAGATCACGTTCGTCGAGGATTTCAATCAGCCAGTCGGCGACATCATCGAGAGTGTACGAGTCGACAGCAAGCGTGCTCGCTCCGAAACCGGGCAGATCGGGCACAATCAAACGATAGTGTGAACAGAACGCATCGATCTGCGCTTGCCACATAGCACCGTTGAGCGGAAAGGCATGCAGCAGAAGCAACGCTTCGCCTGTGCCTACATCTCGCACATGAGGCGTTGTGGTAAGCATTGCCATAGTATCCTCCTTTGTCTCGACGATAAGAGGTGGTAATCAGCAACCTGTGTTAGCGGAGCGAAATATAGGCATACATGATTTTATCGATGACGAGTGAAACACCTTGCCATGCGATCCAAATAATGCTAACACCTACTAGCAAACGACCTGCCGCAAAACGCGCGATCGTTCCATACAACCAGCCTACCAGAATCGAGATCGGCACGATCATAAAGAGCACATGTTTATAGTTAAGTGCTACTCGTGCATCAATAAAGGCAAAGGGCGGATAGATCAATAGCCAAACAAGCAGCAATAGCCCGAGATAAAGGCGATTGCTCGTTTGGAGCGTGAGCTGTTCTGTTGTACGTTGATCCCAGAGCTGTTTAGCAAACAACAGTGCCCCCAGCCCAGCCACACTCAGCAACCAGCGTCCATACATTTCGAGCAGCATGGGCCATACCACCCCCGCGCCTGCTTCGATCGCCGACACCTTGGCGTCGGTGTTTAAGGCACGCCCTCCGCTGAGGGCCTCGAACACAGTCGGTAGACTACGTCGAATCAGTTCGGGTATATGCCAGCCATAATAGAGCAGAAAGGCGGCTATTGCTGCATAGACGATAATAAGGGTGCTGGCTTTCCAAAGCGGATCACGTCGGATCAACAACAGCCCAATAAAGAGCAGCCATAGGCTCGCAAACAGCAAGAGCACCGCAGGATGCGATAGGAAGGCGGCCAGCATCGCCCCTGCGATCGCTAGTTGTATCCGTCGTTCTGCCAAGCGTTGACGCCAGATCAGCCAAAGGAAGCAACTGAACACAACCCAACACTGACCCAACAAGGTGGTATAAATACCCCACGATGTAACGACCACCAGCGCAAAAGGATGGATCGCAAGCAACAGGGCCGCCACCATTGCAGAGCGCCTGCTACCGCCTGCCGCAAGCACGATCAAGCCTACCAAAACGACCGTGATGCTGTCGATCAGGCTGCTCAGCGCCATAACACTGAGTTCGGGCCAATTGCCTGGCAAGCTAGTTAAGGGCGCGATCGCAAGATAGTAGTAGGGAGTGCGCGGAACGGTGATATCGCTTTGCCATTGAACTGGTGTCAGATCGCTATTGGGCAAAAACAGTTCGAGAAAACGCCCGTTCATGACCATCCAAGCGCGGCTTAGATTAAAGCGCAGATCGCTTGGAAAGTTGAGTGGGTAGGCCAGCGCGGCAAAACGTACAAAAAAGGCGAGCACCATTATAACCAACAAGGCGTGTTGGGTTTTTGGGCTGAGAGGTAATGTATATCGCGCTAAACGAGCGAGAGCGTGGCGTGTCACCCAGGCTAAAATAAGACACGCACTTACTACCAGCAGCAAGCGTCCGGTATAGTCGGTTAGATAAAGGCGCCAAGAGCCGCTTTCTGCAGCGAGCACATACACTGTGCTCACAGTCAAAACCGCGCCAAACAGCGCTCCGATACGCACATGGCCGAAACTCCAAGCGCCCATAATCGTGGCACAGGCGATGATCATTGCGATCAGTATGCTTTGGCCGATCGGCGCATGGTCCGCGCCTCCCGATAGTCGCAGCTCGTCGAGCACAAAGCCGAGCGCGCGCCGATCATCATCTTCTTGAATGGGGCTATGGATCTCGAAGCGAGCGTCGCCGCTCCAGCGCTCGCTGCGCGGCATCAGATGAAGCTGACGCCAGCCCGGATCAATCTGAAGGGTTTGGCTATGCCCCGCCTCGATCAGGGTCAAGGTTTTGCCCTCTGCGCCGCCATGGACGCGCAACAGCAGCTTGGTCTGTTCGCCGATACCGGGCAGATAGATCTCGCTCTCTGGCTTCGACCAGCGGTAACGCCCTTCTTGATTGCGTTCGTAGCCATAAAAGCCTTCGAGGTAGGGACCATCCCAATAGCCGCCAACGTCGATCGTCATCGACCAAGCTCGGTTCATGATCTGAAAGCTGATGATGCCTGCAACACAGGCCCAAAAGAGCGCATTGAGTGCGAAAAGGACAAAGATACTCAAACTCTGTGTGGTAGGGCGTGATTGCTTCTTCACTAGCCAAGGATTAAAGAGAGCTTGTAGTCCACCTCGAACTGAAGCTGCGAGCTCTTGCTGCTGCATAATCTTGTTGCCTATGTGGGCTGGAGATAGCAGATCGATTGAGCATGCCCCACTCTGATGCCATGGAATGCAGGTTCAGTATCGCTAATCATCGCTATCGTTTAGCCAGCTATCTAGAACATACGGTATACTTTGGTGAGAGAAAAGGTGGAGGGTATTATAGCCCTAAGCTCGATCTATGTCGAACAAGAGCGGAGATAGACAGCTATGCAAGAAGAAGTAGCAGTCGGCAAGCTAAGCTCGCTTCGACCCGGGCAGATGCAATATGTTAACGTCGATGGCTTGCCGATCGCGCTCGCTAATGTAGAAGGTACGATCTACGCTTTTGGGGATAGCTGTAGGCATCAGGGCGGCTCGCTCTCTTCGGGGGTCTTGATTGAAGAGACCGTGACCTGCCCTTGGCATGGTTGGACCTACAATGTCCGAACCGGAAAAAGTATTGTGCCGCCGATTGGCTTGCGTATTCCGACCTACCCGGTGCGGATCGAAGACGACACGATTTACATAACGATCGATTGGCCAGATGAATAGAGCCGTACATAACTCGCTCGGTATGAACGGCTCGCTTCCCGAACTACAAGGAGCTAAGCGATACTGCCAGAGTCGTTGATAACCGAGCGATTGGTGAAGGCGGCCACACCCCGCGCGATAATAAAAGCGATCAACCAATAAATCAAAATCGCAAAGAGAGTCGAAATTTCTAAGACATTGCTGCCACTATCGATCGGCGCTTCAAAGCCAAAGATATTGCTGAAAGGATAGTGGAAGGGCGCGCTTAGGCTATACCAAAAACTCACAAAGCCGTTGTCGGGGTTGGCACCAACCAGCCGCAGAAAGAAACGCACGGCTAGGATGATCGTAATCACCCGCACGATATAGTAGATGATGCGCTGGGCGCGTGTGATGTTTGCTACCCGCAGGCGACTGGCTGAAGGGATAACAGTGGTCTGTTTTGCGACCACACGTTCGCCCGTTTCATCATCGATGACGATCTGTTCGCGTTCGATAATGCGATCACTGGTTTCGATCGAACCGTCAGAGACGGCATCAAAGGCTTGGTCATTGGCGACCGCTTGGGCTTGGCTGTCGGCAGCAACGCTTGCACGGTTATCGATCTCTTGGTGACCGACTGCGAGGGGGACAGAATCTTCGTGCTCGGAACGTGGTGGTCGTAGCGGAACATGCTTGGCGTTGTCGAACGGTTCATCCAACATCTCTTGGAGGATGCGCTCTCGCTCTTTCTCTCTGTCTGTCATAACGTCTCCTTAACACATTCCAAAAGCTTTTAATACATGTAGCAGAAACTGTGCCATTCTCTTTAGGAGCATGTGTTTGGCCAAGCCCTTCGCCTATAAAGTGCTACCAAATACGATAACGTTTTTGCTTTTTAGCCCTCAACAGGCTGAATCTCTTCCTCGTTTTCTCCCTGTTGCGCGCATGCACCTCATTAAACAGATTTCTAGCAAATTCGCTGGCCCACTTCAGCGCTCTGGCGGCAAGGTCTTTATCCTAAAGATGGTCCTCACCGCGTCCGCCTACGGCTATCAACGGCCTGCCCGCCACCACGAGTGCGCATCTGCCTCGCTGGCGAAGCCGCCCCCATTCCACAAACAGATTCCGTACTAGTGTGAGTTTTGGTATGATTGTTGTAGAAGAGATAAGTGGCGCTTTCTGACAACCACACAGTGAAGGAGAAGACCTGTTAGAATAGGTTGAATGTGGATATGAGCCTGTTTGATCGCTCATGGGCAAACGAGGTTGCATCCATTGTTTGTTATTCAATCTGTTTGTTATTTGCCCCTTTGCAATCACACAGATTGCTCGTCTTCCCAATAAAAAAGGCACAAGGCAAGATGCCTTGCACCTCTTTTATGCTCTAGTGTGATGAGTGACGTGTTATTGTGCGGCAGCCAACATAACCGGGCGACCGTTATTGCACCACACCATCAAACTCCCATCGCTATTGGTATGCACATCGAATTCGCTGGTTCCGTCGGCGAGAACGATTTTATAGCCGGGAGTTATGACGGCCAAATAGATTGCGGCGGGATCGGGGCAGCCGAGGCTGCTGTCTGACCACTCTTGCTCTTCGATGCTTTTAACTGTCAGGTTGCGCGGACCAACTTCGGGAAGTGCTACAATACTTCTTTGTGCTGATGCTGCGATCTGCTCTGCATTTGCCGGGGCAGGCGATTCATCAACCGGCGAAGGGCTGTTTTGCTCATCTGGCTCGGCAACAGGCGAAGGGGTATCTGAATCTGTTTGAGAGCTGGGCGACGGGCTTGGTGTGTTCGAGTTCGGTGTTTGGCTCGGTGTAGCCGCCTCGTCCGTTTCGGGAGTCTGTGATGGATCTGGTGCCTGAGTTGGGCTAGATGTAGGCTGTGCCCCAACCACCTCTGTTGGTGACGGGTTTGTATTTTGTGCTATAGGTTGACCACAAGCGCTAAGCGCAAGTGCCAGCGCTGTAGCAAGCAGTATCGTACATGTTCGCATCGTTGGCTCCTTCATATATAGCAGCGAAAGCTATTCGTCTAGAGGACGTTGTCTGTAGGCGAATAGTTCCGCTCAAGTGAGAGAAACTAGAGATCCTATGTTAGATTGGACAATCGAACTCGCTTATCGTGCTGGTGCAATTCTGCGTGCTGGTTTAGAAAAAGAGCGCTCGGTCGAACTTAAAGGGCGCGGCAACATGGTGACCGATATCGATCACGCCAGCGAAGAGCTGATCGTATCGGCTATCCGTTCTCATTTCCCCGATCATCGCATTGTGTCTGAAGAGGGCGGCGGCATCGATCAGAGCTCGACCTATACTTGGTTGATCGATCCGCTCGATGGCACCAATAACTATGCTCATGGCTTCCCGTTCTTTGCGGTTTCGCTCGCCGTTTTGGAACGCGGAGAACCCTACATCGGCGTGGTCTACGACCCGCTTCGCGACGAGCTGTTTGCAGCTCAACGCGGCCAAGGTGCGCGCTGTAACGGTCGCCGACTGAATGTATCGACCACTGCTAAGCTCGATCAAGCCTTCTTAACCACCGGCTTCCCCTACGATCGTTTCGTCGATTCGAACAATAATCTGACCGAATTTCAGCGCATTTTGCTGCGGGCGGGCGATGTACGTCGCCCTGGCTCGGCGGCGCTCGACCTGTGTTATGTGGCGGCGGGTCGCAGCGATGGCTATTGGGAGATGAAGCTCAACCCTTGGGATGTAGCGGCAGGTATCTTGATGGTTCAGGAGGCGGGAGGCAAGCTGAGCGATTGGCAGGGCGAGCCGCTCGATGTGTGGACGAGTCGGGTAGTGGCTAGCAATGGCTTTATTCACCAAGAATTGATCGACGTACTTAACGAGCACTAAATGTCGTTGTAAGAGCTAAATGCTACGCAGATTGTATAACTGATTGTTCGAGCGCTATTGAAGCTGTGGGCTAAGATGGTGTTTGAACAATCAGTTTTGAAACATAAGAAATATCGTATGGCTTACTATTTGCGCGAAAATGTTAGAACGCGACCAGTATTTGGGCATCGCCGCCCCACAATTAATGAATTCTTTCTTTCATCTTATACTTTGTCTACCTATAGTGGCTGTGAATTTGGTTGCGCCTATTGCGACGCGTGGTCGTATGGTTTGCGCCCGCTGAACGAGACGATTCGTATTCCGATCGACCTGCCTGATGTGGTCAATGAAGAATTGCCGGGCTTGGATCGGGGCGACTTAATTGCGATTACAGCGCTCAGCGATAGCTATCAGCCCGCCGAACAAACCTTTCGCATCACGCGTCAAGTACTACAATCGTTTGCCGATCACGGTCAGCCCTGTTTGATCCTCACCAAAAGCCCAACTGTTTTGGAAGATCTGCCCCTTTTGCGCCGCATCAACGAGCAGAGCCTGGCGGTGGTGATGTTCACCATTCTGACCATGGATAACTATCTTTCCGAGCAGTTAGAGGGCAAGGTACAGTCGCCAGCCGCGCGTATCGAGGCTATGGCAGAGCTCAAGCGCGCGGGTATTCCTGTGGGCGCGGCCATTCTGCCCGTGATGCCCTATGTCAACGATACTGACCTTGGCTTGCGCACGCTGCTGCGCAGTTTGGCGAGTGTGCCGGTTGATTTTGTGGTCTGGGACTTTTTGCACATTCCCAACGAGCGCCATCGCGGGCGTATTCGCGATACGCTCGGGCGCATCGGCTCGTACCCGCCAAGCTACTACCGCGATATCTACCGCGAGCAACAACTGCCCATCCCTAGCTATCGGGCCGAACGCAGTCGCGAGCTGCTCGAACGCTGCGACGCGCTTGGGATCGATGTGCGCATGCCGCATAAATTGTTTGCGGGCAAGCTCAAGCCCGCCAACGAAGCCGCTTTGATTTTGAAGCATACCGCCTTTCGCGATGAGATCCAAGGGCGGCATACGTTGGCGCTGTTGCACCGCGAGCTAGCCGACCAGATCTATGCTGGTCATTACCCAAAGAAAGAACTGCTGAGCAGCCCGCTTGCATCGACGGTTCAGGCCATTCTCGAACGACCAGAAGCTGCTAGCTGAGTATTTGATTGCTCTGCTTGATACGCAATCCGATTACGTTACGTTTGCCTGCGGCAGAGTAGAAAGTGACCCCGTTTCTCGTTTTTCGGCGTTGTTATGAGAGATTTGGTGCAGAAGCGCTAAATCTCTCGTTTTTTTGACCTGCTTCGCGCCTCGGGCCTGCTGAGTGCAAAACCCGCTTGTTGAGTTCAGCGCTCTGGCGGTATAGTCCCTTCCCCAAAGAAGGCTTTAAGCGCGTCCGCCTACGGCTACCAACATCCCGCCCGCAACAAAGAGCTTGTATCGCTGTGTGTGGAAAGGCGGCCCCAAAACGAAGCGCTACAAACGGATTTCGTATGACAGCAAATTGGCTCGATCGCCTTATGTTGTGTTTGGCTTCTGGCAGGGTGTTATGTTTAGGCGTGTGGAAGCGCAAGAGAGTAGCTTGCTTTAGTCGTTGCCAAGCATGCGTAGACCGGTATGGCTGAGATTGGTAGGGCTGTTGCTTTGTCCGTTGGCTTCGGCTTGGGCGCGGAGTTTGGCAAACAGTCGGGCGCGTAGTTCGCGCAGGCGGTTCTGATACTCTGGCGACTGGATCGGATCAGTCCACATAATCAAGGCGTCTTCGTTGTTGTCGGTGTAGTAGCGCGCTCGCGTTCCCGCCGGACGAAAACCATATTTGAGGTAGAGGTTTTGGGCCACCGTGTTGCTGACACGCACCTCTAACGAAAGCCAAGTGGCGCGTAGATCGAGGGCGTGATCGATCAGGCCGTTGAGCAGCAGTTCGCCGACACTGCGCCCGCGATGAGCAGGTGCTAAGGCGATGGTGGTGATATGCGCTTCGTTTTCGGTCAGCCAGAGGCCGCCATAACCAACTAAAGGGTATTGGCTGAGTGTGCTCGGTGGCGAAAAGAAGGCGGGCAGCATGAATGAGAGGAAGCTGCGTCGAGCCGTTGGAGCCGGAGGCCGTGGTGGCGGCGGTGTAGGGCTGACTCGAACGACAATATAACGACTCGTTACCGAATTGCGTAATTCCCGTCGGTACGTGTTGGTTGACCAAGGAGTCGTAAAGCTTTGGCGTTCGACTTCCTGAACATCAGGAATATCATCTTCTGTCATCGGCTCGATGAAATAATACATCGAGACATCCCCGCATTCACAATAGTTTTCGGTACCGTTCGTTGTTGCCTATTGTATCACTTTCCTGCTCACAATGAAATACATAATTTGACAACAATTGTCCGGGCTTGTTTAGTACTTGTAGCAGGCTGCTTTTGAGGCTCGCTCTTGAGCGCTGTGTTTGATTGTAGATCACTTATCTTTTGGCCTTCGGCAGAGTGGAACGTGACTAGATCTTTCCCGGCTTTTCGTTTTTCTGAGCGAAGAGAATGCACGTCTTTAAACGGATTTGGTATCAGCACACAGGTCTTTACAAGGACTTGGGGTCACGAGATAGATTGGGGGTAGGTTGTGCATGTGTCTCTTCGGCCGTTTGAAATCTTGTATGTTGGGGGCGGCCTCGGCGCGCAGCTAGCACCCCTTGGGGCGGGCGGGATGTTGGTAGCCGTAGGCGGACGCGCTTAAAGCCTTTTTTGGGTTAAAGACTTCGCCGCTAGAGCGTTGAAATTGTGCTTCTGATGGAGGCGGTTGTGAGCTGTTTGCTTTGAAATGGGCCAGAGGGAGCAAATAAAACAAACTGGTGGGTTTGGCCCACCAGTTTGTTTCAAATGGTCTGTATGTTTATTTGAGCACTTCAGCTTTGCCATCAACAATGGTTAGTTGATATTTGTAGGCGCCGTCGCGACCATACTGCCCACCGGTTTCAAAGCGGGCGGTCACTTCGACAAGACCCCACACAAAGCTGTTGTTTGGCCCCAAGTTGAGCTCACCGGATTTATCGGGCGGGAAGCCCTCCATCCAGATGCGCTCGCCTACAGGTAAGGGGCTAGAGCCGTCCTCTTCGGTGGCGATGCCTTCAGCCAAGACATAAATCGCTGAATTCCAGAAGTAGTAGCCTTGAGTCGTGACTTCTTGACCATTGTAGGCTTCTGGATTTTTTACCAGATCAAAGAGGCTTACCTTGCCCTCGCCAAGTGCTTTATTTTCAATTCGTTGCTCGACGCGTTTGACCTGCTCTATCGGCTTGGCAGATTGTACTTGCAAACGATATTTATAAGTTCCATCAGGGCCGTAGTTGCCTGCTGATTCGAAAAGACCTTGGAGACGGACGAAACCGAAGATCGAGTCGCCCGGGTTATGGAGCTGTTCGCTAGCATCTGAGGGGAAGCCATCAAGCCAGATGGGGTCGCCAAGCGGTTTCGCATCAAGGCCATTGTCGAGCGTGCTGAGACCGATGGCTAAAACTGAAATGGCGGCGTTTTCACCGCTAGCAGGGCGGGAGACATAGGCACCGTCAACGGTGACTTCTTTACCATTATAGGAGTTTGCTTGTGTTGTGAGATCTTGGACGCTGAGTGCGCCAGACCCTCCCCCGCTTCCGCTGCATGTCGTCAACATTAGCAACATGGCGAGCAACAGACCGAAGAGCGACATGGCTCGAGTCGGCTTGCCGTTCATTTATACCCTCCTGAGCGCTGCAATTGCAATTGATCCTGGATACTACAGACATAACAAAATGTACACGCAGGTGTGCGCCGCGTGCATTGCAGCCCGTACCAGTACCAAGAGCGCCTCTGCGGACGCGTGAATTATACCAGAAGCTCTTATGCAGTGCAACCGCTGGGGCTGAGGCGGCCTAGGTTGAGGGGCTGTTAGGGGCTTTGGAGACGCTTACTATTTGGAATAAAATTGGATCCAATATCCGGAATAGGCTATATAAATTATAAACGAGATTGACTTTGTGATGCTGAGAACAGGTTGTTTATTAGAATTGGTTTGTGATAACGATCATTTTAGTGTATCCTAATTATTTGTTAAGCTCTTCTTGACAGCCTAACAGCCACAGAGTATTATATAGAAACAACAAACCTTGAAAGGTAAGGTACGCACTATTTATTACAGGGCAGAACGTCAAATTTCGTGATGCCAGGTGCTAGTGTACCTTAACAATTGCATAGGAGGAAGCGTGTTTAACCTACTAGGAGGAGCCATAGTAGGACTCGTGTTAGGTTTCATCACGGGTACCCTCATAGGCATACGCTTATATAAACATAATGCTCGCGTGCTCCTCCAACAGAGTGAGACGCAATCGCGCTTATTGTTGGAAGAAGCGCGTTCGCAGCAAAAAGAGATTCTCCTCCAAGCTAAAGACGATGCCTTGCGCATTCGAAATGAGGCAGAGCTTGAATTGCGCGAATCTCGTTTGTCGCTTCTGAAACAAGAAGAGCGCCTCCAACGGAAAGAGGAAAACCTCGACCGTAAGCTCGAAGGGCTTGAACGGCGCGAACGACAAATGTTGAACCGCGAACGCCAAGTGGAGGCATTACATGCCGATGCTGAAAGGCATCGCAATCTCCAGATAAGTGAGCTTGAGCGTATATCGATGCTGTCAGTGGAAGACGCCCGTTCTATTATTTTAGAGCAGGTAGAGCGCGAAACGCGCGATGAATCCGCTCGACGCATTCGTGAAATTGAACTCGCAACCCGCGAGGAATCCAATAAAACGGCACGCAAAATTATTAGTATGGCGATTCAACGCTGTGCTTCTGAATATGTAGCCGAGATCACCGTATCTACCGTAGCGCTTCCAGGTGAAGAGCTGAAGGGGCGCATCATCGGTCGCGAAGGCCGCAATATCCGAGCCTTCGAACAGATTACGGGTGTTGATATTATTGTAGATGATACTCCTGAGGCGGTGACGCTCTCGTGTCATGACCCTGTCCGTCGTGAAGTCGCACGCGTGGCGCTGACAAAATTGATCAAAGATGGGCGGATCCACCCCACTCGTATTGAGGAGGTTGTGCTTAAAACCCAGCAGGAGATCGAACAGATTATGCGTGAAGAGGGTGAGCGCGTGGCCTATGAAGCCAATGTTCAAGGCCTTCACCCTGACTTGATTAAACTGCTTGGGAGGCTCAAGTATCGTACGAGTTATGGCCAGAATGTGTTGCACCATTCCTTAGAGTGCGCACTACTTGCCGCTCACCTTGCTGCTGAGCTAGGAGCCAATATCACGGTTGCCAAAACGGCGGCTCTTCTCCACGATATTGGCAAAGCGGTGGACCACGAAGTCCAAGGCCCACATGCTCTGATCGGAGCAGATATCGCTCGGCGTCTTGGCCGTTCGCCGGCGATTGTACACGCTATTGCGGCCCACCATAACGATGAAGAACCCCAGACGGTTGAGGCCTTCCTCGTGCAAGCGGTCGACGCGATTTCGGGCGGACGCCCGGGCGCGCGCCGTGAGACACTTGATTCCTATATCAAACGACTCGAAGCTTTAGAGACTGTGGCCACTTCCTTCCAAGGCGTCCAACGCGCCTTCGCCATTCAAGCGGGGCGGGAAGTGCGAGTGATGGTTCAACCCGATGCGATTGACGATCTTGCGAGCATTCACCTTGCGCGCGATGTCGCCAAGAAGATCGAGGAGAGCTTACAGTATCCCGGTCAGATTAAAGTCACTGTTATTCGAGAAACACGCGTTGTTGATTACGCGCGTTAGCCCTAAACCGCGATGCTGTATTGTGCCACGGTCCACTGTTCATCCATATGGTTATGACTGTCTGTGACCGTGGCATTTATTTCCACAGATGTGTTGCTATATGGTATAGTATGAGCTTACTCCTTTTCTCAAATATCATATTGATCTACACAATATGAATAATTTGTAGAAAATGCTAGAGTCCTCAAGAAACTTGAGGCATATAGTATGCTTGTATTTGCAAAAGCACCGTCTGAGCTCAGTGCTCTGGCTGAGATGTAGCGACGGGGCCCACAACAAAGCAGTTCCTACTTTGTTGGGTAGGTTAGATGGCCTTAAGGACAGGAAGGAGAGGCTCTTGCATGAGCACTGACGCTACTCCGAACGATCCGAACAAGCATACGCAGAGTCAATCAAACGCTTCAAAACCCGAGGAGGAACGTATGAATCCAGCTCAGTCGGTTCAAGTCGCCCGTGCCGTTGGTTCCGCTGATGTTGTCGTTGAGCGCCAAGGCAATGCTGAGGTTCTAAAGGTCTCGACCCGATCTCGCCCGAGCGCAGTAGCAGGCGCTATCGCTGGCGTTATTCGTGAAAGTGGAACAGCAGAAGTACAATCGATCGGTGCAGGTGCGACGAACCAAGCAATCAAGGCTGTAGCCATCGCTCGTAGTTACCTAAGCGAAGAGGGTGTCGACATCATCTGTGTCCCGTCCTTCATTGATGTATCGATCGATGATGAAGAGCGTACTGCTATTCGCCTGCTGATTGAGCGTCGTTGACGTGGGTAGCTTCTGATGAAAGAGCGAAATCTGCTTTCAGAACTCGCTCTTTCTCGTTAGCAATGTCGGACTTGTGCCATTGGTGCAAGGTTTGGAAGTGAACTAGGGAAAGACCCCGCCGCGGCTGAATAGCGCAAAACGGGTGGTTTTAAAGGACAATGTTGCGTTCTCGAATGAGGCGTTGACGCGTCTTTTTGAAGAGTTCATCGTAACTCATTCGCCCCATTGTGATCTCGTATTTATAGGCTTGAAGCAGTTTATGAACCTCTGCATCAAGTCGCTCTTCGACCATGAGTTCATCGCTGATGATCTCTTTGGTAGCAATGCGCAGTTGGCTATCATTTCCTTGAAAAAGGATGCCATCGATCTCTGCAAGCTGATCGACAATCTCTGCGGCGAGTTGCTCGATCTTTTCAGGCGAAAGTTTCATCACGCGCTCCACTTGATATCAAGACACGATAGCTACTTACTCGGTCGTGTTCATTATATCATGTGGGACTAGATCGGGCGGACAGACTCAACGAGATTCGATTGCGCGCTGGTACTATGGCCCGAACACATCGTACCCAAACGCTTCTTGAGCTCGTGTGACGAAGAGTAGTTTAGTGAGTGTTCGCTCTGTGGGTGGATATGCAACGGTGCATAATACTACCTTTGTGTTTTTGACCTTGTTTTGGATGAGTGTAGAACACTGAAG
This sequence comes from uncultured Chloroflexales bacterium, assembly GCA_937902315.1. Taxonomy (GTDB): domain Bacteria; phylum Chloroflexota; class Chloroflexia; order Chloroflexales; family Chloroflexaceae; genus CALGUG01. Next base: position 143,395 of record CALGUG010000054.1, read on the forward strand.
GGTGTAGGCAAAAAAGCCTGCACCCTTCAGTGTTTTTTGCTTTGTTTAGCGAAATCAAGCCTTCAAGCGGCGAGGACCGTCGCTTCCATTCGGCCTCTAGCGCGTCCGCCTACGGCTACCAACATCTTGCCCGTACAACGGGGTGCTAGCCGTGTGCGCCGCAGCCGCCCCCAACCATCACTCAAGCGGACTTCGTATGCCATCAAATCTGTTTAAAGATGTGCATGCTTATAGGAAAACAAAGGATGAAATAGGCTTGAGTTCCATAGATCTGCTCTAAACGTGCCGACGAGAAGCTAGGCACTAACACTGATATGCCATGGATTGCCCGATGGATCGCTAAAGCGCAGTTCGCCCTCTTGCTCTTCAGTGGGCCAGTTCGCCTCCTTAAGCCGCTGCTTAAGCGCATCGAGCTCGGCTTGGCTGGCAAAGCTGAAGCGCGAAAAGCGTAGCCCAACCGCATTGGCAGGCGCAGGAGAGGCCCCGCGACTCTGCCACTCGTTTAAGCCAAGATGGTGATGATAGCCGTTGACAGCCACAAAAGCGGCGCCCGGATAGTTGGCCTGCATCAGGTCGAAGCCCACGACTTGGGTATAGAAGTGGCGGGCGGCTGCGACATCGCTGACGCGTAGGTGCATATGTCCGACGCTTGTGCCTTCGGCGATCGCTCCAAGCGGCTCTTTATCGCCTTTCAAGACGCTGAAGAAGCCTTCGAGGTCGAGCGGCAGCGTATCCATGGCGACATACTTGCCGTTCATCGGCCACTCTGCGCGCGGGCGGTCGCAATAGAGCTCGATGCCATTGCCATCGGGATCATCGAGGTAGAAAGCCTGGCTCACGAGATGGTCTGAAGCGCCCCCAACCCGATAGCCGCCTTGGAAGAGGCGCAACATAGTGCGGGCCAGATCGCGCTGACTCGGGAAGAGAAAGGCCACGTGGAAGAGACCAGTCGTGTTGTAGGGCGGACGAACAGCTTGCTCTTGTTGGACCAGTTCAACCAAAACCGTTTGGCTTGTACCAAGTTGGGCCAGTTGCCCATCGTTCTTGTGTACTTGCATGCCCAGCAGGTCGCGATAAAAGATCAATGACCGCTCAAGGTCGGCTACGGCCAATTGGGGCGCGCCCAGAACTAAATGAGGTGACAGGGCCGGAGTAGCCATAAAGATACTCACTTTCTTAAAAAGATTGTTTTTAAATGTTTTGCGGCAGAAAAAGCGACCTTATAAGCAGAATTACCAGCTATTATCAGAAAAAACAAGATGTCAATTTTGTAATTGAGTAACGCTCGGTCTTGCGAAGAAAGATCGCTTTAGAATAGGCTAGATGCCATGTTGATCAGCGGCATCTAGCTTTTTGCTTATATAACAGTTTTTTAATCTGTGCTGATGCTTTGGGCCAGTCTTCGCTCGTATCCAAACACTTGACTGTCGAGCGCATAGCTACCACCACCAAGGAAGGCCAAACTGAGTGAGGCGCCGAACAGGATCAAGACCAGCTCGTAGCCATTGGCACTAACAAAAAAGCCGTTGCCGATGTGAACTGTGAAGAGCGCTACCAGCATATCGATGGTGAGGGCTAAACCGATCCAGCGAGTGCCAAAGCCAAAGATGAGTCCTAGCCCACCGAAAAATTCAACCGCGATCACGACTATTGCGAATAGGCCGGGGAATGGAATGCCTACTTGGGTCAGAAACATGGTAAAGCCTGAGAGGCCGAATTCGCTGATCTTTTGCCAGCCGTGCATCAAAAAGATAAAGCCTGTTACGATTCGTAATATGCTGATGCCGACTTGGGGCTGATGAAGGTAGCTTAGCTGCTTCAAGTTACTTCTCCTATCTTTTAAACATAAAGCCTAACTACTGTTGACAGTTTAGCGCTAGGGTATCTGAATGATTGTCCTTTGGGCCGTCCGTTCGTCGCCATTGCTGCTCTTTGGCGCTGTATGCCAGTTATCTGCTCTCGAACATGCCCATACTTGGAGGAACTGGCTTGAAATTGGCCTTGGTCAATTACCCAACAGTGCTATACTGCTAGCAGTTGGGTAATTGTAGGGAGGAATATGGCGCGTCAGCTTGCCTACATTCAAGATAACCTTCTTTTTTACGAGGCTACGCTTTCGCCTATAGTCGTCGGCTCGCCCGAATGGTACGATTGGCTTAATCACGAATCGAATCGCTCTTTCTCTTTGCGCACGCCCGCTGGAGCAGTCACGCTGCGGCGCGAAAAAAAGCGCAATAGCTACTATTGGTACGCCTACCGCCACTTGCAGGGCCACACCCATAAACGCTACGTGGGTAAGTCGAGCGATCTCTCGCTTACGCATCTTCAACAGGCAGTCGAGGCGCTGCTGCAAAGCGAAGAGCAGCGGGTGTGCTCGCTACGTATTCGGCTCTTCGGCATACCCGAGTGGCTTAGCGACGATCAGCCTCAAGCACTGCCGAGCAAAGCCTTCGCTCTGATAGCCTATCTGCTCTTCAACCGCCAGCGCTCGCGCGAGCAGCTGATCGCCCTGCTCTGGCCCGAAAGCAGCAGTCTGGCTGGGCGCAAGAACTTACGTAATCTGATTTGGACCATGCGCAGCCATGGCGGCCAAAACCTGATCGAAGGCGATGAACTGATCAGCCTTTCGCCCCAGCTTTGGGTCGATGTAGCCCAATTCCAGCAAGGCTACGATGCGCTGCACAGCGCAGATCAAGCGCTGGCGAGCGCCGATCACAACCACGATCGCTTCGCTACGTTGCTTGAGCTCTATCGTGGTCCGCTCTTAGATGGCGTGGCCTTTGACGATGCGCCCGAGCTGGAGATCTGGCTGAGCAATCAGCGTGAGCACTTAAAGCGGCTCTATAGCGATCTGCTCGAGCGTCAGCTCAAGCTCTATCAACAAGCTGGGCGCTGGAACGATGTGCAACGCATAGCACAACTGGCCCTGAACGACGACCCGATCAACGAGCAGATGCACCAAGCGCTGATGGAGGCTTATGCGCGTTTGGGCGAGCGCAATGAGGCATTGCGCCAGTATGAGCTGTTGCGCGCTCATTTGGAACGCGAGCTGGGCATGGAGCCGCTGCCCGAAACTATGCGCCTGCGCGACGAGATCGTCCAAGGCATGCTGCACCCCTTAGTAGCCAAGCCCAAGCCGGAAACGCCCAAAACGGCGATCGCTAACGAGCCGTATGTTGGGCGCAGGACCGAGCTAGAGGCGCTCGACGCGAATCTGCTCCAAGCTCAACAGACGGGCGCGCGGGTAGTGGCGCTGATCGGCGAGGCAGGAATCGGCAAATCGCGCCTTTGGCAGACTTGGCGCAGCCAGCACGCCGCGCATGTGCAGGGCTTTGAGACGCACTGCTTAGAGGTGATGCGCCATCTACCCTTCGCTCCGATCATCGAGCTTTTGCGTCAGTTGTTGAAGCAGGGCGTCTTCGAGCGCCTTGCCAGCGATCAAGCGCCGCACTGGCTGCTTGAGCTTAGCCGCCTGCTGCCCGAACTGCACGATCGCTTCCCCGATCTGCCCCAAGCTTCGGCGCTGCCGCCCGCCGAAGAACGCCGTCGCCTGTTCGAGGCGCTGGTTCAATTCTTTCAACTGGTGGTGCGCCCGCCATGGGTGCTGTTCGTCGATGATCTGCACTGGGCCGACAGCACAACCATCGAATGGCTGGGCTATCTGGTCTATCGTTTTCAGGAGCAGGCCTGTCTGTTGGTTATTGCCTATCGACCGGAAGAGCGCCCAAGCCGTCTCGATGAACTGCTTGTTTCGTGGTCACGCACAGCCAGCCTAGAGCGCTTGGCGTTGCAGCGCTTCAATCGCGAAGAGAGCGAGCGTTTGATTCAAGCGCTGGGCGGCGATCTCTCGCGTACGCCCGAACTGTACGAGCGTAGCGCTGGCAATCCTTATTACCTGATTCAGCTGATGCAAGCGCCGCCCCACAGCACACCCAGCGCTCTGGTCGATATGATCTCGGCGCGTTTGAACGCCCTGCCCGATCTGTTGCGCGATGTGCTCCAAGCTGTGGCGGTGCTGCAACCATCGAACGACTTTGCGACGCTTTGCCAAACCAGCGGCCACAGCGAAAGCGAAACGCTCGATGCGATCGATCTGCTGGTGCAGCAAGGTTTTGTAGTGGAACACAACAGCGGGTTGAGCTTTAGCCATCCCATGCTGGGCCAAGTGCTCGATGCCAATCTCAGCGGTATGCGTCGCCGTTTGTTGCATCGGCGTGCGGCCCAAGCTTGGCTGAATAGCCCCGCTGGTAAAGCTCCCGAGCAGGCCGGACGACTGGCCTATCACTATCAGGAAGCTGGCGAGGCGGTCTTAGCGGCCGACTATGCAGAACAGGCTGGCAACTACGCGCTTTATTTAGGCGCAACCAACGAGGCGGCCCGCTTCTTTCGCCAAGCGCTCGAACACGAGCGAACTCCGGCACGTTTGTATGGCCTAGGGGTCAGTCTCTATTGGCAGGGCGATTATCAGCAGTCGCATGGGCATCTGACCGAAGCCCACGATCGTTGGATCGCCTCGGGTGATAGCTCGCACGCCGCTGAAGCTGCCCTCGAACTGGCGCGTAGCGCGCTTGCGACCGGTCAACTCAAAGATGCGCTCCATTGGATCAAACAGGGGCGAAGCTATTTGGTTGAGGAGCATAACGATAGCGCGCTTGCTTTAGGTTCCTACTTGTTGGCGACTGGTATGCGTGCGAGCGGTCAGTCTTTGGCGGAGGCAGAGGCGCATCTCTACGAGGCGCTGCGCTATGCTACCCAAGCGCATTACGATAGCCTCAAAGCGCCGATCGTCTTCGAGCTAGGCAATGTCAAAGCCCAAGAGGGCGATTTGCAAGCTGCCTTGAGCTACTTTGAACAGGTTATCGCTTTCGCTGAGCAGCAGAACGATAGTCTTCATATCGCGCTGGGCCACAACAATCTGGCCTATCACGCTCTGTTGCTGGGCGATCTTGCGCTGGCCAAGCGCCATATCGATCAGGCCATAGCGATTACAGAAGAGCGCGACCTTGCGACCAATCGCCAGTGGGTCTATAGCACACGCGGCGAGATCGCGCTAGCCGAGCGGGATTGGGAGGCCGCCGATAGGTGGCTGACACGCGGCAGAGCTATGGCTGAGCATTTTAATAACCGTGCTCTGTTAGTTGGCTACCAGATCAATCTCGCTCGACTGGCATGGGGGCGCGGTCAGCGCGAAACAGCCGCTCAGCTCTTGCAAGAAGCGCAACAGCAGGCCATCAAATTGGGCGATCGCCATCTTTTTCGAAGTGCTCGACAGCTCGCCGCCGAGTGGGGCATCTAGCTATTCCAAATCTGATCTAAATCCGTTTGATCGCTTCAGTATTCTAGCGGCTTGGTCTCTTCCTCAAAGAGGGCTGCTAGCGCGTCCGCCTACGGCTACCAACAGCTCGCCCGTAAGCAGGCTGTTGTAGCTGTGTGCCCAGAGACCACCCCAAAACACAACGCTTCAAGCGGATTTTGTATGATTAGCTTGTTGTTTTTGGCCTTCGGCAGAGTAGAACTCAACTCTTGCCCTTGGTTTGTTTCTTTAGTTGCGAGCTTGCATGGTTGTAGGCAGAGTTGCTCGTAGCAGCGCTAACCTAGCAGGCGCAATGAGCGACGATGAAGCGGCGACGAAAGGACGAGGGAGTTTTGCGCGTCAGCGCAAAACTCCCTCGTCGTATTGAAGGTTGGGATGTTGGTAGCCGTAGGCGGACGCGGTGGGGACTGAATGGGGCTAGAAGCTGCTCCGCCAAAAGAGCTCCTATTGCGAAAATTGCTAGCGGTTAGGCGTTGAGCAAACGTGCTTCAAGCGAGATCTCTTCGAGGCCGGGCGCAAGCAAACGCGAGATCGGACAGCCGGTTTTAGTCTGCTCGGCGGCTGCTTGGAAGGCTTCGTTGTCGATCCCAGGCACTTTGCCCTCGACGACAAGATGGATCTTGGAGACTGTAGGCCCGCTTTGATCCATGCGCAGGGTGACGGTCGCTGTGGTTGTGACCGAATCGGGCACATGGCCTGCACCGCTGAGATTAGCCGAAAGCGCCATGCTGAAACAGGCCGCATGGGCGGCGGCGATCAATTCCTCAGGATTGCTTCCTTTCTGGTTTTCGAAACGAGACACAAAGGTCACTTGTGCATCCTGCAGCGCACCGCTTTGGGTCGAGACAAGCCCTTTACCAGACTTCAGGTCGCCGGACCACGTCGATGTGGCATTTCGATGAAACTCAGCCATGGGAATGCTCCTTTTGGAAAAATATGTGGAGTTCACATGATCCATTGTAGCACACCGTTTGAGAGGTGGCGTGCTGGGCTGAAAAAGCAGGGGCGGTTTGTTTGTATAATGCGCCTATCCATTGGTTGCTTAGGGCCTTTGCGCCCACTGAAAAGGAATGCAAATGTTTGTTCACACCGTTTATTTCTGGCTGCGCCCCGATCTGAGCGAGGAAGAGGTGCAGACCTTCTATGCCGGTCTCGAATCGCTGCGCTCTATCGAGTGCGCTCAGCTTGTAACCTGGGGCAAGCCCGCCGACACCGACCGACCTGTTATCGACCGCAGCTATAGCGCTGGCCTGATCACCATCTTCGCCGATAAGGAAGCGCATGATATCTACCAAGACCACCCGGTGCATGATGCCTTCCGCAAGAACTGCGGCCATCTTTGGAATAAAATAGTTATTTATGATACGGTGAGCTAGGCCTGAGAAGACTGTCATCTCGGGGGTGGATAGTGCTTCTAGAAGTGGCATTATCCACCTTTTTGCTTATCGGTTTGACCCTCTGGGACAGCATTTGTTTACAATAAATATATATATTTGTTTTTCATATTGACCAAATGGTGCCTATAGGGTAAAAATACTATATATACTAATACTTGTAGCAGAATTCTTTGAAGCAGGAAATGCTTCAAATGAGCAATATCATGAAGGCATGTCTCGAGAGATGCTGCCCTTATTGCTCAACGAGCCGTCAGGTTTTGTATTGTCGCTTTTTAGGTAATGTCTTGAGCGTATAGGTAGAACATCATGCAGAGTCGTGACTGTCTTGTGCGCTGCTATCAGAATACATAGTGACACGCTATGTTGTGGATAGTCATCGCACTAATTGCCCCGGCCTCTTGGGCCATCGGTAACCATATCGATAAGTATTTAATAGATACACAACACGATAATGGTGGAATACCGCAACTTCTTCTATATTCAGCCTTTATAGGTCTGCCTGCCTTGATCTTAATCGGTCTGTTTCAGCCGAATGTGTTACAGATATCGGTTTGGCATGGAACGATTTTGACTGCCAATGGCATGCTCTATGTTCTTGGCCTTATTCCGTATTTCTATGCTCTAGAACAGGAGGAGGCTTCTGTTGTCATACCTCTGTTTCAGTTGACGGCAGTTTTCAGCTACTTCTTAGGCCTATTCATTTTAGATGAACAGCTAGGCTGGGAACAGATAGCTGCTTCGTTATTGATCATCTTTGGTTCAGTTTTTGTCACTCTAGAAGCTGATCCAAAGCGCTTTAGGGTACGATTTTCGGTCTTCCTCTGGATGCTTCTGGCTTCATTTTTAAATGCGCTGAACTGGCTGCTTTTTAAAGTCGTTGCCATTGAAGAAGCATTCTGGCGAACGAGCTTTTGGGAGTATGTTGGCTTTGTGATTGTAGCAGTGGGCCTGCTAATAATTCCTGGCTATCGCCACACCTTTATTCAAGCTATTCGGATCAAAAGCCCAACCGTTTTGGCTTTTGTGACGCTTAATGAGGTTTTGGGCCTGATAGCAAAAACAGCCACGAACTTCGCAAGCTTGTTAGCACCGTTGGCACTTGTGTCGGTCTTAAATGGTTTACAGCCGCTGTTTGTTTTTGTGTTAGGTATTCTTCTGACGCTGTATGTGCCAACATACACGAAGGAAATGTTAGATAGACACAATGTTTTTCGCAAGTTGATTGCGATGATCATTATGGTTATTGGCACATCTTGGTTAGCCATTAGCTCATAGTTTAGAAAAGAGGTCATGCTGTGCGAATCGGAGTTACCTACGAACGCAAAGAAGATTATCCGTATCGCCCCGAAGATCCGGCAGATGCTAATTCGGAATTGCTATCTGCCCAGGAGGAAGAGGAGTTGCTGAACGGATTACGCGATGCTGGACACGAGGTTATACCGATCGGCGATGCGCGGCGTTTACTTGAACGCCTCTCGTATTGGCAAAACGAATGCGACTTAGTGCTGAATAAGTCGGTTGGTTATCGAGGACCAGAGCGTAAAAGTATCGTGCCGACCATCTTAGAAGCAGCGAATATCCCGTATATTGGATCGACCCCTTATACCCTCTCGTTGACCCGTAACAAATACCATACCAAACTGATAGTTAAAGATGCCAATGTGCCAACGCCGCCTGCGGCCCTGCTGTTCGGTGGTGTCGATGCAGACCTAGATTCTCTGATTTACCCTGTGATTGTGAAGCCGATCGCCGAAAGCTCGAGCATCGGTATCGAAACGGGAGTATCGGTGGTTGATACGCCCGAACAAGCTTATGAGCGCGCCGCTTATTTGTACGAGCGCTACGCTCAGCCGATTCTGGTTGAAACATTTATTGCAGGTACCGAAATAGAAGTGCCGCTGATCACCGATCCAGATCCGAAGGTTTTGGGCGTCTTGGCCGTCTCGATCGATGGCAAGATTCCAGACGATGAGTATTATTTGTCTTCAGATACGGTCTATAACGATAACTACAATTTTGTCGAAACGCCGGAGCATGTCGATAATGAGTTAGTCGCTGCGATCGCTGCCCGAGCCGCGAAGGCGCTTGGTATTCGCGACTATGGCCGCATCGACTTCCGGGTTAGCCGCGATGGCACCCCTTGGATGATCGAAGCCAGCACACACCCGCATATCCAACGCTTATCGAGCTTCTGCATTTTGACCGAACGCGCGGGCGGCAAGTATCACGATATGCTCGATATGCTTGTTCAGGTCGCGGCGCGCCGTTATCAAATAGCTTATTACGTCTGATCTGCGGCCCAAATAAATGCTCTGAAATAGCACATTCCTCTCTTCACTAATGCAAGGCTTTTCGCAGAGCGCACTCTTTCTTCTGTAATACCAAATCCGATTAGCTGAGTTCTTTTGGCTTTCGGTAGAGTGGAACTTGACGATGTTAGTTGTGTAACATTTCGCACGACAGAGCGAAATGTTACACAACTTTTCCCCGGTTTTTGTCTTCCCGCATTACGAGCATGCACGTCTTTAGGCCGATTTGGTATGATGTGTGAGATTTGGTCCCTTTATTCCAAATCTCACACTCATTTCTGGCATCTTGCGGCGATAGCTTTTATCATTCGTTCATAACATTAGGTTTTTAGGAGGCCTTTCGGCACACAGCTACGACGTCGTATGGGAGGGCGGGCTGTTGGTAGCCGTAGGCGGACGCGCTAGCCGCCTTCTTTGGGCTAGCGACCGAGCCGCTAGAGCTGTGCTTTAGTTAGGCAACCTTGGGTGAAGAGCAAGAGACAGTGTGAACGTGGTTTTGCAGTGTCAACTGGGCTGTGAGGCTTGTAGATCGATGTTGAGAACGCTTGCGCTAGTGCTTTGTGATGGAAAGCATGTGCTTATCGGCAGAGCGGTTTGAGATATTTGTGTTTAGAAAATGTTTTGAGATTTCCACAATTTTATATGACAATGATAAAAATAACAGATATTGAAGCGATGTGAAAGGTGCAAATTATGGTTGTATAAGGCATAAAAGTAAAGATATAGCATATTTCCCTTATAAAAATATGTTGCATCTTGTAATAGAGGTATGTTATCCTTACTTTGTCGTTACAAACATTCGCGCTCCTTACACAAAGTCTCGTGTAGGGCACTGGCTGGAGCAGGATCCATCTTACTATTACGCTTGTTGGGAGTTCCAGCGGAATGGCTGTTGAACCATCTGTTGCTGATAACACAACATCATCTGCTTCTGAGGCAGATGCATCTGGAAACCGTACAAATCGCGCTTCGAAGCGGTTTGTCACTTTGCGTGTCAAGACTATTGTTCTGTTGGCCTGTACTGTGTTGGGCCTCTTCCTCGCTTTATATATCCCTTTGCGACTGGTTGTTTTAGGTAGCTATCTGGCACTCGAAAGCGACCTAACAAGAACAGAGGTGTCGCGAGCAAACGATGGCTTACAAAACGCCATTTATCGTATTAGCAATACGGCGGCAGGCTACGCCACGTGGGATGATACCTATAGATTCGTTCAAGATCATAATGACAACTATATGCGAGCCAACCTGGCTGATCCCTCCTTCCCAGCGGAGGATATCAACTTGGTGATGATCGTTGATACCGATCATCAAGTGGTTGGTGCCAAGGCTTATGACCTTGAGAACGAAATAAGTGTTGATGTACCTTCCTTCTTTTTACAGCCAGAGATCTTAGAGAGTTTTATCTTTGACCGAGACGAAGTGAGCGGCTCGACTTCGGGCGTGGTGATGCTGCCCGATGGGCCGATGTTGATCGCTTCACAGCCGATCTTGACCAGCGATGGCGAAGGACCAGCGCGCGGCTCGCTTTTGATGGGCCGCTATCTTGATGAGCGATTGGGCAAACAGATCGCCGAGTCGCTGCATATGAATGTGCAGTTCTATCGTATCGATGGAGCGCAGCCGCTGGCAGGCGATCAGGCCCTGTCTGCAGACGACACCACGGTTGAGATTATGTCTGAGGCGCGTGTGGCGGGCATTCGTCAGGTCAATGATGTCTTCGGTCAGCCTGCGATCGGTATTCGGGTCGAGTTAGAGCGCGCGATCTATGCCCAAGGACGCGCTACGGTCGATTACTTCACCTTAGCTCTGATCGCTGTAACCTTGGTGAGCTTGGCTGTTACGATCTTGGGCTTGGAATGGATGGTGCTGGCCCGTATTGCGCAGCTCGATGCGCGCGCCCATACGATCGGCGAGAGCGGCGATGTTTCGCTGCGTATGGAGGTCGAGGGCAACGATGAGCTAAGCCGCCTTTCGCAGTCGATCAACAGTATGCTTGACGCGATCGATCAGGCTGAGAAGACGCGACGCAGCGCGGAAGAGATGCGTGCACGTACTCAGGAAGAGCTGTTGCGCTCGCGCGAACAGTTTAGCCAGATGCTGGTTCACGACCTCAAAAACCCCTTGATGGGTGTTAAGGGCTATGCCGATATGTTGAGCCGTATGAGTCTCGACCCAACTCAGCGCGAGCTGGCCGAGGGTATTCAGCGCAGCAACGCGGCTACGCTCAATCTGGTGACTCAGTTGCTTGATATCGCCAAACTAAGCGAGGGACGACTCGAGTTGCGCTGTAGCAACGTCGATGCGCGCAAGCTACTGCAAGAGTGCGCGCATGAGATGAGCTCGTGGGCTAAGATCGAGAATAAAGCGATTAGGGTTAGCGTTAGCGCCAATTTCCCCTTGATCTATGTCGACGAGGGCTTGATACGGCGCGTGGTGCTGAACCTTACCTCGAACGCCATCAAACATACGCCCTATGCCACCGAGATCACCTTGGGGGCCGAGATGGTTGATGGCAAGGCCGAGATCTTTGTGCACGATACCGGCCCGGGCATCGCGCCCGAGGTCAAGCAGCGCCTGTTCGAGCGCTTCGCTACCAAGAGCGAGCATACTTCTTACCACAGTACTGGCTTAGGCTTAACCTTCTGTAAGCTGGCGGTGGAAGCCCACAACGGTACGATCAGCGTCGCTAGCTCTCAAGCGACCGGTACAACCTTTACGATCCATCTGCCCGTGCCGACGGTAAACCCACCGGCGCTTCCGACCTTGCCCAAACCAGTCACAACCGTCCTATGAAACGCTTTTAAACCAATAAAAAATCGACAAGTGTTTCTGCGCTTGTCGATTTTTTGTTGCCCTGGTTGAAAGCTCGTTTGAATTTAGACTCGCTCCAGTGGGCGGTGTGGCTCAGGGGGCAGCTCGACTTGAATGGGGTCGTTAGGCTTAACCTCGCCGCTTTGCAACACAATCGCCATAACTCCAGCTTTGCGGATCAAGTTGCCTTGCTCGTCGCGGTCGAGTACGGCGGCTTGCAAACCTTTTTGGAAATTGTCGATTTGGGCGCAGGGGTTGCGCAGGCCGGTGATCTCGACGACCGCCTCGGGGCCGATCTTCAGGCGCGTTCCAGTGGGCAGACTCAGCAGGTCGATATCGGCAGTCAGGATGTTTTCGCCCAATTGGCCGGGTTCGACTATGAAGTTGCGCTGGTGTAATTCGCTCAATAGCTCGGAGTGGATCAGGTGGACTTGGCGTAGGTTGGGCTGAGTCGGATCGGCTGCGACGCGCGAACGGTGCTTGACGGTCTTGCCCATATGGGCGTCGCCTTCGACACCCAGACCAGCCAGCAGGCGGATGCTGGCTTGGTTCTGCTTGCTGAAGGTATGGGTCGGGCTGAGACTAACGGCCACTACATGCATTTGGATCCTCCTTTCAGTGAATGGTGAAGGACAAATCTCCCTGCTTGTAGCCTAACCTAGAAAGCGCGCTTTGGCTAGATGCTTTGGGCCTAATTTGCTTGTTTGAGAGCTAAGCCTGAACAGATGTGAGTGTTTATTATATTTGTTACAGGTATATTTTTGTATTAACTTATTTTTACATGTTATAATTGCCCGTTGTTACTTAGGAGAATAGCCATACTTTTTTGTAGCTTCAACCTACCTCAAACCGATGTTTTTGCTAAAAAATCGTCGTTTTGCGGTGTTGTGCGTTATATGGCTTGGCTTCACGATCGCCCTCTTTGTGGTGCTGCAACGCACAACCCACCTACAGATCGATCTCGGTCTCCCTCAAGACCACCCCTTCATAGCCTCCTTTTATCAAGCCGAAACTGCCTCCGATGGTACACTCTTTCGTTGGAGCAGCGCCGACGCCGCGGTTAGGCTGCCCGGCGCGAACGCGGCGCGTCACATTGTTGATCTGCGCATCAACGGCGACCTTCGGCACGCAATCGACGCCCCCGAGCTGCAGATCGCTTCAGCGCATGGTCAAGCGCTGCGCTTCGAGCTTGAGGCGGGCTGGCGGGTCTACCATGTGCTCTTGCCCGAGCCGTTGGGCAACGGCCTCGACGATGCGCACATCCGCTTGATCAGCCGAGCCTACGAATTCGAGAAACGTTCGCTGGGCGTGCCGATCGATTGGCTGAGCGTGCGAGAGGTGCCTCTGAGTAAGGATCTGCGTGCTCTGGGTCTGCAAACGCTGCTTTTTGCTGCCTTATTGGCTGGCATGTCGATCGCGCTGCTCTCGCTCGATCGCCTGCTCTGTAGGTTTTGGAAACTGGCGGCTTTTTGGGGCGCGCTACTCGTCTTTGCGCTGCTGGCTGGCCTGTTGTTGTATGGCCTGTGGAGCGACCGTTACGGCCTGTTGAGCAAGCTTAGCCCGACCCTGATCGGATGTTGGGCCCTGGTTGGCATGCTGACACCCGGCCTGATCAAGCTCTTCGGCTGGCTGATCGCGGGGCCGAGCCAGGCCTTGGCGGGTTATGAAGCGGGGCCCGCTTGGCGTGTGGAGCGCATCTGGTGCTGGGTCTATGGCCTAACAGCCGCGCTCTTCACCTGGGTCTACTTTGCCTCCACGCTTCAATTTGAAGATGCCACACTTGCGGCGCTGGCCGATTTCAGCGCCTTTCGGCCCTATCAATACCGCGTGCTGCTGCCGAGCATCGTGCATGGGCTGGCCTGGTTGCTGCCCTTTCCCGTCGAGTGGATCTACATGGGCCTCACTTGGGCCACCTGCTGCGCGCTCTTGTTGGCTTTCCGCGCCTTTTGCTCGTATTGGCTGCAGGGCCAGAGCCTCAATCTGGCCCCTTTGCTGATGATCTATGCGATGCTCTGGAACTACGCGATCATCAGCATCTTCATCTACCCTAGCGACATCTTAGCCATTCTGCTCTTTGTGTTAGGCCTCTTGTGTCTGTTCCAAGGGCGCATGCGGCTCTATTACGCCGTGTTTGTGTTAGGCTGCTTCAATCGCGAAACGGTCTGTTTTCTCACCTTCGCTATGCTCTTCCTCTATCTAGGCAGGCGTTCGCTGATCTACTTGGCTTGGCAGAGTATCGCTCAGTTTGCGCTCTGGTTCGCGATCAAGAGCTTCTTGACCTATCTGTTTCGCGAGAATTACGGCGAAAGCGTCTTCCAAAATCAGATCGCCAATAATCTGCACTTTTTTGCCGATCTGCTGATGCGAGAACCGTTCGCGCTCTGGAGCCTGGCTAGTTTCGGCGGGTTATGGCTGCTCGTTCCTCTGCTCTGGAAGGCGCTGCCGAGCGATCTGCAGCGTTTGTTGTTGGTCACACTGCCCTTTATGCTTGGCATGAGCATCGTTGGTCTGCTCTACGAAGTGCGCATCTATTCGGAGCTTGTGCCGCTGGTTTGTAGCGCCTGTAGCGTCAGTCTTGCGCGCCTGCTGGCGTGGAGACCGATCGTTTATCGCTCCGAACAAGCCTAAACGCTTGTCAGGCCCTTGCGCCTTCTCCGACTTTTGACCGATGAATATAGAACAAATTTTTTAGTATGCTGAGTTAAAGGTTAGGCTTTGTAGGAGAAGGAGCGATCATGCTGCATGAAGTGCCCTTTTACGGGCGAATGAGCTACTGTCTGATCCGTAGCATCCATATGGTGCTGGAAACCAAAGGTCTGCAAGCTCGCACCGACTGGCTGGAGTGCGTCAGCGGCGAACCCTTCGGCTTCGTCTATGTTCGCTCGCCCGGGCAGGTCTTCGCTGTCAACGGCTTCGAATACCATCTGGCCGGCCAACACCTGCTCGACACCTTAGGCTACGACTACCGTTTTAGTGGTGCCGACAACGATGAGGCTGCTTTAGCGGCTCTGCGCGCGGCTTTGCAAGACGGGCCGGTGGTTTTGGGCATGCTCGATATGGGCTACCTGACCTATAGCGCTTCGTATCAGCAGCAGCTCGGGGCCGACCATGCCATCGTTGCGCTCGGCTTCGAGGGCGACGATCTGATCGTGCACGACCCCAGCGGCTACGTCTGCGCGCCGCTGCCCATCAGCGACCTGCTGGAGGGCTGGAAGCGCGATGTCTATACGGGCGTTCCCTATGGCATGTGGACGATCGGCGAGCGCAAGCGGGTGCCGAGCGAGGAGGAGATCTGGCGGGCGACCATCGATTTCGCCAAAGAGTTTCTGCACCGCCCCATCTTCGATAACGGGCCTAACGGGGTGATGTGTGGGCCGAAAGCCATGCTGGTCTTGGCCGATGACCTCGAGAGCAATCCCGAGATCCCGCTCGGCGGTCTGGCCTTCTTCTCGTGGCGCGTCTCGGCCCAGCGCTGTTTCGATAGCGCCAACTTCGTGCGCGAGCGTCTGCCCGAGGCGAGCGCGGTTCGCCGCCAGCAAGCTTTTGTCTACGGCCGCTTGCAGTACGCGACCGTTCACAACGATCGGGCCAAGATGGCCGAGCTGCTCAGGCAACAGGCCGAGCTAGAGGCCCGTTTCACTGAGCTGATCGATCAAGCCTAACAGGCATACGTGCTAGCAAAACGTCCTTGTAGCCGATCGCAAGGACGTTTTTTAGTTTGCAGGCCTTGTCTCCCTCGCTTTTGGCTGCTGTAGCGACCTTTCCCGTTTTCTCCTTTGGCGGAGAGGCTGTTGGCCCCCATGCGGCTTCTGGTGCGTCCGCCTTCGGCTATCAAGTCGCAGCTCCTGCCATTCGGGCTATCGCCTCGCAGCTTGCGCTGCGACCTGCCAGGCGCAAGCGCCTGGCAGGCTCAAACTCTTCGCCGCCATACTGGCCACGCCATTCCCATCACAACTCGCTCGCAACGCGAAAACTGGGCGAAGCCGCTCGTATTCCGCTCTGCGGAAGGCCAAAAGGGCCGCTAAGGCGCTTGGGCGCTTTAGGCGCTGCGGCGTTTAAAGACCCGCCCGAGCAGCAGACGATCTTCGGCGCTGATCCCGCCGATCAGCCAGAGCGCGGCGACGTAGACCGGTACCCCAACCACAACCATTGCGATCAGCTGCCACCAATTGATCTGCAGCTCAGTGAACGAGAGGCCGCCCCACAGGAAGCTGACGCCATACATCGCCGCGCCCATCAGCAGGCTGGCCAGCAAGGGCCGCCAGATCATCTGAAGGAGCGGTGGGCGCAGATCGGCCTCGCGCAGCAGGGGCCAGAAGACCGCGAGCAGCACCACCTCTGAGGCGATCGTCACTAGGCTGGCGGCGTAGATCCCGAAGAAGGGGATCAGCACAAGGTTGCAGAGGAAGTTGAAGAGCGCGCCGATGATAAAGGCTTTGGTGATCGAGCGCTGTTGGTTAAGCGCGATCAAGACGTATTGCAGCAGACCGTTGACGAACGAGAGCGGCAGAAACCAGCCCAAGATCGCCAGAGCGTAGGCCGCGATCGGCAGATAGCTAGCCACCTCTTTGCGGGTGAAGAAGCGCACCAGATCGGGCGCGAGCATGGTCAGCGCCATCGAGATCGGGAAGGCGATCAGTAGCAGAATGCGCAAGGTGTTGTTTTGGGCGCGCGCCATCACTTGGCGGTCGCCGTGGGCTTGGCGCGCCAGCAGCGGAAAGACCGCGAAGGTGATCACCGGCGGCAAAATCAGCGGGATGCTGAGCACTTTGTAGGCCAGATTGTATTGGGTCACCAGCACATCGCCGTCGCCTGCGCCCAGCCCTTTGAGCAAGAAGGTATCGAAGCGGAAGAAGACTGCGCTCAGCAGGTTGTTGAGCATCAGTGGGAAGGCGATTGGCAGCAGCGCACGCATGGCGGCGGGGTCCCAGCGCAGAGTCGGCGTGAAGAAGCTGCGGCGCTGTAAGAAGTAGTAGACCAGCGCCGTAAAGCTGGTAACACCCACCGCCGCCCACGAGAGGCCCAGAATACCGAAGCCGAGCATCAGAACTGCGATGCGGGTCAGCATATTGATGATCGCGGTGACCAGCTCCATCAGGGCGGGCACTTCCATCTGCTCGTTGGCGTTGTAGAGCGCGGTGACGGCGCTGGAGTAGGCCGCTGGCACAAGCGTCAACATCAAGATCCAGATCGCCATCTGGCCGTCGGGCGTGATCGCTTCGCCCAAGTTGAAGGCTTCTAGCAGCGCGTAAGAGCCGATCAACAGTCCTGCGACCGGAACCGAGCAGAGCACCAAGATCAGACGCAGCATCAGGCTGGTGCCGAACAGACGCGGGGCGGCTTCGCGGTCGTGGGCGACCTCGCGCGTGAGCAAGACGCCTAGGCCGAATTCGGTGATGGTGCCGAGGTATTGCACCACCAAGAGCGCGGCCAGTTCGTAGCGTCCGATCGAGGCGGGGGCTAGAATGCCGTAGAGAATGACAGCGAAGATCAGATCGAGGCCGCGCACAAACAAGCGCAGCACCAAGGGCACCGCGCTGTTTTTGAAGATGCGCTTGAGCGGGTTGTCGCTGTCGTCGCGATAAAAACGTTTCCAAAGCAGAGTTGCGGGCCAGATCAGAATTAGGGTGGCGATCAGAATCGCAATGAAAACATAAAAATAAACAGGCATGCTGTGCGTACCGATCGTCTAGCGAAGCAGCGAGCGCGCGATTAGGGGCGCGTTTTGGCGGTCTGAACCGTTAACGTGCGTCCGTCGCTGCTGATCTCGATTGCGCCATGGATCTTTTCGTGGAAGACCTGCGAGCCAAAACGCGCCCGCTGATAGGTCGAAAGTTGGGCGGGCTCTTTGGCCTTTTGAGCATCGCTAAATATCAAAATCTCCGGTTGTAGACGTGCTAAGAGCGCTTCCGGCAGCTCGTGGCTCCAAGGATAGAGCATGGCATGCACAGGCGCTTTGAGCTGTTTGAGCCGCTCTGGGTCGACTTTTTCGGGCGCGGCTCCGTCAAAAAGCATACGCACCTTGCCATAGCTCAGCAGCAGACTTAAACCGCTCTCTTGCTCGTCGCCCAGCTCGAGCACCTCGATCCGTACGCCGTCCAGTTCGATGCGGCTGCCGATTTTGGCGATTTGCAGGCGGCTGCCTTGCGAGTGCAGCAGCTCGTGCCATTCGTCGATCTGCGGGTTGCGCTGAGCGAAGGGCGCGCGCAGGGCGTATCTGACCCGATAGCGCTCGAAGGCCGCCACTTGAGCGGGCTGCCAAGCCGAACGGGGCGCGCTCAAGATCACGGCGTCGAGATCGCGCTTCCAAAAGGGCAGTTTTTCGCCGAGCAAGCTGGTGAGACTGGTCGGATCAGCGCCGCCATCGATCAAGATCGCCCGCCCTTTGGGTGTGATGATCAGGGCGGCGTCGCCTTTGCTGACCGGCAGATGAATGTGCAGCAGCCCATCGGGGCCTTGCCTCCAGCCGATTGCGGCCAGCACAAGCAGCGGAACGAGCAGCGTTTTGCTGCGAGCCAACCAAGTGCGAAAGCCTTCCATAAGCGATGCGTGCGGTAGAGCTAGCAGCTAGGCCGATGCCTAGTGCATTATCGCGAACCGCACGCTTCGCACAAAAGTTACGCCTTACTTGAGGACGATGGCCTCGATCTCGACGCGCGAGCCCTTGGGCAGCGCAGCGACCTGCACGGTCGAGCGGGCCGGCGGCTCGCTGGTGAAGTACTGGGCGTAAATCTCGTTCATAGCGGCGAATTCGCCCAGATCGGTCATAAACACGGTGGTCTTAACCACGTTTTGGAGCGAGAGGCCGCGCGAAGCCAGCAGCGCGCTCAGGTTCTTCAAGACCTGATGGGTCTGCTCGACGATGCCGCCTGCTACCAGATCGCCGGTCGCCGGATCGATCGGAATCTGGCCCGAGCAGAAGATATATTGCGGCGTCTCGATGGCTTGCGAGTAGGGTCCGATCGCTTGGGGTGCATCGGGAGTCGAAATGACTGTACGGCTCATATCTGCCTCCTTAAAGTTGGAACAACGCTATGCGGGCCATTATAGCACGGAGCAACCTTGGCCTGATTCGGGCCTTGTGATCCGAAATGCGCCTCACCATTGCTCAACAAGCCGCTGTTTATTTGCTGTTGGCGGTGACGACTCTAGCCTACAGCCGTTGCTTGGCGCGTCCGCCTACGGCTACCAAGTCGCCGCCCATCCATTCAAGCCGTCGAGCGCTTCGATGTTTTCGATGCTTTCGATGCCTTCGATGCCTTCGCTGTCTTCACTGCGACCTGCTAGGTGCGAGCACCTAGCAGGTCCAAACATTGTGTAGAGCTCAAGCTGTCAGTCTGGAGCAGCGCGAATGATGGGAGGACATGCGCCCTTCTCCTGCCCTGCGGGAGCTGTACATTAGCTACAAATCGACATACGGTCAGCGTTATCAGCCCTCACTCCCCGGCCCCTCGCCCGCACTGCGGGCGAGGGGGTGAATGTTGAGCTTGTATGCGATTTCGCGTCTCTGAGTTCTGTGCTCTCAAGGATAATCCCGCGATGGTATGCAAACGATCGCCTTTTGCTGCCGACACGACTTTTGGCTAATGCATAGCTGCGGGAGAAGGGTTGGGGATGAGGGTAGCTAGCCCATTTGATAGCCGTAGGCGGACGCGCTAAGGACCGAATGGGAGGTTAGGACCTCTCCGCCAAAGCTGGAAAAGAGACGGGCGGGTGAGCGGTCGCGGTTTGCCGCTCTGCGTAAAGAGGCAGAGAGATCGCTCTCGACCTCTCTGCCTGCTGAGCGAAGCTTGGTTGCGCGTGTGAAAGCTGTAGGCTAGCCCAAGATGCGCTGCATTTCGGCCAGCTCGCGCTCTTTGATGGTTGCGGCTAGCTCGTCGATCGAGTCGATCGGGCCGAAGGCGTTGTAGCCTTTCAACAGAAAGGCGTGCAGGGTCTGAATGCCCAGCATGGGGGCCATAACGCGCGTTTGGTTGAGGGTGGTGCCCAACTGCGGAATTTTGGCGAGAGCGTAGACGCCCACCAAGAGCTTGTAGAGATCTTCGATCTGGGCGCGGCGCTCTTCGGGCTGGCTCACTGCGCGATAGGCCGCTTCGTAACTGGCTGCGTCGAGCGGCAGCGGCGCCTGAGCTTCCAGCAGCTTGCTGGCGACCGCCCGATCGAGGCGCAGGTTATCCTCCAGCATGCCCATCACCCGCTCGACATCCTCGGCGGTCACGCCCGGGATGACATGCACGACCTGCTTGAGCAGGCGCGCTTCGTTCTGGAGCCGATGGTGTTGATCCGACTCGAAGACCTGCTCGGTCAGGAAGTTGAAAAGCTCTTTGTAGCGCGGATCGGCGGTAAGGTCTTGGTAGGTTTTGCGCACCCGAGCAGCTTGGTAGCTGCGCACAGCCTGTTCGTAGGTTGCGAGAGTTGTCATAACGATCCGTTGTATTCTGCAAGGGTTGCGATAAAAAGTGTATCCGGTTCTCCCCTTTTTGAACCAGATCGGCTAGTTTGTTTGTCTGTTCGCTCAATTTAGCCGTGCAGGCTGGCGCCGAAGATCTCGACGGCCTCGCGGATCTGCTCTTCGTTGACCACCAGCGGCGGAATGAAGCGCACAACATTATCGTAGGGGCCGCAGTTCAGCAGCAGTAGTCCGCGCGCTTGGCAACGGGCCAGCACCTCTTTGGTGAGGGCTGCATTCGGCTGAGTGCCATTTTGCACCAACTCGACCCCAACCATCAAGCCGAGGCCGCGCACCTCGCCGATCATAGAGGTGTCGCCGGGCAGATCGCGCAGCAGATCGCGCAACAACTCTCCTTGGCGGGCGGCATTTTCGACCAGACCTTCCTCTTGAATGGTGGCGATGGTGGCGACCGCCGCCGCACAGGCCAGCGCGTTGCCGCCGTAGGTGCCGCCGTGCGAGCCAGGGTGCCAGCGCTCCATAATCTCGGCTTTGGCGGCCAGGGCCGATAGCGGCAGACCGCTGGCGATACCTTTGGCCATCAGCAGAATGTCGGGCGTGATCTGAGCGTATTCGTGGGCGAACCATTTGCCCGTGCGTCCGAAGCCGGTTTGCACTTCATCGATGATCAAGAGCGCGCCGATCTCGTCGCAGATCTGGCGTAGGCCCTGTAGGAAGCTGACCGGCGGCACGATGTAGCCGCCTTCGCCCAAGACCGGTTCGACGATCATGGCCGCCACATCGTCGGGATAGGCTTGGGTGGCGAGCAGATGGCGCAGTTGGCGCAGGGTGTAGTCGGCAGCCGCCTCGGCGCTGCTTTCGGGGTCGAGTCCGCGCTCGATCGCGAAGGCGTAGGGTGCGGCGTAGGGCGCGATGTGCACGCCGCTGGGCAGCGGGGCGAAGCCGCCGCGATATTTGCTTTTGCTGCTGGTCAGGGCCATAGCGCCGTAGGTGCGCCCGTGGAAGCCGCCTGAAAAGGCGATTACATCGCTGCGGCCAGTGGCTTGGCGGGCCAGTTTCAAGCTGGCTTCAACGATCTCTGCGCCGCTGTTGCTGAAGAAGAAGCGATCGAGCTGAGCGGGAACGATCTGGCGCAAGGCTTCGACCAGTTGCAGCATGGGTTTGTGATAGAGGATATTGGCTTGACCATGGAGCAACAGCCCGGCCTGTTCGCGAATGGCCTCGACCACGCGCGGGTGGCAGTGTCCGGTATTGGTGACACCGATACCGCAGGTGAAGTCGAGATAACGCTGACCATCAACGGCGTAGATGTAGGGGCCTTGGCCTCGTTCGACCAACACGTCCGAATAGCGCGCCCAAACAGGCGCAAGGTAGCTTTTGTTTGCTTCGAGTGTCATACGCACACTTCTCTTCTGTGTGCTCGTCTGGCAGCGTTCGGCAGCCTGTGCCCGCTCACCAGTCGAGCGAAAGGCGACGAGTGATTTGGAGATGCACGTGATTGGGCTGCTCTTCATCGATCATAAATTGCACGTGTTCTTGGAGTACAAGCGGCCCAACCTGATTTCTGCGGGTAAACCAAGGAATGTAGCTCCAACGAGGATCGCTTGCGCCGGGATTGCTGTATTGTCGGCGTGTCCAACCCGCCCGAGTGGCGCGCAAGGCGATCTGGGTCGGCCAGTCGTCTTCAGCGCTGTCGTATTCGATCACGATCGCCCAGTAGTCTGGATACCAGCTCGAGACATGGCTCGCCGAAGGCAGAATAAAGACGCTATCGGCCTGACGTTTGGCGAACAGTAGGCCCAGACAGGCTGCGATCAGCAGAGCCACAAGGATAGAAATTACGGTAAGTGCACGCATCGAACGATCCTCCGCGCAACTTTTGATTAGTATACCATGTGGCTTTAACAGCGCTAGGATCGGGCCTGTTTGGCGCGGTGTCCGCTTACTTCGGCGCCCACATCTTTGGGCAGGCGCACCACGTCGATCAGGGCCAGCAGCGCTACCACGCTCACCAAGAGGAAGGCGAAGCGAAACTCGAACACGCCCGGCGAGCCAGCGCCATGCTTGCTGAAGAAGCTCGCCAGCGAGAGCGCGATCGCGCCGAAGGCGATGCCCATGCCGCCGTTCAACTGTTGAAAGATGCTGAACAAGGTGGTCGCCCCGCTCATCTGGGCCTGCGAAACTTCGGCGAAACCGATTGTATTGAGCACGGTGAACTGCATCGAGCGACACAGTCCGCTGAAGAAGAGAATGGCCGCTATGATCCAGAAGGGCGTATCGGGCGTGATCAGCGCGCACAACACAAAGCCGAGCGCGACCAGCAGGCCGTTGCCCAAGAGAACGTTACGAAAGCCAAAGGTGCGCATCACCCACGTGGTGGCGGGTTTCATGGCGAGGTTGCCCGCGAAGAGCCAGAGCGTCAGCATGCCCGATGTAACCGCGTCGTAGCCGAAGGCGACTTGGAACATCAGCGGCAGCAGGAAGGGCGCGCTGCTGATCGCGACGCGGAAGAACGAGCCTCCGACCAGCGTGACCGCGAAGGATTGGATCTTGAGGGCCGAGAGCTCGACCAGCGGGTGCGGGCTGCGCAGCAGGTGGTAGACGCCGTAGGCCAAAGCCAGCAGACCGATGCTCAAGCTACCGAGGATGAGCGTTAGGCTGGCTTGAGGCTGGCTGATCAGCTCCATGCCGATCATCAGGCCGCTGCAGGCCAGCGCTGTGCTGATGAAGCCGACCAGATCGAAGGGACGCGGTCCGCCCGGATCGCCCTTGACCAGATAGAGCGCGCCCAGCAGTGCCAGCAGGCCGAGCGGCAGGTTGAGGTAGAAGATCCAGTGCCAACTGAAGTTCTCGGCGATCAAGCCGCCGATCGGTGGCCCGAGAATGGGCGCAACCAGACCGGGCCAGGTGATGATGGCGATCGCATTGACGAGGTTGCGTTTGCTGGTGTTGCGCAGCACCACCAGACGCCCGACCGGCACCATCATGGCCCCGCCGATGCCCTGCAAGATGCGCGCGGCCACAAATTGCCAGAGCGTGTTGCTCAGCCCGCACAGGGCCGAGGCCAGGGTGAAGACCAAGATCGCGCTGCTAAACACTCGTCGTGGTCCATAGCGATCAGCGATCCAGCCGCTGATCGGAATGCAGATCGCGAGCGTGATCATATACGAGCTGATGCCGATCGAGAGCTGTTCGGGCAGAATGCCGAAGCTGGCGGCCATATGGGGCAGGGCCGTCGCGATTACCGTACCGTCGAGATTTTCCATAAAAAAGGTCGCTGCGACCAAGAAGGCCAGCCAACGACCTGCGGGATTTGAAGCTGTTTCGATGTCGCTTGAGGGTGCAGTAGTCTGAGACACGCTGGTTACTTCCTAACGAGGAGCGGAAAACGGTTTAGCTATCATACCAGATCTGCTGCACCCAGCGCAGTATACGAGACACTGTTTTATTCACCACACGAGGCACAAAGGCACAGAGTCTTTGGAGAGTAGTTTGCAATATTCGTGTGGTTGGTTCAGCGCTGTGGAATGCTAAAGTTGCGAACAAGCCGTACCCTTCGGCAAGCTTGGTTGGTGAGCCTGTCGAACCACAGGAACCGCCTGTCGAAGGGTACGGCTTTGTGGGCAGGGTACGGCTTTTTGGTGCGCTGTAGTCATACTCCCCTCTCCTGCTTGCGGGACAGTACATTAGCCACAAATCGACATACGGTCAGCGTTATCTGCCCTCACCCCCCCGGCCCCCTCGCCCGCACTGCGGGCGAGGGGGTGAATGTTCCTCTCCCCGTTCTGTGCTCTCAAGGATACTTCCGCGATGGTATGCGAACGATCGCCTTTTGCTGCCGACACGACTTTTGGGTAATGCATAGCTTCGCGGGAGAGGGGGAGAATGTTCCTCTCCCCGTTCTGTGCTCTCAAGGATAATCCCGCGATGGTATGCGAACGATCGCCTTTTGCTGCCGACACGACTTTTGGGTAATGCATAGCTTCGTGGGAGAGGGGACGAGGGAGAGGACCTCTGCCATTATCACCATACAAGACACAGAGTTTTTTATCAGCAGCTCGCGTACCCTGAGTTTGTTGAAGGGTACGCGAGTGTCAGCAGTGCGCGCCCGACTGCCAGCTTAAGCCTGAAAGACGGGCAGCAATATCTCATCAACCAAAACCTCAAGCCGCTTTGTGTCTACAACCTCTTTGCGCAAGAAATATTCAACACGAATCAGATCAAAAGGCAAGCTCAAGGTCGCATCGCTGACCTCTCTAATTTTTTCGCCTCGGTTCTTTGCGAAGCCCAGCAGTTTCCGCATGGTCAAGATATTTCTGCTGGTCGCATTCAGGGTAATCTCAGCCATCTTTTCGCTGTTGTGGCTCATCTCAAATAGGATCGCATTGATTATCTCGGGGCCAACCGCGCTATAAATGCTTTGATACAGCGAGAGCAACAGTAACAAATCTCCGCGCAAGCTTCCCGTGTCTTCGATCTTGTCGATCAGTTCGCCGTCTAGGGCCTCCCTCATTCGACACACCATAATCTCGCGAATCAGTTCGAACGTGTTGTTCCAGCGACGATACATAACGGTGCGGCTGGTTTTTGCAGCCCGTGCGATCTGCTGAAATGTGAGATTGGTATAGCCCTCTTTTTTGAGTAGCTCTATAGTGGCGTCATAAATGCATTCGCTCAGCCTGTCTCCACGTCTGCGCGTATTTTTAGCTGCTTCCTTCATTCCAATATTACCCCTTCTCCTAAACCATTTGAACTCATTTTACCATGATAAGGTACATATTGCACTTTATCTTGAAAAGGTGTATACTGTCTTAGGGTACAAAATGTATCTTAGAAGGAAGGGGAACATGGAACGCGAAGAATTACCGAAGGGAACAATCAGCATCGCGTGGCTTTTAGTGCTGGGCGCACTCCCACCCATGCTCAATACTACGATCATCAATATTGCGGTGAACAGTTTAGCCGACATCTTTGCAACCAGCTTGGCAGTTACTCAGTGGATCGTTACAGGCTACGTCCTTGCTCTGGGTATCGCTGTCCCGTTCTCTGGTTGGTTGATGCGAAGGTACGACGGCAAGAATGTCTACCTAGGCGCGCTGAGCCTCTTCTTGTTAGCCTCAGCGCTGGGCGGTTTCGCTTGGGATATGCCGAGCTTGATAGCGTTTCGCGTGCTGCAGGGCTTCGCTTCCGGTCTGATAATTCCAACCCTAACAGCCTTGATCGCTCAAGCTGCTGGTAATGAAAATCTCGGTCGAATTATGTCGATTGTTGGGCTTCCAATCGTTTTTGGCCCAATCATTGGACCAATAATCGGAGGATTGATCTTACAGAACTTGACGTGGCAGTGGCTGTTTTTTGTCAATCTGCCCGTGGGAGCGCTTGCGTTGATCCTTTTGCAATGGAAACTCCCCAAGTTCGAAGCAGTGGATAAATCCGCCAAACTGGACTGGTTCGGTATCTTGTTGCTGGCACTCTTCTCGGGCATGCTCATCTTCGGAGTGACAGAGCTGAAGACCCAGAGCATTAGTGCCATGGGCATCTCCGCCTTTGTGATCGCGATCGCCTCGCTGATCGGCTATCTGGTTTATGCTTGGAAGAACAAGGATCAAGCCTTGATCCCGCTGGATCTCTTCAAGTCGCATAACTTCAGCGCGGCCTTTGTCTCGCTGTTCCTATCCGGATTCGCCATCAATGGCCCGATGCTGCTCTTCCCGCTCTTCTTCCAGGACGTGCGCGAACTCGACATCATCACATCGGCGCTTTGGCTGGTGCCACAAGGTGTTGGAATGCTGCTAACGCGGCCTTTGGTCGGCAAGCTGACCGATAGCCTCGGAGCACAGCTGGTGGTGCTGCCCTCCATCGCTATAACCATCATCGGAACGCTGCCGTTTGTCTTCTTCGACGCCAACACGGCCAGTTGGCTGATTTGGCTGGTGCTGTTCATTCGAGGAACCGGAGTCGGAGGAATCACCATCCCTGTGATGAGCGACTCCTACATTGGGCTTGAAAAATCGCAGGTTCCGGCGGCCAGCGTCGCCACTCGCATCATCCAAAACGTTGGCGCGGCCTTCGGCTCTGTGATCTTAGTAACCGTGGTGAGCGGTGCGCTCACTGTGGGAGGTGCTACAGCGGCCAACTTTGCAGGCGCCTATCACATCGGCTTTGTTACAAGCCTGATCTTCATGCTGATTAGCATTCTGCCTGCCCTGTTCTTGACCAATAAACTACGAAGTCCGGTTATGAGATCTAAGTTAGTCTAATGTTGCTGCAAAGGCGCAGATGCTACGATATTCGTTTGATGAATTTAGTGATCTGGCGGCGAGGCTTCTAGCCTCCATTCATTCCGTACCGCGTCCGCCTACGGCTACCAACATCCCGCCCCTGTTACGCTTCCCGCTGCATCCAGCGGGAAGCGTAACAGGGGCTCTCCATTGAGCTGACAGCAATGCGCTTCGCGCCCAGCTTACAGGTCCTGAGCGACTTGTCATAACAAACCCGCTTGATTACTGTCTATTTGGCCTTCGGCAGAGTGGAACTTCTTTCCTCGGTTTGTTGCTTTTTAGCTTATGGGAATGTAAATATTTAAAACGAATTCGGTATTACAGCTCTTGAGCGACTTGTCAGCTCTTGGACGACGATTTGCCTGGGCGCAGCCAAGCTCCCCACTCCTGTAACCCATTTCTCCCCCTCTCCTGCTTGGCTATGCATTACCCAAAAGTCGCGTCGGCAGCAAAAGGCGATCGTTCGCGTACCATCGCGAGATTATCCTTGAGAGCATACAACATCAACATTCACCCCCTCGCCCACAGTGCGGGAGAGGGGACCGGGGGTGAGGGCCTCTGCCATTTTCACCACACGAGATCGGGTTGAATGCTGTGGGTTTTGGTCTTTGGCCGATGCGATAGCAAATCCGCATGGTTGCTAGGCTTTGTAGGGGTGCTTGGGCGCAGGCAGACGGGCAGCCGAATGTTTGGAAGGGATGTTGGTAGCCGTAGGCGGACGCGCCAAGGACCTTCTTTTTGGGGCAAAACCTAGCCGCAGCAAGCTGAAGAAAGCTAAAAAGCCTGCCAAACCGAATCGGCTTGGCAGGCTTTTGCTATGACAAGAAAAGAGGCGCTTAGTCTTGGACGCGCGCTAGCTCTTGGCGTGCGGTGCTGGCCCACTGACCCCCTCCATCGACCTGAATAACGGCTTGGAAGGAGTTGGCAGCGGCGGCTCGGTCGCCCAACTGGTCTTCGACCATGCCTTGGTAGAGCAGAGCCTCGGCGTAGTTACCGCCTTGAATAGCGACCGCCGTCTTGAAGGATTCGAGCGCGCGCTTGAGATCGCTGCCCGCGTAGTAGGTGCGCCCTAACCAATAGTGGGCCTCGGCGAAGTTGCCTTGGCGCTCGATGGCGGCACGCAGATCGTTCTCTGCTCCGCTGTAGTTGCTGCGCTGCAGGTAGATCAGGCCGCGCCGATAGTAAGGCTCTGCCAAGTTGCTGTTCGCGCTGATGGCGTTGCTATAGAGCTGCAAAGCTTCGTTGAGCTTCGCCGAGCTGGCATTGGTCGAGCTCATATAGGCGCTTTGCTCTTGAACCAGTTTGCCCTTGAAGAGCAGACCTTCGGCGTAGCGGCTGCGTAGGGCCAGCGCTTTGTCGATGGTGCTCAGCGCGGTTGTAATGCCTTCGCTGCGGTTTGGCGCCGAGTCGAGCTGGGCTTGGGCCAAGCCAAGGTAAGCTTCCACAAAGTTGGGGTCGATGCCTAGCAAGCTGTTGTAGGTGCGTATCGCCGAAGCATAGTCTTGCTGGCGCAATTGCGCTTCGCCCAGCCAGAAGAGCGCATGCGGATTGTTCGGATCTTGTGCGGCGGCAGCTTCGAACTGGCTGAGAGCCACCATCCAATTGCCCTGGGCCGCTAAGCTCTGACCCAAACCGATCCGCGCCCCGATCATGTTGGGATCTTGGCTGAGCGCTTGGTTGTAGTAGTTGAGGGCCTGATCGAAGTTGTTGCTGAGCCGTGCGATGTCGCCTAGACCGGTCAGCGCTTGCGGGAAGACACCTCCAGCCAGATCGAGGGCCTGCTGCTCTGATTGACGGGCGTTGTTGAGATCGCCTTGAGCCAACTGAGCCTGCCCGATCTTGTGGAACAGGAAGCGATTCTCCGGTTGACTGGTGAGCGCCTTGCGATAGGCTTGGATCGCTTCGGCCGATCGACCGCGGTCGAGCAGCTCGTCGCCCATGCTGGTGAGCGTTTCGGGGTCGTTGATGCCCAGATCGAGCAGCGAGCTATACAGATCGGCGGCCATATCGGGCTTGTTGAGCGGCCCCATATACAGCTTGGCGAGAGCCAGACGGGCGTCGATATTGTTGGGATTGGCGTCGATGGCGGCTCGCATACGCGCTTCGGCTGCTTCGTATTCGCCTTGCAGCGCCAAGGTTTCGCCTAGCTCAAACAGAGCAGGCCCCGATTTCGGATCGATTCGTGCGGCCTGTTCGTAGGCATTGCGCGCATCGGGAGTTTTGCCCATGTCGTTGTACAAGCGTCCCAGCTCAACGAGCGCATCGACATGTTGAGCATCGGCTAGCGGTTGTAGCACCGCTTGGGCCTGCTGGTAGCCGCTCGGCCCGCTTAGGCGCAGGGCTTGGGCCAGCGCGACTTGATCGGCAGGACGGGCGTGGTTGGTCGCCAGCCAATTCAGATGCTGAATCGCTGTCGGCCAATCGCCTTCGCTCATGGCGATGCGGGCCAGCATTTGGCGAGCCGGGAAGAAGGTTTCGTTGAGGTTGAGCGCTTGGCTTAAGAAGCTCTTGCCTGCCTCCATATCTCCCCGTTCGAGCGCCAACAGGCCTTTGCCATAGGGGCCTTCGGGCGCAGTGGGCGCTACCTCGACGATTCTGTCGTATTGGATCTCTGCTTCGCTGCTTAGGCGGCGCAAGCGCAAAGTGCGTGCATAGAGCATCAAGGCATCAAGATCATTGGGATCGTTGTTTACGATCGTCGCCAAGTTGCTTTGAACGTTGGCGATCGAGCCGGAATTTCGCAAGAAATCCCCGAAGATACTGGTCATAAAGCCGGGATCGCGCGCTAGATCTTCGCGGGTCGATTCGAGCCGCGCCAAGTTGAGCAGCAGGTTGCGATGATCGCCGAGCTGTTCAACACGTCGGGCTTGGCCGTTGTCGATCAAGCTAGCGCCCGAACGGTTGCGAGCGGCGTTGGTCGTTTCGAATCTGCGCCAAGCGGTTGCGGCGGTGTTGGTGCTGTTGACCGCAGCCTCTAAGGCCGAGCGGGCGGGCTGAACCGCTTTGCTCGCTGGGGCTTCCATCGCCTCCAGTTCCCACATCAGCGGGCCATTGCCGCCTGCTAGACGGGCCAGCTCGAGCAGGCCGTACTCCTCTTGAATAGCGGCGCGGTTGTTTTCGCGCACGATCGTAGCCAGACTGCTAGGCACGAGCGCCGCATCTTCAGCGAGTTGCTCGTTGGCCTGTGCCAAGGTGTTTTGGGCGGCATCGAACGCTCCGCTTTCGCGTTGTGCCCGTGCGATCATCACCAAGAGCGGGCTGCTGCGGGGCAGCAAGCCATTGCGGGCGGCTTCCAAGCCTGCTAAGGCATCGTTGGGGCGGTTCTGTTGCAGCGCTACCAAGGCCAGGTTGAAGCGCAATTCGCCCATATCGCGGTTGTCTTGGCGTAGAGCCTGCAGCGAGCGGTCGAGCGCTTCTAGGGCGCGCGGATCACGCGCGTCGAGGTAGATCGCGCTGAGGTTGTTCTCTAAACGTGCGATATCGCTATCGTTGGCGCTGATCGCCACTTGATATTCGCTGGCGGCCTGTTCGTAGGCACCGCGCGCCCAGAGAATGTTGCCCCGGAAGGAGCGGAAGAGGGTGGGCGAGAGCGCAGGATAGTTATCGATCAGGTTGCCCAGCGTGGTGAAGGCGATATCAGCATCGTTGAAGGCGTAGTCGGCCAGAGCTGCGACCAAAGGCGGTATAACCACGCGGCCGTTGATCGGGCTGTTGGCGATCACGAAGTTGTGCGGCATGCTGAAGCGCCCGATATAGCCCAGCCAAGCGTTGGGGGCGAATTGACCGTTGGGCGCGTAGGCCAGTTGGGGCAAGAGCGACTCTTGGTCGAGCACTCCTCCGGCGCTGACTTCGCCCCAGATCAAAACATCGGCTTCCAGACGGCGCGCCAACTCGTAGGCGGCGGTTGCGTCTTGTGGTACGCTGTCGTTGAACTCAACCACCATAACGCTTTCGCTGGTGGTCTTTTGCTCTTGAATCGAACGAACTAACTCTTGGGCGACCGAGCGGCCGGTCTGGCTGACGTTGCCACCAAGATCGCGGAAGGGCGTTACGATCACGACAAATCTATTTGCCCGACTCGATCCGCCGCCCATTGTTTGTGCAATCACGACCCCAAGTCCGATCAGAAGGATGAGCGCCAGCGCGGCCGCCCAAGGAGCGTAGCGGTGTCTGCGCAGACGGGTCCAACGTGATGGGGCTTGCTGTTCTTTGTCGTTGCGGGGTACGGCGATAGTCTGTCCATCGCTGTTCTGTTGAGTATCTGAGTCGATAATGTGGTCGTTCACGGATGTTTGAGGGGAAGGAGAACCACGATGACGCCGCCAAAGCGTCACCGCAACGATAACACCAAAAGCGAGCACTACTAGGCTGACCCAAAGCCAGACGGCGCTTGTCATAGCTTATCTCCGAACATGGAGCCTTGATGGAGGCAGCAGAGCTCGACCAACGAAATTGGCGCAGTTCGTTGCCGTTAGCCTCGGATCAAGGCGGCTACTTGAGTCAAGAAAACCTCCGTCGCGAACGGGTGACGAAGAAATGCTTCAAAGCCATGGGCTCGGCCTATCTCTTCGTCAGTTTCTGTATGTGTTACAAGCAGTAGTATTAACGAAGGTGAACTTTTCTGCAAGTCATCATACAATTGCCATAATACATCACCTTGCTTGATATCGGCAATCAGCAAACTGACATGAGTTTCATGGGCTAAGATAGCATGTACATCCGTTCCAGAGCGGGCTTTTAAGACTCGATAGCCGGCTTCCGTCAGGCCCTGTTCAAGGGACTCTTCGATCTGTGAGTCGCTGGTGAGAGTCAGCACAGTGGGAACTTGGGTTCCACGGCGGTCGTTAGAGATAGGGGTTTGACTGGCGGTGCGCGAATCGATCACATAGGTGCTGCCAGCTTTGGTCTTGGCGAACGATTTCATCTCGGCAGCAACGCGCGACATATCCTCGTAGTCGTCGAACTGTCGATGTTGGTTGGTGACTCCTCCGATCGAAAGCCCCATCACGGGGAAGTCGCGCGGGATACCACGACGGTCGGTTGTGCGCAGATAGCCGCGTTTGAGATCTTCCTCGTCGTAGAGATGGCGCACTTCTCGGTCGAAGGTGTCGATCAGATCTTGGCAGAGCTCGTGCAAAATGTCGACATCGCTGAGCACGGTGAAGTCGTCGCCGCCGATGTGCCCTATGAATTCATTGCCTTTGCCGCGTCGCTGCAAGACTTGGCGCACAACATCGGCCACCAGCTTAATGGCACGGTCGCCCCGCGATGGGCCGTAGATGTCGTTGAAGGCCTTGAAATTATTGAGATCGAGATAGAGCAAGGCGAAGGGCGCACCGCGTTTGAGACGATATTTGAGCTCTTCGGTAAGTAAGATATTGCCGGGCAGCCCTGTCAATGGGTTATTGACCGGAATCTGTGAGGCGCGCCGAAGATGGCCCTTAATGCGCGCCAAGAGTTCGGGCAAGATGAAGGGCTTGGTGATGTAGTCATCTGCTCCTGTCTCAAACCCAGTCACAAGGTCGGTTGGGGTTGATTTCGCAGTGAGAATGATCATTGGCAAATGACCAGTGCGAGTATCGTTTCGCAACTGGCGAATCGCCTCGTAGCCGTCGAGCTGGGGCATCATCAGATCGATCAGCAACAGATCTGGTACGCGCTCTTGAGCCATGCGGACCAGTTGATCGCCGTTGCGGGCGATCTCTACCTCATAGCCCTCACTTTCGAGCACGAGTTCAAGAAGTTGGCATACCGATGGTTCATCATCGGCAACAAGAATGCGCTTGGTCATCTATGCCACTGTATGTTTCGATGATCCTGCAATACGCTACTGTGTACGCAACCCGGGGCAGGACTTCGTGGGTGGCGACGCGAGCAATTAAGACTTGATGCCTTCGCGTGGCTTGGATCACTGTCTTGTATAACTATCATTGCAACTGGTACCCTTACACTCGGTGTGAGGTGTCCTAAATCTATTGTACGCACTCCGTCTACCGAATGAAAGGAAATAAGATTGCCTCTATATTACACGCTCCCCTTCTAGCCTGTGTAATAGCTACGAAATGCAAGCGTAGCTTTCTTCTTCACAGCGCTACCTCGGAAGGGGAGCGAGGAATCGGCATCTTTTGGAAGAAGGCGCCTAGCCCAATGATCTATAAATGAGCTCTATGGTGTAGACACGTGCCAGTGGGCAAGCTCTCTGCATGATCAGGAGTCGAGCGATAACAGAACTTTCAGCTTCCCTTGGCTGGCTGCAAACGCTTCTACGCCTTGCTCAAGCGGATAGCAAGCACTAATCAGAGGTTCGACTTCGATCAAGCCGCGCTCAAGTAAGCGCAGGGCAGGCTGAAAGGGGCCACAACGCGAACCGATCAATTGGATCTCATCGACAACATACATGCTCAAGTTGACAGAAACGTCGCCATGGAAGGTGCTTTTGAGCACGAGGCGCCCTCGCGGCCGCACGAGACGGCGTGCGCTCGCCAATCCCGAGGCTTGACCAGTGACTTCGACAACAACATCAAAACTTTTATCGGCCAGATCTTCAGCGCGGCTGGTGCGAATCCCCAATCGATGCAAGAGATCCCAGCGTTCGGGGTGGCGACCGATCACCGTTACATCACAGCCGGGTAGCCGCAGTACCTGGGCGATCAGGCTTCCCAATTTTCCATCGCCCACGACGGCGACTCGATCGGTGGGCAAGATATGGCTTTGTTGTAAGATTTCGACAGCAGCGGCCAGTGGTTCGACAAATACCGCAGCCCTGTCAGGGATGCTCTCTGGGACTTCGATGAGACAGCCGATAGGGAGCGATACGAGTTCGGCCATACAGCCATCGCGGCGATCGATGCCGAGAGTGGTACGGTTAGGACAGTGTGGCACATCACCGCGTAAACAGGTTGGACATTGGAAACAGGCTGCGTTGATTTCGCCGACAACACGCTTGCCGATCCAAGAGGCATCGTGGCATTCGACCACGGTGCCAACGAACTCATGGCCTAATACACCATGAAAGTCCATGTAACCACGAGTTATTTCGATATCTGTGTTGCAGATGCCAATTAGATGGGGCCGGATCAAAGCCTCACCCGGCACCAATTGTGGTGGGGGATAGGTGCTATCGTAGCGCAACTGTCCATCAAAGAGCAGGGCTTGCATGAATTGCCTCGGCACATACTATTGATTAAAGAAGCGTCAGTATGACACAACATGTTGCGCTCGTGCATTATACTATACAGCGCATTGCCTTCGCAACATGTCTAACGAAGAAATCCTCTTTCTGGAAGCGCTATCGCCCCTTTTACTTTACGATTATCAGCAGTTTGTTTGAACAAGATGAAGAATCGTAAAGTCTTTGCAGTGGCGCCACGATTCCAGCCTTGAGTGATATAACACTATACCATATAGCTTTACATTCTCATCCCTTCAATGTACTTATAAACATGATACAACATTCCCCGAGAATATGTTGAATATATAAAAATCGCCTTTGAAACTAGATTTTTCTCCTCTAGCAGAGCGGTACAATAAAAGATGACATTTTATACAAAATCTAAAAGAGCAAGCTGTAAACTTGTTATCAATCGTAAACTCGTTTTATTTAAACGAAATGCGTCGACTAGGCTTTAAGAACATGCTCCGTCTGAAGCCTACGCTTCAGCCAAAGTTTAAGGATGGAACACCATGCGAATCGTCTATATGGGAAGTCCAGCGTTTGCAACTATCCCTTTGCGCCGTTTAGTGCAAGCTGGCTTTAATGTAGTAGCAGTTGTAACCCAGCCTGACCGCCCGGTAGGGCGCTCGCGGACACCGGTTGCTCCGCCCGTCAAGGTGGTAGCTGAAGAGTTGGGCATCGAGGTCTTTCAACCCGAGAATCTGCGCGATCTAGAAGCGATCGAGCGTTTCGCGGCCTTCAAACCAGATGTAGGCGTGGTGGCGGCTTATGGCGAGATCTTACGTAAAAAGGTCTTAGCCATTCCTCCGCTCGGCTTCGTTAATATTCACCCATCGTTATTACCGCGCTTCCGTGGCCCAACCCCAGTCGTGAGCGCGATCTTGGCAGGCGATAACGTAACGGGCGTTTCGATCATGCGGCTCGATGCCGGAATGGATACCGGCCCACTCTTGGCCCAGCGCGAGGTGCCGCTCAAGGGTGATGAGCGTACCGAGAGCTTAACCGAAGCTCTGTTTGAGCTGGGCAGTGAGATGTTGCTCGAGGTATTGCCAGCCTACGCCAATGGCTCGCTTCAGCCCCAGCCCCAAGCCGAGCAAGGCGTGACAGTAACCAAGATGCTTCGTAAGGAGGACGGCATCATCGATTGGAATTTGTCGGCAGCTCAAATCGAGCGGGCAGTGCGCGCTTTCGATCCTTGGCCGGGCACAAGCACCACATGGGGCGGCCAAAACGTCAAAATAGTAGAAGTGCGTGTGGCTGCTGGAAGTGGTGAGGAGGAGCCTGGCACTATCTTGCCTAGCCGCAATAGCCTGCTGGTTGCGACCGGCAGTGGTATACTAGAAATCACACAGATTCAGCCGGCTGGCAAGCGTGTGATGGAGGGCGCAACTTGGTTGCGCGGCCAACAGAATGCGGTAGGCAAGCGCTTCGGCGAGCCAAGCATGTAAGAGAAGCTTGTTGAGCTTGTATACTTGATCGAGCGAGCAGTATACAAGCCTCAACTCTCTCTGTTAAGAAATCACAACAAAAGTTATAGGACACTATCTCTTGATCGAAACAAGTCAGGCATCGAAGAGATTGTTGGCTCTAGGATTGGGAGAATTAAAAGCGTGGGTGTTGTTTTTTGGATACTTCAGGTTTTGTTGGCTGGCATGTTTGTGATGTCTGGCTTTGTCAAAATCTTCCAGTATGAGCGAGCTAAGCTGCTATTCCCATGGATGCACGATTTGTCTCGTGCTGCTGCTTCTACTATCGGTCTGTTAGAGATCGCTGGCGGTTTAGGCCTGTTTCTGCCCGAATTGATACAGACCTGGACTTGGCTGGGCTTAGCGGCCTCTTGCGGTTTGTTGGTTCTGATGATCAGCGCCGCCGTCTTTCACGGGCGTCGGGGCGAAGAGCCGCAGGTGATGTTGACTGCAGCGATCGCTTTAGTGCTTGCTCTGCTGGTCTATAGTCAAGCATTAGCATTATTCGTCTATTAGTTTTACAATAGTTATGGCGATCGAAAAATGGTAGAGCTGAATATTTTGCTTTCAAAGCTAAACGCCTCAATTTTGTTGCGCCTCGTCTCTACCCGTGCTATAATCGCCGCCGTTAATAATCATTAAGAGTGGAATCACTCATCATGAGGAGCTGAGGGACGGGCCCAACGAAGCTCCGGCAACCTGTGAATAACAACGAGCGCTTCTACTGCTTGTTGGCTGGGTATGAAACCCTTTACGCTGGTGCCAATCCCTGCAAGTGTGGCCTTTGGCCGCCTTGAGCGATGAGCGTTGACAATGTCGAAGCCTCTCGCTCCGCGTGAGGTTTTTTTATGCATATGAGCAGTCAAAACGAACTCCGAACCGTCTGGTGGCAAGACGATGCGCTTTATTTGATCGATCAGCGCTTGCTGCCAGCCCAGACCGTCTCCCTCCGCTGCGATACGCTCGAAAAGGTGGGTTACGCCATCAAGTCGATGCAGGTACGTGGCGCTCCCGCAATCGGTTGTACCGCCGCCTACGGTATGGCCTTAGTCGCTCAGCAAAGCAAAGCCACAGCTTTCGACAGCTTTCTTCGCGAACTCGAAGACGCTAAGACCTTCTTGGATGCACAACGGCCGACCGCCGTCAACCTTGCATGGGCGACTGCGCGCATGCTGCGTGTTGCCAAGCAAGCCGAAGCCAATCTTGAGGCTGTGCGTGGGCTGTTGCTAGAAGAGGCGCATCGCATCTTGGCCGAAGACTTGGCTATGTGTCATGCGATCGGTGAACACGGTGCCTCGTTGATACCCGAGCGCGGGAATGTCTTGACACACTGCAATGCTGGTGGTTTGGCGACCGCCGGTTATGGCACGGCCTTGGCCCCCATCCGCACCGCCTATAGCGCTGGCCGCAAGGTACATGTGTATGTCGACGAGACCCGACCCTTCTTGCAGGGTGCGCGCCTCACAGCCTGGGAATTGCATCAGGCAGGCATTCCTCTGACACTGATCACCGACAACATGGCTGGCTACTTTATGCAGCAGGGCCAGGTCGACTGTGTCATCGTCGGCGCCGATCGTATTGTGGCTAACGGCGATGTCGCCAATAAGATCGGAACCTATAGTTTGGCCGTTCTGGCTCGCGCCCACGGCATCCCCTTCTACGTTGCAGCCCCCTATTCAACAATCGATCTGTCTTTGCCTACCGGCGCAAGCATTCCGATTGAAGAGCGGTCAACTGACGAAGTTGTGTTTATTGGTTCGACAAGGATCGCACCGGAAGGTGTTACCGCTGCTCACCCAGCCTTTGATGTAACACCGAATCACCTTGTGACCGCGATTATCACTGAGCGTGGCGTGATTTACCCGCCCTACAGTGAGAACCTAGGCGCATTTAAGGATTCAGAGTCGTGACAAGCATCACGACTCTTCGATATATCTAGAGACGATCGTGATGCGCAGGGTGAGCTTGCAATGAGCTTCACGGTTTTCGTAACAAGGTCCATTCGCCACTATGCCGCTACCTTTCCTTCCAGCTTGTCTTGGTATGGTGCATGGTGCTCTGCCGCATCGCAATCCGGCTCAGGCCCAGGCACTACTCAATAAAACAACTCCTGTGATCACGGCTTGGCCGCAGCTGCCTCTGCGCAGCTTTCGAGAGCAGGACTACGTACAAGCTGCTGCGGGATTCCCCGGTTTGGTATACGATGGTGTTCAAGAACGGGTCTATGTTGATCGTAGTTTGCTTGATCAATCACTTGATGCGCTGTCATTGGCTTATTTGCAAAACGATACCCAAGCAAGCGGTTTGGGTGTTGAAGATGCGGCGGGTTTGAGCGAACTCTTGCGTACAGCGAGCCAGGGTCTCAAAGCACGGGCCATCAAAGGCCAGACCGTTGGTCCGGTGAGCCTCGGTATGCTGTTGACAGATGAGCAACTGCGCCCCTTAATGTACGAGGCGATGTTGCTCGATGCGCTCTCTCAGCATATTCACTTGCGTGCCCGTTGGCAGGTCGAGCGCTTTAGTGATTTTGTTGATGCAACTATTATCTGTCTAGAAGAGCCTTTTCTCGAGGCAGTCGAATCACCATTTGTGCCGATAAACTGGGAAGATGCGCTTGATCTGATCGAGCGTGTCTATGTGGGAATCAACTGTTGTCGTGGGTTGGTTGTGGAAGGCAAGATCGATTGGGAGCGGCTTTTCGCGAGTTCGATCGAACTCTTTGTTGTGGATGTAACAACCCAATTCGATCGTTTGCTTGAGGCAGAGGGAATCGAACGTTTCTTTGAACGGGGTGGTATGATCGCGTGGGGGCTTGTGCCGAGCGAAAGTGAGACGCTGGCTCAGACCGATCTGGACAGCTTGCTAGAGCAAACCAATCAGTATTTCGAGCGGGTGATTGCGCGCGGCGTTGTGCGCGAACGCTTACTCTCTCAATCATTGGTTACCACAATGACCAACCTCGCCAACCTGACGGTCGAAGAGGCCGAACGAGCAATGGGACTTGTCTTTGAACTTTCGCAAAAGCTGCGCGAGCCGATCTCGACCGCGTAGTGATTGAGAATAAGATTGCGTTAAAGGAGAAAACTGTGCGGATCGTTGTTACCGGGTCGCTTGCATACGACTATATTATGGAGTTTCCTGGCTATTTTCGCGACCATGTACTGCCAGAAAAGCTGCATAGCTTATCGGTAAGTTTCCTTGTCCGTTCCATGCGCCGCATGCAAGGAGGTGTCGCTGGTAATGTAGCCTATAATCTCGCTTTGCTCGGCGAGCGCCCCATCATTGCAGGAAGTGTTGGTCAAGACTTTGGTGATTATCGCAGTGCTCTTGAGATCATGGGCGTTGATACCAGTGCGATCGCTGTGATCTCCGATGAGTTTACTGCTTCTTGTTTTATTAATACCGACCTCGACAACAACCAGATCGTCGCTTTCTACCCCGGCGCGATGAACTTCGACAGCCAGATTTCGTTAGACGAGTTGGGTCTTGGTCCCGACGATCTTGTTTTGATCTCGCCCACCAGCCCCGAGGCGATCGAACACTTCGCGCTTGAGTGCCAGCGCTTGGGTGTGCCGTATGTGTTTGACCCCGGTAAGCAGTCGCCCCGTCTCGAAGCGCACCACCTGCGAGTCGGCTTGCAGGGTGCCAAAGTGCTGATCGGCAACGATTACGAATTTGGCATGATGGCCAAGAAGCTCGGAATCAGCGAAGATGAGCTGATCGCAAGCGCTCCTCTGACGGTGATGACTCGCGGCGAAGCGGGTTCGCGCATCTATCAGCGCGGCGGCGATGTGATCGAGATTCCTGCCGCACCGATAAGCGTTGTGCGCGACCCCACGGGCGCTGGCGATGCCTACTTGGCCGGTTTGGTTTTTGGACTTTCTCGCAACCTTCCTTTGACGGTTGCAGGTCGTATCGCAGCCTTGGCTTCGGCCTATGCGATCGAAATGCGTGGCTGCCAAGAGCATAGCTTCACGCATGGCGAGTTTGCAGAGCGTTATCAACACGCCTTTGGTGAGCCACTTCCCGCGGGCGCGTTAGGACAGTCGGTAAATGTGTAAGCTTCTCTGATGCTTGATGCGTGATGCATAACAAATAATCGATATGTGAGGCACACATATCTCGCATCTCTTTTCGCTCACATTTTCAATGCAGACATGTATCAGAATGAGGTGCTCATATGCCAGAACGCAGATGCTCATGCTGTAATGGCGCAGTAAAGTCGCTGATTCTTATTGAGGATCATGGCCCCGCAGTCGGACAGTCGCCTACCGAAGTGGCTCCCGGTCATTCACGAATGAGCCTAGGCGTATCGTATAATGAGCGTTACCCAACTGAGGCAACAGGCTGTACTGTATGTGGTCATATCGATCTATGGGTCGACCCGGAGTGGGTGGCAAGTTTAAAGTAAACTTTGAGAATTGAGAAAGTTGTATATAATCTATTAATCTCTCAATTCTCTCATAGTATGCTTCCCGTTTTATTGAAGGAGTACATAGTGGGAAAACAGTATGATGTAAAAGATCTCGGTTTGGCCGAGATGGGACGAAAGCGCATCAGCTGGGCTGAAAAAGAGATGCCCGTGTTGCGCCTGATCCGTGAGCGTTTCGAAAAAGAGCGCCCTCTGGCGGGAATTAAAGTTAGCGCCTGTCTGCATGTCACTTCGGAAACCGCTAACCTAATGCGCACCTTGGCAGCAGGTGGTGCTGATGTAGTGTTGTGTGCTTCTAACCCACTGTCGACCCAAGACGATGTGGCTGCTGCTCTGGTGAACGATGACGAGATCCCGGTCTTTGCTATCAAGGGCGAAGATAACGAGACCTACTACAACCACCTGAAGGCAGCTCTCGATCATGGCCCCCATATCACAATGGACGACGGTGCCGACTTGGTAACCGCCGTTCTCAAGGATCGCCGTGATCTGCTCGATAACATCATTGGCTCGACCGAAGAGACCACCACCGGTGTGATCCGTCTCAAGGCTATGGCTGCCGATGGCGTGCTGGCCTTCCCGGTTATCGCTGTGAACGACAGCGACACCAAGCACCTCTTCGACAACCGCTATGGTACGGGCCAGTCGACCCTCGACGGCGTGATCCGCGCTACCAACGTGCTGTTGGCCGGTAAGACCTTCGTGGTCGGTGGCTACGGCTACTGCTCGCGTGGTATCGCTGAGCGCGCTCGCGGTTTGGGTGCCAACGTGATCGTGACCGAAGTTAACCCGATTCGCGCTCTGGAAGCTGCAATGGACGGCTACCGCGTGATGCCGATGGTTGAGGCTGCGAAGATCGCCGACTTCATTGTGACCGCTACCGGCGACAAGCACGTGATCGACAGCAACGCTTTCGAAGTCATGAAGAACGGCTGTATCGTAGCCAACAGCGGCCACTTCAATGTTGAAATCAACATCCCGGCTCTGGAAGCTCTGGCAGTCGAAAAGCGCCAGCCGCGCGCCTTTGTTGATCAGTACATCCTCAAGGATGGCCGCGAGATCAACCTGCTGGGCGAAGGCCGCCTGATCAACCTCGCCAGCGCTGAAGGTCACCCCTCGGCAGTTATGGATATGTCGTTTGCGAACCAAGCGCTCGCCAGCGAGTTCTTGCTCAAGAACCAGGGCAACCTGGCCAAGGCTGTGCACGCGCTGCCCAAAGAAGTTGACCGCGAGATCGCTTCCCTCAAGCTGAAGGCAATGGGCGTAACAATCGACGTTCTGACCGAAGAACAAGAGAAGTACCTCAACTCGTGGGAAGAGGGAACCTAGGCTATAGAGTGGGAGTGGTGTAAGCTGCCGCGCTTTTAGCTCATATTCGTATTCCTCACAAGGAAGAGATCATGTCAACGACTTTTATAAAATCACCGCAATTCTTTTTCACCAGCGAGTCGGTGACCGAAGGTCACCCCGATAAGCTGTGCGACCAGGTTTCGGATGCGGTGTTGGACGCCTTCTTGAGCCACGACCCTCGCGCGCGCGTGGCCTGTGAAACGGCTACCACCACTGGTCTGGTTGTTGTTTTGGGCGAAGTCACCTTCCAGCAGGGTTATGTGCCGGTCGAAGAGATCGTGCGCCGCACCATCAAAGAGATCGGCTATATCGATGCTTCCTATGGCTTCGATGCCGACACCTGTGGTGTTATGGTCGCGCTGCACGGCCAGTCGCCCGACATCGCGATGGGTGTCGACAAGGCTCTGGAAGCCAAGAGCGGCGAGATGACCGAAGAAGAGGTCGAGGCCATCGGCGCTGGCGACCAAGGTATGATGTTCGGTTTCGCTTGTAACGAGACCCCCGAACTGATGCCGCTTTCGATCGCGCTGGCTCACCGTATTGGCCGCCGCCTGTCGAAGCTGCGCAAAGACGGCACCCTGCCCTACCTGCGCCCCGACGGCAAGAGCCAAGTCACCGTCGAGTATGCCTACGGCAAGCCGGTTCGTGTTGACACCCTGCTGGTCAGCAACCAACACGCCGCCGATGTCAGCCAGAAGCGCATTCGCGACGATATTATCGAGCAGGTCTTCCGCGAGGTTGTGCCGAGCGAACTGATCGATGATAAGACCAAGTATTTCGTCAACCCGACCGGCCGCTTTGTGGTCGGTGGCCCTATGGGCGACAGCGGTTTGACCGGTCGCAAGATCATCGTCGATACCTACGGTGGCGTTGCTCGCCACGGCGGCGGTGCCTTCTCGGGCAAAGACCCGACGAAGGTCGACCGCTCGGCTGCCTATGCCGCTCGCTACGTCGCCAAGAACGTCGTGGCTGCAGGCTTGGCCGACCGCTTCGAGGTGCAGATCAGCTACGCGATCGGCGTTGCTCGCCCGCTCTCGGTTAGCGTCGAGACCTTCGGTACCGGCAAAGTCAGCGACGAAGTGCTGCAGAAGATCATTCTGGAGAACTTCGACCTGCGCCCGGGCGCGATCATTCGCGACCTCGACCTGCGCCGCCCGATCTATCGCCCGACCGCCGCTTACGGCCACTTTGGTCGCGACGATATCGATGCTCCCTGGGAGCGCACCGACAAGGCCGAGCAGCTGCGCGACGCCGCTGGCCTCTAGTCCTTCTCTAACACGAAAAACCCTTCCAGTTTCGGCTGGAAGGGTTTTTTGCTGTGGTGAAGCGCTTAGCTTTCTCAAAATGCTTTTCTTATGGCGGCGAGGTTTTTAGCACCCATGCGGTCCTTAGCGCGTCCGCCTACGGCTACCAGATCGCCGCCCTGCCAATGCTCGCTGCTTGCGCTGTGTGCGCTGCTTTCATTGCTTGCAATGCCTGCGCTGTGTGCACTGCGACCTGCCAGGTGCAAGCACCTGGCAGGTCTAAACGCTGCCTTCTGGGGAATAGCCCGTTGATAGCCGTAGGCGGACGCGCTAGAAGCCTGTTTGAGGCCAGAACCTTTACCGCCAAATCAAGCGAATGCGGAAGGTGTGCTTAGTCGATCGGCTTGAGATTCGCGACAATCTCGGCGCGGCGTGGCTCCAAGAAGGGCGCCAGCACGATCTTCTCGCCCAAAGTCTCGGGATCTTCGTCGACGGCGAAACCGGGGCCGTCCGAGGCGATTTCGAACAGAATACCGTTCGGCTCGCGGAAGTAGAGACTCTTGAACCAGTAGCGATCGACCTTGCCGCTATTGGGGATGCGCAGGCTGCGCAGGCGCTCGGCCCAAGTATCGTACTGATCGTCGGAGGTGCGGAAGGCGACGTGATGCACACCGCCCGCGCCCGGCTGTGCGATCGGGAAGCCCGGCTGCACAACCACATGCAGCTCGGCGCTCGGCCCACCTTGGCCCATCTCAAAGACGTGTACCGTATGAGCGGGCACCTCGGGGTGGGGGTATTGGCGCACTTCGCGCATACCCATCACATGCTGCAGCACCAAGGCGGTCGGCTCAAGATCGGGCACGCTGATCATAATCGGCCCCAAGCCACGGATCTGGTATTCGGCGGGCACCGGGCTGCGCTCCCACGGATAGGCCTCGCCAACGCCGCCATCGTCGACCAAGGCTAGGCGCTGTCCCTCGAAGTCTTCGAAATCGAGCGTTAAGCGACCGTCGCGTTCGACCAGTTGGCCGGTTTTGACCTGCTTGTCGTTGAGACGCTGTTGCCACCACTCTAGCGCTTCGCGCCCATTGACGCGCAGGTAAGTGCGTGTGATCGAGTGGGTGCCGCGTCGTTCGCGCGGAACGGGCCAGTCGAAGAAGGTCAGATCGCTGCCGGGCGTGCCTTTGGCGTCGGCATAAAACAGGTGGTAGGCGCTTACGTCGTCTTGGTTGACCGAGCGCTTCACCAAGCGCATGCCGAGCGTTTGGGTATAGAAACGGTGGTTTTCGCGAATCTGAGCAGAAACCGCCGTCAAGTGATGAATACCGAGCAATTCCATAAAAAACCTCCAATAGGGTGCCGCAGCAGTTCTGAACAGTTTCGAACTAGATAAGCGGCTGCAAGTTGGCTTCGATCTCGCTGCGGCGATCTTCTAGGGCGGGTGGCAGCGTTAAACGATTCGCATCCACTGGTCCATCGACGAAGAAGCCCGGTTCGTCGGTAGCCAGCTCTATCAAAACGCCGTTGGGTTCGCGAACATAGATCGAACGAAAGTAGTGGCGATCGATCACCCCGCTGTGACGATAGCCGAATTGACTGATGCGCTCGGCCCAGGCTTGAATCGATTGGTTAGCCGGGACACGCAGGGCGAGATGGTGAACGCCGCCCGCGCCGTACTTGGCGGCTGGCAGGTCGTCGCGCACCGTCACGTGCAACTGCTGTTGGAGCTTGCCCTCGCCCATTGTATAGACATAGGTCTGAAATTTGGGCGCTCCTTGGGCGGGATAGCTATCGCGCCGTTCCAAACCTAAAACCTCGCGCAGAAAGCGATCGGTCGGCGCAAGGATCGGCACCATAATGTTGACATAAGCTAAGCCGCGGATCTGGTGTTCGGCGGGCACCGGGCTGGCATCCCAAGGGAAGGCCGCTTCTTGGCCGCCATCGTCGATCAGCGAGAGTTGGGTACCTTCACGATCTTCAAAGTCGATCACACGATGCCCATTGCGTTCGTGTACGATCGTGCGCTGTACCCCAAACGAGTCGAGACGGTCTTGCCAATAGTCGAAGCTATTGTCACTTGCGATTCGTAGGCCGCTACGGATAATGCTGTTATTCCCGTGACGCTCTCGCGCGGCCTTCAGCAGATCGAAAAAGGTGAGATCGGAGCCGACGCTCGCAGCGCCATCTCCATAGAAGAGGTGGTACATGCGAGGATCATCTTGATTGACCGTTTTGAGAAGAGGTCGCATGCCGAGAACTTGGGTATAGAAATCATGTGAGCGTTGGATATGAGCACTCAGCGCGCTCACATGGTGCATCCCCGTGGGTTGGAAATTTTGCTCGGACATGACCAAT
Organism: uncultured Chloroflexales bacterium; assembly: GCA_937902315.1. GTDB lineage: Bacteria > Chloroflexota > Chloroflexia > Chloroflexales > Chloroflexaceae > CALGUG01. The sequence goes on from CALGUG010000054.1 coordinate 187,938, forward strand.
TCCTTTCTTTGTCATATAGTTTATATCTAAACTTATGACATCTGAAGAGCAATCTCCGTTCCAGTAAGCAGCTTTGGTTCGGATGGCGATCGCTTCAGCGTACTGAAAGTTTAGCACTAAACTATAAGCTTGTCAATAGTGCTGCCTTTCTGGTGTATGATAGTGTTCTCATTTTTGTGTGACCCTACAAGTGGATATCGCTTCACCAAAAGGAAGGTCTATGCAATTGGAGCGTGAACGGCCTCAGCCGGGCCAGAACGTGCGCAATCTTGTGAGCAGCCTCGTTCCTTCGACTTGGATCGCTGGACTCTTGATCGTGATTATTGGCTTCGCTGGCTCGATCGTGTTGGTGTTGCCAGCGGCAGATGCGGCGGGCCTTTCGCAAGCCGAACTAGGCTCGTGGGTTTGGGCCGTTTCGTTAGCGAGCGGCCTTGCGACGATCATTTTATCGCTCTGGTACGGAAAACCCGTTATTACTGCATGGTCGACGCCCGGCTTGGTGCTTTTGGGCAGCAGTCTGGCTTACTACAGCATCGCCGAGGCGGTCGGTGTCTACATTGTGGTTTCGATCGTGATTATGTTATTGGGCTTTTCTGGTCTGTTTGAACGGGTGGTAGCCCTCATCCCTCAGCCGGTCGCTATGGCGGTTATGGGCGGCCTGTTGTTTAAATACGGCATCGCGCTGTTCACGGGCTTGAAGACCGATCCTTGGATCGTCTTGGCGGTGATGCTGGTCTTTCTGTGGTTGCGGCGCATCAAGATGCGTGTGCCGATCGCGGGGGCGCTGTTGGTCGGCTTCGGGGCGGCTTTTCTGGCGGGCAAGCTCGATCTGTCGGGTGTGCGGCTTGAACTGGCTGCGCCTGTGCTGATCTGGCCGCAGTTTACGCTCAGTTCGCTGCTCGGTTTGGGCCTGCCTCTGTTGGTGCTGGCGCTGGCCTCGCAAGACTTGCCCGGTTTTGTAGTGATGCGGGCCGCTGGTTATGAACCGCCGGTGAACGGTGCGCTAGTGATCACTGGTTTGGTGAGTCTGCTCTTCGCCCCTATGCTCAACCACGGCACAACCATGGCGGCTATTACGGCGGCGATCGGCAACGCGCCCGAAGCTCACCCCGACCCTAAACGACGCTATGCCGCTGGTGTAGCGACCGGCTTGATCAAGATCACCTTCGGCATTTTCGGCGTGACGATTGTTAGCCTGCTTGCGGCGCTACCACCCGCTGTGATCGCGGCGATCGCTGGCTTGGCGCTGTCGGGGACGATCTTGCAGTGTTTGATCGGCGGCTTCCAAGAGGCCGAGCATCGCGATGCCAGCCTGTGGGCTTTGTTGATCACCGCTTCGGATGTGCAATTGTTTGGAATCGGCAGCGCCTTCTGGGGTTTTGTGGTTGGTGTGCTTGTTCACGCTCTGCTGACCGGCGGCCGAAAAGCCTTGCCCGAAGCCCAAAAAGCGCAGGCCTGATAAGCTTTAAGCGGCCCAGAATCTTCCTATAATGTGCTTGTTCAGCCGTTTTGCAACTACGAGAGGAGAAAAGCATGCTGTTTAAACCTGAAGACTTCGAGCGGGTCGAACTGTTTCCGGGCGTTTGGCGTCATACCGTTAGTTATGGAGAACAGATCCATATCGTGCACATCACGGGCGAGGCGGGCGCTGTGGTGCCGACCCACCAACACGTGCACGAGCAAGCGGGCGTGGTGTTGACGGGCCAGTTAGAGCTGACGATTGGCGACGAGCCGCCCCGCCTGCTCAACCCGGGCGATGGCTACGCTATTCCCAGCAACACACCTCATAGCGCGCGCTGGCCGGTTGCTGGCACGGTCTACGATATCTTCTCGCCGGTTCGCAAAGAGTACATCTAAGACCAAATCCGTTTAAAGACGTGCATGCTCTTCGCTCAGAAAAACGAAAAGCCGGGAAAGATCTAGTCACGTTCCGCTCTGCCGAAGGCCAAAGAGAACCTAATCAACCGGATTTGGTATAAGCCGCGATTCACTGGATCTCTTCGTCTCTTTCCCTGGGGTTCGTTGTTGAGCCAAGCGCTCATTGAGGCAGTGTTGAAACCAGCTTGGTGCTTGCACCTGGCTGGTTGCAGCGCAGGCCGCGAAGCACTTGCTGGCCTGAATGGGAGGGCGGCGATTTGGTAGCCGTAGGCGGACGCGCTTAAGCACTTTTTTGGGGTAGATGTGTCGTCGCCTACAACAATACGATAGATGCCCATAGTGGCCTTGTCAAAGGCGAAAAAAGAGATCTGGCACTCAAACGCCAGATCTCTCTCTTTTGGCGAAGCTAGCGCGTGGATCACCAAGGCGGCAAGGGCTTGACCCGCAAGGTGCGCTCGGCGCGGTAGTTGACCAAGCTGGGTGGCCCGTTGGGAATGCGGCGAACCGTGGTGCGACGCGCGATCTCGACTTCGACGCTGGCTTCGTCGCGGAATGGGCTGAAGTAGGCCGCCAGACCGGCCGCCTCGCGGAAGGTCGATTCGGGGATCTCGCGCCCGTCGCCGCGCACGATCACATGCGCGCCCGGGAGGTTGCGCACATGCAGCCACCAGTCGTCGCCGCGCGCGATCTTAAAGGTGACTTCGCTGTTTTGACTGCTGCTGCGCCCCACAAAAATATCGAAGCCATCGCTGGAAACCAAGTGCAGCGGGCGCACTTTGGCGCTCTTGGGCTTGCGCTTGGCGTTGTTTTTCTCTTCGTGCAAGTAGCCCGCTTCGAGCGCATCTTGGGCGATCTGCTCGATCTGCTCGAAACTATCGGCGATCTCAAGCAGCGCCAGCATCTCGTCGATGCCGTTGAGCTGATTTTGGGCCGCAGCCATGCGTTCGGGCAGGCCAGCGATGGCGTTTTTGGCTTTTTCGTAGGCCTTAAAGCGCTGCTGAGCGACCTCGACCGGGCTGCGTAGCGGATCGAGCTGAATGGTTTTGCCCTCGACCATGATGCTGGCTTGGCGCGGCTTGATCTCGTGCAGATAGGCGAAGATCATCTCGCCCTCCCAGCGCAACTGTTCCAGCTCTTGGGCGCGCTCGAATTCGGCTTGGAGCTGTTCGTTTTGGCGGGCAAAGCGGGCGCGTGTCTGCTGAAGCTGCTCGGCCAGCGCGTCGCGACGCTGGCGGTGCGATGTAAAGCCTTCTTGAGCGCTGTAGAAGCGTTCGAGCGCGACGCTCATGCTCTCGCAGGGCTGGGCGCCTTGGTACTGCTCCATCAGATAGGGCGCATAGGCGATAAGCTCGCCGTCGCGCTCGACCAAGCTCGGCTCTGGCTCGCTGTTCCACAGATCGCGCAGGCGGGCCGCCAAGAGATACCAGGGCAGTTCGGGGTTGAGCTGCGTATCGAGCGGCAGACCTGCCCGCGCCACTACTTCGCGCGCCATTTGGGGCGAAACGGCTTTATAGGCCCCCACGATCGCCTTGACCAGATTCTTCTCTTTGCCGTTTTGGAACGATTCGAAACCTGCTGCGCTGGCGGTGCGTGGGTCGCGCTTGGTGGTTTGGGCCGGAGGAAACTCGTAGATGCTGCGCGGCATGATTACACGCTGGCTCATTTTGGGCGTCACACGTTTGATTGCGTCGAGCACAACGTTGTTATCGTCGACGAGCATAATATTGCTGCGCCGCTCCATGGTCTCGATAATCAGCTCAGTGTGAACCAGTTCGCTCTCTTCCTCTTCGCTGGGCAGCAGAGTCTCGCCTTCATCTTCCTCGTTTAGCTCGATGCTGTCGGCATCTAGATTATCAGCAAGCGCTCGGTTACGGTTGCGCGACTCGCGCTCTTTAGCTATACTTAGAAGTAATATCCGTTCAAGCGGTGGCTGTTCGATCGCGGTAATGCGACCACCAAGAATATATTTGCGAAGCAACAAGAGCAACGGTGTGACTTGATCAACGCCGCGCGTCAGTTTACCTCGCACAAGATGCACACGGGCGTGTACCGGATGCGCTGAAGCCAACACCTGCCAACGTTGACGGTGAGCGTACACCTCAAGCCCAAGACTTAAGGGGCTTGTCAAAACAACGCGCTGAATACGACCACCCAAAATGGTGGATGCTAGTTCATCGGCGACGGCAGAAAGTGTTAACGCATCGAATTGCATACCAGTACCAAAACCATTCTTCTAAAGAGCGTATAACTTCATAAAGGATACCATATCAATGACCGCCTCGCTACGAAATCCGATCTTGGAGGGTTCTCCACCATACCCATTGCTTGTTGTTTTATCTGGTCCTTCGGGTGTTGGTAAGGACTCGGCGCTGATGCGCATGCGAGAATTCGGCTTTCCATTTGATTTTGTTGTGACCGCTACCAGTCGACCCAAGCGTGTTGGCGAGATCGATGGCTATGACTATCATTTTGTCAGCAAAGAACGCTTTGAAGAGATGATCGCCAATGAGGAGCTTTTGGAGTGGGCCGAGGTTTATGGGCACTACAAAGGCATTCCTAAAACCGAGATCCGCAACGCCTTGGCTAGTGGGCGCGATGTTATTTTACGTATCGACGTTCAAGGCGTGCGCACGATTAAGCGCTTGGTGCCCGAAGCTGTGTTTATCTTTCTTGCACCAAGCAACATGGATGAATTGCGTCGACGTTTAACTTTACGACGCACCGAAACGCCAGAGGATCTTGAACGTCGCATCGCAGTTGCCCAGTCAGAGATGGAGCAAGTCGGTTATTTCGATTATGTTGTTATCAATTCCGAAGACCGACTTGATGAAGCAGTTGGCCAAATTCGTGCCATTATTGTTGCAGAAAAGCAACGTGTTATTCCCCGAAGGATGCAGTTATGACCACTATTGCAGAACGACTTCAAGAAGATATGAAAGATGCCATGCGCAGCGGCGATAAGTTCCGCTTGGGCGTGATTCGCATGGCTCGCGCGGCTTTGCAAACCGCTCAGCAAGATGCTGCCAAGGCGCGTTACGACGCTGCCAAAGCCGAGCTTGAGAAAAAGTACGGCAACGATGTCGCCGCCATCGAAGCCGAGTTGGAGAAGATCGATATCAATCCGCGCGCTCCGCTCGACGAGGCGACTCAGCAGAACGTGATCAGCCAAGAGGTCAAGCGCCGCCATTCGGCAGCCGAGGTCTTCCGTAAGGGCGGGCGCGAAGATCGTGCTCAACAAGAAGAAGCCGAAGCCGAGATCTTGGCTGCCTACCTGCCCAAGCAGCTCTCTGCCGACGAGCTACGCCCGCAGGTCGCTGCGCTGATCGCGGAGTTGGGTCTGCAAGGCCCATCGTCGATGGGCAAGCTAATGCCCGTCTTGATGGAGCGTTTCAAGGGTCAGGCCGAGGGTCGTATTTTGAGCCAGCTCGCACGCGAGCTTCTAGCACAGAGCTAAGCCTGTGGCACGTACATCACAGTGGTGGCCTTTTCGTTTAAGACGTTGGAACGAGCGAGATGGCTTTTTTGGGCAAACGATCTCAAAAGGCCAAAGCTATAAATCGCTCATTTCGGCTAGCATCGTCTTGGGTTTGGGCCTATGGGCGATCGTATCGCTACGCTTGCCCCAAATAGCCGATCAATTTGTGGTCGGCCAGCCCAGCCCAGTCAGCGTTGATTCGCCGCGCAGCGTCGTGTTTGAAAGCGAAGTGCTGACCGCCGAAAAGCGCGCGCAAGCAGAAAACAGCGAAGATACTATTGTTCGTGTACGTGATTTTACGATCCCTTCTCGTCAGCGCCAAGAGCTGAGTCAGCTGCTAACCACCATTACGAATGTGCGCAGCGACCCCAGCTTAACGACTCTCGATGAAAAGCGGATCAAGCTGACTGATCTGCCCAGCGCCAGTGTGGTCTTAACCCCCACACTGGTCGAAAACATCCTCTCGCTCGACGACGAGGCTTGGCAGAATCTCCGCAAGCAATCGATTGAAATGTACGATCGAGCGCTTTCGCAGTACAACTACGATATCGACGAAGGCGATCTCAAAGAGCTGCGCGAGCGCTCGCTCCCCTATTGGACGGCTTACTTGCCGCCCATGCAACGCGAACTGGTGATCTTTTTTACCAGCTCCTTTTTGCGTGTTAATAGCACCATCGACCAAGAAGCTACCGCCGAACGCAAACGGGCGGCCCGCGACGCGGTTGAACCAGTTCAGGTGCGCATCCAAAAGGGTGAAAACATCGTGCGCCAGGGCGATCCGGTGCGGCCCGATACGCTCGAACGCCTACAGGCGGTCGGCGCCATCGAGCAGAACGTCGATTGGCCCGTGGCGCTCGGGCGCGGCTTGGTCTGCCTGCTGTTAGCGCTCTTCTTTATGCTCTTTATGCGCAACTACGGCTTGCACAGCTTGCAGAACCGTCCGCTCTATGTGGTGGTCGGCCTGCTGCTCGTGACGGCGCTTGCAGCGCGCATCTTACTGCCGATCTGGTCCTCGGTGCCCTACATCTTCCCGCTCGCAACCACGATCATCATTCTTGTGGTGCTCTTCCGTAGCGCGATCGCGCTGTTTGGAGCGGCCCTGTTGAGTGTTGTGATCGGTATTCTGAGCAACAACGCCTTCGATCTCACGGTCACCATGTTCGTAGGCGCGAGTGTCTCGGTCTTCGCTATGCGACGGGCCGAACGCTCTTTGACCTTCATCTTCGCTGGCATCGCTGTGGCCTTCGCCACCATGATGACCCAAGCTGCCTTCTGGATGCAGTCGACCTTCGAGCTCTCATTGAATGCCTTGCTCTGGATCGGGCTGATCAGCGCTATCAACGGGGCTTTGTCGGCGATTCTGGCGCTTGGCCTGTTCAATATGGTCGGCCGTTTGGCTGGCATCGTCACGCCCATGCAGTTGATGGAGCTGGCCCACCCTAATCAGCCGCTCTTGCGTAAGCTCATCCGCGAAGCGCCCGGCACCTACTACCATAGCGTCTCGGTCGGCAATCTGGCCGAAAGCGCTGCCGAGCTGATCGGGGCCGATGCCCTGCTGTTGCGGGTGGCGGCCTACTATCACGATATCGGCAAAACCATTCGGCCCTACTTTTTCACCGACAACCAGACCGACCGCGCCAATGTGCACGACGATCTCGACCCGCGCATCAGTGCCGAGATCATAGCCGACCATGTGCGCGAGGGCAGCAAAATGGCGATCGCAGCCGGTCTGCCGGAGGCTATCAACCAGTTTATTCTGACCCACCACGGCACCAGCGTGATCCGCAACTTCTATCAGTTGGCTTTGCAGCGCGAAGATAGCGTCAACGTCGAAGATTTTCGTTATCCCGGTCCGCGCCCCTACACCCGCGAGCAAGGCATCTTGATGCTGGCCGACTCGGTCGAGGCCACGGTGCGCTCCAAAGCCCAAAACGGCAAGCTCCTACACGCCAAAGCCAGCGAAGAAGAGCGTCAGAAAGCCCGTGCCAGCGGAAGTATGACTCTTGAAGATCTGGTTAACTCGATCGTCGACGAACGTATTCGCAGCGGCCAGCTCGACGATACGCCCTTGACCTTGCAAGACTTTAGTTTGATCAAAAAAGCCTTTGTAACCAGCTTACAGGGCATCTATCATCCGCGTGTCGATTACGCTCAACCCATCATCAAACAATAAATGCTGCAAACAAGCTTCTCCGTCGAAGAACACGAACAACTACGTGCTTTGATCGCAGGCCAGCGCCAAGCGGCCCTCGCGACGCTCCACCAAGGTCGGCCCGCCATCTCGATGGTGACCTACGCTCAAGATCCTGACGGTAACTTTTTGCTTCATCTCAGCGCCCTCGCTCAGCACACCAGCGACCTCTTGGCCCGGCCAGAGTTGGCACTGCTGATCTGCGAGCCAGATACGGGCGCGCGCAACCCTCAAACCTTGCAGCGCCTGAGCATCGAAGGGCGTGCCCTGCTCCTCAAGCGAGACAGCGCCGAGTACGAAGCCGCCAAGACGATCTACCTCCAGCGCTTGTCTCAATCCAAAATCACTTTCTTGCTGGGCGACTTCAGCATGTTCCGGGTTGTACCCGAACGGGCGCGTTTTGTGGCGGGCTTCGGCCGCACCTACGACCTCGATCCTGAGCAGCTCAAACCCGCTCAATAAGCCGCTATTCGCGCTTATCTGCTCTTCGCTCAGACGTACAAGGCCGGCCCTTCAAAAACAACCTAAGCGCGTCCGCCTACGGCTATCAACATCCAAGCCCTCCCATTCAGCTTGTTAAGCGTGCCGCGCTGCATTCGCAGCCTTCGCCGCCTAAAGACCATCGTCGGCTGAGCTTGTCGAAGCCAACGAAGCGCACCCGCCGAAGCGTGCCCTTCGACAGGCTCACCAACCAAGCTGGCCGAAGGGCAGGGTAGGGCTTGTTCGCAACTTTAGCATTCCACAGCGCTGAACCAATCACACGAATATTGCAAACTACTCTCTCCAAAGACTGTGTGCCTTTGTGCCTCGTGTGGTGAGGATGGCAGAGGCCCTCTCCCCCGACCCCTCTCCCGCAAGCAGGAGAGGGGAGCAAGTGCGCTCTGTAGCGACATAGCCGTACCCTTCGACAGGCGGTTCCTGTGGTTCGACAGGCTCACCAACCAAGCTTGGCGAAGGGCAGGGTAGGGCTTGTTCGCAACTTTAGCATTCCACAGCGCTGAACCAATCACACGAATATTGCAAACTACTCTCTCCAAAGACACTGTGCCTTTGTGCCTCGTGTGGTGAATGATGCGAAATCTGGTTGAACATTGTGTGTTTTGGCCTTCGGCAGATTTGATAGCAAATCTGCATGGTTACTAGGCTTTGCAGGGGGCGCTTGGGCGCAGGCAGACAAGAAGCCGAATGGGAGGAGCTCCGCTTTGATAGCCGGAGGCGGACGCGCTAGAAGCCGAATGGGAGGTTAAGACTTCTCCGCCAACGTAATAAATTACCTGAAGTGAACAAGCGGATGTGGTATCGCACAAACATCTCAAAACAAATCCCTCAAAAAAACTCATTGCTTCCGTGCCTCGTGTGGTGAATAAAAAACAGTGCCTTGTGTGCTGAATAAAGCGAGAGGGGAGATGACGAAGCGCCATCTCCCCTCGTTTTGTGCTGGATATAGTGCGAGCTACTCGTCTAGCTCGTTGCCGACATTCCAATGCAAAAAGGAATCGATAAACAGCTTGAGGTCGCCGTCGAGCACTGCATAGACATTGCTGGTCTCGGCGTCGGTGCGATGGTCTTTGACCAAGGTCGAGGGGTGCAGATAGTAGGTGCGCATCTGGTTGCCGAAGTCGGCCGAGCGCACCTCGCCGCGCAGCCGCATACGCTCTTCGCGCTTGCGTTGCAGCTCTCGTTCGAGCAGGCGACCGCGTAAAACGCGCATAGCGGTCTCTTTGTTTTGAAGCTGCGAGCGCTCGTTTTGACAGGTCACCACGATCTCTTCGGGAGTGCCGCCTTTGTAGACCAAGCGCACCGCCGAGTCGGTCGTGTTGACGCCTTGACCGCCGTGTCCGCCAGCGCGGAAGACATCGACGCGCAGATCTTCGGGCTTGATAACGATCTCGGGGGCGTCATCGACTTCGGGGATCACTTCGACGCGCGCGAACGAGGTCTGGCGGGTGTGAGCCGAGTTAAAGGGTGACAGGCGAATCAAGCGATGCACACCGGATTCAGCTTTGGCATAACCATAGGCGTAACGACCGCGAATCTCGATCGTGGCACTCTTGATACCCGCCTCTTCACCGTCGCTTCTATCGACAAGCTGCACCTGAAAGCCTTGGCGCTCGGCCCAACGCATATACATACGGAGCATCATCTCGCTCCAGTCTTGGGCGTCGGTGCCGCCCATACCGGCTTTGATGCTCACAAAGGCATCGCGATCATCATACTTTCCGCTCAGCAACAGAGCTGTCTCAAGTTTTTCAAGTTTTTGCTTGATCGTGCTTAGTTCGCTGCTAAGGTCGTCGCGCAGGGCCTCGGCGCTATCGCCTTCTTCTTGCGCAGCGATTTCGAGCAGTTCGGCTACCGCGTCGATCTGTTGTTGCAAGCCCTGCCACTCGCCTACTTCTTCTTTAAGGGCGGTCAGACGTTGCATAACGCCTTGGGCTTCGCGCGGATCGCTCCAGAGATTCGGGTCGGCGGAACGCTCTTCTAAGGTATCGATCTCTGCTTGTTTGCTTGAGAAGTCAAAGACGCCCTCGGACGTCGTTATAACGAGTCCGCAGGGCTTCCAATTCACTCAAAAGGTCAATCATCCTCTACCTCCATACACTAATATGTTTGTATGGTAACACAAAATACCCTTCTCATTCTTCTTGTATACTATACTTATTATTAATTTCTCTGTTCAACCTAGTTACATCAAATTCAACGGATTTACAAGCTGATCTAAACCGTTAGGCATCGTTTGAAGGATGGGGTAATGGCTTCTATTAGCTCATGCGGGCGTCGCTATCGACCACGCCCACACGTTTAGCTTATCTGTCGATAGGGACGAGTAGATAATGACACGACGCGAATTTACGGTTGCGAATGAGTATCGCTACAATTATCGTTCGCCTTTGCGCTGGATGTTTTCGCACATTTGGCGTTACCCTTGGTTAATGATCCTCTTTCTAATCACCATGTTCGCCATGGTGTCCTCGCAAAGCCTCTCCGCAGTGGCGGTTGGTAACGCCTTCGATGTCATCACCAACCAGAGTGGCACTCAGGCTCTGGCCTTTGCAGCGCTGTTGGTGGTGGCTGCTTATGTCGGCTATGGCGTGTTCGACTTTATCAACAGTATGGCGATTCGCGTCTTGGCCCAACGTGTCGAGCGCGATGCACGCGACGAGCTGTATGTCAGTCTGTTGAGCAAGAGTCAGACCTTTCACGGGCGGCAACGAGTGGGCGACTTGATGGCGCGCGTCACCAACGACGTGCAGCTCGTCAACCAGTTCGTAAGCCCGGCGCTGGGTATGACAATCGAATCGCTCTTAACCTTGATCATTCCGATCATCACGATCGCGAATATGAATCCGGAACTGCTCTTGGTTCCGGTTGTCTTCTTGATCGTTGTAAGCTTTGCACTGCGCCACTACAACAACGAGCTGCGCCCAGTGGCGGGCCAGTTACGTACACGCTTCGGTGTGATGAACGCCGGTCTAGCCGAGACGATCACAGGTATCGAGGTCGTTAAAGGTTTCGCCCAAGAGCCAACCGAAGAGGCGCGTTTTACCAGCAATGCGCGCGCCTACCGCGATGCCTTCGTGCGTGAAGGCGAAGTAACGGCTCGCTACTATCCATTGCTGATCTATGGCATTACGATCGGTATCGCCTTTGGCCATGCCCTCTACCTCTATACTAACGGGCTGGTGACCATGGGCGAAGTGATCACCTATATGGCCCTGATCAGCACGCTACGCACACCGATGCGCTTCCTCTTGATGTCGTCTTCGACGCTTCAGCAAAGCATTGCGAGCGCTGAGCGCATTTTACAGATGATTCTGACCGAAACCGAGCTCGATCAAAACAGCGCGGGTGTTTCCAAGAAGATGGAGGGCGATATCGTCTTCGAGAATGTCAGCTTCAGCTACGGAGGCGATAGCGAATCGGCCGACAACGAAAACAAGGGCTACGCCATCCACTCGGTCTCCTTCCACGCCAAGCCGGGCCAAACGGTCGCGATCGTCGGCCAGACCGGAGCGGGCAAGAGCACCCTAACGCGCTTGATCAATCGAACCTTCGATGCAACCGAAGGTCGGGTTTTGATCGACGGCATCGATGTGCGAGAATGGAGCCTCGATAGTCTGCGCGCTCAGATCGCAACTATCGAGCAAGATATCTTCCTCTTCTCGCGTACCATCGCCGAGAATATCGCCTTTGGCGCGCGGGGTGAAGTGAGTCGTGAACAGATCGAAGATGCCGCTCGCCAGGCCCAAGCTCACGATTTTATTATGAGCTTCCCCCAGGGCTACGATACGGTGATCGGTGAGCGCGGTGTGATGCTTTCGGGCGGACAGCGCCAGCGCCTTGCGATCGCACGCGCCTTCTTGAGCGATCCGCGCATTCTGGTGCTCGACGACTCGACCAGCGCGATCGATAGCAATACCGAAGATCAGATACAGCGCGCGATGCGACGCATTCTCGAAGGGCGCACCACGCTCTTGATCACGCACCGCATCTCGCAGATCCGCAGCGCTGACCATATTTTGTTGATGAAGAATGGTCGCTTGGTTGCCCAAGGAACGCACGATGAGTTGTTGGAGCGCAGCCCGGCGTATCGCCAGATTTTTGCAAATGATACGCTGAAAACGAAACAGCCTGCCTCGATCTAAGTTCTGGGCGCTTTTCTTTTTCAGAGTCTATAAGGAACGAACATGGGTATTATGGGCGGCCTTAGCGCCGAAGAATACGATCGTACTTATTCTGATGGACAACTGGTTCGGCGTATCATTGCCTATTTCCGACCGCAGCTAGGCAAGATGTTGTTGGTCACTGCCATGGTGCTTTTGACCTCACTGGCATCGACCATCTCGCCGATTTTGATTTCGAGTGGCATCGATATGCTGTCGGGCAACCCAACGCTGCAACTCTTGTTGGGCTTGGCGGCAATCGTCTCGGTCTTAGGCGCGATGAGCTGGGCCTTCAGCTTTATTCAACAGTGGTTCTCGGCCCGCGCGGTCAGCAACGTGGTCTTGGCCCTGCGCGAAGACGCCTTCCGCGCGGTAATGCGACGCGACCTCTCGTTCTACGACCAACACGCCTCAGGGCGTATCGTCAGCCGTGTCACCTCCGACACCCAAGACTTCGCCACCGTGGTGACCTTAACCATCGACCTGCTCAGCCAGCTGGTCTTGGTCTTGGTTATCAGCGTAGTGCTCTTGCAGCAAAACTGGCGTTTGGCGCTGATGACCTTTGTGCTCGCGCCGATCGTGGTCACGGTCGCGCTGGTCTTTCGTCGCTTGGCGCGCCGTGCAATGCAGCAGTCGCAGCGTGCGCTGGCCAATGTCAACGCCACCATCCAAGAGAGCATCAGCGGCATCGCCGTGGCCAAGAACTTCCGCCAAGAGGCCGCGATCTACGAAGACTTTAAAGAGACCAATAACCTAGCCTATCGCGTGCAGTTGATGCGCGTGGCCGTGTTCGGCAGCATCTTTCCGACCCTCAACACCATCTCGGGCTTGGGTGTCTCGGCCATCATCTACTTCGGCGGTATGATGGCGCTCGACGGCGTTATCAGCGCGGGCGAGTGGTATCTCTTCATTCAAGGTCTGACCATCTTCTTCCACCCGATCACCAGCATCGCCTCGTTCTGGAGCCAGTTCCAGCAAGGTCTGGCCGCCAGCGAGCGCGTCTTCGCCCTGATCGACGATGAGCCGCAGGTGGTTCAGACCGACGATCAGCCGGTCGGCCGCTTAAAGGGCGAGATCTTCTTCGACAAGGTGAGCTTTAACTACAGCACCGGACGAGCCGCCGTGCTCGATGACTTCTCGCTGCGCATTCCGGCTGGCGAAACCTTGGCGATTGTGGGCCACACTGGCGCGGGCAAGTCGAGTATCGTCAGGCTGCTGATGCGTTTCTACGAGTTCCAGGGCGGCACGATCTGGATCGATGGCCGAGATATTCGCACCCTCAATCTGGGCGAATACCGCCGCCAGATCGGTTTGGTGCCCCAAGTGCCCTTCCTCTTCTCGGGTACTGTGGGCGACAATATCCGCTATGGGCGCCAAGGCGCGACCGATGCCGAGGTGCTCGAGGCTGCCCGCCAGTTGGGCGACGGCGCTTGGCTCGAAGACCTGCCCGAAGGTTTAGATACCGATGTGGGTGAACGCGGTTCGCGCCTTTCGTTGGGTCAACGTCAGCTTGTGGCGCTCGCGCGTGTCTTGCTACAAGACCCGGCCATTCTGCTGCTCGACGAGGCGACCGCCAGCATCGACCCCTTCACCGAGACCCAAGTGCAAGCGGCGCTCGCTTCGGTTTTGCAGGGCCGCACCAGCATTGTGATCGCTCACCGTCTCTCGACCGTGCGGGCCGCCGATCGTATTATCGTGCTCAGCTCGGGCAAGATCATCGAAGAGGGCACCCACGATGGCCTGCTCGAACAGGGCGGCCACTATGCCGAGCTTTATACGACCTACTTCCGCCACCAGTCGCTTGAGTACAAGCCCTGGGAAGAGGATCAGAAAGCGGCATAACCCTCTCGTTTCAGCAAATAAGATGGGCTGGTAGAGCATACCAGCCCGTTTTTTATGCCCAAAACTCCACTCTGTCGAAGTCCACAAAGCGCCAATGTCATCGAATTTGCTATCACGACTCAGGCGGCTAGGCTTCTAGCACCCATTCGGCTGCTAGCGCGTCCGCCTCCGGCTATCAGATGAGAGAACCTGCCCTCATCCCCGACCCTTCTCCCGCATTGCGGGAGAAGGGTGCATGCTACTGTCGCTCGATGCGTTGTGAACGCTTGAAAACAGAGCGTACGGAAAGAACACTAGCTGACCACGCTCACACGATAGATCGTGACTTCGTGGTAGGTCTCGCCCGGACGCAGTACGGTCGAGGGGAAGGTCGGCTGGTTGGGGCTGTCGGGGAAGTGCTGGGTTTCGAGACAGAAGCCCGCGTGTTTGCCATAGCTTTGGCCGCCCTTGCCTACGATGCTGCCATCGAGGAAGTTCGAGGTATAGAACTGCACGCCCGGCTGAGTTGTCCAGGTCTCGAGCACGCGTCCGCTGGCTGGGTCGGTCACACGGGCCGCGATACGCAGCTCGCCAGCCTCGCCATCGATCACCCAGCAGTGGTCGTAGCCGCCCGCGATCTTAAGCTGCTCGTCGTCATCACCGATATGGGCGCCGATCGCGGTCGGGCTGGTGAAGTCCATTGGCGTGTTTTTGACTGCGCGCAGCTCGCCCACAGGGATCAGATTCTCGTTGACGGGGATAAAGCGCGATGCGAAGAGCTGGGCTTGATGATCGAGGATCGTGCCGCTGCCAGCCAAGTTGAAGTAGGCGTGGTTGGTTAAGTTCAGTACGGTGGTTTTGTCGGTGGTAGCGCTGTAGTCGATCTTCAGTTCGTTGGCGTCAGAGAGCGAGTAGACCACACGCACATCGAGATTGCCCGGATAGCCCTCGTCGCCATCGGGGCTGCGATGACTCAGCAGGAGCGCATTGTTGGCTTCGTCGACCTCGGCCTTCCATACCACTTGATGGAAGCCGCCCGGACCGCCGTGCAGGTGATTGCTGCCGTTGTTCTGGGCCAAGCTGTATTCTTGACCCTCTAACCAAAAGCGCCCGTTAGCGATACGATTTCCGAAGCGTCCGACCAGAACCCCAAAAAAGGGATGATCGCCCAAAAACCCGTCGAGTGTATCGAAACC
Source organism: uncultured Chloroflexales bacterium (assembly GCA_937902315.1). Lineage (GTDB taxonomy): Bacteria > Chloroflexota > Chloroflexia > Chloroflexales > Chloroflexaceae > CALGUG01. Next base: position 203,160 of record CALGUG010000054.1, read on the forward strand.
GAGCAAAATGTCGCCCATGTTTCCTTGGCTATCTGGTGCTAAAAATTGGGCGAGGGTACCGCCATAGGTCAGAATCGCTACCTGAACGCCGTTGGCGTTGCTGAGGGTATAGCGATCGATCGGAGTGCCGTCTTTGGCAGTACCAAGCTGTTCACGAGTGATAGGCATCGCTGCTCTCCTCAAAATTAAGATGATCGGTCTCTGCATGCTACCACGTTCGGGGTTTTGTGTGACAGGCTCAGCAGCTTTTATGCCAATAGACATTACAGCTCTGAGATACTTTTAAAGCTAAAAGCTATTAGCACAAAAAACACTATTTTCCGAATAAATGCTTGATTACCTACCCTATCTTCGTTATTTATCGATATAGCGTAGACAGCGAATATGCTATAGCTTAAAATACATCATAGTTTACGTATAGAGAAATATCTAAATAAGCAATCGATTTTAACAGTCAACATTTATTTGTTAGTATATACTAATACATACTTTCCTAATTAGAGGTATACTTCTTGCAGCTAGATCTGTTTTACAACTAAAATTGTTCGAAGTCTGACCGATTTTATAAGTTTCCTCTTTTTTAAATGCATTAATGTGATTCAGGCAAAAAATAGCGCTTTTTCTCTTGACTCGTTCAAATGGCATGTTATACTGACGGGTACTTAGTAGTTTGAAAACAAACAACGGAGGGGAAGAATGGAACCACGAAATCAGGATCCGAACTTCATTAGTTTAGTCTCCGATTGCGCCGCTACCCAGTGCAAATACAACGAGTCGCACCAATGCACTGCTGGTCAGATCAAACTGGTTTTCTTCGAAGGCAAACCCGAGTGTGGAACCTATACCGACGAAGAAGAAGATACGAACTAACTCTTTTCTTTCATCATAGGCCAATACAAAAGCTGCCCAGCTGCCTGATGCTCGGCCTTGGTAGCTTTTGTATTGTTTGACCGTTGCTTAAAAATGTGATAGATTGAACATACCTCATAATCAATGGCTGTGACGGTGACGAGAGGTGTATTGTCGGACCACCAGCGAGTCGAGGAGGGTGGAAGCTCGACCGGAAGACACACACTGAAGCCCCACCTGAGCCGCACTCCGAAGCCGTAAGCCTAAGGGGTGCCGAACTCGGCCCTGCGTTAGTGGGACGCGCCCTCGCCTCAGATCACTGGGGCCGCGGCGACAGAGTGGGAGTCGTTTGGCTCCAAGCAAGGTGGTACCGCGGATCATTCCGCCCTTGAGCGATATGCTCAAGGGTTTTTTTATTGCTCAGAAAAGGAGAGAGCTATGAATGCTGACCAACTTCGCAAAGCGTTTCTCGATTTTATGCAGCGTGAAAACCACGCCTTGATCTCGTATGCACCTTTGCTGCCGGAGAACGACGCCAGCGTGCTGTTTACTACCGCTGGCATGCATCCGTTGGTGCCCTACCTCTTGGGCGAAACGCACCCAGCGGGCAAACGACTCGCCAATTACCAAAAGTGTTTGCGCACCAACGATATCGATGAGGTGGGCGACGCGACCCATTTGACGCTGTTCGAGATGTTGGGCAACTGGTCGATCGGAGCCTACTGGAAGGAGGAGGCGCTGCGTTTGAGCTATCGTCTGTTAACCGAGGTCTTTGGGCACGACCCCGCGCGCTTGCATGTGACCTGCTTTGCGGGCGACGACGATGCGCCGCGCGATGAAGAGGCGGCTGCGATCTGGCGCTCGATCGGCATACCAGCCGAGCGCATCCACTTCTTGGGCAAAGAAGATAACTGGTGGGGGCCAGCGGGCGCGACCGGGCCGTGCGGGCCAGATAGCGAGGTATTTTTCGACAGTCAGCCCGCTGGGCCAAGCGACGAAACGCCCGCCACCAATCCGGGGCGCTTTTGGGAGCTGGCCAACAACGTTTTTATTCAGTACGACAAGCAGGTCGATGGCAGTTTCCAGCCCTTGGCTCTGCGCAGTATCGACGTTGGGGTCGGGCTGGAACGCAACTTGATGGTCTTGCAAGGCGTGGACTCGGTCTACGACACCGATCTGTTTCAGCCGCTTATGCGTGCGATCGGCGAGCGCGCTCGCTCACACGACCTGTTTGCGATGCGGGTGATCGCCGACCATGTGCGGGCGGCCAGCTTTGTCTTGGCGGAAGGGGTGCGGCCCGGCAACAGCGACCAAGCCTATGTGGTGCGCCGCTTGATCCGCCGCGCTGTGCGTTACGGACGCAAGCTGGGCATCGAGGGCAGCTTTTTGGCCGATCTGAGCGATCCACTGATCGAAAGTCTGGGCGATGCTTACCCCGAGCTGCGCGCCAACTACGACGCCATTCGCAAAGCTCTCAGAGAGGAGGAGCAGCGTTTCCAGAGCAGTTTGGCGCGCGGCGAACGTGAATTCGCGCGGGTAGTCGAGCAGGCTCGCAGCCGTGGCCAGCGCGAGCTTTCGGGCCAGAGCTGTTTTCGTCTCTACGATACTTTCGGCTTTCCGATCGAGCTGACGAGCGAGCTGGCCGCTCAAGAAGGGCTGACGGTCGATCGAGCTGGCTTCGAGGCGGCTTTCGCCGCGCATCAGGCCCAGTCGCGCCAAGGTGCCGCTGCTCGCTTCGCTGGCGGTCTGGCCGAGCGCAACCCGATCACAACCAAGCTGCACACTGCTACTCACTTATTGCAGGCCGCTCTGCGCCTGCACTTGGGTGAGCATGTGGTGCAACGCGGCAGCAATATCACTAGCGAGCGCTTGCGTTTTGACTTCAGCCACGGCGAGCGGCTGAGCAGCGAACAGCTCGCTCAGGTTGAAGCGTGGGTTAACCGACAGATCGAGGCCGATCTGCCTGTGACTTGGAGCGAGATGAGTTTGCAGGAGGCGCGCGCTCGAGGAGCGTTGGGCCTATTTGAAGAGCGTTACGGCGAGCGCGTCAAGGTCTATGCGATCGGCGATGTTAGCATCGAGGTCTGCGGCGGCCCGCACGTCGAGCATACTGGCGAATTAGGCCACTTCCGCATTATCAAAGAAGAGGCGGTTGGTGCGGGTGTGCGCCGCATCAAAGCGCTTCTCGAGGCGGAGTAGGCTACCAGGCTTTGTATGCATCTGCCATAGAGTGGAACTTACCTATTTTTGTTGTATGAAATTTCGCGCGACAGCGCGAAATTTCATACAACTCCTTCCTTCATTTTTCGTTTTTATGTATTGCAAAAGGGACAAATTTTTAGGCGGATTTGGTATGAGTAGTCTGAGAGCAGATTAAAAATTGTCTTTTGTTACGTTTTATAGATCGAACATTAATACAAATCTTAGTAAAACTTATGATATATTCTAATTAATTTGTAAACCGCAGGGCAGGCTCAGCGGTTATTTGCTTTTCAATGCCAGTTAGTTGATTTTATTTGGTTTTTATAATTAATTTAACAGTATTGATCAAATATTCGCTACTATAAGGAATAAAAATTAGATCTCTTGCAGATTGATCAAAATTTGATTATTATAGTCGCATACCCCTTTTTCAAATAGAGTAAATCTTCATAAGCCGTCGTAGCCTTGTCTCCAAGGAGGATTTGTAGGACTATTATGCCTGTCTCAAACAATCTTTCAACGTCGCTCAAGGGCTCTCACACTGGTCTTATCGCTGAATGGCGCTCCAACCTTCTCGATACCATCATGAAAAGTGTGTTCAGCTTAGGAACACTTGTCATGGTGACGGTATTTATTTCTAGCAGAGAGGAATTGGGGAATGCAGAAAAGCTCTTTACGCTTGCGCTCTATTTTTTTGCCTATCTGATCTTAGGCCTCGTCACCTTTGTCCGACAGATCCCCTACCAAGTTCGAGCAGGCGCCATGGTGTTGGTTCTCTACCTTGTGGCAGTTATCGGGCTACAAAGTGCTGGCTTAAGCGGCGATGGGCGACTCTTCCTGATCGCTACAGTCGTGATGGGCGCGGTCCTCTTTGGGGTGCGGGTTAGCTACGCTTTGATCGGCTTAGTACTAGCCACCTTGGCATTTATGGCCTGGAACTTCTCGCAGGGGATTTGGGTGATTCCACCTGAGAAGCTGGCTAACACCGGACAGGCAAGCTCGTGGATGACAGGCAGTGCTGTGCTGATTATGTTGGCGGTGATGTTAGTCGCCTCGATGAACTATCTGTTGGGCAAGCTCAATAGCACCCTAAACGAAAACCTCGCCATGGTCGAGACGATCAACCGCTCACATCAGGAACTTGAGGCGCAAGTGGCTCAACGAACCGAGGCGCTGGCCCAAGCTCTGGAAGCATCAAAGCAACAAGCCGAGGAACAAGCACGTTTGCTGCAAGAGCTTCAGCAACAGCGCGAGCTGATTTATGGCATCAGTGTGCCGCTGCTGCCCGTCACCGAGCGCGCATTGGTTATGCCCTTGATCGGCGCGCTCGATAGCGCACGCCTCGAACAGGCGCGCGAGAAGGCGCTGCAGCGCGTGAAGCAACAGGGTAGCACTCATCTGATCATCGATGTCACTGGTGTTCCGGTGATCGATAGCCAAGTGGCTCAGGGGCTTATAACGATCGTTCGCTCGTGTCATCTGCTTGGCGCTAAAACCATGATGGTTGGGGTGCGGCCCGAGGTGGCCCAAACGATTGTGAGCCTCGGGGTCGATCTTTCGTTGCTTGATACACGCGCTGATCTGTATAGCGCTCTGAAGGAACTTTTTCAGCAGTAATAGGAAGCTCGCTTAGATCGTTGTGTTTTGGGGGCGGCTTCTGGGCACGGCAGATACGCTTCTTGTTGCGGGCGGGATGCTGATAGCCGAAGGCGGACGCGCTTGGGACCTTCGTTGGGGTAGAGACTAAGCCGCTAGAACGTCGAGTAGAGCTAGTGTGATATAACGAACAGGGATCAGCTACAACAACGCGCTTGTAGCTGATCCCTTTTTGCTTTAAGCGATGCGGTAGAAGCGGCGGGTGTTTTCGCTCCAGAGCTTGCGCTTGGCTTCGTCGGAGAGGTCGTCGGTCAGCTCCAGCAGGGTTTCGTACCAGCGCTTGTAGCTCGAGGCGTTCAAAACCACCGGCCAGTCGCTGCCGTACATCACACGGTCCTCGCCGAAAACGTCGAGCACATGGCGCACATAGGGCTTGAGATCTTCGGCCGTCCAGTTTTCGCTGTCGGCCTCGGTGACCAAACCGCTCATCTTGCAGTAGACGTTGGGCAGCGCAGCCAGCTCGCGCATCTGCTCGCGCCAGGGATCGAGCAGCTGGGCTTTGATATCGGGCTTGGCGATATGGTCGAGCACGAAGCTCACTTCGGGGCAGCGGCGCACCAGCTCGATGGCGCCCGCCAGCTGATAGTGCTTGATGCAGATGTCGAAGGAGAGCTTGAAGTCGGCCAGCTGCTTCACACCTTCGATGAAGCCCGGGCGCAGGCAGAATTCGGGGTCGCTTTCGCCTTGGAGCAGGCGGCGCACCCCTTTGACCAGCGGGTTGGCGGCGACCAGCTCTGCCAGCAGCGAGCGCACGACTCGCCCGTCTTCGAGCGGGGCCGAGACCACTACCGCCTTGATGCGCGGGTCTTGCTCGGCGTATTTGGCGACCTGCTTGGCTTCTAGCAAGCGATAGGAAGGGTCGACGTCGACTTCGACATAGACAAAGCCCTCGATCGGCAGACCTTCGGTGTGTTGGCTGTATTCGGCGGGTTCAAATGGTTTGCCCAAAACTTCGCTGGTATCGAGCCACGAAATGCGCAGCAACTCTGGATTCCAGAGGTGAACATGAGCATCAGTGATCGGATAGGGAGGCATTCCTTGTCTCCAGTCTATAAGTTTACAAACGGGTTGAAGCTATCATACCACTGATTATATGCCCAGCGGTATAAACCAAAAAAGGATTGCAGCTCAAGCGTATGCAATCCTTTTCTGTTTCGCTCTAGCTATCTCAAATCCGTTTGTTCATTTCAGTTCTGTTGGCGGAAAAGACTTGTACCTTCCATTCGGTTCTTAGCGCGTCCGCCTCCGGCTATCAACATCCTTTCCAAACATTCGGCTTCTTGTCTGCCTGCGTCCAAGCGCCCCCTGCAAAGCCGAGCAACCGTGCGCCTTGTTATCAAATCTGCCGAAGCTCAAAATACACACTGTTCAACCGATTTCATATCAACTCCGGTAGATCTCTTGCTTTTTGGCCTTCGGCAGAGCGGAACGGACTCTTTTCTCGGCTTTTTATTGTCTTGTGCCAAGAAAATGCAATAAATGGATTTCGTATCAGAGCTGAATGGTCTGCCCGAGCGCTATCGCAGGGTCGTTGGAGTAGACCACAATCGCCTCGGAACGTTGTGGCTGAAAGAGGGCCAGCCAGGCTTGCGAACTGTAGCTGCGCACCAAGGCGGTATACATCCAGTTAGGTAACTTTCCGTCGAACACTAGCCCCACCTCTGGCGGGAAGCTGGGCAACAACAGATCATCTGCCTCGTGATAATCGAGGAAGTTATCGACGATATCGATGCTTAAACGCTGATACGCCTTGCCTTCGCTGATCTGCCAATGGAGACGCGGATCTTGGGCCTTGCTGAGGCGGCGCGTGCTAGGCGGTGTGATCCAGCCGTAACGCGGATCGAAGAGGTAAAAGGGTAGCTCAAGGGTGTGACCTGCTAAAGCGGCATAGAGCCAGATCGGGCCTCTTCCATATACACAGAGCGCTTCGTCTCGGGGGAGGGAGTCTAACAGCGGTCTCAGGTATTCGGGGAGCCAAGGCTCCCCTGCGCTGCGTGGGAGCGGATAGATGGCTTGGGAGACATTGATAATACAATCGCTAGGGGCGAGCGCTGAGTGGATGCGATAAATTTCTTCTGAAGTGTAACTAATACTATGAGAGACCACTTCAACAAGAGCTTTGAAGACTGGTCCATCGGAGCTCTTGTCTTGACTGAGACCAGAGATAACAGCTTGTATCGGCATGGTTTCGAGCGAACCCGATTGCTCACCTTCTAGAACAGAAAGGAGTTCCGCCACTAATTGTAGAGAACAGTCTTCCATGCAGGTACGCCACGCGCTAAGCAACTCACTATCACGAGAGAGTACGATTGCATGTGTACATTGGGAAGCAACTTTTTTGGTCTCAGAGGTAATTTTCCCCCCTAAATCTACAAGTAATGGGAGATGGCGCTGTTGGATGCTTCGCATGACATGTTGCGTAAACTCGTCATTCCAAGGCCCTTTTACTCTTTGGCGTAATACGGCGACTAAGTTACTGTCAGCTTCATAACTCCAATCGCCTTCGCCATCGGGATTGGCTCGCAACACGTAGTGATCTATTCCCTTTTGTCGCAATGCGTTCGATAAGCGATAAATCAGGGTACTTTTGCCCGAATGGGGAGGACCTCCAATAGCGATTGCCGGAAATATCAACGTCATTAACAGCCTCCACAGTATTAAGGGAAATGTCTCATGAATACGCAAGTCAAAAGTGTGTTTATTGCTACTCTCGGAGCACAACCTCAGGTTGTTACGCTTGCCCTCGATACGCTTTTGGCCCAAGGTGAGCAGATCGATGAAACGGTAGTTGTTTACCTTTCTGCTCAAACGGAGCGCGTTCCCCAAGCCATTCGGGCCCTGAATCGCGAATTTAGCAATAACCGTTATACAGGCCGACCGATGCGGTATCGTGCTTTGCCTATTAGCTACAATGGCGTTATCGTGGAGGATATTCAATCCGACTTAGAGGCTGATGCTGTTTTCGAAACATTTCACAATCTCTTACCTAGCTATAAGCAACAAGAGAAACGTATTCACCTCTGTATCACCGGCGGGCGCCGTCTACTTGGGATGCTCGCTTTGTCAGCAGCCCAACTCTACTTTTCAAAAACCGATCGCGTTTGGCACCTCTACTCTTCAGACCGCATACGCGAGCTAAGCCATCGCGGTTCCTGCCTCCATATCGATGCGCCCGACGAGATCCAACTGATTCAAGTGCCGCTTCAGACTTGGGGCCATATGCTGCCTTGGCTACGCACAGTACCGTCCTCAAGCGCACAAGAGCTGCGTGCAAACAGTCAAAAACAGTATGATCAGATCGAGCAGAAGCGCTGTCATCAAGTTGTTGCTCGCTTGACTCCGCGTCAGTGTGATGTCCTGCGCGAATTTGCCAATGGACTCGCGCCTCAGGATGTGGCTCAAAAACTTAAAATCGTTATCAGCACGGTTCATAGTCACAAAAAAGTGATTTTTGAAGAGTGCGCTAACGTTTGGGGATTACCACAAGGTGAGCGACTGGACTACTACTGGCTGCGCGAGCACTTTAAAGATTACTTTGCCGCACAAGATGATGGGCTAAGCCGGGCGCTTGGTTAGAGAATCTTCTATCTAGATGCGAGAGTAGCATAAGCTAATCGCAAAAAGATGCGACTCGAGTGGAGCTTTTTTTCTACTCGAGTCGCATCTTTTTTGAGGCGAAGATTGCTAAGCTAATAGAAAGATATCAAGGCTCTCAGAGCTAGTGAGTTCCATCTGCCAAGGTTAAGGACAACCCTATGAATCAATACCTTTTCCTGCTGACGATCGGCCCAGTTCAAGAGTTCATCGCCGCCGCTCGCCGCACACGCGACCTGTGGGCCGGCTCGCAACTGCTTAGCGATCTCTCGCGCCAAGCTGCAATTTATATTCGAGATCATAAAGGCGAGTTAATTTTCCCCTCTCCCTCTCCAGGTAATGAAGATTTCAAGCAACATGATGTTGTTAATCGTATTTTGGCGATAGTAGAAGTTGATGAAGTAGGGACAGTGGGAGATGGAATTAGGCATTTTGGAAAAGATCTTGAAGATCATATAAGAGAGATTTTTCAAGAAAAAATTACTAAGGTACTTTATGAATTCAAGGATACAGGTTTTTATCGAGAAATTGCAGAACAACAGCTTAATGATTTGCTTGAAATAAATTGGGCAGCAGTTCCCTTTAATAATGAAAAATACAAGGAAGTTCGTGAACAGCTTGAGCGTATTTTGGCGGCGCGTAAAAAAACGCGCGATTTTAAGCAGCCAAGTTGGACACAGTTACAGGTGGGACAACCAAAATCGTCGATCGATGGACAGCGTGAGTCGGTTATTCCAGAACACTACTATGTCCAACGTGGCGACAATGATGCCATCAAAAAGCAGAAACTCAATAATCTTTGGCAAAAATTTCATATCAGTGGCGCTGAGCGCCTCTCTGGGGTCGATCTTTTTAAACGTTGCTACATGCCCGAGTTGGCAAAAACTAAAGATGATTTTCCAAGTACTTCGCATATCGCCGCATTGCCTTTTATTTGGCGCTATGTTCGTGCAAGTTCAGAATATAAACCTTTGAATGTTGAGGATTGTCATAATACGAGTAAAGAAGATGATTTCTGTCAGGCGATCAATGAATATGCGAATGTTCTTCAAGATATTCAAAGTAAAGTTAAGCTAAAAGAGAAAGTTGTGCTACAAAGCAGTCGCTTTACTCACTTTATGCCCTACGATGCCTCGATTCTCTACGATTCGCGACTCCGCGAAATCACGGATTCAGATGCTTTAAAGGCTCAAGATTCAGATGAATCGAAACAAGCTAAAGATGCATTGAAACACGCTAAAGATGCACTAGACATTTTTTTCAAGACGCTCGAAATAAAAGATAGCCCATCGCCCTACTATGCTATTCTGCATGCCGATGGCGACGCTATGGGTCAAGCGATTGATGGCTTGGCGAGCGACTATAAGCTACATCAAGAGTTTTCGCGGCAGCTCGATAAATTCGCCAGCTCTGTGCGCGACATCGTTGAGAGCCATTGGGGCGCGCTGATCTACAGCGGCGGCGACGATGTGCTGGCCCTGATGCCACTCCATTCGCTGCTCTCCTGCGCCAAAGAATTGCATAGCAAATTTGATGAAGCTTGGAGCGATTTTAGTGCGCTAGGCGATGTCCCCAAGCCCACTCTCTCGATCGGTATCGCGATCGCGCACTATATGGAGCCGCTTAGCGATACGCTAAATTTGGCACGTGCCGCTGAAAAGAAGGCCAAGAGCTTTCCAGGTAAAAACGCCTTGGCGATCACCCTGAGTAAACGTAGCGGAAGCGATCGCACTATTGTTGGCGGCTGGTCCAGCCAGTTTTACCAGCGTATAAATGATTTGATCCAACTCTACCGCGAAAATACCATCCCCGACGGTTATGCCTTTGAGCTAGAAGATTTGTGGCAACGCCTTGGTTCAGCAGTAGATCCGGCCATTCTCCGGGCCGAGGCCAAACGAATCGCCAAACGTAAACGGGAAGGTAAGGGCTCAAATGAGCTGCTCAAACTGGCCGAAATGCTCCCCAAAAATATGGAAGAAAAAACAACGTGGAATATCGATATGTTTGTTGATGAACTGGTGATCGCTAGCGAGCTGGCTCGCGCGCTTGGTCCTATCGAGCAAAAACCGACCAGTACCGAACAGGAGGTGCAACAATGAGCACCTGGATCATTGAGCCGCGCGACCCGCTGATTGTGGGCGATGGACGACCTTTCGGACCTAACCCAGGCGCTAGGGCCACTAGCCTTAGCTTCCCGTTTCCTTCCACTCTGATAGGCGCGCTTCGCTCACGCGCTGGAAGCGATGAACATGGGCATTTTACCGCTGACCCTAAGACCGTCTTGAAATATGAAATGCGCGGCCCATTACTAGTAGAACTAGACGATGTCGGAAAGATTAAAGAGTGCTATCTGCCTGCCCCTGCTGACGCCCTGATTTATACCGATAGCAATTCGCAAACTATACGCCGGGTCTGGTTAGCGCCACAAGAGGATCGTAACAGCTCAATCAGTAATCAACCCGATGATTTATGGTATATCGGCCCAAAAGAGAGGGTGAAAGGCAAAGCTTATTCAGATGCACCTAGTTTTTGGAGTGCTGATGATTTTGCCCAATGGCTCTCGCAACCGAAAGATAGTCCTTCAGATTCGGATGAAGATTTTGCGTTTGCAAACCCAAGCATCAAATCGCTGCACAAAGACACTCGAATGCATGTCAGCATCAATAAAGACACCCAAACCGGCGAAGATGGCCTGCTTTATCTGACCAGTGGCTTAGAGTTTGTGCGGGTCGAGAAGCAAGAGGATGATGAGTATCGCAAGACGTTTCATCGTCTGGCCCTAGCTGTCGATTTTAAGCACAACATTGAACGTTTCGAGGGTGGGCTTGCTCCTCTCGGCGGTGAGCGTCGTCTAATGCATTGGCAAAAAAGCGAGTCTTCCTTAGAGCTCTTCTTTGAAGGATGTAAAGCGAAGATTATCGAGCAGATCTGTAACGATAAGCGGGCGCGCGTTATTCTGCTCACCCCGGCCTATTTTACTAATGGCTTTCGCCCCGAAATGCAATGGACGTTCGCAGGTGTCACTGCCACCCTAAAAGGAGTGGTTAATTCTCGCTACCAAACCGTATCGGGCTGGGACTTCGCATCTAACCGCCCTAAAGCCTCCACTCGGCTCGCTCCGGCTGGCAGCGTCTACTACGTTGAATTCGCCGAAGGCACTGATATCGCAGCTTGGTGCGAGGCGGTCTGGCTACAGAATGTCAGCGATGGCGAACAGTGGCGGCGCGATGGTTTTGGCTTGGCAGTGCTTGGAATTTGGAAAGAGGAGTAATAAGATGGCAGAGCGCAAATTACCAAAAGATATGGAAACCCCTCCAGAAATCCGATCATCGTTTGCTGAAAAAATGATCGTTGAAACTCGTGAGTATAAACTGATCACTCCGCTGTTTGGTGGGGGTGTAGAGCCAAATACTCCCGATCCTGTGACAGTGATTCGGGCTACAGAGATCCGCGGCCATCTGCGCTTTTGGTGGCGCGCTACTCGCGGTGGGCAGTTTGAGACAATTGAAGAGTTGAAAGCCAAGGAAGATGAAATTTGGGGTTCAGCTGCAAAATTCGAAAAGCAGCGGAGAGCATACGGTCCATCCCCAGTCAGTATTCGTGTACTGGAATATAGTTGGAAATCTAAGGCAGACTCAAAAGCATTCGAGATTGTTGATAAGAAAAATGATGGTAAGTGGCGCGCTTATCCTAAGAGTGGGGTTGCTCCCGCATATGCATCATTTCCGCTTAAACCAGATGATAAAGAAATTCGAAGAACAAAACAAAATACGGAAATTCCTGATATCTATCACGATGTTGAATTCACTATAAGTATATCGTATCCAAATAAATATAAACTCGATATAGAAGCTGCGCTTTGGGCTTGGGAAACCTTTGGAGGGATTGGAGCTCGAACTCGTCGCGGTTTTGGTGCGATTTCTAATAAAAACAAACTAGTAATTACTGATGTAGCTAGCTATCTCCGAGATTGTATTGATAAATTTGTTCTTCCTAGTACTAACAATTATGGAGTGCCATACTTATCTAAAGACTTTAACACTGATTACAGAATAATCTTCGATAAAGACCATAACGGGAATAATATCGCTTTTAACAATCCTAAAAAACCTTGGGATAGATTGATAAATAAACTGCAACAATTCCGACAACAACGTGATGATCCTAGTCCTAGCGCTCCTTATACTCCAGGTCGTAGTCGTTGGCCTGAACCTGATTCTATACGTCTAGAAACAGGTTGTTCAGCACCTTACCATAATCCACGTTTTCGGATTAATAAATACCCAAGAGCTGCTTTTGGGCTCCCTATTGTTACCAAATTTAATGATAAGGATGTAAAAAATGGAGATCCTCAGCAAGTTGTATTACAAGGTGTAGATAAGATAAATCGCTTAGCTAGTCCACTATTTCTTCGACCCTTCGCTTTTAAAACTGAAACCGGCAACAAAATCTATTATGTAGGGCTCGCATTCATACTTAATACCTTGGAACAACCACCTGGGGGTGTAACTTTAGAAATTAATAAACAAAAACGTATAGTTAATAGTAGACCTCTAACAAATGAGGATATAAACGAATTAGTAGAAGCTGGATTAGTTTTGCCTAATAACAATCCCAACATCCTTGAAGCATTTTTAGACTACTTGGAGCAATAACCATGACAAACGCTCATCTCTATGTCATACATGCACTCTCACCGCTGCATGCAGGCACGGGTCAAGGCACTGGAGTGATCGATCTGCCTATCGCGCGCGAAAAGGCTACAGGTATTCCTTATCTAGCGGGTTCATCTGTTAAGGGTGTGCTGCGTGATAGCAATAAACTTGGTCTTTCTGAAGAGGATCAGTCACTTTTCTTTGGTCCAAGTTTTAAAAAAGACAACGAAAGACCAGAAGATAATGCAGGAGCTGCAATCTTCTCTGATGCTCGTTTGCTCTTATTTCCTGTACGTTCTTTACGTGGCACATTTGCATGGGTAACTTCACCCTATATTCTGAATCGGTTCGCTCGCGAAGTGAAGGAAGTTCAAAGTCTCGGAAACATCCTTCCTAAAGAAGCGCTTCCTAATTGGGAAGATCGTCAAGCGATATGGGTAGCTGAACCTAAGCATTTAACCCTACAAAAGCCAAAAACGACTGAGCAATGGGTAGTGCTAGAAGATCTTGACCTCAAGTATCAAGATTCTTTGTTGGCTAAGGAATGGCTTAATGCGCTCAAAAAGATCTTGGATGAAGAAGAGATCTGTCGCCTCCTCGATAAACATTTCGCTATTGTACATGACGATGTTATGAACTTCCTGCTGCGCAATGCCACCGAGATCGTTGCCCGTATTCGTCTAAACCCCGAGGCAAAAACTGTTGAACAGGGTGCTCTGTGGTACGAAGAGTCGCTTCCAGCTGAAAGCCTACTCACAGGTGTAATTACAGCGCAATCAGTAAAGCAGCGTAAAGAGAATGGTGATTCCTATACTGCAAAACAAGTTTCGGAGCGCTTATCAAGCTTACAACCACAAATAATGCAATTTGGTGGTAAGGCGACTGTGGGACGTGGACTCTGCCGGTTTTCTTTAGTGGGAGGCAAATAATGAGCGAAACCTTCCAAACTCGCGAGCAAAAATATGCGACTGCAGTATATAGTCGTGTTCAGAACTACATCAAGGTATGCGTTGACAAGAGTCCGGCAGACAAGCAAGCCTCTATCAAAGCCAATCCAGCTGAAGATAAAAATATAAAGGCTTATGGTTCTTTAGCCCATAAACTGCCAATTCTGATACGTACTTCAGGTCTAGCACAAGCTCTTGCTTTTGTTAAGGCACGCAATGAAAACAATAGTCCACAATATCAATTGATAAAAGACCTTGAGGCTGTTATGCAACAGGTCGGACCACTTCAAGGGGAATTGTTCGAACAAAGCAGAACAACTTTATTTGACGATTATATTCGTCTTACGGAAGCTTGCATGGAAGCGCTGCTTTGGTTTAAACGCTTTGCTACATCGGAGTTAGGTGTTGAACAAGGTGATGAAACCGAAGGAGCCTAATATGAATTCGCAGGTTATTGAAAGTTTACGAAGCAACCTTGTGCAGTTGGCAGAAATAAAGGATCCAGAAAGAGACGAAGAGAATAAGCTCTTAAAAACAACTAATACTACAAACTTTTCTCTTTGGCTGGATCGTATGCTTCATGCTCAGCTTATAACAGGTAGATCGCCTCGAAAAGAGCATCCTTACATCACACATATCAAGGCTATTTGTGAGCGTGGAGAGAGCTCAGATTATCGAGAGTTCTTTCAAAATCGCTGGTTACCTTCATTGTCAGCAAGTGCAAAACAAATACGTATTGCAAGAGCAACAGGTCGGCTGGTAGTTGGCCTTGGTTCTGAAAGCGCTTGGGAAAACAGTATCACCCTGCATCGCACTTATGGAGTGCCTTACATTCCAGGCAGCGCTCTTAAGGGCTTAGCTGCAGCCTATGCCCATCGTTTTTTAAAAGACGATAGATGGCGTAAAGCTGGAACAACTGCTGAGGAAATGAGCGAAAATTATGCGGCTGCCCATAAGGTTATGTTCGGTGATACTACTACTGAGGGTTATGTAACCTTCTTTGATGCATTGTATGTTCCAAATTCCGGACTCCTGAACCAAGAAACACAAAAGCGTCAAGCGCTCTGGCCCGATGTAATTACCGTTCATCACCCAGATTACTATCAGGAAAAGAAGGAAGGCGGTAAGTTACAGCCTCCCGCAGACTGGGATGATCCTAACCCGATTCCTTTTGTAAGCGCCACAGGAGAGTATTTAATCGCTTTGGCTGGGCCAGATGATTGGGTGAAAGCTGCTTTTCAGATTCTCGAAAAGGCTCTTTCCGAATTAGGTGTTGGAGCGAAAACCAATAGTGGCTATGGGAGGATGGACTACCTTACTCCAGAGAAGCAAGAGCAGCGCCTTAAGCAGTTTGAAAAGCCAAAGGAGATACGCCTTCCTCGAAAAGGAGATATGGTCACGGGTCAATGTGATAAAAGACCAATACGTATTGAAGTAGATGGAGAAAGAATCCTCGTTAGAAAGATCGATGTAAATCTTCACAAACTCGATTTCCAACTACCTGAAAAAGTTAATATCGAATTCTATTCGATAGATGAGAATGTAAGCGGCGGATTCTCTGGTGTTGTACAAGCAGTAGACGACAGCGAGTCGAGCAATATTAGAGTTTTTCTAAAGCGAGCCAAGAAGCAGAGTAAATAGCCCACATCCATTGGAATAAGTACCACTAGTAAACAAAGGAGATTACGTATGGCGACAAAACTCATCTCTGTCTTAGGTCAAAGAGGGTATAAAGAAACGGTATACGTCTATAATAAGCAAGAGTATTCCACACCATTTATGGTCGAAGCCGCATTCCATTTTTTTAAACCGGATCAACTCCTAGTTCTCGTTACAGAAGAGGTAAGAGACTCTAATTTACCATTATTGAAAGGAAGACTTCCAGAAACAATACCTGTGTATATACCTTCCGGTAAAACAGAAGAAGAACTTTGGAAAATCTTTGATGCCTTAGCTACAAACGTCCTACCTGGTGATGAGATAATCTTTGATATTACTAATGGTTTTCGTTCTTTACCTGTTCTTTGTTTATTTGCTGCATCTTTTGTGCAAGTGGCACGTAATGCACAGGTAATCAAAATGATTTATGGAGCTTTTGATGCTCGAGATGAGGCTACCAATACAACTCCAGTTTTTGACCTCACTCCATTTCTCAATTTACTTGACTGGACTACTGCAACTGATGCGTTTTTGAAATATGGACGAGCAGATGACCTTGTTTCATTAGCTCGGGAAGATTACAGCGAGCTGGCTGATACGTTGAATGCTTTAACTAAATCGCTTCAGACATCACGTACTGCTGGGGTGATGCAAAGCGCATATGGTTTAAGCGAGAAGATCTTTGCATCGCGAAATACTCAATCGATATCTAGTAAGCCATTTGGGCTGCTGCTTGATCAGATCAATGAAGAATATGGACGTTTTGGTTTAGATAATCCAACAAACCATATTGGAGACTATCTAGAAAAACAGCTTGAAATGATCAAGTGGTATCTCTCTAAAGGTATGTATGTGCAAGCACTTACATCTATGCGAGAATGGCTGATAACTCTCATTATGTATGATGCTCAACAGATATCCTTCTCTTTCCAAGATCGAGATGTAGTCGCGAAATTTTTAAGAGGTTCGTCAGGTCAATCTAAATCTAAAGACAAGTCTGTATCTCTTGAAGTGCTGAAAAATAATCTTAATCCAGAACTCTATCAGAAAGTAAACCAACTTTGGGATGAAGTTCCCAAACTTCGTAATGATGTAGCTCATTCAGGTATGGGACACGATGCACGTTCTTTCGATGAAATAAAAGAAAAATCTCAGGAATTTTATACAAAGCTCGAGGAATTATTAGATTTCATTAAACCTTGATACTAGGGTTGCCATTTATATCTTGGTCCATAGCTCAATAGCTTCGCTCAAGTTGCAGAAGAGCTCTATTCACGGCTATTAGAGCTGTATAGCGAAGATGGACAGGTTTGGGAGGCGCGTTCGCAGTTTATTCAACCTTTTTTATGACGAATAAGTATACTTGCTAGCAACCGAAGAGATAGCGCTAGTTGCGAAGGATCGCTCTGGCGCTATATTCGCATAAAAGGCTGAACAATGGCACGACGTAGAAGACGCAACACAGAAGAAGACAGCATTGCAGGAGGCATAGTTGCAGCGGCGATCTTTGCCTACTTCCTACGAGGCAAGATCTGGGCTGGGCTTGTCGCTAACCCTCAGTATCTCACTTGGATCATTATCGGAGCGAGTCTGACCATCTCGCTGATCATTTTTGGCTTCTGGCGTTTGCGCCTGCGATCAAAAGAGAACGCATATCGTCATCTCTTGACCGATCAGGCTCGTCTGCTGCAGCCGAGTCAATTCGAGCACTATATCGAGACGCTGCTGTTATCGCTGGGCTGGAGCGATGTAAGGCGAGTGGGTGGCTCGGGCGATGAGGGAGTCGATTTGTATGCCACTAAAGATGGGCTGCGTTATGTTGTGCAGTGTAAACGCTACAAAGATCTTGTGCCCCCGCACTATATCCGCGAGCTGTATGGGACGCTGCAAGCTAAACAGCTCGATCGAGCCCTGTTAGTTACGACCGGGCGAGTCTCGTGGCAGACGTGGGAATGGATCAAAGACAAACCGATCGAGATCTGGGACGGGGCGCAGCTCGGCGCATTGATCGCGCCTTTGCAGCGTAGCCGGACGCAGCCTGACTACCTGATCAAACAGCGGCGGGCGGCCCGAATGCTCTTTGTAGGGTTAGCGATCTTCAATCTGGTGATGTTGCCGGTTGCCTTGATTGCACCGAGCTATCTGCCTCCGGCGAGCAGCCTAGCACGCTCGCAGACGGCAGCGCCCACAGCATCGCCTGTAGCGTCGCCCACTTCGCTGCCGGAGCCTACAGCGACTGCGGAGCCTCTTGAAGCGCGAGCCATAGCAGTGGTGGGCCATGGTGGCAATCTGCGCGCGCAGCCTTCGCTGCAGGCCGAAGTGCTTCAACTGCTCGAAGTAGGTGATCAGCTGGAACTGCTTGGCATATCTGCGGATGGCCAATGGCTGGAGGTGAAAACAGAGCAAGCGGTAATAGGTTGGGTTCACAGGACACTACTAAGGATCGATCCAGAGCTTGAAGCTCAGTTAACACATAACCCATAACGAAAGGCTAAGCATGAGCGATTCAAATATGCACGAGCTGATCGATAAATGGTCGCAAAGGCTAGATATTTTGCGTCAACAAGTGGCGAGCTATGGCTTTGCTGATGCTCCTGCCCACCTTATTCTTCAAATACGAGAAGCTGAAAAACATGTGGAGGGTTTGGTTCTGAGCCGGACACAATCCATGTTTGATGCTAGGCATCTGGAAGCGAATCCACCGCCTCTGGCCAAAGGTTTGATTACGGCGGTAAGTATGCCTAATGGGGGTCAACGATTAGAAGATCTCGCCTCGTATCAAGCTATTGACTACCATCGTCGCACTTTACGTCACTGTTGGTTGATCGCGACTTCGGCTAGAAATAAGCAGTCTTCGGAGCCAACGGCCTACCAATTGAAGGAACGATTTGAACGATATAAGCTTCCTTGTAGTATTCATATTGTCGAAAATGGCAGCGATCCACTTGAGGCTCGAAATTGTACGCAGAAGCTTTTACAGGAGATAGAGCTTGCTGGTGAGTTCCGCAACGACGAGCTGATCTGCGATATCACGAGCGGCACAAAGGCGATGACAGCTGGAATGGTGCTTGCATGTGGCACTAAGTATCCGATGCAATATATGCTGAAATATGAAGATGGTTATCCTTCCCTTCCTATGCATTTCCAGGTTGATAATTGAGGAACGATATGTTGATTTTGAATTTTAGCCATCCGCTGACCGAAGATCAGCAGAAGCAGATTATGGCGCTGTTGCAGGTCGAACAGCTCGAATTGCGCGATATTAAGGTCCATATCGATCGCAGCATTCCTCTGAGCGAGGTAGCGCGCGACTTGGCCCATGCCGCCAAGCTCTCTTCGCACGAATGGCAGACCACGCCCTTTGTGATCAACCCGCCCGGCTTGGCGCCCTTGGCCTTGGCTTTAGTCGCCGAGATCCACGGTCGCAGCGGCGCCTTCCCGAGTATGCTCAACTTACGCCCCGTGACTGATGTGGTACCTACACGCTACGAAGTGGCTGAAGTAGTCAATCTGCAACAACAGCGCGATCAGGCTCGTGCCCGTCGTTAGCCTAAGCGATGCTTCTCGCATATAATCAGCTCCACGATCGATGTATTGCGCATCGCAGCTGTATCGGGGTTGATTATGAGTCTGATCGGTCTGGTTCTCGTTCTCTTTGCGGCGCTACTGCATGCAACTTGGAACTTCCTTTCCAAACGGGTTGCTGGCGGTAGCGCTTTTACATGGCTATGCGACTGTTGTGGCAGTTGTCTCTGGGCGCCGGTTGTACTGATCTTCATCTATTTCGATCGACCGCACTTCACATGGGCCGCCTTGGGCGCGATCGGCGTCAGCGCCCTGTTGCAAGCCTCCTACCTCTTCTTTCTGCAGCGCGGCTATAAAATCGGCGACTTCTCGCTGGTCTACCCGATCGCGCGCGGCTGTGGAGCGGGCGGAGCGATGCTGGGCGGCGTGCTGATACTGGGCGAATCGCTCTCGCTGTTGAGCGGCGCGGGCGCACTGATTCTGCTGAGCGGCATTCTGCTGATCGCCACCAGCTCGGGCCGTGCGAGCGCCGCCAACCAAGGCAACCATCGCGCCAGCATCGCCTATGGCTTAGCGACCGGGCTCTGCATTATGAGCTACACGCTTTGGGACAAAACCTCGGTGACAAGCATCGGACTCGCGCCGCTGCTGCTCTATTATGGCGTCGTCTTCTCGCGCACGCTGGCGCTGGCCCCGCTGGCCTACCGCCAACGCAGCCAAGTCGCCGAGTTATGGCGCAAACACAAAGCCTCGGCGATCGCGGTGGGCCTGCTGATGTTTATGAGCTATGTGATCGTCTTGAGCGCGATGACCTTCAGCAACGCCAGCATCGTCGCGCCCGTGCGCGAAACCAGCATTCTGTTTGGGGCGATTATGGGCCAAGGTCTTCTGAAAGAAGGCGATACAAAACGGCGTCTAAGCGCCGCAGCTTTGATCGTGCTCGGCCTAGCGGGCATTATCAGCGGATCATAAACAAATTGCTTCCAGAGCTTATACTTACATCTATAGTACGATTTGTATCTAATGATTTTAGAATATAATCTAATGGCATTAGATAATGAGATGTAAGAGGGGTGATGGGAGATGACACACTACCTTGAGCGACTTGAGGGACGAATCGCATACGATGTTCAAGGTAAGGGGCCGCTGCTGATCTGTCTGCCAGCTGGGGGCGATCTGCGCTCGAGCTATCGTTTTATCGACCACTGCCTAGCGACCAGCGGCTATCGCGTCGCTACAATGGATCTACGCGGTTTGGGCGATTCAAGTTTCACTTGGTCGAGCTATTCGGCCCAAGCCGTTGCGAGCGACATCATCGCTTTGATCGATGCGCTCGGCGAGCGCACGGCCACACTGATCGCCTCATCGGTCAGCTGCGCGGCGGCGGTGGTGGCGGCCAGCCAAGCGCCCGAGCGCATCGATGGGCTGGTGCTGAACGGCTCCTACGCCCAAGCGGCTCCGCGCTGGATGCTGCAACTGATCAGCAATCTGGCCCTCAATCCGCTCTTCGGGCGCATGGCCTTTTTGCAATTCCAGAGCACACTCTATCGTCGCAAGCCGCTCGACTTCGCCGCCTATCGCAAGCAGGTCTCCCATATGCTGAGCGACCCTCAGCGCCTGCGCGCCCTGCGCCTGCTGTTTAGCGAGGTCGGCGAGTGGGATAGCCAGATCGAGACCATTCGCGTGCCGACCCTGATCTGTATGGGCAGCCACGATCGCGATTTCGCTGATCCCGCTGGCGAGGCCCACAAGCTGGCCCAACGCATGCGCCGCGCCTCCGCGCGCGTCCAGCTCTTCGAAGGCGCTGGCCACTACCCCTATGTCGAGATGCCGGAGCGTTTTCTGCAACACCTCCATCACTTTCTAAGCGATTCGGTCTACGCTTTAGAGCGAGAGGTTTAGACCATGAGCCAGCGAGCGGGTCTGAGCCGCGAGAAAGTGCTGCAGATCGCCAGCGATCTCAGCGACCAACACGGCCTTCACAACCTCAGTATGTCGCTGTTGGCGGCCCAGCTTCAGGTGCGCACTCCCACCCTCTACCACTACATCGACAGCTTAGCCGCCCTGCGCCGCGCCTTAGCCTTGCGCGCCCTCGACCTGATCGGCGAACAGCTCGGACAGGCCATTATGGGCAAGTCAGGCCGTGAGGCGCTGCACGGGCTGGCCTACGCCCTGCGCGACTTCGCCCAAGCTCATCCGGGTCTCTACGAAGCGGCCCAAGCGGCGCCCGCCAGCCACGACCAGGAGTGGCGAGCGAGCGGGCGCAGAGTGGTCGACATTATGCGGCGCGCCTTCGATGCCTATCAACTCGATGAAGAGCAGAGCCGCCAAGCTGTGCGTATGTTGCGCAGCATGCTGCATGGCTGCATCGCGCTGGAACGCCTTGATGGCTTCGGCGTTCCCCATGCGGCCGAGGATACCTTCCAAGCCCTGCTGCTCGCCCTCGAGCTCTACCTCACACAGCGCCCACCTCGAGACTAGAACACTTTTTCGTGTTCGCTCAAAATGGCACATTTTTAGAAAAGTGGAGATTAGTGTCGGGCTGAAACAAAAAGACCCGATTCCGCGTAATAGTGCATGGCAAAGCCCAATAGCGCGCAGCGAGATTCGCAAAAGTCTTCAAAAATTGGGGTATTGCATTTGTAGAACACGTGTGCTATACTGTAGATACGAGAAAACCAGTATGAGGATGATCTGGGGTTCCAGCCGTGGATCATCGGTCACAGAAGGATTACGAGTATGTACCGCAAAGAAATTGTGTATGATCGTGAAACACGTGACTATGCGATGTATCTTGATGACGAGTTAGTAGGTTTCGCTCGCAGCTATCACGAGGCCGAGACCATCCTTGACCAACTGGTGTTTGAACTGTTAAGTGGCCACTACTTTCGCGAAGCTGCGTAAGCTCCGGAACTGGCGACTCGCTAGCCTGCCACTCTTCAAACAGACCTGTCACCAGTGGTTGCTGGCTCGCCTGAGCTTCAGTTTTATTCGCGTTTTAATACGGGTCGGCGCTTTAGTGCTGCGTTAACGGGCGATCTCCCGTTAAGCTGCGGCCTAGCAGCGTCGGCCCTTTTTATGTCCTCCCTAAACTGGCGAGTCCATCTCTGCGCCCATGTTCATCACTTTCAGGCGTAAAAGCTCCTATCCTCCCATTCAGTCCTTACCGCGTCCGCCTTCGGCTATCAGAGTCCTTTCCATCCATTCGGCTGATTGGCCCTCTCCCCCCGACCCCCTCTCCCGCTTCGCAGGCGAGGGGGAGAATGGCTACAGCGCCCCAAAAACTAATTTTTACCTTTTCACCACTGAGGCACTGAGGCACTGAGAAAAAAGATGGAGAAAAGACGTTGGCTGAGCCAGTCGAAGCCAAGATCAACGCTTATTTTCACCACTGAGGCACTAAGGCACTGAGAGAAAAAAGAACGTTGGCTGAGCCAGTCGAAGCCAAGATCAACGCTTATTTTTACCACTGAGGCACTAAGGCACTGAGAGAAAAGATGGAGAAAAGACGTTGGCTGAGCCAGTCGAAGCCAAGATCAACGCTTATTTTCACCACTGAGGCACTAAGGCACTGAGAAAAAAGATGGAGAAAAGACGTTGGCTGTGGTTCGGCAAGCGGTTCCTGAGCTTGTCGAAGGGCCGGGTACGTGAGCGGCTTGCCAAAGGACAAGGTATGGCTTAATCGGCATAGCGCTTAAGCCCATAATTCCAAACCCTTTAAAAAACTCTGTGACTCAGTGTCTCGTGTGGGGAATAACAAATGCAGCTAGCCGCCGAATGTTTGGAAGGGATGTTGATAGCCGTAGGCGGACGCGCTAGAAGCCGAATGTACTGTAGAGCTATCTCCGCCAAAGCTTGCAAAAGGCCCAAGCTGAAATGAAGTTGCTCACGTACCCTGATCCTGTCGAAGGGCCGAATACGTGAGCGGTTTGTAAAAAGCCTCAGTGTCTCGCTGCCTCATCAGTGGTGCAGCTAAATCCGGCGGGTTGGGTCGAGCGCGTCGCGCAGGCCGTCGGCCAAGAAGTTCAGCCCCATCAAAAAGAGTGTGATCGCCAGACCGGGCGCGATGCCGTACCAAGCGGCTTGGCGCATATAGGTGCGGCTATCGGCCAGCATGCCGCCCCACGATGGCTCGGGCGGTTGGGCGCCCAAACCGAGGAAGCTCAGACCGGCTTCCAGAAAGACCGCGCTGGCCATGCCCAAGGCGACTTGGGTCAGGATGGGCGGCAAAATGTTGGGCAGAATGTGGCGAAAGATGATGGTCGGCACTGGGACGCCTAGGCTGCGGGCCGCCAGCACATACTCCTTCTCGCGCTCGGCCAGCACCCCCGCGCGTGCCAAGCGAGCGTAGCCGGGCAGGCTGATGATCGCGACCGCCAAGCCGACGTTGAAGACGCCCGGCCCCAGCATAGCCGAGATCGCGATGGCGATCAGTACGCCCGGGAAGGCCAAGAGCGTATCCCAGAGGCGCATGGTGACGCTCTCGAACCAGCCGCCGAGGTAGCCAGCCAGCATGCCGAGCGAGACGCCGATCAGCGAGCCAGCGCCGACCGCGACCACGCCTACCAGCAGGGCCAAACGCGCCCCGTACAGAATGCGGCTGAGCAAGTCGCGCCCCAGCTCGTCGGTGCCGAGCCAATACTGGCCCGAAGGCGGCTGCAGCTCAGAGCCGATAAACTGCTCGATCGGATCGTAGGGCGCGAGAATCGGCGCGAACAGGCCAGCGCAGAACACGATCGCAAAGCAGACCAGCCCGATCTGGCCCGAGGGCGAGCGCAGCAGGCGGCGCAGCGTCAGGCGTAGCATGCCGACGCGAGCGACTTCGCGCTCTGGGCTGTGCGGAACGGGGCGCGAGCTATCGAGTTGGGCCGAAGAGGGATTCGTCATTTACGAGCCTCCTCTGCGGGTGCGCGGGTCGATAAAGCCGTAGAGCAGATCGACCACCAGATTGACCACGATAAACAGCCCTACCAGATAGAGCAGACCAGCTTGGGTGATGGCGTAGTCGCGATTGCCGATCGAGTCGACCAGCATGCGCCCCACGCCCGGCCAGGCGAAGAGTGATTCGACAATCACCGCGCCGCCCAGCAGATTGCCGAACTGAATGCCCAGAACCGTTACCACCGGAATGAGGGTGTTGCGCAGAGCGTGGCGCAGCACCATGGTTTGTTCGCGCAAGCCTTTGGCGCGAGCGGTGCGAATGTAGTCTTGCCCCAAGACATCGAGCATCGTCGCGCGGATAAAGCGCATCTGCACCATGGCGGCTGGCAGGGCCAAGGTCAGGGCGGGCAGGGCCAGATGGCGCAGTGCAAGCAGCGGATCGTCGAAGAAGGCGACCCGACCGCTGGGCGGCAGCAGGCCCAAAAAGACCGAGAAGAGCATAATGTAGAGCATGCCGATCCAGAAGTTGGGCGTGCCAAGGTAGAACGCCGCCACCACTGAGGTCAGGTAGTCGCCCCAACTGCCTGCATAGAGTGCCGCGAAGATTCCCAGCGGCAAGGAGATCAGCACCGAAAGCAGGAAGGAGGCGATCGCCAGCTCCAAGGTGGCGGGCAGCTTATCGCGCACCAGCTCCGCCACCGGGAAGCGGTTCACCAGCGAATTGCCCAGATCGCCTTGGGCCACCCGCCCCAGCCAGCGGAAATACTGCACCGGAAGCGGCTGATCGAGGCCGAGTTCGCTGCGTTTGGCTGCCAGCTCTTCCTCGGAAGCGTCGAGGCCCAGAACCACGCGGGCAGGGTCGCCCGGCACAACCCGAATGATCAGAAAGACCACGATCGAGCTGAGAATGAGCACAGGGATCGCTTGGAGCAGACGGCGTAGAATAAATGCTACCATCGTTGATCACGTGTTTGGCCGCTACGAGAGCGAGACTATTTCCATATAGGCCACAATGCCGACCGGCAACAGTTCCAGACCTTTGACCTTGTTAGCGACGCCGTAGGCCGTTACGCTGCCCGCGATCGGGATCACAAAGCTCTGGTCTTGAACATACTCGATCAGCTTTTTCAAGAGCGGTTTGCGCTGCTCGCGGTCGATCACCTCGGCCTGCGCGTTGATATGCTCCAGATAGGCCGGATCGGCGAAGCCTGTCGGGTTGGCATCGGGACGCCAAGCCGTCGTGCCCTTGAAGAGCAGGCTGGGGTCGGCGCTGGTGCGACCATAGGCGTGCATATTGATCTGGAACTCGCCTCGGTCGGCGGCCTCGGCCCAGCGCGGCTCGTCTTTGGCGTCGATCGTCAGTTTCACGCCGATCTTCTCGAGATCGGACTGCAAGATCTGCACCATACCCATGCCTTCGCGGCTCTGGCTGCTCACATTGACCGAAACCTCGAAGCCGTTAGGATAGCCCGCCTCTTCCAAGAGCGCCTTGGCTTTATCGAGGTTGAAGGCGTAGGTCGTGTCGAGATCGGGTATAAAGCCCCAGTGGTGACTGGGCAGCGGGTTGCAGGTCGCCTGCGACTGACCGAGCAGAATGGTCGAGTTGAAGCGCTCGCGGTCGAGGGCGAAAGCCATAGCTTGGCGCACGCGCTTGTCGCTGAACGGCTCGTAGGTTGTGTTGAGCCAGATGTTGAACATGCTGGCGCCGATGATCTTGGGCGTTTGGTAGGCGTTGCCCTCGGAGAGGCGCACGTAGTCTTGCAGGGTCAGCGGCACAATATCGATCGTGCCCGATTCGAGATTGGCGGTCGCGGCTTGGCGGTCGCCGAAGATCTGTACCTCGATCCGGTCGAGGGCCGCCTTGGCACCCCAGTAGTTTTCGTTGCGCTTGAGCACCACCTTCTCATCGGGAATGAACTCGACGAATTCGAAGGGTCCGGTGCCGCCGCCTTTGCGGTCGAGATCGTCGTAAATCTCCTTGTCGGGAATGTAGAAGTTGCCCAACAGGTCGAGAATGCCCGCTTCGGGCTTTTCGAAGGTCAGATTGATGGTGGTCGCGTCGGGCGTCTCGATATCGACCACGGCTAGGGCGAAGGTGCGGAAGAGCGCGCCGGTCGAAGGCTCTTTCAGCTTCTCGAAGACCCAAGCCACATCCTCAGAGCTAAACTCGCGCCCCGAGTGGAACTTCACGCCCGAGCGCAGCTTGATCGAGACCTTGGTGCCATCCTCGCTGATGGTGTAGCTTTCGGCTAGATGCGGCACCAGTTCGCCAGCCGGGTTGTAGCGCAGCAAGCTATCGTAGATCGCGCCCCACGACCAGAAGTTGTTTTGGCGCAGTGGGTTGAAGGTGCGCGGATTGGAGATCTCTGCGATGCGCAGAACGCCGCCGCTGGCAGTTTGACCGCCGCTCGCGGGAGGCGATGTTGAAGCCGATGTTGAAGAAGATGAGCTGCCACAAGCAGCCAAAAGTAACGAGGCGCCTGCACCGCTCAAAAGGCGTAAGGCGCTGCGACGCGACATTGGTCGAGACGGGTTCATGCAATTCTCCTCAGCCACCATAGCCGAACATCTTAGACTAACGCCGCGCAAGCAACCGTCGCATAAAGATGTCGTAGTGGAGACTTAAACCTTGATTCAAAATAGGGTCTGGCTCGCCGGTGAGGGCCGCCATTTCGGCCCGCCACTCGGCAAGCTCGCCCAACATCGTCTTCAGCCGCTCTGGTTCGTGGGCTGCACGGTTGATCCGCTCGTGCGGATCGTTACGCAGATCGAAGAGCAAGGGGGCCGGATCGCGCTCTCGCCCATAAAAGTCGGGCAGAGGCTGACCTTGGGCATCGCGCACGATCGGCAGGATCAGCTTCCAGTCTGGGGTGCGCAGCGCGAGCGACGCTTGACGCGAGGACTCGACGCTGATCACACGTTCGCGCACGGCCTCGCAATCGCCGTAGATCAGCGGCGTCAGATCGTAGCCGGATAGCTCGTAGGGCGGCTCTTCGAGATCGCCCAGCGTGATCAGGCTCGGCAGCAGATCTTCGCTCGACACCAGTGCTCCGATGCGGCGCGGCCGACAATCGGGCAGGTGCATCATCAGTGTGATGCGCGTGACCGCATCGTAGAGACCGTGATGATCGAAGAAGAAGCCGCCTTCGCCGAAACATTCGCCGTGGTCGGAAAGCAGCACAAAGATCGTATCGTCCCAAGCGCCGCGCTCTTTGATGGTCTCGACCAAACGCCCGACCTGCTGATCGACTTGGCTGATCTCGCCGTCGTACTGTGCGACCACATAGGCGTAGTCGTCGCGATGGCGCAGCTTCATATCGTCCAAAAAGGCCTTGTAGTATTCGGGCGCCAGCGCTTCGACCTCGCTCAGCTCGTAGGGGCCGCTGCCGGGCCGATAGTGCAGCGTGTCGAAGGGTGGGAGCGGGCCGTAGGGCGTGTGCGGATCCCAGTAGTGCACGAACAGAAAGAGCGGCTGTTGGGCGTAGTTATCGAGAAAGGCGATGGCGCGATCGGTGATCTGGCGGCTCTGATCGCTGAAGGGCTTGTAGAGAAAGCCCGAATAGTGATCGTAGCCGCGCGCAAACCACGAGCCGCGCCCTTCGCCCTGCACCACCAGATTGTCGCAGGCGGCGGTCACATAGCCGCGCGCCTGAGCTAACTGGGGCAACAACACAATATCTTCTGCCAAACGGCGTTTGCCTGCGTGCGAAACGATGCCGTGGCGGTAAGGATGCAGGCCGCTGCTCATTGTTGTGAAGGCTGGCATTGTCGGGATACCAGCGGCTATGGCTTGGTCGAAGACCACACTCTCGGCGGCGAGCGCGTCGATATGGGGCGATGTCGGCCGTTCGTAGCCGTAACAACCCAGATGGTCGGGTCGCAGGGTATCGATAGCCACCACAACGATTGTGGGCAGTTTCATGCGCTGCATCCTTCCCACGGGCTGCCAACGCTAACTCAGCGTGATCCGACGTCCTTCACGCGCCGAAGCGTAGGCAGCTAAGATCATTTCGATACATACCTTGCCGTCTTGGGCGGTCGCCACGGGCGGAGCTTCGCCGCGCAGATAGCTGATCAGAGCGCGCGGCAGCGCTCGAATCCGCTCGCCATGCGGTCGGTCAGCCGCCAGATCGTCGAAGACCTCCCAGTCGTTGGCACCAGCGCGGTAGATCTTGAGCGCTGCCGCGCCAGCCGGGCGGGGCAGGGCCGACGAGACCGCGTCGCCGTAGTTCTGCACGATCGAACCTTTGTCGCCGTAGACCTCGGTGGTCGCCTCGGCGGCCAACATGGTTGAGCTGTTGAGCAGAATGCCCATTTCGCCCTTGGCGAAGCGATAGACCGCCACGCCGTTGTCGTCGGGCGCGACATCGGTCACCACGTTGTCGATCTCGGCCATCACGCTGACTGGGCGGTCCAGCATCCAATAGAACCAGTCGGCGGCGTGCGAGGCATCGTCCATAAACATGCCCATGTTCTGAACCGGATCGATGTGCCAGTTGCCCGGGCGCGCGAAGCTAGGCTGCAGCAGGGCGTTGATGGCGTGGCGGCGGCGCACCACCGCGATCTTGCCGATCGCGCCTTCGTCGAGCAGGGCCTTGATGCGAATGTTGACCGGATCGACCCGCATCTGGTAGCACATGCTGAAGGGCACCTTATAGCGTTCGACTGCCTCGATGATCGCATCGCAATCCTCGAGGGTTAGCGCCATCGGCTTTTGCAGCAGCACGGCCTTGCCCGCCTTGGCTGCCGCGATCACATGGGCGGCGTGCTGGTTGGTTGGGCTGGTCACAAAGACCGCGTCGATATCGTCGCGCGCCAAGAGTGTTTCGAGCTCGCTCTCGAAGTCGAGCCCATACTTCTTGCACTGGGCCCGCCCGCGCTGCTGATCGTCGTCCCACGCTGCGACCACCTTGGCATCGTCGAAGCCTGCGATCTCCTCGATGTAGGCGTTGACATGGGCGTGGGCGAAGCTGATCACGCCGAATCGGATCGGAGCAGTCATGGCGATACTCCTTACTTCTTCTCGTTCTCTTGCTTCACATAACCGTGCAGCTTGGCGCCCTTCTTGGCGTCCTTGACCTCGTTTGGCGCTTTGAGCGCATCGGGCTTGGGAATGTCGGCGGCGGCGCGGCGCTTGCGCTTATGCAGCGGCGTAGCGCCCGGTCCGATGATCTCACCCGGGATCTCGGTGCCGATCTTGAAGCCACAGCGGCCCTGTACGGCTGCCGGGTCTTGCTTGCGCTTGGTCTCTTTCAAACGCTGAGCCACCCACTTATCGAGCTGGGCTTTGAGTTCGGCCACAACTTCAGGGTATTGGGAAGCCACGTTGCGCTGCTCGGTTGGATCGTTCGCCAGATCGAACAGCTCTTGCATGGGGCGCCCGTGCGGGTCTTGCTCGATCGAGTCGATCAGCTTCCAGCGCTCGGTGCGAATGGCGCGCTTCACCTCCCAAGTTGCTTCCGAGAAGTAGAGCACCTCGTAGTTGCCGTCGCGCAGACCGAACACGGTCGGTAGTAGGCTCTTGCCCTCCATTCTGTCCTTATCGACGATGCCCGCCAGCTCAAGCAGGGTCGGCGCGATGTCGAGGTTCTGTACAAAGCCCGGCACGCGCTTGCCGCGCGGCAGCTTGCCTGGCCAGTAGAAGATCAGCGGCACATGGATGTTGCCCTCGTAGAGGCCGTGGTGGTCGAAGAAGCCGAGCTGTTCGTCCATGATCTCGCCGTGGTCGGCGGTCAGAATCACCAGCGTATCGTCTTGTACCGGTTCGAGCGCCTTGAAGACTGAGCGCAGATGGCGATCCATATAAGCCGTCTCGCCGTCGTAGAGGTTGATCACATACTCGCTGTCGGTGATGCCCGGAATCCAGTCGTGGAAGTACCACTTGAAGGCTTCCCACTTCCAAGCGTAGTCCATGCTGTGGTTGTTGGGATCGTACGGATCGCGATCTTTGGGATAGAAGCGGTTGCGATAGGCCGGTGGCGGCAGGTAGGGCGTGTGCGGATCCCAGTAGTGCAGGAACAGGAAGAAGGGCTTGGGCTGCGCGATCAAGCGCTCGATCAGCGGCAGGGCCTTCTCGTTCACAGTCTCGGCCTTGCGCAGCACCTGCGGGTTCGAGCGATCCCACTCATAGGTCAGGTACTCATCGAAGCCGCGCGAAAAGTGGCGACCCATGCTGTCGACCGCAGCAGTGGCCCAGCCGTGCTCTTTCAAGATCTCGGGCAGCAGGCGCACACCCTTCTCGATCGGCACGCCGCCGCCGATGTTGATGATGTTGTGGGTGATGGCCTCTTTGCCGCTTAGCATCGTGGTGAAGCTGGGGTGAGTCGGAATATTGGGAGCGTAGCAGCGCTCGAACAGAACGCCGCGTCGCGCGATGCTATCGATGAACGGGCTGGTATTTTTCTCGTAGCCGTAGCAGCCCAGATGGTCGGCGCGCTGGGTATCAAGCGCAATCAAAACGATGTTCATGAAACACTACCTCAAGCTCTGGAATAGCTGCGTAGGAAACCGCTCGCCTCCTACGCATACACAAGCAGCGATGCTTAACCAGCGACTTCCTCAACCGTGCCGTTCTCCCACGAGCGAATGGCGGCCTCGATCACCTCTTGCGCGGCCAAACCATCCTCGCCCGAGGCGGCCAAGGGTCGATCGGCGATCACATCGGCCACAAAGGCGTCGATGCGGCGTCGGAAGGTCTCGTCGAAGCTGGCGACGCTGTTGGGGCCCATAATGCCATTGTCGATCACCAGCTTTTCGGGGCTGTTGCGCGGCATAAACTCGAGGCGCTGGTAGACGTTTTCGATCACAAAACGTCCGTTGCCACCAGCCACCTCACAGCGCTCGATCGGGTGGTACATGCTGGCATCGTAGCTGCCCGTCAAGTGGCCGACCGCGCCCGAAGCGAACTGCACGTTGATCGAGGCGTTCGACCAGATCGTGCGGTTGGGGCCTTTGTGCAAGAAGGCTTGCACGCGCTTGATCGGGCCGCCAAAGTAGCGCATCACATCGATCGAGTGGGGGTGCAGGGCGCGCAGGTGGAACCAGGGCGAAGTTTCGTTGGGGTTGTTGATCCAGAGCGCCATATTGATGAAGAGCGTATCGCCCAACAGGCCGTCCTCTTGCAGCTTCTTGGCGCGCTCGGCAGCGGGCGTAAAGCGGTGGTTCAGGTTCACACCCAGCTTGACTCCCTTCTCCTTGGCGAAGGCCACCATCTCGCGCGCATGCTCGATGTTGTTCGAGATCGGCTTCTCGACCAGCACATGCTTGCCCGCTTCCAGACACTGCATCACTGGCTCGTAGTGGTGGCCGCCGTTCTCGGGGCCAGCCGTCGCCACGCTGACTGCGTCGATCTCCTCCGACTCCAGCAGCTCTTTAACGCTGTAGTAGACCTTCACGCCGTACTGCTTGCCGACCGGATCGACACGTTCCGCCGCCATATCGCAGAGCGCGACCAGCTCAACATCTTTATTTTGGGCGTAGTAACGGGTGTGGGTCTTGCCGATATTGCCCAAGCCGATAACAGCTACACGTAGCATTCTTTGCTCCTCGTTGAGTTTTTAGCAATTAGCCGAGTTCTTGCAGACAGCGGTTCAGGTAACCACGGCTCTCAGCCGCCACGCCCATCGCGCGCGAGAGCGGATAGCCGACGGCGCCGATGATCTCGAGGTTGAGCGGGCCAGAGTGGCCGATCTCCTTCAGCGCCCGCAGGGTCGCCATCAGATCGACATCGCCGCGCCCGGGGATCTGGTTCTCTGGTGCGCCGACCGCTTGCTGCCGTCCGGTGCAATCGCGGAAGTGTGAGGTGATGATCTTCTTGCCCCAGCGTAGCGCCACTTCTTGGGGTTCTTCGTTGGCGCGATAGAGGTGGCTGGGGTCGAAATTGAGGCCGAGCGCCGGTTCGCGCACTTCGTCCATCAAGCGCAGGGCCGTCGCGCCATTGTAGATCGCTTGGCCGACGTGGGGTTTGACCGCCAGCTTCAGGCCGAACTCGCCAGCGCGTCGCGCCAGATTGCCGATGTTCTCGATCGCGGCTTTGACCGTCTCTTCATCTTCGGTCTTGCCGCCCGAGCCGATGTTAACGATCGGTACGCCGATCTCGGCGGCCATGGCGAAAACCTTCTCCAGACGCTCAGGATCAACGCTGGCGGCCTCCATAGCGGTGGCCTCAAGCCCGCTGTCGCTCAGCAGTTTGCGCACTTCGCGAGCGTGTTCCGGCCCGGCATCGGCTTGAACGTGCTCGCACATGCCCTTGATGGCCGCGAGCTCGACATACTTGTAGCCCGCCCAGGCGATATGCTGCAAGGCTGTAGCAAGATCGACCCCGCCGAAGAGCACGCTGTTACATCCTAAAAGCATGCGTTTCTCCTTTGATACGCTAGCATTCTTGACACATCGCTGAGCCAAGAATATCGAATACATGCCTTGTAAACGGTCTCTACCAAGCCTATCGCTCGATTGTTCCTACAAGCATGTGTCAAACGAAATAGTAAGCAGATTGCGCGTATAATTGTGTATTTCTATCCTAGCGAAACTCGGCTAAGCCAACAACGGATTATTTCGCCGCAATAGGGGTCAATCTTGCTAACTTCTGCTTGCTGTATGCCTTATGTTGAAAAAGTGTGACACCATTCGGCGAGTTCAGGCCATGGGCTGCTCTGTGCCAGGGATAGGCTGAAAAACCTTTTGAGTTCGTCCACACACGGGCGAAGCGCGTAACCACCCATTCATTCCCTCTCAAAGCGTGAAACCTTTTTTCGCTTCCAGCCATCTATACAGTTGCAATCGTGCTCAATCTAACAAGAGGTTTTGACCAATGACCAACACACAACTCACTCGATCGAGCCTACACAGCGCCATGCAAGCGCTCCACGAGCGCAGCGCTAAGCTGCTCGATTCCGTTGACCAAAGCACCCTCGACAGCCTGTTAGCTACCCCGCTCTGGAGCTGCAGCGATGTCTTGCGCCACCTGCTGGCGTGGAACAGCGTTTCGGTAGAGGCGCTCAAAAGCTGGCAGCAAGACCACAGCAAAACCCTGCCCGAGTTCGAAGAGTTCGACCAGCTCAACGCCTATCTGCTCGATCAGCATCGCCATCTCTCGGCTAGCGAAGCGCGCCAGCGCAACAACGAGGCCCACGCCGCCATGCTGGCCCTGATCGACGCCGCCAGCGACCAAGAGCTGGCCTACGTCGCTGTCCCTCCCGGTTGGCATAGCAGCACCTCGATGCTCGGTTTGGTCGACGAGATGATCAAGCACGACCACGAGCACCTCGATCAGATCGAAGCTGCGCTCGCTAAGGCCAAATAGACGCAAAGCTAGCTCTGCCTGACGGCGCGCTCGCTTCGGCCTCTTCCTTTACAAGCCCCTATCCACCTAGCTCGAAAAACAAAGAACACCCCAAGCCGACGAGAGCTTTTGTTAGCACAGCGGAACGCAACGAAAAGCTCGTAGATAGTTGAGAGAGATTTCACGCTAACGCGCGAAATCTCTCTCACTCAACAAACATGGCTGAGTTCTACTCTGCCGAAGGCCCTGTGTTAAAAAAGCCAAACGTAAGGAAAAGAATTTCCACCCTGCCGGGGCGTGTGGCTGGCGTTGGCGGGCAGGATGTTGATAGCCGGAGGTGGACGCGCTAAGGACCGCATGGATGCTAGGAGCCTCGCCGCCAGCCTTAGAAAGCTGACAAATACAAACACCCCCGATCAGTGATCGAGGGTGCGTTTTTGAGGGCCAGAGCGCTACTTACTATTTTCCGGAATAAGCATCGGGCGCTCTGGCATTATCATCCGATTCATATTCACATTAGGGTTTGGCTGCGAACGCGGGGTAGGCGGCGCTTGCGACTGCTTTAAGAAACGTATCAATACATCGTTAAAGAGTTCAGCTTCATCTAAAAATGGGAAGTGGCGGCTACTCGGCATTAATACTACTTGAGCAGCAGGAATATTATCAAACAGATCTGCCTGATTGGGATGCACGATATCGTCGTGTCCGCCGTGTACGATCAAGGCCGGAACCTTGAGCCGGTGCAGCTCGGGGCGCAGATCGGTGCGCCACATCGAGCTGATCGCCCGCCGCAAGGTGCTGGCGTTCGACTTTACACTGTCGTTGATCATCTCGCCAACAGCAGGATCGCTCGTTTCACCCAAGAAGAATTTAAATAGGTTGCGCCGTAACCAAGGCATATGCGCGAACAGATCGGCTGCCAAAGGTCGGTCGGTCAGTTTCAAGAGCCACGAAAGCGAGTCGCCTACGATCGGCGCGCCCACCGTCGCTACCCGCGTGATACGCCCCGGATAGGTGATAGCGGTTTTGAGCGCTACCATGCCACCCATCGAATGCCCAACCAAGATGGCCTTCTCGATACCGAGCTCGTCTAAGAAGCGCATCACTTGGTCAGAATAGTTTTGAATACTGATGTGAGTATCCTGTCGGTTCGAGTCACCAAAGCCCCAAAAATCGAACGAGTAGGTTCTAAACTGGTCTGAGACAACCTCCATTGTCGGGAACCAGTAGCGCCAACTCCCAAGCCAGCCATGGAGAAAGATGACAGGTCGGCCACGACCAAACACTTCATAATGTACGACCTGGTTATCGATGACTACAATACTCATAGCGCGTCCGTCTATTGCTACTGGTTGATTATTACTCGATACACGTTCTTTGGGTCGATCAATTTCACTATTCTAAATCTGGGTGCGTTCTATTATATCTGATACATATGAACGTCTGTAGTAGACCCTTTTAGGCGTGCCATTGGGCGCGGGTTCCGTTGCTCGATTGCAACAGAGAGGCCATACCGTTGTTTCGGTCGGTCAGCGAACGGCGTAAGCGCCATTGCAAACGTGCGATATCTTCCGAGATCGAACGCAGATTGCTCATCTCTTGTTCGAGCTCTTCCAAAAGCGTGTTGGCTTGACGGCTGACCTGAATGGCACTGCGCTCGCGCGACAACTCACCAACGCGATCTTGAATCGTGCTCAGCAGCTCCATCAAGCGTCCCCAAGACTCGTTGTCTTTTTCAGCTCGGTTGCGAAAGACCTGCATCCGGCGGTTATCCCACTCTAGTAACTGCTGTTGTAAGGCGGCTAAACGCTCTTCGATCTTGCTCAGATCTTGGCTTTGGCTCTGACCTACAGCAGGCAGTTGTGCAGTTGAAATCGCGTTCAGCATCTGTTCAAGCTGGCTTTGCAAATGGGTCATAGATGTACTCAACTGCGTCTGGCGCAAGGTAACCGCTTCTTGCTCGTTCAACACATCCAAGAGCATTTCACGAAGTTGAGCCGACTCACTTGCCGAACGCAAGGCCTGTTGTTGCAGCAGGTGCGGTACAAACCACAACAAGAGAGCCAACAAGGTCAAAACCGCGATACCAAGTGCTACGAAAAGCGCTGTCATAGTTACCTCCTGAACCTCATTATAGGCAGAAGGCTCCTCCAAGATCAAAGGGTAAGGATGACAGCTCCATTACAGCGCCTCTTGTGCCTAAAGTCCGTTTTTAGTACGGCCTCATCTTACAAGATGCGTTCCATAAAGGCTCTGGTCGAACGGCGCCTAAAAAGGATTTTCATCAAGATCGAGCTGCCCGCTTCGTTACTATTGGCAGTTTCGCTTCTTCAAATCCGGCCGATCATGTGGGCGGTTTGCTCTCTTCCCCAAGAAGGCTCCAACCGCGTCCGCCTACGGCTACAAACATCCTGCCCGCCACCCCAGGGCTGATCAGCCTGTGCCGAGAGACCGTCCAATACACAACGATTCAAACGGATTTCGTTATTACAAGCAAAAATCCAGCTAGCCAAAACGACCATTCTTTACGCTGAACGTGGGCATACCTACTCTAGAAGCATAACAGCGACAAACGATCCCCAAAGAGCCGATTGTATGCCCGTAGAGCTAAATGATGTTTATCAACTGCTATAGTTGCTTTACGTAAATACCCCATTGTTTACAGCGTATTTCATCTCTCGTGAACTAAAGGGGAGCAAAATTTACCTAAGTCCTACCGGGGTAGAACCGACAGTCGAGATCTAGCGAGGTCAGTCTACATCTATTATTGTACGCTTGAAACTCAATGATTTCAAGCAGCTCTTTTTTTAAAAGAAAACCAGTTTTTAGACCTTTGTAATGCCCTCTGCACTTGAGCCTAGGCTGCAAAGATCATAGCTCGCTGTCCGTGCCCGCCACCTCCCAGCTAGCCGAACATGAAGTGCGATCAAGCTGCATAAAATCTGCACTTTATTAAACAGATCTATACCACTTTTCGATCTGTTTCACTTTACAAAATAGCCTAAATATTGAGCGGTTTCTTCAAGTAGTTTTTCGCTATGTTCGCGTTTCTTAATATCCAGCTGTTTACTATATATGAGTCGTATTCTTTCTGTCTATAATGGCTCTATTCTTTTACACACTATTGCACGTTATTACCAAATATAAACTATTTCCAAAATGATCGTTGCTGTTAAAGTTATTAAAGGTTACTGAATAATAGATAATTGTATTAACCTATTTTACCAAACAATTACACGAAAAAGCCTAACTCGTGTATAATTGCAATCGTATGGTTATTTTTATATTGGTATGCATGTGTTACAATAAATTCCACTAGGTTAATAGGTTTTTGATCTTGGAAACATGTGGTTCCATATGCTTACCACCCCAAATGAGAGTGGGTATGAAAACGATCTTGATAGTCGATGATTCAGCCACGATGCGGCGCATGATTCAAGCATCGTTGCGAACCCTTAAAGGTGTCCACTTTGATGAGGCAGGTAGTGGTTTAAGTGCAATCGAGCGCTTAGCACTTCAGCAGATTGATCTTATGACCCTAGACCTTAATATGCCCGATATGCATGGTTTGGAAGTATTGCGTTTTATTCGTGCTCAAGCTCAATACAAAGACCTGCCAATTATCGTGCTTACCACCCGTGGCGATGAAGCAATGCGTAATGAAGTACTATCGATCGGCGCTTCGCTATGCCTCTCCAAGCCTTTTGACCCACGTATGCTTGCCAACTACGTTCAGGAATTGCTGTAATTCGCGACTAGGAAGTCGGTCTACACAACACGTGTTGGCTCGACCTAAGGCATGAGCCATTATGTCCACAGCTAATCCATCACCTGACAATTTCTTCTTCTCCGAATTTCTAAATGACTTTTTTGCCGAGTGTGACGAGCATCTGACCGTCGTGCGCCGCAATCTACTAGAACTCGATGATTATGTGGGCCAAAATAGCATCCCTGCCGCCTTGCTTGATGAACTCTTGCGCAGCTTTCATACCCTGAAAGGGTTGGCAGGTATGGTCGGGGTGCTCGCTGTCGAACAAATCTCTCATCAAATGGAGAGCTACCTCCGAGCGCTGCGCCAAGGGGCAGTGCTCAGCGCCGAAGCGCAGAGGATCCTCAGCGATGGCACCCATATGATCGAAGAGGTGCTGATCGCCTACCGCGAAAAGCAAGATCAGCCCAATATCGAACAGATCACTCAGCAGCTTTCAGAGCTCTTAGCACATGTGAATCAGACGCATCCAAAGGGCGAGACCAAAGCTGAAGCGCCTTCAGAAGAGGTGGAACTTCCGCCCATCGATTCGCCTTCACCGATCTGGCGCTTCCGCTTTCAGCCGACCACCGAGCTTACCAATCGCAATCTCAATGTCAACGTTGTGCGCGAACGGCTGCAATCGATCGGCGAAATCGTCCAAGCTATGCCGCATATAGATGCCAATGGGCAGCTTAGCTTTATTTTCTTGGTTACGAGCGATGCGCCTACAAACATTTTCGATAGCTGGGCCAACGACGGCATCACCTATCAAGCTTATCTGCCCGAGCTCACAACCAGCAGCTCCGAACAGAACGCGAAGTCGCATGTCGCCAATCGCTCGGTAGCGCCAGCCCATATCGTGCGTGTCGATCTGGCCCGCATCGATGAGGTGATCCGCATCGCGGGAGACCTCGTGATCAGCCGTGCCCGTTTGCGCGAACAACTGCTTCCGCTCGAATCGAGCATCGGTGTGCCCGAGTGGCGCGCCCTGCAAGAGACAAGCCTGATGCTCGATCGCCAACTGCGCGATCTGCGCCAGGGCGTAATGCAGATGCGGCTTGTGCCGATCGGCGAAGTGTTCGCGCGCATGCAGTACGCGGTGCACGATCTAGCGCGCAATCTCAATAAGCAGATCGTAGTGATCGTGCAAGGCGAAGAGACCGAGATCGATAAGTTCGTGGTCGAGCGCATGATCGATCCATTGCTGCATATGGTGCGCAACACCGTCAGCCATGGCATCGAAACGAGCGCTGTTCGCATCGCACAGCATAAGCCGCCGATCGGCACAATTAAGTTGAGCGCCGTTACTTCTGGAGATAGCGTCGAGATTGAGATCAGCGACGATGGCCAAGGTATTCATCGCCCAACCATCGCAACCAAAGCCCGCCAGCTCGGCCTGCTCGGGGCGCACGAAGAGCTCGATGACGAGCGCCTGCTCGATATCCTTTGTACACCGGGCTTTTCAACGCGCGATCAAGCCGACCATATCAGTGGGCGCGGCATTGGCATGCAGGTGGTTCAAACGACCATCTATGAGCTTGGTGGTTCGATCTCGCTCCACAGCGAATATGGGCATGGCACCACCTTCCACATTCAGCTACCGCTCACCCTCAGCATCGTTGAGGCACTGATCGTTTCGGCGGGCGGCCAACGTTTTGCCGTGCCCGTGCCAGCGGTGCGCGAAGTCTTCGACGCCAAGAACGAAACGATCGTCGAGATGGAGAATAACGAGCTTGTTCGCTATCGTGGCGATGTTCTGCCCTTAGTGCGCCTCCACAAGGCCTTCGGTCTCAGCAGCGATAATCAACGAGCTTACGCCTTAGTCACCAGTAATGGCAGCAATTCATCGGCTATTACGGTCGATGCACTGGTGGGCAAACGCGAGATTGTGGTGCGCACCATTAACGATCCCTTACTCGCCATTCCGGGCTTAGTCGGGGCGACAGAGTTGGGCGATGGTGTGCCGATCTTGATCCTTGACCCGGCGGCGTTGGCCCGCGCAAGCCATACTAATCGCCGCTCTTTTCCGCGTCTGAAGCAAGAACTATCCAAAGATGGAAACTCAGCTATGAGCGCAATCCATTCCGAACAGAGTATTCTGTTTGAGCTCGCAGGAGCCACCTATGGCATTCCGGGCAGTCAGGTTCAACAGGTCGAGATGGTTGAACAGATTACCCCTATCCCGAATGCGCTTCCATTTGTGGCTGGTGTGGTCTTTGTACGTGGGCAACTTCTACCCGCCGTCGATCTGCGTATCAGGTTTGGTTTCCCGCCCCAACCCTACGATCTGCGCACCCGTATGATCGTCGTGACGGTGGGCGAACGCACGGTTGGTCTGATCGTCGATAGCGCGCGCGAGTTCTTGACCATTCCCAACGAATCGATCAAAGCTCCTCCCGAATCGATCTCAGAAATCAAAGGTTCCTATTTGCACGGTATCGCAACTGTCGATGAACGACTGATCTTGATGCTCAACCTTCATAGTGTGCTTAACGATATCGAATCCTTCATCCCTACTGACGGTGATGTGTAATTCCGAAAGGTAGCTTCTATGGCACTTCGATTTCTCCTTGGGCGAACGCCAAACGAGTCAGAACATATTCGCGACGAAGCCATGCAGGTATCTCAGCGTGCGCAAGATATCGCACGAGCTGCCAAACAGATCAGTGAAGGCGCAGACCGTCAAGATCAACTGGTCGATGCGAGCATCAGCCACACAACTACTATCAGTACTGCTATGCAACAGAGCGCGGCCCATGCGCAGTTGATCGCGGCTTCGGCCGGCAAGTTCGTCGAAACGATCGATTCGACCACTCAGGCCTTCGAACAGATCAACAGCCAAACAAACCGCCTGAGCAGCAGCGCGAACCAAAGCCTCGATCTTGTAGAGCGGGCCGATACGACCCTCTCAAGCGTTGCCCGTTCTGTTCAAGAGTTAGTTGAGACCGCCCAGATCGTCTCTTCAAGTGTCAGCGAGATCGTGGCCTATATCGCCGTTGTTATGAAAGATAATGGCGCATTTATGAAGGGTATGGCTGAGGCTGCCATCTCGTCAAGCGAGATCACTCGTGCTATCGAGAGTGTAGCGAGCAATACCAGTGAAGTTGCCTCGGCCGCCGATAGTGCGCTCTCCTCGATCAGCGAAATGGCTGTTTCGATCGAGTCGGTTACGGCTATGTCCGAGAACTTAGCCAGTACCGTCGATCAAGTCGCGACTGCGATCGAGCAGATGTCGCGTTCGGCCCAAGGTGTGGCCAACAACGCCGAAGAGATCTCTTCTATCGCTACCACTGCTGCTACCAGCGCGAGCCAGCTCGAACAGTCGATCCGTTCGGTTGCCGAGTTGGCTCAGAAAGCCAACGAAGCCGTGCAGCGCTCCCTACGCGATGCCCAAGAGGGCGGCCAGAGCATCCGTAAATCTATGGATGGCCTAGGGCGCGTACACGAATCGATCTCGCAATCGGCCTCGGTTATCCGCGAAATGGGCAAGCAGTCCAACGATATCAGCAGCATCGTCGATACGATCAACCTGATCGCCGAGCGTACTAACCTGCTTTCGCTCAACGCCTCTATCGAAGCGGCGCGGGCTGGCGATGCTGGGCGTGGCTTCGCTGTCATCGCCGAAGAGATTCGTAATCTGGCAGACCGCTCGGCCCGTGCGACCTCTGATATCGCTGCGATCATCAAAAACCTTCAAGAGGTCTCCCAAGAAGCTGTGATCGCCTCGAACGACGGCCTGCGTATCGCCGAAGAGAGCCGCCAGCTTGTGTCGGAAGGTGCTATAGGTCTTGAGAAGATCCTCGCCAGCATCGCAGAGATCAATACCATTGTCAGCCAGGTGTCGCGCGCTAGCGAAGAGCAACTCGCTGCTGGTCAACACGTCTCTCAGGCGATTAATACCACGATGTTGCAGGCCCGCCAAGCGCTCAGCTCCATCAAAGAACAGCTTGTGGTTGTGCAAGAAGTAGTGAAATCGACCACCGCTATGCGCTCTTTGACCCAGCAGGTCAACCGTGCTATGAACGAGCAAGCGGCGGCGACCCGCGATATTATCAAGTCGGCCCAG
Organism: uncultured Chloroflexales bacterium; assembly: GCA_937902315.1. Classification (GTDB taxonomy): domain Bacteria; phylum Chloroflexota; class Chloroflexia; order Chloroflexales; family Chloroflexaceae; genus CALGUG01. The sequence continues at coordinate 244,228 of CALGUG010000054.1, forward strand.
CTGACCGCATCTTTAACAGTTCAGCTTCATAAAGCTGCCGAAGAGCAGGCCGTTGCTTCGAACCAGATCTCACAATTCTTAAATACCTTCCGAGAGGCTAGCGATTCGGCTACAACGGCGATTAACTATCAAAAACAGCAAGGTGATATCGCATCGGATGCATCCGGAAAAATCCACCAAATCTCCAGCCAACTGTCGAACTTATTGAAAGATCAGAACGGTTCACTAGCAAGCGTACTCGCGCACATGCGCTCGCTTCGTGAGCAGGCCGATCAAGTTGGTCAGATGCTGCGCGAACAGTCTTTTAACCTAACCAGCATGACCCACAGCGCGAATACGCTTGCGCAACAGGTCAGTCGCATTACATCAGATCAAGGCAACTATCTCAACGATTCAACTGTGATCTTAAGCAACCTCAACTCTATTCGTCAGATCACAGAACAGCATCGTGCCCATGTCGCCCAGACCCAACGTGCGACCGAACAACTCTTGAATCGGGTTCAGTCATTGATCAGTATTGCTCATGGAAACCAAGGCAGAAACGGGAAGTTATGACACCTTCTGAGCAGCGTATTGGCATCTTTACAACTGACACTACGCTCACTATCCGTTCGTGGGATTCGTGGCTTGAGCTTGTCAGCAACATTCCAAGCGAAGCTGTGTACCAACGTCCTCTTCAGGAGGTCATACCACAACTCAAGGAGCGAGGTCTTTTACAGCGTTTTCAGCATGTGGTGGAAGAAGGCGTTGTGGATGTATTAGCCCCTGCCTTCCATCAATTTCTGATAGCCTGTCCACCTCTGCAAGCATCGCGCCACTTCAAGTACATGCAACAGTGGGTGACAATCGCCCCCCTTCACGAAAACGGGCGGATCGTGGGGACGCTCGTCACCATCGAAGATGTCACTGCTCGTATGGATTATGAGCGTGATCTTGCCGAACAGCTTGCTAGCCCAGACGAAGAGATACGGCGGGCCGCTTCCGAACAGCTCATGCATATGCCCAGCGCCGCCCATAGCTTGGTGAAAGTCGTCGACGATAGCAGTTGGCAGGTGCGCAAATATGCCGTCAGTGGCCTTGCCCGCCACGGTGGCCCCGAAGCGATCGCCGCCCTCCTCGAAGCGCTTCGGCATGAACATCATGATCCGAGCGTGCTCAATAGCGCTTTACGGGTGCTGGCGCTCACTGAAGAAGATACCACTCCGGCTCTGATCGCTTGTCTGCGCGCTGAAGACAATGAGCTGCGCAGTTATGCAGCGCTGGCGCTCGGCGAACGCCACGATAGTTCGGCGGCGCCCGCCTTGATCGAGGCGATCGGTGATAGCGACCCCAATGTGCAGTATCACGCCATCGAGGCTTTGGGCAAGCTCAAAGCCGAAGCGGCTATCGATGCGCTGCTCGATGTCGCGAAGTCGGGCGACTTTTTCTTGGCCTTCCCTGCCATCGATGCGCTCGCCCAAATCGGCAACCCGCGAGCAGCAAGGCCGCTCGAAACCCTGCTCGACGATAGCTTTCTGAACGGGGCGGTGATCGAAGCCTTGGGAAAGTTGGGAGACCAAAACAGCATAGCTCCCTTGGTGAAACAGCTTAACCAGGCCGATGCTAATCTCGCTGCGCTTGTTCAGGCTTTAGCGACGATCTATAAACGTTATCAAGACGAATACAACGAGGGGGGCCATATTGCCGATCTGGTGCGCAGCTCGATCGACGCCGTTGGCACTAACAATGTGCTCGAAGGGTTGCAGGCGATTGAGCCAAGTGCGTTGCGCGCCTTGGTGTTGGTTTTGGGCTGGCTCGACGGGCCTGCTGTGCACGCCAGCCTTGCGCGCCTGCTTGGGCAGGCCAGTGTACGCAACGTCGCTATCGAAGCACTGGTTCGCTACGGCGCTCAAGTAACTACCTTACTGATCGACCAGCTCCAAAGCGACGATCTTGCAGTGCGTCACGCAGCTATTATTGCGCTTGGTCGAATCGGCGATGCAGCCGCCGTGCCCGCCTTGATCGAACGGCTCGCCGATGAAGATGAGTTGGTCGTTTCGGCTGCAACCGTCTTGGGTGCGATCGGCGATCGACGAGCCTTCGACGCCCTCTTAGAGCTGCTCGGCCACGATAGTCCGTCGGTGCGTCAGGCAGCTGTAGGTGCGCTCAATTCGCTCGGGCATCCTGAACTATCCAAAGAGGTGCTCGTTCGCTTGAACGATCCCGATCCTCATGTGCGAGAATCGGCCGTTCAGATCGCGGGCTACTTCGGTTACCCCGAATGCATCGACAAGCTGATAGAGCGCTGCCACGATAGCGACGAACGGGTGAGGCGGGCCGCTATTGAGCATCTGCCCTACCTCGATGATGAGCGCTGCTTGCCGATTTTGGCTGAAGCCCTGCTCAAAGATAGCCAAAGCGTTCGTGCGGCAGCGGCCCGCGCCTTTAGTGCCCTCGAACAAGAGGCTCTGCCCTATCTACAAACTGCTCTGCACGATACAGATGCTTGGGTGCGTTACTACGCTATTCGTAGCATCAAACAGCGCCGAGAACAGGCGGCTCAAGCGCAAGTCGCCCAGCTAGCGCGCAACGATCCGTCGGCCTTGGTGCGCATCGCCGCCATCGAAACCCTAGGAGATATTGGCGATGAACAAGCCATCGAGGTCTTGCAAAGCGCCTTGCAGGGAGACGACGATGACATGGCGCGCGTCGCGATCGCGGCACTCGGCCAGATCAAGCACCCCAACGCCGTCCAGCCCTTACTCGCAACCCTCGATGCAACTGCTTCCATACGCCGCGCAGATGCGCTCCAAGCGCTCGGTAAGCGCTCAGAAGAAGGTATCTCAAGTAGCTTAGTGCGCTTTATCGAGCGAGAGAACGAAGCGCTTGTGTTGAGCAGTGCGATCAGTGCGCTTGGACAAATCGGCGACCAAACGGCCATCGAGGCGCTTTTAGCCTTTAGTCTGAAAGCAGACTATCGCGAGCTTAGCATTACAACTTTAAGCCAGCTCCCCTTGGAATCACAAACTTGGATCGAACAAGGTCTCCGCCATCCCGATCCTATCGTTCGACGCAATGTTGTCGAAGCATTAGCGCGTAGTAAGCGCCCTAATGTCTCTGAGCAGCTCTGCGCTGCCCTGAGCGACAACGACTCAAGTGTGCGCCTTGCGATTGTTACAGCGCTCAGCCATTTGGGCAACCAAAGCGCTATTCAGCAACTTGCTAGCCTAGCTCGTTCAGACAACGATCCGACAGTACGTCAAGCAGCGCAACTTGCACTTCAACACTAATGGTAAGGGGATCGAAAGCGGAATGTATCCGAACGCTTATAGTCTGAGCGATACGCTCTTCAATTTGTTGCGCGATCTTATTCTCGAACAAACAGGGCTACTCTTTCGCGACGACGATCGCGAGCTGTTTGTCGCCAAGCTCTCAGCGCGTTTGATCGAACTCGGTTTGACGTCGTTTCTCGACTATTACTATCTGCTCAAATACGATACGAGCCTGCAAACCGAATGGGGCAGCTTAATGGATCTTCTCACAACCCGCGAAAGTTATTTTTGGCGTGAACCAGCCCAGATCAACGCCTTTGTGAATCAGATCCTGCCCGAGATCGAGGCGGCAGCTCCTAACACATCGTTACGCATCTGGAGCGCAGCTTGCTCTACTGGTGAAGAACCGCTCAGTTTAGCGCTTGCCTTGCAAGAAGCTGGCTGGTTCGAGCGTCTTTCGATTCAAATTATGGCGAGCGATATCAGCCAACAAGCGATCAACAAAGCGAAAACGGGGTTGTATCACGAGCGCTCCTTACGCCATCTGCCCCACGCGCTGCGAACGAAATACTTTCTTCAAGAAAACAAAGGCTGGCGGGTTGTTCCACAGATTCATAACCGTATTACGTGGCACGTCGCTAATCTGCTCGATGAGACAAGCCCGGTCTGGCAGCAACAAACAACCGCGATTTTCTGTCGCAATGTCTTTATCTACTTTTCGGCTGCTGCGATTCAAACAACTATTCAACGTTTTTATCAGCAGCTCTCGACGCCGGGCTATCTGTTTGTGGGTGTTACAGAGCCACTAATTCGCTACACACATAACTTTAAACTCCAAGAAATCGGCAACTCTTTTGTATATGTTAAATCTGCCTAAGAGCTCGGCTTCGTTTTAGGCTGGTTATGTGCGTAGATTGTTGTCTAAGTGCCAGTTATCTGGGCACAACAAATGCTATACCTTCTCAGAACAGAGACATCGCCACACCTGTACGACGTTTATCTGTTCTCTTGGTCCATCGGAGCACTCTGTATTATGGAAAGCGTCATTCGCGTCCTAGTTGTTGATGATTCTGCATATATTCGCAAGATCATTAAGCAAATATTGAGCCGCAACCCCTTTCTCGAAGTGGTTGGGACGGCCCGCAGCGGTCAAGAAGCCTTAGAACTTACGGAACAGATCAAACCAGATGTGATCGTTCTCGATTTGATGATGCCAGATATGGATGGCATCACCTTTTTGCATAAGCAGATGGCGCGACGGCCCCTTCCCGTTATCATCGTTAGTATCGCTCAAGAAACGAGCGAAATGGTTCTGGAGGCGCTAGATGCTGGGGCTGTCGACTTTGTTCAAAAGCCAACCGCTCTTGCCACAGAGAAGGTCTTTGAAATCGGCGACGAGCTGATCGCTAAAATCAAAGCGGTCGCCAAAACATCGCTAACAGCCATCAAGCGCGCGCCAGCCAAACAACTGGTGCTGGCTCCAGACAAGGCCGAACCTCAGCGCCGAGGCCGTTACGATGCCGTCGTGATCGGGGTCTCTACCGGAGGACCGCAAGCACTGAAATATTTTTTGGGCCAGCTTCCGGCGAATTTCCCACTACCTATTGCCGCCGTTATTCATATGCCGATCGGCTACACCGATATGTATGCTCAGAGCTTAAACGCCCATGCTGCTATTAACGTCTCTGAAGCTAAAGAAGGTGAGCCGTTCCAAAAAGGGCATGTCCTGATCGCCCCTGCGGGTCGTCATTTATCGTTGCGCCGCCAACGCAATGAACGGGTAGTTATGCACCTTGATGCACAACCTTTCGATCTTCTTTATCGCCCATCGGTTGATGTGTTGTTTCAATCTGCCGCAGAGATCTATAAAGAGCGTGTTCTTGGGATCGTGATGACGGGGATGGGGAATGATGGTCAACATGGAGCTGCTTGGATCAAAGCAAACGGGGGCACGATTTGGACCGAGTCTGAAGAGACAAGTATTGTGTACGGCATGCCCCGTGCTGTCGTTGAGGCAGGTTTAAGCGATCGCCAAATAGCACTAACACAACTTGCACAAAGCCTAATTGAGGTCCTATAATGGCAAAAATCCTTCTCGTTGATGATTCTAACCTATCACGTCGCATCTTAAGACGAATCCTCGAACCGCTTGGGCATGACATTATCGAAGCTCAAGATGGACTTACCGCCATTGAACACTATTTCATAGAACATCCAGATCTGGTTTTCCTCGACATGACCATGACTGGCATGCACGGCATGGATGTGCTGAATAAGATACGAGAGTTTGATGAAAACGCCCGTATTATTGTAGCAACCGCCGATATTCAGAGCTCAACCCGTACAATGGTTCGCGATATGGGTGCTATTGGCTTTGTTGCCAAACCATTCACAGAAGAAAATGTCCTTCGGGCAATCGAAGCCATTTTTGCGGGAGAGTCAAAATGATCCTCAATGACTATCAGCAGGATGCGCTATCAGAATTGATCAATATCGCCTTTTCGCGAACTGCCGCGTCGTTATCGGATCTGACAGGTCAGCGAGTGCAGCTTAACGCTCCAAATGTAAAGGTACGGCCACTCAATGAACTCACGGGCATTTTAGATGATGCCGTCAGTCAAGAAGATGTTGCAACTGTGCATCAAGTCTTTAGCGGCCCTCTCTCTGGAGATGCTTTCTTGCTGCTTAGTTATTCGGATGCAGTTAAACTTACCAACTTATTGACTGACATTCCTCAACAAAGCAACCGGCTCGATGCATCGTCGGGAGAAGTACTGACGGAAGTCGGCAATATTCTCTTAAATGCGAGCCTGAGCATCTTTGGCAATATCCTGAAAATGCACATCACATTCGCTGTGCCACGGCTCCATCTCGATGCGATTCACGCCCTGCTCGAATCGATTATGTTTGATTCCGAGGAGGTGCGCTACGCTATGATTGTTTTTACATCATTTCATTTGCGAGATAGTTCGATCAGTGGATATTTAGTCGTTATTTTGGGAATTACATCGCTTGAAGCATTGATCCAATCGATTGAAGAACTGAGGTAACGACACTTTTTCAATAATCGCATGGCGCTCGTTATGAACAACATCACAGCAAAACGAAGTACTCCTATGGACATAGATTCAGATAAGGATTTACAGTTTGCAACGCTGCACTGGTTACAAGAACTGACCGACCAAGGTGTTTTGACCACCGATGCAAATCTATGCATTAGGGGTTGGAATCGTTGGCTGGAACTGCATAGCGGCTACTGTACTGCAGATGTCCTAGGTCATTCATTGCTTGAAGTCTATCCTGAGCTGGAACGCCGTCGGCTTGATCGCTCATATCAACAGGCTCTCAATGGCCAGATTGTAATGCTGTCGCAACGGCTTCACCGCTATCTTCTGCCCATGCCTCCAACCATTCCGCATGCCAACTTTACGCGCATGTTGCAGAGTGCACAGATCGCACCTTTAGTATCGGATGGCAATATTATCGGCACCGTCACAGTGATCGAGGATGTGACCGAGCGTGAAGCCCGTGAACACGAATTACAGCGCCAGATTACGATTTTAGAAGGGCTACACGAAGTCAGCCGTGCGATTCTCTCGCTCGATTTACCCCAATATTTACAACAGCTTGTTGAAACGACAGCCAATATTTTACGCGTACCTTTGGTTGCTGTGGTATTGAAACAACACAATCAGCTCAGGATCGCTGCCAGCACCCATACCGGCTACACCATTGATCCTAGTCGGATTCGCCTCGATAGCAATATCGCAGCACAAGCCATTAGCAAAGGGCAATCGTCGATCTATATCGGGAATCTGCAGTCGCAAAATCAAATAACGGCGCTCGACCCGACCAGTAGTAGCGCCATGGCAACGCCCTTGATCGTTGAAAATACCGTGATCGGCGCCTTGGTGATCGAATCGCAGCAACAGCACGCCCTCAATACCGACGATCAACGCCAGGTCGTCTTGTTGGCTTCTCAAGCGGCGATCGGTATTTACAATGCTCAGCTCTATCAAAATGCCCAAGACGCCATACAGGTGCGCGACTCGTTTCTATCGATCGCATCGCACGAATTAAAAACGCCCTTGACCTCGCTTTTGGGCAGCGCCCATGTGCTCGAACGGCGTTCGCGACGCGAGGGCTCTATGAACGAACGCGATCTGCGCACCCTACAGGTGATTTTGCGCCAAGCCAATCGCCTCAACGATATGGTGACATCGCTGCTCGACTCTTCGCGCCTGCAAAAAGGCCAGCTCAATATCGAACGCATACCCTTCGATCTGCGCGAGCTGATCTTACGCATGGTTCACGAGGCCGAATCCCTATTTGATCGGCACCATGTTGTGCTTGACCTGCCCGATCAACCCTTGATGATCGAAGGCGATGAATTGCGTCTGGAACAGGTTCTGCAGAATCTGGTGCAGAACGCCGCCAAGTACAGTCCGCACAAAGATACGATCTATGTGAAGGTGCATACCGAGGCGGATAAAGTGATTATCGAGGTGATCGACGAAGGAATCGGCATTCCGCGCGAAGCACAACCTATGCTGTTCAGTCAGTTCTTCCGAGCAGAGAACGCCAAAACGCAGCATATCAACGGCTTTGGGGTTGGCCTCTACGTTGTCAAGGAGATTGTGAAGCAGCACAACGGCTCGATTTCGGTTCAAAGTGAAGAGAACCAAGGGAGCACGTTTCGGGTTCAGTTGCCTTTGATGTACGAGTTAACTGCGGGCAAGCGTAGCTCATAGTAACGGCGCGAGCATGCGTTTGGCTACGATCGACAGAGAGCGAGCTACAACTCGTGGTCTTGGGAACAGAAGAGTAACATCGTTGTTGCCGACCACGCTGGTCGGTCTCTTTTTGCAAAAGCACTCTTTTTGTCTTTGCGAACATGCAACTTCACAAGCGCTAAGAGGGATTTGGTGTAACAATGCCAAATCCCTCTTCGTTTTCCTCGCTTGTAGCGATCGGCGCTCTTTTTCTAGCGAAACCGCTTGCGAACTTTAGCGCTTTGGCGGCTAGGTCTCTTCCCCAAAGAAGCTCCTAAGCGCGTCCGCCTACGGCTACCAACATCCTGCCCGCCACAACGAGGTCGTATCGCTGTGTGTCGAGAGGCCGTCCCAAAACCCAACATCACCAACGCATGGCAGATACGCTTACAGCGCTTTGGGCTTTTCGAACGATTTGATCAGTGTCTCAAGCTGATAGCCAGCCCGCTCGGCGGCCAGCTTTAACTCCTCTACTTGACGTTGGGCCTCTTGCAAAATCGACGCATCGCTTTGGCTCGCTTTGATCTGAGCGATCAGTGCAAGCTGGTCTAAGAGCTGCTCGAAGGCATCTTTGTTGAACCAGAGCACATCGTTGTAGCGATTGACCTGCAACAACTGATGGATGTCGCCATCGCTGAGCAGCTGTTGTAAGAGTTCGCCTGTATTGTTGGCTTCGACTTGGCTGAGCCAGTCTTGGTGGCTAACCAGTTGTTGAACAATGCCAGCAGCGCGTTGGGCGCTCGCTTCATCAGCCCTTAGCTCGCTTAAAACCAAGCTTACTACACGCCCCAAGAACCACTCGTCCATCCAGCTGCGGCTCTGCTCGGCGTACTCCTCTTCGTCGACCAGCTTGCCGAGGGCGTGGATAAGTGCCCAACTGACGAGGCTGGCAGTCTGGAGCTTGGTTTGGCTTGTAGCTGCCTCCGCAGGCACCGTTTGTTCGCTGCTGGGTTGAGTGCGCAGGGCTTGAATGTTGCGCAGACACACCAAGATCTCGCGCGCGATCGGCTCGACTTTGCTGCTGCTACCGACAAAGCTCTTGACCTCGTTGAGAAAATCGCTCAGGTCGGCTTGCAACTCCTCGAAGTGTTCTTCAACCTGCTGGGCGTCGAGCGCCTGGAAGCGCTCGATCTGAGCAGGGTTGAACACCTGGCGGAAGGCGCTATGGATGGGCCGCAGGAAGATACCTTTGAGCGCTTCGTCCATATTCGGTACGCCGCTACCCGCAAGTTCGTTGTGGAGCTGTTCGTAGCTTCCCAACGGGTCGTCTTTGACTTCGCGCCAATCGATAAAGGTATGGCATTTATAGGCGCCGAGCTCGACATACATACCTTGTTCGACCAGATCGCGCCCGCGCCGAATGTATTCGAGGCCGCCAGTGTGATCGCGGAAGATGTAGAAGATGCCGTCGTCGCCGCGCAGATCGAGGGCCTCGGCGAGGGTGCGCTGCATCAAACGGCGTTCATCGCCGGCCCCGGTTTTGACCGAGAAGGCTGCCGATACTTTGATCCAGCCGCGCGCGCTGGCGAAACGGTTGTGGTAGAAGATCAAGGCCCGCTCGTTTTCGTAGCGGTTGGAGTAGCAGTAGACATCTTCGTTGACGCCGCCCTCGACGCTATAGAAGTCGTAGAGCGTGAAGTTGGTGACTTCGGCGAAGAGGTAGCGCTTGTGCATGAGCGGGAAGATCTCGCGTTCGTGACGCTCGATCAGGGTTTGGTCGGGCTGCTCGTTCCAGTAAGAGCGCTGATACTCCATGCCATATTTCTCGGCGAAACCTTCTACTTGGCCGTGGCCGATCATAGGCAGGCCGGGCAGTGTCACCATCATAGTACAGACGCCGAAATATTTATCTTCTTTGCCGTACTGATCGATAGCTGTGCGCTCGTCGGGGTTGCTCTGGAAGTTGACGTAACGTTTGAGAATTTCGGGGTCGAATTCGAGCGTCTCTTTCATAAGACCGCGATATTTGGCGTTGTCTTCATCGCGAGTCATGTGCATAAAGGCGCTGTTGTAGACGCGGTGCATGCCCAAGGTACGCACAAAGTAGCCTTCCATCATCCAGAAGGCTTCGGCTAGCAGCAGGGTATCGGGCACCTCGGCGGCGACTCGATCGACCACTTCGCGCCAGAATTCGACCGGAATGGCGGCGTCGAATTGGGCTTTGCTGATGGCGTGCTCAGAACGGGAGGCGATCGCACCACCGCTGCCCGGCTCTGGGTACCACAAACGTTGAATATGGCGCTTGGCTAGCGTCATAGCTGCGTCGAAGCGAATGACAGGGAACTGGCGCGCCACATGCAAAATGGTCTGGATCACCACTTCGCGCACTTCAGGATTGAGGTAATCGAGCTGCGCGGTGTCGTTCCAAGGCATTGAAGTGCCGTCGTTGCCGTGATAAATGTATTTGGTCTCGCCCGTCCAATGATCGACGCGCTTAAAGACCACGGCTGCATCGGTGCGGTCGTAGTAGTGATCTTCGAGGTAGATGCCGATCCGTTCGTGGTCGGAGAGGTTCGGCCCGTTGAAGGTGTAGGAAGGATAGGGCGGGTAGTCGAGCGAGATAAACCACTCGGGGTGCTCGATCACCCAGCGCCCGTCGATGCCTACATGGTTGGGCACCATATCGCTCGAAAGGCGAATGCCGCGCTTCCAAGCGCGCTCGCGCAAGTTTTGGGCGGCGGCTTCTCCGCCGAGCTTTTGAGCGATCTGGTAGTCGTAGAGCGAGTAGGCCGAAGCGACCGCGTCGGTGTTGCCCATAATCTGCTTGATGCGGGCCGACGCTTTGCTGCGTTCCCAAAGGCCGATCAGCCACAGACCGGTGATGCCCCAACGCTGCAGTTTGTCCAGCTCTTCGTCGGGCACTTGGTCAAGGGTCTGGATCGGGCGTTGATAGGCTTTGGAGAGCTGATCGAGCCAGACGTAGGTGTTTTTGGCCAGCAAGATCATGCGCGGCATCCAGTGCAGGTCGGCACTGAAGCGCTCGTCTTCGATATCGAGTTCGGCGAAGCCTTGAGCGGGTGATTCGACCGGCCCCGGGCCGAAGAAGACTGGCTTGGTCTCTTCTTTGATCAGGTCGAGGCTGCCAAGTAAACGGTAGATGTAGCTTGCTAGCGAGACGCCCCAGTGTTCACGAATGTATTCGAGCTGGCCTTCGAGTGAATTGGGAGAGGCTAAGGCGGGCGCTCGGAGAATATCGATCACATTTTGACCACCAAAGACGCCTGCCAAGTTTGTACCGCTTAGAGTGTCGGCGGCTGTTTTGGCGACTCCTCCAAAGAAGGAGTAGAGGTTGTCCATGATGGTGGGGTAGCTGGTCTCGCGTTCGAGGGTCAGGTCGTCGAACAGCTCGGCGAAGGGGGCGAAGGCTGGGTTGCTGTTTTCGAGCCAGAGCATCAACATCTCTTCGAGCATGATCTGGCGGTTGGGGACTCCTTCGCTGCTCTCGGCGAGATAGGTCGCTAGATCTTGCTCGCCCCGATAGACGGCAAGGGGCGGGAATTCGCTGCCGAAGGTTGTAAGGGCTTTATCGACTTCAGAGCGACCGATACGCTGTTCTAGGTAGCTCAGCGTCTCTTCGAGCAAACGCGGGTTTACCTGTTCGCGATAGACCCGAAACATATAGTGAGTTAACTCGTGGATCAAGGCCATAGCGTTGATCTGTGAGGCCTTAACAGCCTGTTCAGGAAACGCTACAAGATCGCGTTTTTGATTCATGCGATGGGCAAACTGACGCGCCGCATGGAAGTTGGCGATAATGACATCGCCTGTGATCGAATAGATCGCTTGATCGAATTCGTAATAATCACGCGCTTTGCGAGCAACGTGAAACTCCATTGTTGGAGTACTTGGTGGGTTGCCTTTCAACACAGCCTCCTCTCCCTCACACGCTCACGGTTCAAGGCAGCTTACCTCGCTGCAGGCCCTATCAGAAGCGTTACAGTCAAAGGGAAGCCCAGCCGTAATTCTCTTCCTGAACACAATTTGCTGTATAGTACACTATAAACTATACCACTTGAAGCAAAGTAGATTTTAGCCTTGTTATGAGTATTTTAGAAAAGAGCGCAGATTGAAGAACGCTAAAGAGATCCAAAACGCGGGTTTTTCTGGTGTTTTATCGGCTTGAATGGCACTATAATGAATTCAGAGCTCGAAATATACTAACGATTTTACGGTTCAAGACAAGAAAATTCTTGACTGTATGCTGAGGCATTGTTTTAAGGAGTAAATTTATGACTCAAGCAGCTCTACAGGTGGGTGATCAAGCCCCCGATTTTAGTTTGCAGAGCGACAGCGGCGAAACCGTACAGCTATCGCAGTTTCGTGGCAAGAAAGTGATCATCTACTTTTATCCGAAGGATGACACGCCGGGCTGTACTACGCAATCGTGCGGCTTCCGCGATAACTACCCACACATCGAAGAGCAAAATGCTATTGTGTTGGGCATTAGCCCCGATGGTGTGCAATCGCACCAGAAGTTCAAAACCAAATATAATCTGCCCTTCTTGCTGTTGGCAGATGAAGAACACAAAGTTGCTGAGCTGTATGGCGTGTGGGGCCAAAAATCGATGTACGGGCGTCCCTATTGGGGCGTGATTCGCAGCCACTTTGTAATCGATGAGAACGGCACGATCATTCAGGCCGCGGTCAAAGTAGCGCCGATCGATAGCGTGCGCAAGGCGCTCAACGCCCTGAAAGCCTAGCCTGCGGCTGAATATAGAAGAGGATGTCGCTTCTCGAAGCGACATCCTTGAAGCTTATACGTGTGCTTGAAATGCGTAAGTGTTGTTGTAGTGTGAGCGGCTTCGAAGCATAAACCGCTACAACCTTCGGGTTGTGGGCGGGATGTTGGTAGCCGTAGGCGGACGCGCTAAGGACCTTCTTTGGGGAAGAGACCTAGCCGCCAAAGTGCTGAACTTATTAAGCGGTGGCATCAGCTGAGTTCAGGAAGCCTCAAAACATCATTCCTCTTTGAAATACCTGCCTCCCTCGGGTTTCACGCTGATTGGCTGCGTCGCAGGCGCAGAACGGCGATGCTAAAAAAGACGATCGCCATAGCGCTCAGCACACAGATCGGCAACCAGACAGCAGCCAAACCTGCGTTGCGAAAAATCATGGCCTTGTAAGCATCCATTGCCCATGCGATGGGCGAGATATGACCGACGGTGCGCATCCAGGCGGGCACGATGTCGAGCGGCCACCATGCACCACCCAAGGGTGCAAGCAAGAGCGTGAGCAGCAGGTTCATGCTGGAAGCCTGCTGCTCGGTGTTCACCAAGGTGCTGATAAAGAGCGCCAGCGCCGTGATGGCGGCCACAAAGCTGAACACAACCAGTAACAAGGCCAGCAGGTCGCTGCCGAAGCGCAAGCCCAACAGCATTCCAAAGCCAAACACAATCAGCAGTTGCAGCAAGCCGATGGCAGCGTAGGCCAGCAGTTTGCCGCCCATGATCTGCGATGTTCGCAGCGGCATACTGCTGAGACGCTGCAAGGTCCACTGCTTGCGGTCGCGAATAAAGGACTGCGAGAGCGGCAAAACGCAGAAGAGCACGTACATGCTGCCCATTCCGGGGATGGATTGGCTGAAGCCGGGCAGAGCGCCTGCATTTAAGCGCTGTTCCGATGAGCTTTTGGCGATTTGAACGGGCGGATCTTGCCAGAGCGCCTGGTTGCGCGCCACCACCTGCTGCTCAAGCTGTTGTTTGGTTTGGGCATCGAGCTGAAAGTTTGTGCTCAAACGCTCGTTCCATTTAAGTGCCAAGCGCAGCGTGCCGAAGCGGGCGGCTGCGCTTTGCAAGCCGCGTGCAATGCTATCGACTTCAAGATTAGCATCGCTAGCTTGCAGGGTGAGCGTAATCGGTTCGCCAGCCTGAAGCTTTTCGGAAAAATCGCCCTCAATCGTCAAAATAGCTGCGATCTGCTCATCTCGTAGGCGCTGCAAGGCCAGATCATAGTCGAGCGATGCAGCTTGGAGGCCACAACGATCCTCGGGATCATCTTCGGGCTGCAGTGGCGGGCAAAGCTGCAAACGTGGCTGAACAGCGAGAATCTCGCGCTGAAAGCTTTGGCTATCGGCGTTAGCTGCGAGATCAACGACGTCGATCAAAGGCGCAGCGCTGGTATCGTCGGCATCACTGAGCGTACTATTGGCCCAACCCGCAGCAAAGGCGGCGATCAAGGGCACGATCACAATATTAACCCAGATGCTGCGGTCGCTCAGCATCAAGCGTAATTCATTTAAGGCAACCAAAAGGGTGCGCTGCACGTTTAGACCTCCAATCGGCGCTGAAAGAGCAGAAAGCCCGCTCCAAAAGTTACTAAGCCCAGCAGTCCCAGCACAAGCAGGTGGGTCTGGACTGCCAGATTGCCTTGCGAGATCTGCATCAAGGCAGTGACGCCCCAATAGTTAACGCTTAGAAAGCGAACGATGTCGAGGCCTTCTAAGGCCGCAACGTTGAAGAAAGCGCCGCCCAGCAGGCCCATGGTGATCGCGATCACACCACCGATCACATTGCCCTGTTCAGGCGTTTTAGCTAGCGAGATCACCAGCGAGGCGAAACCAGCTGCGGCCCAAGCGATCGCGATGATGGTGACGATCAAGAGTAGCAGATTATTGCCAAACAGCCATGAGAATTTCCGCTGAAAGAGCGAATCGACTAGGCTCATTGCGCACAGCAGCGCACAGACCTGCACAAAACAGATGCAGACCATGCTGAACATGCGCGCAAACAAGATCAAGCCGGGGTTGGTGGGCGTAGCAAGCTGACGAGAAAGCAGTCCTTCGCGGCGCTCGCTTAAAATCGAGTTCATGCCGTTCATGGCGGTGAACATCATAAAAAAGACCGCTTGGCCAGCGCCGAAGATCGCGAAGGGATTGAAGCTTGCAGCTTGGCCAGCGCTGTTTTGGCGCTCGAATCGCACTTGATCCTGCTGGCTAAAAGCGGCTGCAACGTCTTGATCAAACAGACCATTTTGCTGGGCCTGTTGCAGTTGGGCGGCGATAGCAGGGTTTTGATTAGCTTGGCCAACCAGTGAGCCGATGCTTGAAGCGATCGCAATCGATCCTGCGTTCATCCGAGTAGCCACGGCGGATGCGACCGTCTCAACGATTTCGACCAAAGTGGCCGATTCAGAATTGGCGTAAAGCTCAATCGTAGTCGGCTGATTTTCAAAGTTGGTATAGAGTTGGGAGATATTGGCGCTAAAATCGCTGGGAATAATCAGGGCCGCCACAAATCGCCCGCTATCGACGCCGCTGCGCGCTTCGTTTTCGTCGCTTAACTCAACTGCATCGATTAAACTCCAGACCTCGTTTGCGGCGCGCTCCTCAGGGCTTAACTCTTCGGAAGGTACAAACACATTCACAAAGCTTTGGCCCATGGCAATCTGTTGGCCATCTTGGTCAACCGCATCATCATGATTGACCAAAGCGACCGGAATCGGGTCGATATCGATCGAATCGCCCGAGATATCGCTGAAAGCAAAGCCGATCATGCTAGCTACCAGCAGCGGCGTAACCAGCATTATCATCAGCAGGTTGCGGTCGCCAAAGGTTTGGACCAGTTCGTTAGTGATAATCACCCAGATTTTATACATCGCTGGCTCCTAGTCTCGCAGCTGGCGCCCGGTGAGCGACAGGAAGACCGCCTCAAGATCGGGCTCGCGCAGATCGATCGATTGCACTTCCAGATCGGCGTCGTTGATAATCTGCAAGAGCTGAGGCAGTAGCTTGCGGCCCTGCTTGGCGAACATCTGGATGATGGTGTGCATCTGCTCGGCATCGCTGTGGATATCGAGCCGGATCGGGCTGGCGAAGCTGGCGAGCAGCTGGCTGCGCAGTTGGGGCGGCAGCTCTGGCTGTGCGAGTTGGAGCGTGATGCGATCCTCTTCGCCGATCTGCTGCACCAATTCGCGCAGGGTGCCGAGCGCGATCAGGCGGCCGTGATCGACGATTGCGATGCGGTCGCTCAGCTCTTGCACCTCTTCCATCAGGTGCGAGGTGTAGAAGATCGTGATGCCGAACTGATCGCGCAGATACTTGATCAGGTCGAGCACGCGGCGGCGGTTCTGCGGGTCGATGCCAACGGTCGGCTCGTCCATAAAGAGCAGAGCGGGGCGGTGCAACAGGCCAGCAGCGATGTTGACGCGCCGCTTCATGCCGCCCGAAAAGCTCGAGACCGGATCGTTGCGCCGATCGGAGAGATCGACCAGCTCGAGGATCTCGTCGATGCGTTTGTCGAGCTCGGCGCCGCGCAGACCGTAGAGCTTGCCGAAAAAGCGCAGATTGCGCAGCGGCGAGAAACGGTCGTAGAGCGCGATCTCTTGCGGAACGATGCCGAGGCGCTGTTTGGCCGCGATCGGCTGGCGTGTGATCGAATAGCCATCGATGATGGCATCGCCTTCGCTGGGCTTGAGCAAGCCGCAGAGCATCGAGATGGTGGTGGTTTTGCCAGCGCCGTTCGGGCCGAGCAAACTGAAGATCTCGCCGGGGCGAACCTGCAGGTCGATATGATCGACCGCCACCAGTGGCTGGGCTTTGGCGCGTTTATAGACTTTTCGAAGCCCGTGCGCTTCGAGGAGATAAGACTGCATGAAAACCCCTATAACAAGTGATTTGGGAAACTGTTAAGTGAATGGACCAACAATCAAGCTCTGCTTGAAGCGCTTGGCTTGCTCGAATGATGGTGTACATGCTCCAGCGATTGGCCTCCTAGGCGGGTAAATAGTGCGGTCGCGCTGTATGCAAAGCCGATTACGGTTGTTTAGAATAGCTGAAATAGCGTCTTTGCGCATCGTTCTTAAAGGTTAAAGATAGAGCGAAGATTTTAACATATGTTCTCGCTTCAGCCTCGTTTGCGGCCAGCAGCCTGTTGGAGGATGGGAGAAGCTCCAAATTGTATACTTTCTCCTCTTGACATGTGACCAAAAGGTCACATATAATAGCATTATGGAACAAGAGTTCGTATTTCGGGCCCTCGCCGATCCACATCGTCGTCATCTGCTCGATCTGCTCTATGAACGCGACGGCCGCACCTTGAGCGAATTGGAAGCCGAGTTGCCCATGACACGCTTTGGGGTGATGAAACACTTGCGCGTGCTCGAAGAGGCCGGTCTGATCGTAACGCGCAAAGTTGGGCGCGAAAAGTTTCATTACCTCAACCCCGTGCCGATCCAGTTGATCTCAGAGCGCTGGATCAAGAAATACTCGGCTCAACATGTCAGCGCGCTGGCCGATCTGAAGGCAGCGCTCGAAGGAGGGAGCCACATGACTGCAGAATCGAAGCCCAAACTCGTTTACCAGATTGTGATCAAAGCCACGCTGCAACAGGTTTGGGATGCGATCACCAAGCCGGAGTTTACCAAGCGTTATTACTACGGCTGCGCTCTTCAAAGCGATTTAACGCCTGGGTCGCCCTTCAACTACATCTCGCCCGATGGCTCGCCGATCGTGGAAGGCCAAGTGCTTGAGGCCGAAGCGCCGCGCAAGCTGGTTCACAGCTATCATTCGCTTTGGCCCCCGCTCGACCAAGATGCGCCCACCAGAGTGACCTGGGAGCTAGAGCCGATCTCGCAACAGGTGACCAAGCTCACGGTCGTTCACGAAGGCTTCGAGGGCGAGACGGCCACCTACCAAGGTTTGCAGAGCGGTGGTTGGGCTTGGATCATCAGCAACCTCAAGACTGTGCTCGAAACCGGCGAGTCGCTGCCCCAAGAGTACTAATCTTTGGGCGGAGACGGCTGTACAGTCCATGCGGTCCTCACCGCGTCCGCCTACGGCTATCAACAGCTTGTCAGTACATTCGGTCGCCCAGAGTGCCGCGCATCCGCGCGGCATTCCATTGCTTGCGCCGATCTCGCGTTGTCTCTCGCTGTGTCTGCTCGGCCGAAGCGCTGAACAGCACTGCGCTCGCGCTGTAGGCAACGGCGAAGCTCGATGGACTGGATGGATGGAAGGCGATTTGGTAGCCGAAGGCGGACGCGCTAAGGATCGAATGAAGGCTAAAAGCCTTGCCGCCAAGGCTTTGAGTGAAGTTTGAGTGATTGAAGCAAACAAAAAGGGACGGATAGTGCAATCCGTCCCTTTGAGAGGCGTGCGATTTAGCTGACAGCGCGTGTGCGGACTTCCTCAACCGCCTTGGCGATGAACTCATCGAGCGGCATGGCACCAAGGTTCTCGCCCGAGCGCTTGCGAACGGCGACTGCGCCCGCTTCCAGCTCTTTGTCGCCCACGACCAGCATATAGGGCACCTTCTGGTTTTGGGCGCGGCGGATCTTAGCCTGCATACGATCTTTGCCATCGTCGAGCTCGACGCGTAGGCCTTGGCTGCGCAAACGCTCGGCGACTTGGCGACCGTATTCGCCGTGCTTCTCGTCGGAGATCGGAATCACCGTGACTTGGATCGGCGCCAGCCAGAGCGGGAAGGCACCAGCGTAGTGCTCGATCAAGACGCCCAAGAAGCGCTCTGTCGAACCCGTTACGGCGCGGTGCAGCAGCACCGGTGTGTGGCGCTGGTTGTCTTCGCCCACATATTCGCAGCCGAGGCGGGCCGGCTGAATAAAGTCGACCTGAATCGTCGAGAGCTGCCATTCGCGGCCCAGTACGTCGCGCGCCATAAAGTCGGCTTTGGGACCGTAGAAGGCCGCTTCGCCGTAGGCTTCTTCGTACTGAACGTTGTTCTTATCGAGCGACGAGCGCAGAGCCGCTGTGGCCTTGGCCCACTTCTCGTCGTCGGCAACAAACTTGCCGCCTTCGCCCGGCAACGAGAGCTGCACTTTGTAGTCTGTGAACTGGTATGTGCTGAGCACCTCGCCGATCAGTTGGATAGCGCGTGTGAACTCTTCCTCGATCTGCTCTTCTGTACAGAAGATATGGCAGTCGTCTTGTGTGAGCGCGCGCACGCGAGTGAGGCCGTTGAGCGCGCCGCTATCTTCGTAACGATAGAGCGTCGCGAACTCGGCGAAGCGCATGGGCAGATCGCGATAGCTCACCACACCGAGCTGGTTGAAGAGCGTCATGTGGCTCGGGCAGTTCATGGGCTTCAGACGGAAGACTAGATCTTCGCTCTCGACCATGGGCGGAAACATCGAATCATGATAGTGCTCGATGTGGCCCGATTTGTGATAGAGCGACTCCTTCACGACGTTGCCCGTCCAGACGTGCTGGTAGCCGTAGCGTGTTTGAACCTCGCGCACATACTTCTCCATCTCGTGGCGAATGATCTCACCCTTGGGCGAGAACATGGGCAGGCCCGGGCCGATATCGTCGGAGAAGTAGAACAGGCCGAGCTCTTTGCCCAAACGGCGATGGTCGCGGCGCTTGGCCTCTTCCAAACGTGTCAGATAGTCGTCGAGCTCTTTTTTGTTGTTCCAAGCCGTGCCATAGATGCGCTGCAACTGGGGGCGGTTGGAGTCGCCACGCCAGTAGGCGCCCGCGATCGACATCAGCTTGAAGCCGTCGGGCGGAATCAAGCCTGTGCGCTCGAGGTGCGGGCCGCGACAGAGATCTTCAAACGAATCTTGTTTGTATGTCGAGATCGCTGTATCGCCCTTGGCTGTTTCGCCGTTTTCGTCGAGACCCTTGGCCAAGCCGTCGATCAGCTCAAGCTTGTAGGGCTGATCTTTGAAGATCTGGCGCGCTTCATCGGCGCTCACGACCTTATATTCGAACGGGAAGTTCCCGGCGATAATTTTGCGCATACGGCGCTCGATATCGCTGAGATCTTCGGGAGTCAGAGCACGCGGCAGGTCGAAGTCATAGTAGAAACCGTCTTCGATGGGCGGACCAATTGCGATCTTTGCTTCCGGGAAGATCTCGAGAACCGCTTGCGCCATGACGTGGGCCGCCGAGTGGCGTAAACGGTAATAGGGATCGGATTCTGGTGTTACTGCCATTTCCTATTTCCTCCTGCTTTGTAATGATGCTCTGCGCGACGCCCAACTGCTATGGCGCAGCGGCGAGCATAATTACAATGTGTTCTTGTTCGATCTGAATGCTAGCTGGCAGTTTGCCTTGGGCCGCTAGTTCTTGGTTAAGTCGTTCTGTTAGGCCAGATATAAGCTGTTCGGGTGCGATCAGCGCTTCGAGCGGCCCATTGATGCGTGGATCGATCACTTCAACGCGGCCATTGCGCGCTTCGAGGCCAAAGCTGATTCGATTATGCAAACCCCGAATCACAAGGTCTGCTTGGACCTGACCCGGCACAAAATGCACTTCGAGAGAATCGAGCTGTTGCATCAAGGCCGAATTACTTTGAGCGAAATCGTTGGCCTGTTGTTCGCTGATCACCATTTGGCCCAGCGGCAGGGCTGAGACCACATCTGGAATGGTTTGCGATACCTGATCGATCTGATCTGAGCCGGTTACTTGTTCTAGGATTTGACCACCGATATAGGTACTGATCAACGGGCGCACAAGCAGCAAGTAGACCGCTATGAAGATGACGGCGATCCACACCACTACCAGCAGCTTTTCAAAACAGCCACCGCTGCGACGGCGTGGGCGTCGTTCGTATCTTCGTTGGCGGGCTGTTGCCATAGCCTCCTCCTTATCGCAATGCATGAAAAAAGCCAACGTCCCAATGGGACGAAGGCCGATGCTTCGTGGTTCCACCCACATTCATCCAAACTGCATGCATAACGGCAATTCGGATCTCGAGTGCGCGGTAACGGGCGCGACACGTGCTTCCATACTAACCATACGGCGTTGGGGAAGCGGCTCGGAGGGGGTTTTCGCTTGAGACGTTGCCGGAAGTGCTCGCAGTCGGTGACACTTCCTCCCTGATGGTCGATCTCGAACTACTCGTCCTCGTCAATGCCAAAACAGTATAGATTATTGAAGCATAATACCACGCTGCAACACGGGATGCAAGTATCTATGCCGCGGCTCGGTTTGGTGTGTGACATCATATCCGCTTGTGTACTTCAAGCGGTGCATTACGTTGGCGGAGAGATCCTAACCTCCCATTCGGCTTCTAGCGCGTCCGCCTCCGGCTATCAACATTCTTTCCAAACATTCGGCTTCTCTTCTGCCTGCGCCCAAGCGCCCTGATCCCAAATCCCTTATACTCTTTCAACGCAGGAAAACAAAACCGGGAAAGTGACGTGTGCGATTTCGCGCGACAGCGCGAAATCGCACACATCAAAAGCCCAGTTCGCTTTCGCCAAAGGCGCTTGTTCAGCTTATTCTGCTTGGTTCTGCTGTTGTCGTTGGGCGCGTAGTCTGGCAGCCTCGGCCAGCATCTCATCAAGCGGGCGAAAACCTCCCTTCCAGTACTGATAGATCTGCATGCCCTCTTCCTCTAACACCGGGCCGATAAGTTGGAACTTGGTGCCCAGCTTAGCGAGGCCAGCTTCATAGTCCAGCACTTCCGGTTCGAAGGGGAAGAGTCTGTGGAATGCGGCGTAGGAGACGCCATAGACGACCTTTTCGATGCCGAGCGAAGCGATCGAGAGGACGCACTGTCTGCAAGGGGCTGTGCTGGTGTAGAGCACAGACTCGCGCAGAAATTGATCGGAGTATTGGTTGGCGAGCTTGTGCACCAGATTGAACTCGGCGTGCCCAAAGATCCCGCGCTCATCGTCGGCTCGATTCTCGGCCTGCTCGATGATCTGGCCGTTGTGCACTAAGATCGCGCCAAAGGTGTGGTAGCCCCGTTTGCCTGCGCTGATCGCTAACTCGTAACACTTGCGGATAAAAGCTTCTTGATCGGACATTGAGCGATTCTCCTCTTACTTGGCTGCTTGTAACGGCGCGATTATATGCCATATCTGCCTTGGGGCGATTATTTCAAGAGCGGTGCGAGCGTGGCCTGGATCTGATCGATCGGGAAGGGCGCTTTGATCATGACGATCAGGCGTTGGAAGCCGAGCGCTTGCCATTCGGCCATGCGAGCCTGTGGTTCTTGGCCGATATCGTTCCAGCTGACCGCCAGCGAAAGGTCGAAGCTGTCGCGCTTGCGCCCTTGGGCCGCCAGCTCCGCGTTGAGTGCTTCTAGGGTCGCCGGCAGCTTGTCGGCGTGACGCCATTGCAGGTTGGCGCCGTCGGCGTAGCGCGCTGCGATGCGGGCCATGCGCGGCCCGGTCACGCCCACGATGATGGGCGGCGCGGGCTGGGGCGCGGGCACACAGATCGCATCTTGAAGCTGATAGTAGCGGCCCGTAAAGCTGAAGGGCTGGCCCGACCAGAGCCCTTTGATGATCGGCAGAGCCTCGGCGATGCGATCGACGCGCTCTTTGATCGAGGCCACTTCGAGCCCGAAGGGCAGTTGTTCGCCCTCGAAGCCGCCAGCGCCGATGCCCAGCTCGAAGCGCCCTTGGGCGATCTCTTGTAGGGTGGCGGCGATCTTGGCGAGGCGCGCCGGGTGGCGGTTATTGTTGTTAGCGACCAAAATGCCGAGCTTAATGCGACTGCTTGCCTCGGCGAGGGCGGCTAGTGTCGTTAGCCCTTCGAGCACATTTTCTTCTCTCGGCCCCAACGAGACATAATGATCCCAGGTCCAGAGCGAATCGAAGCCGAGCGCTTCGAGCTGCTGAGCCGCCTCTCGCATGTGAGTATAGCTACTACCGAACGAGGAAAGTCCAAAACCGAGCTTTAACATACGCTATAATACCTTTATTCTTTGATCGATCCAAGGGTGGGGGTTAGTATGCAAGATGACACAGATCCGATCGAGCCAGAACCTGTAACCCAGTATGAACGTCTGCACGTTCGCCTGCGTAGACTGATACTGATGCGTGAAACCGGGCCGAAACGTTTCGCTTGGCATCGAGCACGCACCAATTTGATCTGGCGAACCCATCGCGAAATGGAAGCGGCGAAAGAACAAGAAGACAAAGCGCCAGAAGCCTAATGGCGCATGCTATAATACGCTATCGCCGTCAAGACGAGAGAGAGGAAGAGTATGCGTGCATTTCGTGCCTTTTGGGCTGCATGCAAAGATGCCTTTGATGAGCTGCGTTGGATCGCGGTGAATAACTTCGTATGGGCCGTGCTCAGCCTTCCCCTGCTCATTTTCGCCTTTAATGCATTTATAGCAGGTTTTTGGCTCTTTGCGATCATTTTAAGTTTGCTTGCAGTCATTCCACTCGGACCGGCTACCGCAGCGCTGGTAGCAGTCAGTTACAGAATCAGCGATGGACTGGCTATCAAGTGGTCCGATTACTTTTCTGCCATGCGTCAGTATGCCGTATCGGGTTGGAAGGTGATGGGTATCTGGATGGTCGTTTTGTTATTTATCCTTCTAGACCTATACTTCTACAGCGGCTTCGCCAACGCTTTTGGCTTCGGTATGACCGTCTTCTGGTTTTATGTGATGGTGCTCTGGTTTGGCGCACTGATCTACGTCTTTCCGTTGATGATTCTGCAAGAAAAGTTTAACTTACGCCAGTTGGCGCGCAACACCTTCTTGCTCACCATGGGCCGCCCGATCTTTACGTTGATCACGCTGGCTTTGCTGATTCTTGTGCTTGTGATCTCTAGCTTTGTGCCGATTCTGCCGGTATTCTTTACCTTTGGCTTTATGGCCCAATGCTCCATGCGCGCTACTATGGAGCTCGTTAAAGAAGCCCAAGAGCGGCGAGCCGAGCTTGAAGAGAAAAATAAGCCCAAGGAGCCTGCCGAACGTATTCCACCGTGGCGTATGAAACAGTAGCATTTGCGCAAACCAACCGCATGCTCAATGCCGCGCGCTGTCGTAAGCCTGCGGCATTGCTCTTTCTCGTATCTTGAAGGCGCTGCGATCGCCTCTGTGACCGCTGTTGATCGAACTGAGTGAGCTGCTCAGAAGGAGTTACGTTATGAGCTATGCCTTACGCTTGGCCCATCTTTACCCCGATCAGATGAATATCTACGGTGATCGTGGCAATATCATCACGCTGAGCTACCGCTGTCGGGCGCGCGGAATCGATCTTTCGATCGTGCCGCTCGATGTAGGTCAAGCGATCGATTGGCAAAGCTGCGATCTAGCCTTCTTTGGGGGCGGTCAAGATAGCGGCCAAGCCTTGATCGCCAAAGACTTCGTTGAACATCAGGGCAAAGCTTTGGCGGCTGCTATCGAAGATGGCCTTGTTTTGCTCGCGATCTGTGGAGGCTTTCAGCTATTGGGGCACTACTTCTTGACCCATACAGGCGAGCGTTTGCCCGGCATCGGTGCCATGGATATTCACACAGTTGGCGGCACCAAGCGTCTGATCGGCAATAGCGTGGTGGCCTGGCAACAGCCTCAACCCGATGGATCGACCAAAGAGGTTAAGCTGGTCGGCTTCGAGAACCATAGCGGACGCACCTACTTGGGCAGCGGCGCGCAATCGTTGGGCAAGGTGCTGGTTGGCAGCGGTAATAATGGCGAAGATGGAACGGGCGGAGCGGTTTATCGCAATACTTACGGCTGTTATCTGCATGGCTCATTGCTGCCCAAAAATCCGCAGTTCGCCGATCATTTGATCTCGCTCGCTCTGCGACGGCGTTATGGCGACGCGGCTGCGACTCTCGTCCCGCTCGATGATCAACTTGAGCTACAAGCTCAGCGTACTATGGTTGAACGGCTCATTTAAGAGCGTAAAGATATTCTTTGGAAGCAGATTTGCGCTCTGCCTCTTCCAAGTGGGCGCAGGCCAAGCGTTCGCGCGCGACCGTCAAGAGGTCGAAGGCATCTTTGTAATTCGGGCGCAGCATAACAACTTGTTGCAGATAGTCGATCGCTAGGTTCCACTGTTCGGCGGCCAGTGCTCTAACCCCTTCGTAGTAAAGCTGTTTTAAGCCCAGTTGTGCTCGTGGTTTGGAATCTTGGCTTGTGCGCCAAGCCTCTTCAAGCTGATCGAGGGCATAGGCCATGGCTTGGGCGCTCTGGAAGCGTTGTGACGGCTCACGCTCAAGAGCGAGCTGTAAGGTCTCTCTGAGGGCTTTGGCTAAAGGCCGTTGCGCTAGGGGGAGCGCCATACCGAAGCCGAGCGCGACCGGAATAAAGGCCGCCTTTTTGGGCAGCCTTCCGGTTAACAGTTCGTACAACACGGCGCTGAGGGAGTAAAGGTCGCTGCGCTGATCGCCCGGTTGGTCAGCCAATAGCTCTGGAGCGGTGTAGACCTTGGCACGCTTGTTTGCCATGCTCTTGGCCTCATCCTTGCTCTTGCTGAGAGCAAAATCTAATAACATCGGCCAGTTTTTCTCGGCGATCAGAATACTTTCGGGTTGAATATTGTGATGGAGTAGGCCGTGGCTATGGGCGTAGGCCAAGCCCGAGAATAGCAGTTTCCCTAGCTTCAAGACTTCGAGGGCTGACAGTGTTTGTGGGCGCCGTTCGCTCAAAAGCTGACCAGACTTGATAACAGGCATAACGACATAACAAAGTCCTTCGTACAGCCCGTACTCATAGATCGGCACAATGTTCTGATGCCTACACTGCAGTATGGCTTGGGCTTTTGTCTGGAAGCGTTTTAAGGCGGTTAGATCATTTTGAATGTCTATGAGCTTGAGGACGACGTATCGGTCGAGCGATTGGTGGTATGCTTTATATGTGGCCGTATATTCGTGCTGACGAATCAGTTCCTGCATTCTATACGGGCCGATCTGCATACCGAGCAGGTTGTTCATAGCTTTCAACCTTGCCTTATTGGGTGTTATCTGGTGAGCTGGGCCTAGGTTCGGGTAGAGTCACATCAAACGAATGTATAGCATAGTTCATCAGCAAAACAAGCCTGGCCTCTTGAAGCGATGTAGCGCTCTAAGAAAGCTTAGCGCCCGTTGAGACAATGCTTTAGAGTCGTCGATCTACACTAACCCTTGTTCTTGGGTAGCGTTAGGGGCCACCGTTCTATGAAGATACGCGAATATTGGGTGATAATCATAAAATTGTTTATATAAATTTCACATATTCTACCACTATGAGTGTAAATGTCAATTTGTTTAGTTAGGGAGCGGATAGAGATTGTTTGGATATCAGATCCCTGTCACAGTCGCTCAATGGTGTGAGCCGTTATAGCGCTTTCGCCTTTCCTGCACTCACCCCGATATTCGACATATCGAGCTTGTTGCAAACGTATTTTCGTCGCGACAATCTGGCTTGATCGCTTCCTGAACTTCGCGGATTCGGATGAAAACTTGATGGAGTGCCATGAGCAGCGAAAATCAGCAGCCCTTTACCACACCGGAATGGGTGAAACATGCCGTCTTTTATCAAATCTTCCCGGAACGTTTTGCCAACGGTGATCCATCCAACGATCCCGAGAATGTTCAACCCTGGGGCAGCCCACCTGCTATCTCGAACTTTATGGGTGGCGACCTCCAAGGTATTATCGATCACCTCCCCTATTTAGCCGATCTAGGCATTACAGCGCTCTACCTCACCCCGATCTTTCTCTCACCAAGCAACCATAAATACCACACCGACGACTACTATCGCATCGACCCGCGCTTCGGCACGCTC
The DNA here is from genome assembly GCA_937902315.1 of uncultured Chloroflexales bacterium. Classification (GTDB taxonomy): domain Bacteria; phylum Chloroflexota; class Chloroflexia; order Chloroflexales; family Chloroflexaceae; genus CALGUG01. Next base: position 270,667 of record CALGUG010000054.1, read on the forward strand.
GAAACCTTTCACGCCTTGTTGAAGGCAGCTCACGATCGGGGCATTCGCATTATTCTCGACGGCGTGTTTAACCATAGCGGAAGAGGTTTTTTCGCATTCACCGATATTTTGGAAAACGATGCAGCCTCGCCCTATCTCAAGTGGTATATCATCTCTGGCTTGCCGCTTAACCCGTACGATGGCAGTAAACCAGCCAACTACGAGGCTTGGTGGGGCATGCGCGCGCTGCCGAAGTTCAATACCGATCATCAGCCGGTGCGCGACTATCTGCTGGGTGTGGCGCGCTATTGGATTGAACAGGGTATCGATGGCTGGCGTCTCGATGTGCCTAACGAGATCGCCGACCATAACTTTTGGCGCGAGTTTCGGCGCATCGTCAAAGAAGTCAATCCCGAGGCTTATATCGTGGGTGAGATCTGGCAGGACGCCTCGCCTTGGCTCGATGGCACCCAGTTCGACGCCGTGATGAACTACGTCTTCCGCGATCTGTGCCGCGACTACTTCGCCCAGGGCAAGATCACAACCGAAGCCTTCGCCCAAGGGATCGAAACGCTGCTGCAGCGTTATCCGCTAGAGGCGACCCTAGCCCAGCTCAACTTGCTGGGCAGCCACGATACGCCGCGTTATCTCACTGAAGCGGGCGGCAGCATTCCCAAGGTCAAACAGACTGTGCTCTTTCAAGCATGCTTCCCGGGCGCGCCCTGTATCTACTACGGCGACGAGATCGGTCTCGAAGGCGGCGGCGATCCTTTTTGTCGGGCTGCCTTTCCGTGGGACGAAAGTGCTTGGAACCATGAGCTGCGCGATTTTGTCAAAACTTGTATTGCGATTCGTCATGCACATCCCGCTCTGCGCACGGGCAAATGGCGAACTCTGTTGGCCAGCAATACGATCCGCATTATGGCCTTTGGGCGTTGGAACGACGATGAAGTGCTGATTCCGGTCATCAATACCAGTGCCAAGACGCGCACGCTCGATATTCCCTTGGCCGATTTGCCCCTGCCCGATGGGGTCGTGTTGCGCGATCTTCTCAGCGAACGCAGCTGCCACGTTTATAAAAATCGACTCGAAGGCGTGACCGTTCCCGCTCAGGGCGGCCTTGTGTTACACTACGCCCGCCAATAGGCTTGTGCCTTTTAAGCTGGGAAGACCTTCATGACTGATTTGCTTTGTTATGGCGCGCTTTGCGCCGATAACCTTATTCGTTTACCGCACTTTCCGCGCCCCAACAGTGGCGTGCGCGCGCTCAGCGACCAAATGCTGCCCGGCGGTAACGCTCTCAACGAGGCCCGCTGTTTGGCGGCTTGGGGCACATCGCTGGTGCTGATGGGTGATGACCTTGGCTACGATCCCGAAGGCGAATTGCTCTTTCAGGCCATTAGCGCTACGCCCCAGATCGACGCCAGCTATCTGCGCCGCTCGGCCAAGGTTCGTACCCCGCTCTGTCGAATTATGATCACGCCCGATGGCATGCGAACCGTGTTGGCGGTGCGTTCCAACGACCATAGTGCGCCGAGCGTTCCCGCTGATCTACTTGCCAACGTGCAGCTTGTGAGCGTAACGCGCTTTGGGGCGGGCACGCTCGCAGCCGCTCAAGCGGCCCGTGAAGCGGGTAAGACGTTGGTGATCGGCGATGCGCTGCTCTTGGACGAGCCTTTTGCGGCCTTGGCCGATGTGATCGTCGGCTCGGTCGATTATCTGCGCGACGATCAAAGCATCGAAGCGCAACTGCGCGCCCTCCACGCGTTGCGCGGCGCCGCCGTGATTGTCACCGATGGGCCGCGCCCGGTTCACGTTTTGATCAACGACGACTATCAGCAGTTCCAGCCCCATGCGATTGAGCCCGTCGATACCAGTGGGGCGGGCGATTGCTTCCGGGCAGGCATCACCTACGGCCTAAGCCAAAGTTGGGACTGGCAGCGCACGATCGAGTGGGCCTTGGCGAGCGCCGCGCTCTGGTGCAGCAAAGGCGCCAATACGCCTCCAAGCCCATCTGAGTTCGAACACTATCTCTCATAAAATGGTAAAATAGAGCTTATTACGTGTGAGGATTCTGAAAAGTGTGCCCATGCATACATCTGTGGCACACTTTGCTTGTGCATATTATTCATCTGTAAGGAGCCGTACCTCAATGCCAAAAGAAGGAATAACCCTGCGGTCGAAAGACTATTCCCAGTGGTACCTTGATATTGTCCAGCAGGCGGATCTTGCTGACTACGCTGAAGTCGTTAAGGGCTGTATTGTATTTAAGCCCACAGGCTATGCGATCTGGGAAGCGATTCAAAAGGGTTTAGACGAGCGGATTAAAGAAACGGGCCATGTGAATGCGTATTTCCCTCTTCTGATTCCAAAGAGCTTCTTGATGAAAGAGGCAGAGCATGTCGAGGGTTTTGCGCCTGAGGTGGCCGAGGTGACTCATGCGGGCGGCGAGCCGCTGACCGAGCCCTACGTTATTCGCCCGACCTCCGAGACCATCATCGGTTACTTCTATTCGAAGTGGATTCGCTCGTATCGCGATCTGCCGCTGCTGATCAACCAGTGGGCTAACGTGATGCGTTGGGAAATGCGCACCCGCCCCTTCCTGCGCACCGCCGAGTTCCTCTGGCAAGAGGGCCACACCGTGCACGCGACCGAGGAAGATGCCGAGCGCGAAACGCTGTTGATTCTCCACGATGTCTACGCCGACTTCGTAGAGAAAGAGATGGCGGTTCCTGTGATTCGCGGCCTGAAGACCGAAAAAGAGAAGTTTGCAGGTGCGCTGCGTTCCTACTGTATCGAGGCTATGATGCAAGATGGCCGCGCGCTGCAGGCTGGCACTTCTCACAACTTGGGCCAGAACTTCGCAAAGGCCTTCGATATTACCTTCACCGACCAGAACAACACCGTTCAGCACGCTTGGACCACTAGCTGGGGTGTTTCGACCCGTCTGATCGGCGCTCTGATTATGACCCATTCCGACGACGAAGGTCTGGTGCTGCCACCCCGCATCGCCCCGATTCAGGTTGTGGTGGTACCGATCTACAAGAACGACGAAGAGAAGAGCGCTGTTATGGCCGCTGTCGATTCGATCACCAAGGCTTGGAAGGGTCGCATCCGCTTCAAGGTCGATAATCGCGAGAATCTGACCCCGGGCTTCAAGTACAACGAGTGGGAGGTCAAGGGTGTTCCGATTCGCATTGAGGTTGGCCCCAAGGATGTTCAGAAGGGCAGCGTTGCGATCGCACGCCGCGATATTCCGGGCCGCGAAGGCAAGAGCTTTGTTCCACAAGAAGGCTTGACCGAGCGCATCGAAGCATTGCTTGCCGAGATCCAGCAGGCGCTCTTCGATCGCGCACTGGCCTTCCGCAAAGAGCGCACCGCCGAGGTCAGCACCTACGACGAGCTGAAGCAGCAGGTCGAGAAGGGCTTTGCGGTAGCTTACTGGGCCGGTACAACCGAAGACGAGAAGCGTATCCAGGAAGAGACCAAGGCTACCATTCGCTGTATCCCCTTGGAGCAGCCGGGTACGGTCGGCAAGTGCTTCTACACTGGTAAAGAGACAACACAACAGGTGATCTTTAGTCGTGCCTATTAAGATGAATCGAGGGCACGAGGCGAAAAACGAGCGCAGCAGTGTGTCTCGTTTTTCGCCTTTTGGAGCGAGCTCTTTTGCTCCAGAGTTCGTGCTACTGCTTCTTGCTTTGATCTGCTTTGTACTGAGCCTCTTGCCTGCTCGGGCTCAGTATATCGATGTTGGTACAAACTATCGCGAACGGGCCTATCTCGAAGGTTTGTATCGCTTCGAGCGCGCCAACGGTGATATCACCTATCGCTGGGCCAACGGCAATACCAAGCTTGATCTACCTACCGGACAGCTTGGGCCGCTGGTCTTGGAAGGGCGTTTGCACGCTCGCCCCGGCCTCGAAGGCGCGACTCTGCCGCTCTCGATCAGCTTGAGCGCTGGCCAACATGTCGAATTTCCGATCGGTGAACAGTACCGTGTCTATCGCATCTTAGCTTGGCCCGACGGCGATGGCCATCTGCGTGCGCTCTTTCAGGCACCGACCTTTGTGCCCGAAGGCGATGATCGTGAGATCGCCTTTGCGCTTGATAGGATCGGGGCACGCCCACTGACAGCTATTCGCCTGCCCGCTTGGCCGGTTGTGATCGAAGAGCTCCTGTTGCTCGGCGCTCTATTGACCCTCGCTGTTCAGCTTGGCGTGGCCCAGCGCGCGCGATTGCTGTCTGGCACTGCGTTCGTTGTGCTGATCACGCTGCTCAACTTTGGCTTGCGGCTCTGGATCACCAGTGCGCTCCATCCTATTACTCTGACCGCTGTCCTGCTTTCGTTTGTTACCTATCTGGTTTTGCCACGCTTGCAACGCGCTTTCAGCCGCTCTGATGGGGCCGCAGCCCAAGCGATCGGCCTGCACGCCCTGACCTTCTCGGCCAGCGCTACCCGCTGGCTCTGGACGATCATTGTCACATCGGTCGGCCTGCGTCTGCTCGGCACCTACGCCCCGGGCTATGAAGCCCACGACCTTGATATTCAGACCGAGCTATTTACGCGTTTGCTGCAAGGCACGATCTACATCACTGCCAAGGCTCACGAATGGGCTGGCGGCACCACCTTCTATCCGCCCGGCCCCTATCTGCTCTTGCAGCCGTTTCTTTTGTTGTTTCCCTCGGCTGGGGTGACCCTGCAAGTCGGTGTGGCGATCCTCGATGGTTTTAGCCCATTTTTCTTGGCCTTGATCGCGCGTCGCCTCGGCTTCAGCCAACGTGGCTCTTTAGTGACAGCCATGCTTTTGGCTGCACTACCGACTCAAATCACCGGCCTCTGGTGGGGCTTTTTTACCAACGTGGTTGCCCATGTAATCGTGTTGTTTGTGGTGTGGGCGCTGCTCGAGTATCTGGTGCACCCCAATGCCTTCCGCTTGAGCGTTTTGGTCTTAGCGGGCTTTTTTGGACTGGTGGCCCACGTCGGTGTGCTTTTGATGGGCGGCAGTATGATCGCGATCACCCTGCTCTTTCCAATCGTCTGCCAATATCTGCAATCTTCCGAACGACGTTGGAAGACGCCCGAATCGCGACTGGTGCGCCCTGTTTTTATCAGCCTATTCGCGGTTGGTCTGGCGGTGTTAGTGCTTTATGTCAGCGTGTTTGTCTTGCCGATGCTGGCACAGGCTTTTACGATCGCCGATACGCGCAGCGGGCGCGACCCCGCACGCAGCGCCGCTTTCCGAGCCTATGTGATCGATATCCAAGCCACCAAGTGGTGGCGAGGTATGTTGGGCCTGCCGCTTGTGCTCTGGCTGCCCGGCTTGATCTTACTGTGGGTTAAGCTGAAGTCGCTTTTTGGGCGTGGTCTACTTCTTGCATGGAGCATTGTTCCAGTTCTCTTTTATCTGATCGATGTGATCTTTTTGGTGCAGGTACGTTACGTCTATTTTGCGGCGCCGATCTGCATGCTAACCACAACTGGCTTCCTCGAACGCATAGCGCATAATCGTATGGGGCGTTTTATCTACTATGCGATTGTGATTGCGATTGTGCTTACTGGAACCTTTTTGTGGTTAGAGGGATCATTATTAGATAGTAAGCCTTCAGTGGTTCCGCTTACCCACTAATGTTGTGTCTGTACGGTATCGATGCAGCTAAACCGTTACCAAAGTAGTCCAAATTTGGTAATACACGGTACCTTTGATGTGCTATAACTAATTGTAGACATATGCTTATAAAGATTGCTACATTCAGCGCTCTACCCAACCATCTAAGCTAAGCATCAATAGTGGGCAGGTCTTACAATCGATCTGCAATAAGCTGTAAAAAAAGGATTTTGCAGCGTTTTTGGGATTAGATATATCTCATAATGTAAGGCTCAATAGTTATTTAATTGTCAATTAGCTCCCATATACTGTGAGGGGTGGCGCGATTGCATCCTATTTCGTATTCCTATCGATTTTGATCTTCTTGGCCTCAAATGAGGATTCATGGCCATGCGCCTCATATTAAATGAGTTCTTTTCACGAATCCACTATAAAATCATTTTTCCATTCCTTCTTTTAGCCCTGTTTGTCATTGTGGCTGGCATGGGCTCTGCCATCTATATTGTTTACTGGGATTTACAGAAGCGTATAGATAATCAGCTGGTTCAGGTTGCCCGTTCAACAAGCGATAGCATCGTTGATATCGAGGCTGCGAATTTAACCCTGCTGCGAGAAATGGCCTTGGCCCAAGCAAACCCTGCCACGGGCGCGCCTTCCGTAGCTGATGCATTTGCAAATGGCGACCTGCCCGGCTTAAGGCTAACCTTAGAAGGTTACTTTCTCTATGCCCCTCAGCGCAATCAGGTGCAGCTCGATCGTCTGATCGCTTTTAATAGGGATGGAACAACGATTCTCGATCTGGAGCGCTCTCAGGAACAGAGCGATGGTTATATCGAGCATGATGCGCTTGATCTATCGCAGACTTGGTTCGTGCCCCAGATCTTGAGTGGAGGCAGCGACTCACGAGGCGATAAATTTGCAGGCCTGATGATCTTAGGAGACGAGCCTTCGCCCTATTTGGCTACGATCGCCCCTGTGGTTAAAGATGATCAAGTTGTTGGTGGCTTGATCGTTGCGATGCGCGTCGATACGCTCTTGCGAGAGATGCGTGACCGCTCGCAGGCGGGTATCGTGGCGATTTACGATATCAACGGTAAAGCGCTCTATAGCACTACTCGCCCTGCCAATATGAGCGACCTTGATATAAGCCTCATCGGACGAGAGCGGCTGCAAGAGGCTGGAGAGGAAGGCACTCTCTTTGATGTTCGTGTTAACGAGCGCGAATATCAATTTGCCTATACCTGGCTGCAGATTCGTCAATCGACGGTGGGCATTTTATCTGTTTCGCTTGCTCGCGATTACATTCAAGAGTCTGTTCGTAGCTTTGTTCTGATAGTCGTTTTTGTAGCGCTTGGCTTAGTTGCAGGCATTACTGGCGTTGGCTGGCTTGTCGCACAACGCCTTACTCGGCCGATCACCGAGCTAGCAGATACCGCTAGCGCGGTTACTGCGGGAGATCTCGAGCGCCGAAGCCAAGTTTCTTCGAGCGACGAAGTTGGTGTTTTAGCATCGAGTTTCAATACGATGACAGAGCACTTGCTTCGGCTCTATAACGAGCGCGCGGCCATCGTAGAGAGTATTGTAGATGGCATTGTGGTATGTAATAATAATGGTGAGATCGTCTCTGTAAACGCTGCAGTGCGATCATTCTTGGGAATATCAGAAGGCGATCAGCTCCCGCGTTATTTTAAAGATCTGCCTTTAGAACCTTTTACTGAGGCTACTGGCTTTAGCGATCGGCGTATTCCGAACTTGTTCCGACTTAAAGATCGGATCGTGCGAGCCTCCCCATCGGAGATCCCCGGTGCAGATGGCAAGCGCATGGGTATCGTCTGTGTGCTCCAAGATATGACGGCAGAGGTCGCGATCGACCGTGCAAAGAACAACTTTATCGCCACTATCTCGCATGAGTTGCGCACACCGTTGACGGTAATGCGCGGCAACGCCGACTTGCTCTTGCGTGGCTTGATGGGGCCGCTCGACCCAGATCAGCGTGGTTTGATCGAAACAATGCGCAATCACGCTGCCAATATGACAGCGCTGGTGACCAATGTAATTGCGATCGCTGGTCTCGACTCTGGCTCGATCGTTCCCGAGCCTACACCGAATAAGTTACATGAACTGATCGAAGAGTTTACCTGGCCGATGCGTAGCCAGATCACGGCTAAGGGCTTGGAGTTCCATGTCGAGGTTCCTGAAGATCTGCCTTTAGTGCTGGTCGATGCTATCCATTTACGCACGGTCTTTAGCCAGTTACTCGACAATGCGCGGCGCTATACCTCGCAGGGCAGCGTTACGATAAAAGCCTTTAATTTGGGGAAATTCGTTCAGGTCGATATTATCGATACTGGCCATGGCGTTCCAGAATCGCTGCATCCGCACTTGTTTGATCGTTTTGTACGCGGTGATGGCGCCAATGAGGGGATTAATTCAGCAGAACGTGGTATTGGGCTTGGCCTAGCTATTGCAAAACAGTTGATCGAGCGCCAAGGGGGCCAGATCTGGCTCTCGCAAACATCTTCTAGTGGGTCGGTATTTAGCTTTACACTAATCAATGCTAACGACAATCCGGAACTCGACCAATCTGCTCAAGCAGCAGCTTAAACGACCTTTCTTTTGGTTCATGCTTGCTATCATGCTCATGACCCCTGGTTTGGCATGGCTGACAGCCCAAGTTGTGCTGTTGTACTCCACCCCCATCAATAGTATTCACCCACAAAGTGTTCTAGCGGCCTACGCCGCTGATTATAGAAAATGGGATACCACAGCTTTGCCTGTGTTGCCGCCTCAGAATCCCGAGTTTCTCGAAACGCTTAATACGCGCTTGGGTCGCTACTATAAGGGTATTGGTTTTAACCCCGTACCTGTAGCAGAAGTGCCTCAAGAGACCCGTCGCAGTCCGCAACCGCTTGCGATACCGGAGCCATCGCCTACGCCCGTTCAAGTGGCTGTGGCCGATACTGCATCTCCGACTGCTACAGATACCCAAGTTGTTGTAGCGACCAACATTCCAGAGAGCCAAGCGAGCCAGCCGCCGCTGCAGCCGCCCACAGCGACCAACACGATCGAGCCGGTTGTGCAGCCCGAGCCAAGCTTTACTCCACAGCCGAGCCAGACCGATCTGCCAACGGCAACGCTGTCACCATCGCATACGCCTAGCCCTACTTGGACGGCTTCGGCTACTTGGACCAGTACTCGCACGGCGACTCATACGCCGTCGCATACGCATACTGCGACCCATACCTGGACGCCCAGCCATACGCCGTCGCACACCTATACTCCGACCTATACTTGGACGCCCAGCAGCACACCAACCTATACTTGGACGCCGAGTAGCACGCCTACGCCGACTTGGACAGCTACGCCGACCTGGACTGCTTCGGCTACTTGGACAGCTACGCCGACCTGGACTGCTTCGTTAACGCCGTCGCGCACTGTGACGGTTGCTACGACGGTGTCTCTGCCGACTACGCCTGAGACACCGCAGATCACGCCGGGAACGCCGGAGCTCACCCTTACCGTAGAGACACCGCAGATCACGCCGGGAACGCCGGAGATCACTCTTACCGTAGAGACACCGCAGATCACGCCGGAAACGCCGGAGCTCACCCTTACCGTAGAGACACCGCAGATCACGCCGGAAACACCGGAGATCACTCCTACCGTAGAGACACCGACCGATACGCCAGAAACGCCGACAGCAACGGAGGTGCCGCCGACGAATACGCCGCTGCCGCCGACAGCTACCCATACAACTGTGCCGCCGACGGATACACCTGTGCCGCCGACAGCTACCCATACAACTGTGCCGCCGACGGATACACCTGTGCCGCCGACGAATACACCTGTGCCGCCGACAGCTACCCATACACCGCTGCCGCCGACGAATACACCTGTGCCGCCGACGAATACACCTGTGCCGCCGACAGCTACCCATACACCGACCTTAACGCCGTCGAACACGCGTACAGCGACCTTAACGCCGACCATGCGGCCGAACTTTAGCTTTACGGTTGATAACTTCAGCGTTGAGGAGAGCAATGGCAGCCTATACCCGATCTTGATACACTTCGATGTGCCGCCGGCTGTCGATATGATGCTCTATGTGACGACACAAGGTGTTACGGCTATGCCGGGCTCGGACTACGAGGGCATGACGAACTTGCCGATCCTAGTTCCTGCGGGCACGCGTGTCTTCCAGGTGCCCTTAACAATCATTGATGATGATATTGTTGAGCCGACGGAAACCTTGCGAGTTATTGTGCGTAGCTCACCGACAGCTTTGGAGGGCTCGGTAGCGACGGTCACGATTATTGATGATGATGGCGGCCCGGTCTGTACCGATAACGAGTTCGATCGGGTACTGCTTAGCGATCCTCGCTTAACCAGCCAAGATGGCAACGCTATCACGGTCGACTGCAATAGCGTGCTGCTTATCGATGCCAGCAGTCAACCGATTGTCAGCTCTAATCAGCATTATGACTTCGCTTATGGTGAAGGTTTGGTGGGCGGCAACCCGCCGCGAATCTCGCTCGATTGGCTGGTGATCCAAGTGGCCGAAAGCGAGAGTGGCCCATGGCATACCGTTTTCTATTGGGGCGATGATCAGCCCGATCACAATACGGTCTATGTGGCGACACAGCCCTATAGCAGTATCTACTCGTATAAGTCTATGGCGCAGATCATGGCTGCACGTGGCGGTATTGAGGAAGATGATCTCACGTTGGAGCCTGGCCTGATCTATATCAATATCGATGAACGAGCGCCTTCGGGAACCTACTCGTACTTGCGAGTGCTGTCGCCCAAGTCTGGTCTGATCGATCCCGCCGATGTCGATATGATCTATCGCATGGATTCGAATTCACAGCAGCCGCCCATTCCGGTCGGCGCGCTGAATAGCCAACCCATGCTTTCGGCTTGGCGGCGCTACGATCAATTGTTTTGGTTGGCGAGTCGCTTTGCTAGCTAGTCGAGGGAATCCAGTATAATAGGGTGTCCCTTCGAACAATAAAGCCAAGGAGCGACTATGATATTAGCTGCAAGTGCAAATGCACGAATCGGTTTTAGTGCCGGTATGGAGATTTTGCGTGCTGGTGGGAGCGCACTCGATGCGATCGAAGCAGTTACTCGTATTGTTGAGCTAAACCCCGAAGATCATACTGTTGGTCTGGGCGGGTATCCTAATATTCTTGGTGAAGTTGAGCTTGACGCCCTGATTATGGATGGCGCCACCCGCAAGTGTGGCGCCGTAGGTGCTTTGAAGGGCTTTTTGCACCCCATTAGCGTGGCGCGCCAAGTAATGGAGAAGCTGCCCCACGTGATGATCGTGGGCGAGGGCGCTGCTCGTTTCGCCGATGATATTGGCGCTGAGCGTGGCAACCTATTGACTCCTGAAGCTGAAGCTGTTTGGCGCAAGGGCATTCAGGGCAAGCTCGACTCCGAGGAGATGGAGCGCTTAGGACCGGTCTTCCGCCGCAACCTGCTCGATGCCGTGAAGCTGGCCATCGATCCCGAGAAGGCTGGCGGTACGGTCAACGTTTTGGCCAAAGATATTCACGGCAACATCGCTGTGGCGGTGAGCACCAGCGGCACCGCTTGGAAGTACCCCGGCCGTCTGGGCGACTCGCCGGTGATCGGCGCTGGCGGCTATGCCGATAATCGCTTTGGCGCGGCCGCTTGTACGGGCCTCGGTGAGCTTTCGATTCGGGCTGGCACGGCGCATAGCGTGGTAGTGGCTATGGCGCGCGGCGCTTCGGTCGCAGAGGCCTGTGCTCTGGCGCTGCAAGATGCCATTTTGGTTGGTGCCAATGCTGAACACGCCAATCTCAACATCGTGGCGCTCGATGCTCAGGGCAACCCTCACGGCGCGAGCACCCGCCCCGATCGCAAGTTTGTCTATCAGCGCGCAGACATGGATGAGCCAGTCGAGGCTGAATCTGCGTTTATCAGCGCGGAATAGTTCGCGGGCTTTGCCCTTTTGAGATCTCTGTATGGGCGGTCTGTACTCAGACAGACCGCCCATTGTTGTGTGCAAGTATTCATACCAAATTCGCTTGCTTCATTCTATTTGGCCTTCGGCAGAGTGGAACTTGTCTCTTTTTGTTGTGTGATATTTCGCGCTATCGCGCGAAATATCACACAACTCTTTCCTCGTTTTTGTTTCCTTACACTCCAAGTGGGCAAGTTTTTAAACGAATTTGGTATCACCTCACGAGTCACAGAGTCTTTTATATAGAAGCTGCCTGTCGAGATGAAGAACCGTCTCGCTGCGAAGCTGCGGGAAGGTTGCAGCAAAGACAGTGAAGACAGGGCGGGCAGTGAAACGCAGCGTGTCAATCTGCTAGGCGCTTGCGCCTGGCAGGTCGCAGCGAAAGCAGTGAAAGCGGCGAAGGCAGCGAAACGCCTGAAGCTCCGAATGGGTGGGCGGGATGTTGGTAGCCGTAGGCGGACGCGCCAGAGACCGAATGGAAGGTCGCAACTTTTCCGCCTTTGTAATGCGATAGCTGAACCTTGTAATGACGATTTGGTATAACATGCTACAACTGCCTAACAAGAGATAGGAGTGGCTATTACGCCCTTTCTAAGACCTTTTCGCTCCTGAACTTCTTACATTTTCACCATATGGTCGAAAAGAAAGCGAAAAAGCGTTTGTAGAAGTAGGTGTGGTCGCAGCAGTCTATTCGTTTCACGGTTAGGAGATATACACAATGTTGCCGCAGAAAAAAGCCTTAGTGTTATCCGGTGGAGGCGGGCGAGGCGCCTATCACGTGGGTGTGATGCGCTATTTGGTCGAATGCGGCTGGATGCAAGACGGCATTGGCCCCGATATTATTGCTGGCACCTCGATCGGCTCGATTAATGCATCTGCGCTTGCTAGTGGTCTGACGATCGATCAGCTAGAAGAGCTCTGGCTGAATATGCATACCGAGGATGTGCATCGCCTCTCGGACGATCTGCCGCCGCTTAGCAAACCTTTGTTGCGCTGGATGTTGCGGGGTGTCTTGACTTCTGAGCAACATCACGATTCGCTGCACGCCAAAGAACCAGACCTGAAACACCACTCGTTTACTGAGCGAATGAGTACGCTCTTCCAGAGCCGAACATTTCGTAGTCTGCTTGATACGTCTCCTTGGCGCAGAACCTTAGCGAAATGGATGGACTTTGATCGCATCAATGGTCCCGATTCGCCAGCCCTGCTGTTGACCGCGACCGAATTGCGCACTGGGGTGCTGCGTATATTTTGTAACCGCGATCTAGAAAATCACCCTGCTGACGATATTTGCATCGATCATCTGATGGCATCATCGAGCATTCCTATCGTCTACCCTTGGACCAATATCAACGACTATCTCTATTGGGATGGTGCTGTGATCGCCAATACGCCGCTCGATCCGGTGATCGAGTTGGCGGGCCAGAGCGATCTCGATATTTTGGTTGTGATGATGACGCCTTGGCATCTCCACCAAGACGATCAGGATCGAGCGCCTTGTGATATGCCTAAAGACCTTGTGCAAGCCTTGACGCTTACCCTCGATTGGGCCATGCTGGCATCGTATCGCAGCGCTTTTCGGGCCATCGAGATGCGCAACAAGTTGGCTGAGGTTGGCGAGCGCTTAGAGATGGCGGCCCGCATGTTGACCGATGAGAGCATTCGTTTAGAGGGCTATCTGCCGCAGCGCTTGCGTTTGCCGACCGTGATCTCTCCTAAAGAGATGATGCCGCTCGATTGGATCATCGACTATGAAGAGCGCAATCACCGTTTGCTCTTTAAGATGGGCTATGAAGATGCACAACGCGCCTTAGCTCAGCGCGAGCAATCGGTCGAAATGCTCTCGTAACGCTTGGGCCACTAAAGCTAGAGAAAAGAGGATCGCACGATTTGGCATGCGATCCTCTTTTGGATGTATGAAGCGATTTCGCTCAATGCGTTTTGTTCTCTAGCGGCGAGGTCTATACCTCAAAGAAGGCTTGTAGCGCGTCCGCCTACGGCTACCAAATGGGCTAGCCTGCCCTCACCCCCCGGCCCCCTCTCCCGCACTGCGGGCGAGGGGGTGAATGGTG